>NZ_JAMYED010000001.1:0-617198 GCF_033843685.1 Stenotrophomonas sp. RG-453
ACGCCCAAAGCGAATCGATCCCCGCCTGAAGCGCGCCGGGGCACATCTCCAACGGCTGCCGGCCAGCGGCCGGCACTACCATGCCCGTCCGGTGGGGGGCTGAAGCTCCTCCAGCAACACAGTTGCTACCGCCGGCGGGGCACGGGTAGAGCCACCCCATGGGTGGCTGCACGCACCCACGGAATCACCACGCCCGCGCCGGCCCCATGATCAGCCGGCAACCGGATAGTCGGTATACCCCTCCGCACCACCGCCGTAATACGTGGCCCGATCCGGCACCGCCAGCGCCACATCGCGCTCCAGCCGCGCCACCAGGTCCGGGTTGGCGATGAACGGCTGGCCGAACGCCGCCAGATCGATGATGCCCTCGTCCACCAGTCGCAGCGCGCGCTCGCGGGTGAGGCTGCCCGCCAGGATCAGGGTGCCACCGTAGCTCTGCTTGAACGTGCGCAGGAACGCCTCGCTCAGGACCGACACGCCCCGTGCATGGTTGTCGTTGAGGTGCACGTAGGCCAGGCCGCGCTTGCCCAGTTCCTGCGCCAGGTACAGATACGCCGCTTCGTTGCCGACGTACTCGGGCATGTCGAACTGCAGGTTGTTCGGTGCCAGCCGCACGCCGACGCGGTGCGCCCCGATCCGCGCGGCCATCGCATCGACGGTCTCCAGGATCAGCCGCGCGCGGTTCTGCAGCGTGCCGCCGTAGCCGTCGGTGCGGTCATTGGTGACCGGGTTGAGGAACTGTTCGAACAGGTAGCCGTTGGCCGCGTGCAGTTCGATACCGTCGAAACCGGCGGCGATCGCGTTGTCGGCCGCGCGCGCGAAATCGTCGACGATGCCGGGCAGCTCGTCGGTGCGCAGGGCACGCGGCGGGGTCGGATCGGCCTGACCACGGCTGCCGTCCTCGCGGTACACGAAGGCGCTGCTCTTCGGGTCGCTGGCCACCGGGCGGGTGCCCGCGCTGACCGGCTGGCCGCCGTCGGGCTGCAGTGAGGCGTGCGACATGCGGCCCACGTGCCAGAGCTGGGCGAAGATGACGCCCCCTTCGGCATGCACGGCAGCGGTGACCGGCTTCCAGCCCTCCACCTGTTCGGCCGACCACATGCCCGGCACGTCGATGTAGCCCTGGCCCTGCGGCGACACCGGGGTGCCTTCGCTGATGATCAGCCCGGCACTGGCGCGCTGCCGGTAGTACTGCGCGGTGAGGGCGTTGGCCACGGTGCCGGGGTTGCGTGCGCGGGTCATCGGCGCCATCGCGATGCGGTTGCGCAGGGGGGTACCGGCGAGGTCGTAGGGCTGGAAGAGCAGGGCGGTCATAAGGCGAACTCGTGGGGAAGGGGGCGCCAGCGGCGCGACCCCTTCAAGATAGGGTTGACCTGGAGGCACATAAAGGACTTCAATTTCCCAGCAAGTGGGACATTGTGTCCCCAATGGAGCGCGGTGATGCTGCCAGTGGAATCGTTGAATGGGCTGGTCACCTTCGTCACCACGGCGCGCTCGGCCACGTTCACCGAAGCGGCCGAGACCCTGGGAATCTCGCGCTCGGCGGTCGGCAAGGCGATCGCGCGGCTGGAAGAGCGTCTGGGTGTGCGGCTGTTCCATCGCACCACGCGGCGCATTTCGCTCACCGCCGATGGCCAGGCCTACTTCGCCTCCTGCGCCACCGCGCTGGAAGAGATCGCCTCGGCCGAGGCGTGCCTGGGCTCGGCCTCGCACCTGCCGGCAGGCCGCCTGCGCATCGACATGCCGTCCTCGTTCGGGCGGCTGATGATCCTGCCGGTGCTGCTGCGCATCTGTGCCGAACACCCCGAACTGCAGCTCACCATGACCTTCACCGACCACTTCGTGGACCCGGTCGAAGAGGGCATCGACCTGCTGATCCGGTTCGGTGGGCTGGACCAGGCCCAGCACCTGGTTGCACGACGGCTGGGCACCCAGCAGTTGATCACCTGCGCCTCGCCGGCCTACCTGGACAGGCACGGCACGCCCGCCACCGTGGACGACCTGCATGCGCATCGCAGCATCGTCGGCTATCGGTATGGACAGCCGGTGGCGTGGCGGATCGGAGAAGACGCCGGGCAAGCGCGCTTCATTCCCAGCGGCACCCACCAGCTCAACGATGGCGATGCCGTGATCGAAGCGGCCATCGCCGGCCTGGGCATCTGCCAGATGCCGCACTTCCTGGTGAAGCGGCACCTGCAGTCGGGCGCGTTGCAGCAGGTGCTGGGCCACTGCATGCAGCACCATGTGGAGATCCACGCGCTATGGCCGCAGACCCGGCACCTGCGGCCGAAGGTGCGCTACGTGGTGGATGCGCTGGCGACACTGGCCGATGCCGGTGCGTTCGACTGAGCCGGGCGGGCGACCGGTTGTGTATACTATCCCCCAGTATAGTTCTCTGGTCATTCGCGCGTGCCGCACTCCCCGGAAGAAAAGAAGAAGGTCCTGGCCCGCGTGCGTCGCATCCGCGGCCAGTGCGATGCGCTGGATCGGGCACTGGATGCCGGGGCCGAGTGCGGGCCGGTGCTGCAGCAGATCGCGGCGATCCGCGGTGCGGTCAACGGGTTGATGTCCGAAGTGATGGAAGCCCACCTGCGTGAAGAATTCGGCCAGCCGGCGCAGTCCGATGCGCAGCGCGCCGAGCGTGTGCGCGACATGAGCGCGCTGATCCGTTCCTACCTGAAATAAGCGTGCGGCTACCCGCGCGCGCACCTGTCTTGTTCCCTGCCTTGGAGTGCTCCCCATGAAATCCCGTGCTGCCGTTGCCTTCGCCGCTGGCGAACCGTTGAAGATCGTCGAGATCGACGTCGCTCCGCCGCAGAAGGGCGAAGTGCTGGTCAAGATCACCCACACCGGCGTCTGCCACACCGATGCGTTCACCCTGTCCGGCGATGATCCGGAAGGCCTGTTCCCTGCCGTGCTGGGCCATGAAGGCGCCGGCATCGTGGTGGAAGTGGGCGAGGGCGTCACCAGCGTCAAGCCGGGCGACCACGTGATCCCCCTGTACACCGCCGAGTGCGGCGAGTGCCTGTTCTGCAAGAGCGGCAAGACCAACCTGTGCGTGGCCGTGCGCGCCACCCAGGGCAAGGGCGTGATGCCCGATGGCACGACCCGCTTCAGCTACAACGGCGAGCCGATCTACCACTACATGGGCTGCTCCACCTTCAGCGAGTACACCGTGGTGGCCGAGGTCTCGCTGGCCAAGATCAACCCCGAGGCGAACCCGGAACACGTGTGCCTGCTGGGCTGCGGCGTCACCACCGGCATCGGCGCGGTGCACAACACCGCCAAAGTGCAGGAAGGCGATTCGGTGGCCGTGTTCGGGCTGGGCGGCATCGGCCTGGCGGTCATCCAGGGCGCGCGCCAGGCCAAGGCCGGCCGCATCTTCGCCATCGACACCAACCCGTCCAAGTTCGAACTGGCCAAGCAGTTCGGTGCGACCGACTGCATCAACCCGAAGGACCATGACAAGCCGATCCAGCAGGTCATCGTGGAGATGACCACCTGGGGCGTGGACCATACCTTCGAGTGCATCGGCAACGTCAACGTGATGCGCGCGGCGCTGGAATGCGCGCACCGTGGCTGGGGCCAGTCGGTGGTGATCGGTGTGGCTGGCTCGGGCCAGGAAATCTCGACGCGTCCGTTCCAGCTGGTCACCGGCCGCTCGTGGAAGGGCACCGCCTTCGGTGGCGTCAAGGGCCGCTCCCAGCTGCCGGGCATGGTCGAAGACGCCATGAAGGGCGACATCGAGCTGGCCCCGTTCGTGACCCACACGATGGGCCTGGACGAGATCAACGACGCGTTCGATCTGATGCACGAAGGCAAGTCGATCCGCTCGGTCGTGCATTTCTGAGCCATTACGGGCGGCGCGCGGTCCGCGCCGCCCCTACGGAGAATCACCATGGAACGCATCGAACATCGCGCCGCGTCCGGCGGTTGGCAGGACGTGTACCGCCACACCTCGCAGGTGCTGGGCTGCGACATGAATGTCGCCGTGTATCTGCCGCCGCAGGCCGCCACGCAGAAGCTGCCCGTGCTGTACTGGCTCAGCGGGCTGACCTGCAACGAGCAGAACTTCATCACCAAGGCCGGTGCGCAGCGTTACGCCGCCGAGCATGGCGTGATCCTGGTCGCGCCGGACACCAGCCCGCGCGGCGATGACGTCGCCGATGCCGAGGGCTATGACCTGGGCAAGGGCGCCGGCTTCTATCTCAATGCTACCGAGCAGCCGTGGGCGGCGCACTACCGCATGTACGACTACGTGGTAGAGGAGCTGCCAGCGTTGATCGAGGCGCATTTTCCGACAACGGGTGCGCGCAGCATCAGTGGCCACTCGATGGGCGGCCATGGCGCGCTGGTGATCGCGTTGAAGAACCCGGGTCGCTACAAAAGCGTCTCGGCGTTCTCGCCGATCGTCGCGCCGACCCGCGTGCCGTGGGGGCAGAAGGCCTTCACTGCCTACCTGGGTGAGGACCGCGCCAGTTGGGCGGCGTGGGATGCCAGCGAGCTGGTCGCCGCCGCGACCGAACGCCTGCCGTTGCTGGTGGACCAGGGCGGTGGTGATGAGTTCCTCGACACCCAGCTGCAGCCGCAGTGGTTGCAGGCGGCCTGCACGGCGGCCGGTCATCCGCTGACGCTGCGCCTGCAGCCCGGTTACGACCACAGCTATTACTTCATCAGCAGCTTCATCGGCGAGCACATCGCGCATCACGCCAAGGCGTTGCACGGGTGATGCCCGCCCAACGGCCACGCGGGAGCGTGGCCGTTGCGTCGCTCATTGGCGATCGTAGGAGAACTGGATGCCGGCAGTGCCGCCCGTCTGGATGAAAAGATCCATGAACGCCGGCACCGTGTCCTGGCGCTGCCAATCGCGTTGCAGCTCACAGAACAGCTGAGGCACGCTGATCATCCTGCCGCCGGCCTGTTCGATGCGGCGCAGGCCCGCGTCATGCGCGGCCAGGGAGGTGCCGCCAACGGCATCGACCACGACGTACACCTCGTAGCCCTCCTTCAAAGCATCCAGGGCGGGGAAGGTCAGACAGGCTTCGGTCCACAGGGCGGTCATGATCAGCTTGCGGCGCCCGGTGGCCTGCACCGCGTCGCGGAATGCGGTGTCTTCCCATGCATTGATGGTGGTGCGGTCGTAGGTGGGATGGTCGGCCAGCACCTTGCGCAGCTGCGGAATCGGCGGTTTGTTGAGGCCGCTGCGCACATTGACCGTGGAATGCACGATCGGCAGCCCGTAGGCGACGGCGGCCTTGGCGGTGCCGACGATGTTGTTGACCAGCAACTGCCGGTCCATCGAGGCGATCGAGTTCACCTGCACCGGCTGGTAGTCGATGATGATGAAGGCGGCGTTCTGCGGGGTCAGCAGGTGATCGGTGACAGGATCACGGATGGGTTCGCTTGCCATGGGAAGTACTCCTGGGCATGGGGAGGCCGCTGGGCGGCGGGGTATGGCGATGGCAACGACCATCGCCACGGAGGACAGGGGATGCGTCAATCGCGCTGCGAATCCAGCACGTCGCCGGAATTACGCGTGAGCGATCTGGCCGAAGCGGCCGCTCTTGAAATCGGCGAAGGCCTGGCTGATGTCGTCCTGGCTGTTCATCACGAAGGGCCCGTAGCCCACGATCGGCTCATCGATCGGTTCGCCACTGAGCACCAGCACCGTGGCATCGCTGTTGGCCTCGATCTGCAGGGCGCTGCCATCGCGATCGAGCATCACCAGCTGCGCCTCGTGCACGGCCTGGCTGCCATTGACCTGCACGCTGCCGCGCAGCACGACCAGGGCGACATGGCGCCCCTCGGGCACCGGCAGGTGGGCGCTATGGCCCTGGAGCAGCCGCAGGTCCCACACATCCATCGGCGTGAAGGTGCGCGCGGGGCCACGCTGGCCGTCGAACTCACCGGCGATCACGCGCACGCGGCCCGCCTGATCCGGCAACGGCACCGACGGAATCTGCGCGTTCAGCAGGGTCTGGTAGCCGGGCGCGGCCATCTTGTCCTTGGCCGGAAGATTCACCCAGAGCTGCACCATCTCCAGCGTGCCGCCGGTGCGGGTGAAGGCGTGGGAGTGGAACTCTTCATGCAGGATGCCGGAGGCGGCGGTCATCCACTGCACGTCGCCCGGGCCGATGGTGCCGCCCGCGCCGGTGGAATCGCGATGCTCCACTTCACCCTCATAGACGATGGTCACCGTCTCGAAGCCGCGGTGAGGATGCTGGCCAACGCCGCGTGGCTGCGCAGCGGGGGTGAACTTCATCGGGCCGGCATAGTCCAGCAGCAGGAAGGGGCTGACCTGCTGGCCGTGGCTGGAATAGGAGAACAGGGTCCGGGCCGGGAAGCCGTCGCCCACCCAGTGCGCCTTGGGGGCGCTGTAGATGCCGAGAATCTTCTTCATGTCGTACTCCTCCGGGGGCAGGCCCGTGTCTGATGGAAGAGATGATGGATTCAGGACGCTGGCGCCGGTAGTCAGCAGAATTTATCCTCATAGTCCTATTTGGTGAACGCTGGAGGCGGCCGTGCAGGATCTCAATGACCTCTACTATTTCGCCCAGGTGGTCGATCACGGCGGTTTCGCGCCGGCGGGGCGGGCGCTGGGGGTGCCCAAGTCGAAACTCAGCCGCCGGGTGGCGCTGCTTGAGGAGCGGCTGGGGGTGCGCTTGATCCAGCGTTCGACGCGGCACTTCTCGGTCACCGAGGTCGGCCAGACGTTCTACGCGCACTGCAAGGCGATGCTGGTGGAAGCCGAAGCCGCCCAAGAAGCGATCGAACTCACCCGCAGCGAGCCGCGCGGCATCGTCCGGGTGGCCTGCCCGGTCGCGCTGCTGGACACGCGTGTCGGCGAGATGATCGCGGCCTTCCTGGCGCAGTGCCCGGGGGTGGCGATACAGCTGGATGCCACCAACCGCCGGGTCGACCTGATTGCCGAGGGCATCGATATCGCGATCCGGGTGCGGCCACCGCCATTGCAGGACACCGAGCTGGTGATGCGGGTGCTGGCCGAGCGCAGCCAGTGCCTGGTCGCCAGCCCGGCGTTGATCGCGCGGCTGGGCCTGCCGCAGGTGCCGGCCGATCTCGCTGCGTTGCCGAGCATGGAGCTGGGCCTGCCGCAGAACGAGCACGTCTGGAATCTGTTCGGCCCGGACGGCACGCGCGCGGACATCCATCATCGGCCGCGCCTGGTCACCCGCGGCATGCTGACCCTGCGCGCGGCCGCGGTGGCGGGCGTGGGCGTGGTGCAGCTGCCGCGGATGATGGTGTGCGACCAGATTGCCGCTGGCACGCTGGTGCACGTGCTGCCCGCGTGGGCGCCACGGCGGGAGATCATCCACGCGGTATTCCCCTCACGGCGCGGACTGCTGCCTTCCGTACGCGCGCTGATCGATTTCCTGGCGGAACGTTTCCAGCAGCTCGAGGAAGAGTAGCCGACGCTGCCCGGCGCCCTGCCGCGCCCACGCCGTCAACGCGGGATGAATTGATCCCCAGGTGCCGGGCAACCTTGTATGTTGGTCGCAACGCCGCATCGGAATGGAAAGCCGCATGGTGGTCTGGCTGTCGGTGCTGTACCTGCTGTGCCATGGCATCGCGCTGGTGCTGATGCCCGCGCATGCGCTGCCGGTGTCCTATGCGTTCCTGATCGGGGCGCCTCTGCTGGCCGGGCTGGCCTGTGTGTGGCGGGGCCGCCGCAGCGCCTCGATCGTCGGCTGGGTCGCGATGGCGCTGGGCATGGGGCTGTGGGCGGCAGGCATGGCGTTGAACATGTACCAGGAGGTCGGCCGAGGCAACGCCGATGCGACGCCGGGGCTGAGCATGCTGCTGTACGTGCTGTACGGCGTGCCGCTCACCTTCGCGATGGCCCATCCGCGGCATGAGCCGTGGTACCTCAGCCTGATTGATGCGCTGCTCGCGCTGCTGCTCGGCTACCTGTTCTTCGTCTACACGTTCTCCTTCGCCACGCTCAACGATGCGGGCGAGGACGGGATCGCACACCTGCGGCTGATGTTCGATGTGGAGAACATTTTCATCGCCGGCTTTGCGCTGCTGCGCTGGCGGGCGAGCGAAGATCCCTCTCGGCGCGTGTTCTTCCGGACGTTGTGCGTGTTCGCCTGGGTGTACCTGGGTGTTGCCGCGTACATCAACCACGTCGAGACGGAGGGCAGCTACGGCGGCCTGGTCGATCTGCTGATCGATGTCCCGTTCCTGTTGCTGGCGATCATGGCGCTGCGGCCTTCCCGACGCAGTGAAGTGCGTGTGCCGCGCGCGCTGCTGATGGCCGTGCGCGCCGGGAGCCCCTTGATCCTGGCCCTGTCGCTGATGGTGGTGTCGGCATTGATGGTGCGCGAGCATCCCTATCTGGCCGTAGCCGGGTTTGCAATGGCTACCGTGGGGTCGGGCCTGCGCAGTGTGTTGATGCAGATGCGTTCGTTCGCGCGGCAGGACCAGCTCGATGCATTGTCGCGGATCGACAGCCTCACCGGCCTGGCCAACCGACGCCAGTTCGACCAGAGCCTGCGTGATGCGTGGGAGCAGGCGCGGCGAAGCGGGCAGGGGATCGCGTTGCTGATGGTCGATATCGACTGCTTCAAGGCGTTCAACGACCGCTTCGGGCACCCGGCCGGCGATCAATGCCTGCGCCTGGTCGCTGCAACGTTGGCGGGGTGCGCGGTGCGCAGCACGGATCTGGTTGCCCGTTATGGCGGTGAGGAATTCGCCGTGGTGGTGGCATCCACGCCGCTGGCAGGCGCCCCTGCACTGGCCGAGCGCATGCGCCGTGCAGTGGAGCAGCTGCAGTTGCCTTCCGCTGAGTCGGGACGACCGGTGACGATCAGCATCGGCGTCGGGACCGTGCCGAGGGTGTTGGACGCCGATCCTGCCGAGGTGCTGGCGGCGGCGGATGCCGCGCTGTACGCCGCCAAGCGGGGCGGGCGCAATCGGGTGGAAGCGGGCGGCGCACCGGGCTGAGCGCGATCACCGCCCGTCGCCGGGCCAAGGCACGGCCGCGGCCGATGGATGACGGCACGCCGGCGTTCGCTCAGGCATCGCTACCGCGCACTTCCACCAGCACCGGGCAGGGCGCATGGTCCACTGTCCATTGCCCGACCGAGCGGTCCAGCAGGCGTTCCAGCCGCGACAGGTGGCGATGGCCAATGACGATCAGGTCACAGCCGTGCTGGCGGGCATGGTCGCAGATCACCTGCGCCGGCTCGCCGGCCGGGTGGTGGCCGATGCCGTCGATACCGCGCTCGCGCAGGCTGTTCAGGGCGGTGGCAAGCAGCTGTTCGGCCTGGTGGACCTGGGCGTCGGCGGCCGGATACTCGGCGTGCTCGGCACGGGGTGCGTCGTCGGCCAGCGCGAAGGCGGGGTCCAGCACGCACAGCAGGTGCAACCGGGTGGAAGGCCCGGCCAGCGACCCGGCGAGGTCCAGTACCTGGGCGTGCTGTGGGCCGCCATCCAGGGCGACGAGGATCTTGGTGAACATCGGCAATCTCGGCAGAGGGGGCGCTAGGGTCGCGCACCGTTGGCGCTGGACCCATGCCGTGCGCCGCAGCGGAGACGTGCGTTGGGCGCATCAATACCGGTTTTGGATTGCAGTAAAGTCACCGCCACACGTTGAAGGTGATACTGCCGTGACCATGCCCGATCTGAACCTGCTCATTGCCCTGGATGCCCTGATCGAGGAGGGCAGCGTCGTGGGCGCGGCGCGGCGGATGAACCTCAGTGCCCCGGCGATGAGCCGTACCCTGGGCCGCATCCGCGAGGCGATCGGTGACCCGGTGCTGGTCCGCGCCGGCCGTGGCCTGGCCCCGACCCCGCGCGCGCTGCAACTGCGTGAGCAGGTGCGCGGGGTGATCGAGCAGGCCCACCTGGTGTTCAATGCCGGCCGCGAGGTCGACATGCTGACGCTGGAGCGCACCTTCAGCATCCGCGCCAACGATGTGTTTGTCGGCACGTACGGTGGCCGCATGCGCGAGTTGTTCAAGGCGCAGGCGCCGTGCTCGGTGCTGCGGTTCGTGCCCGAGGGCGATGGGGACGACGATGCGATGGCGCAGGGCCGGATCGATCTGCACATCAGCGCTGTCAGCAAGCTGAGCGCCGATACCAAGGTGCAGAACCTGTTCAGTACCTCGTTCTTCGGTGCCGCCCACGAGGGCCACCCGATCTTCGCCGGCGAGATCACTGCCGAGCGCTTCGTGGCCTTCGACCACATCGCCGTATCGCGCCGTGGCCGGTGGTATGGCCCGATCGATGAGGACCTGGAAGCGCTGGGGCTGACCCGACGGGTCGCGCAGATCATGCCGACCTTCCACTCGGCGATCTTCGCCGCGGCCGATTCGGACCTGATCCTGCCGCAGATGCCCAGCGTGATGCTGGGCCGGCTGGAACGCCTCGGGGTACCGCTGCGCCTGTTTGAACTGCCGATTCCGGTCCGCAGCGCGATTGTCGTGCAGGCATGGCATCCCCGCCTGGACAGCGATCTGGCGCATCGCTGGCTGCGCCGCAGCATCAAGGCGATGTGCGACGCGGAGTCCACGCAGGCCTGACGCACTGCGACCCCGGCCGCCTGCACGGTCACCGGTGAGGCGTGCGTCTGATGCACGCCAGCGATGGCCGGCGCAGCATTTTTCGCAGCATCGGCGCTGCCTAGACTGCCGCTCCCCGTCGTGGAGTGGACCCATGTCCGTGTTGTTCCCGCTGCATCCCCCGTACCCGGGGGGTGTTCGATGACTGCTGTTGCCGCCCCGTTGCCGGCAGCAACTGCCGTGCCGGCTGCACCGCCCGCGCAGGCGGTGTTCGGCCTGCGTCTGGCCGTGGGCCTGTGCGGCGTGCTGCTGGCTGTGCTGATCTCGGGTATCAACGAAAACGTCACCAAGGTCGCGCTGGCCGACATCCGGGGCGCGATGGGGTTCAGTGCCGATGACGGCAGCTGGATCATCGCGCTGTACACGGCGATGTCGGTCAGCGCGATGGCATTTGCGCCGTGGTGCGCGGTGACCTTCTCACTGCGTCGCTTCGCACTGGTGATGATCGGCGCCTTCATGGTGCTGGGCGTGCTGTGTCCGTTCGCACCGGATCTGCCCTCGTTCCTGATCCTGCGCGCGCTGCAGGGGCTGGCGGGCGGCGCGCTGCCACCGCTGCTGATGAGCGTGGCGCTGCGCTTCCTGCCGCCGGGCATCAAGTTGTACGGCCTGGCCGGCTATGCGCTGACGGCCACGTTCGGGCCGAGCCTGGGCACACCGATGGCCGCGCTGTGGGTGGACTACGTGGGGTGGCACTGGGCGTTCTGGCAGATCGTGCCGTGGTGTGTGGCCGCGCTGGGCATGGTGGCATGGGGCCTGCCGCAGGACCCGCTGCGGCTGGAGCGTTTCGCGCAGTTCAACGGGGTCGGCCTGGCGCTCGGGTTCCCGGCGCTGGTGATGCTGGTCATCGGCCTGGTGCAGGGGCCGCGCCTGGACTGGTTCGCCTCGCCGCTGAGCTGCCTGCTGCTCGGCGGTGGCACTGGCCTGTTGGCGCTGTTCTTCTACAACGAATGGTCGCACCCGCTGCCGTTCTTCAAGCTGCAGCTGCTGGCCAACCGCAATCTGAGCTACGCGCTGATCACCCTCGGTGGCGTGCTGTTCGTGCTGCTGGCGGTGATCATGATTCCCTCCAGCTTCCTGGCCAAGGTGCAGGGCTACCGGCCGCTGCAGACCGCGCCGATGCTGCTGTGGGTCGCGCTGCCGCAGCTGATCGCGCTGCCGCTGGTGGCGACCCTGCTCAACCAGCGCCGGGTGGACAGCCGCTGGGTGCAGGCGATCGGCCTGGGCCTGCTGGCGTTGGCCTGTGGCCTGGGCGCGCAGCTGACCACCGATTGGCACCGCGACAACTTCGTGTGGCTGCAGGTGATCCAGGTCATCGCCCAGCCGATGGCGGTGCTACCGCTGCTGATGCTCGCCACCGGCAGCCTGGCGCCGACCGATGGCCCCTTCGCTTCAGCATGGTTCAACACCGTCAAAGGCTTCGCCGCGGTCCTCGCCGGTGGCCTGCTCGAGGCGGTCACCACCGCGCGCAGCCATCTGCACTCGACCGCGCTGGTCGACCGGATCGGCAACGCACCCTGGTTTGACGCGGGCGCCGCACCCGGGCTGGGCGCGCGTCTGCATGCGCAGGTCGTGGCGCTGACCTCGGCCGATCTCTATCTCCTCGTCGCGTGGGTGGCGGTGGCGCTGATCGCGCTGATTCCGTGGCTGCCCACACGCATGTATCCGCCACGTGCCGTGGCTTGAATTCAAGGAACTCCCCTGTGTCCCTGCATCGCAACTCCGTTCCCTTCGTCATCGCTGCCGGCCTGCTGCTGCTCGCCGGCGGCGCCGGGTGGCTGCTGCACGATGGCCGCCATCAATCCACCAACAACGCCTATGTCACCGCGGACTTCACCGTGGTCGCGCCGAAGATCGCTGGCTTCGTCAGCGAGGTCCGCGTGCGGGACAACCAGACGGTCAAGGCCGGCGATGTGCTCGCGCGCATCGATGATCGCGACTATCAGGTCGCGCTGGCGGCCGCGCGTGCCGATCTCGCCAATGCACGGGCGCAACTGGCCAATGCGCAGGCCGCGTTGGCGCAGCAGGGTTCGGTAATCGATCAGGCCCAGGCCAGTGTGGATGTCAGTCGCGCCGAGCTCAGCCTCGCCCAGGCCGATCAACGCCGCTATCAAGCGCTGGCCAGCGACGGTGCCGGCACCGTGCAGAACGCACAGCAGGCGCAGTCGCGCCAGGCGGTGGCCAGTGCGCATCTGCAACAGGGCACCGCGGCCGTGGTCAATGCACGCCAGCGCACTGCGCTGCTGACCGCCAGCGTGCAGTCCGCGCAGGCCGCCGTGGAGCGGGCCGACGCCGCACAGGCCCGTGCCGAACTGGATCTGTCGCATACCGAGCTGCGCGCGCCCATCGATGGCATGGTTGGCCGCCGCGCAGTGCGCGTGGGGGCTTACCTTACCCCGGGCACGCCGGTGCTCGCGGTGGTGCCGCTGCAGCAGGCATTCGTCGTCGCCAACTTCCAGGAAACGCAGATGACGCGCATGCACGCCGGACAGCGCGTAGACGTGCAGGTGGATGTGTTCCCCGGCCAGTCGCTGCACGGCCGGATCGACAGCATCGCCCCGGCAACCGGGGTGACCTTCGCCGCGATCGCGCCGGAGAACGCGACCGGCAACTTCACCAAGGTGGTGCAGCGGATACCCGTGAAGATCGTGCTCGACGAAGGCCAGCCGCTGGCCGGCCAGCTGCGCGCGGGTATGTCGGTGGAGGCGCGCGTGGATCTGGACAGCGGCGGGCGTGGGCTGCCGGGGGAGGGCGCATGATGCGCCGGCAGACGGTGCGCCTGATGGCAGGCAGCGCGCTGTGCACCGCACTGGCGGCCTGCACCCTCGGCCCGGACTTCGTGCGGCCCCAGGCAAGCCTGCCCGCGCAGTGGGAGGGTGGCGTGATCACCTCGGCGGCCTTCGCTGATGACGCGGCGTGGTGGAACGGCTTCGAGGATCCGCTGCTCGTGGCGCTGGCGAGCCAGGCCATGCGCGCCAATCTGGATGTGCAGCTGGCGGCCAACCGCGTCGCGCAGAGCCGCGCGCTGCGCCGGAGCAGCGCCGCCGACCGCGTCCCGGCCGTCGGCGCGACGGTCGGCGCCACCCGTGCGCGCAACAGCGAAGTGGGTTTGAACGATCCGTCCGGCAATGCCGGGCGCGAGGACTACGGGCTGTTCCAGGCCGGTATCGGCCTTGGGTGGGAACTGGATCTATGGGGGCGTGTGCGCCGCCAGGTCGAGATCGCCGATGCCCGCGTGCAGATCGCCAACGAAGACTGGCACGCGGTGCAGACCGCGGTGATGGCCGAAACCGCCCGTACGTACCTGCAACTGCGTGCCACGCGACAGTTGCTGACCATCACCGAGGACAATCTGCACATCGCACGCGACGTGCAGCGGCTGACCCTGGCCCGCCAGCAGCAGGGCGTGGCGACCACGCTGCAGGTCGCCAGCGCGGCCGCGCAGGTGGCCGCGCTGGAGGCGCGGCTGGCGCCGCTGCAGCACCGGCAATCGCAGCTGCGCAATGCGTTGGCCATGCTGTTGGCACGTTCGCCACGGGCCTTGGATGAACAGTTGGACGCGGCGCGGCATGACTGGCCGGCGCTGCCGGCACTGGCAACCGGCCTGCCCAGCGATCTGGTCAAACGCCGCCCGGACATCCGCCGCGCCGAAGCGGCGCTGCACGCGGCGACGGCTGGCATCGGCGTGGCCAAGACCAGCTTCCTGCCACGCATCACCCTCACTGGCGATGCCGGTTTTCAGGCCAGGCAGCTCGACGACCTGGACGGGTGGAATGCACATCGCTTCAGCATCGGCCCGGCGATCAGTCTGCCGATCTTCCAGGGCGGCCGGCTCAAGGCGAACCTGGCCCTGAGCCGGTTGCAGGAACGCCAGGCCGGGCTGCAGTTCCAGAAGACCGTGCTGCAGGCCTGGCACGAGGTGGACGATGCGATCGGCGGCTACGGCGCAGAGCAGCAGCGTGGGCAGGCGCTGCAGGTGGCGGTGCAGGAAAGTGAGCGTGCGTTGGCGGCGGCGCGTCGTCAGTACCAAGCCGGGGTGATCGATATGCTCGACGTGCTGACCACCCAGCGCATCGCGCTGGACAACCAGGCAGCGCTGGCTGACAGCCAGGCGGCGGCTGCGATCGCACGGGTGGATCTGTATCGCGCGCTGGGTGGCGGCTGGCGCGAGGTGGAGGAAGGCGTGACCCGCGCTGGCAGCGCACCGGCTGCCAGCGGGGCGGGCAACGCCGATCAACGCACGTTGCGCAGTTCCCAGTGACTGCCGGCCAGCATGCGCAGGCGCTGCTTGAACACCTCGCTGTCGATGCTGGTGGTGGCGCACAGGTTGATGCGCAGATCATCCTGCGCGCCGGTCACGGTCGCGGCCGGATCGGTCGCGCCCCACTGCGGATCGACCGCATCGGGATCGTCCTGCTTGGCGCGCCAACGGTCGAACAGCACCGTGGTGCGCAGGGCGTTCTCGAGTTCTTCGGCCAGCCCGGCCGCACCCTGGGCGCGGAAGGACAGGTCCGGATCGTTGCCGCGCGCCTTGGCCGGATCCGGCAGGCTGATGTCGTAACTAACTGGCATGGTTACCTCCATTGAATGCGGCAAGGCTGGCAGAGACGCGGTGGAATCCGCGTGCAGAACCGGCGGCCGTGCCCGGCTCGTGGCATGGCCGCTGCAGGGCTGGCCAGTGTGCTCAGCCGCTGAAGACATGCGGGCCGTCGGCGAAGCCGATCGTTACCGCGCCCTTGCCCACGTTGACCATCCCGGTCAGGCTCATGACCGCCTCGAACACATCCACGCCCTGCGCCTGGCAGGTCTCACGCAGCGCGGCATAACCGGGCAGGGCCCGCAGGTCGGCCAGCTCGCCGCCGTAGCTGATGCACACCGTGGGCGTCATCAGGCCGGCCTTGACCCGTTGCCCGACGAAATCGAACAGCTTCTGCACGGCGTTGTCGAAGCCCTTGATCTTGGCCACCGGCCCGGTCTCGCCGCGGTAGCCATGCAGCACCGGCTTGATGTCCAGCGCACTGCCCAGCGCGGCGCTGATCAGCCCCACGCTGCGATCGCCCTTGTGACGTGCGCGGGCGCGCATGTAGTACAGATCGCGGGTGATCATGTAGCCGTGCACGTTGTGCGCCAGCAGTTCCAGCCGTTCGCGGATCTGCTGCACGCTCGCGCCGCTGTCGCGCAGGCGCACCGCTTCCACCGCGGTCACGCCCTGTGCGGCGAACAGGTTCTGGGTATCGAGCACGCGCAGCGCGAACGGTGAGTTGAACCCTGCCGCCTGCCGTACCGGCTTGTAGTCGTTGAGGATCGCGAAGCTCGCCTGCATCGCGTTATCATGGATCGGGCTGCGGGTCTTGGTGATCGTCATGCAGAAGACATGGTCGTAGTCGATCACCAGTTTGCCCAGGAACAGGTCCCGGATCTGGTTGACGGTGAACGGAATGGTCTCCGCCTCGGCGCCGTGCTCGGCTACGTGGGCATGCAGGAAACTCAGCGTGGCCTGTTCGTCGCGATGGTCGGCCAGCATGGCCTCGCCGATGCGGACGGTGATCGGCAGCAGCACGATGTTGTGTTGTTCAATGAAATCCTGCGGCAGATCGCACGCAGAGTCGACCACGATTCCGATGCGCATCCTGTGCCCCTCCGGCAGGTTGTAGGTTCGGAAACGTGAACGCTATCTCAAAACGGCTCGCCTTGCCTGACCGGGGAGCCGGCCCGGGCTCAGCGGCTGCGTTCCACCGCCACCGGCAGATCCTTGATCCGGGCCCACTCCCCCTGCTCAAGCAGGCGCGGATCGGCCAGCACCGCCTGCATCAGCGGGTGGGCGTCGTTGCCCCAGAACAGTTCGCTGCCGATCGCCAGCGTCGGCACGCCGAACACCCCCGCGGCCAGCGCGGCATCCGTGTTGCGCCGCAGTTCCTCTTTGACCGACGGTGCGCCGATCGCCGCAGCGACATCGGCGATGTCCAGCATCGCGCCGGGCAGGGCGAGCGCGGCCGCACTGTCGCCGGCGTGGCCGTCGCGCCAGATCCAGTTGAACAGGAGGTCGACCGTCTCGTGGGTGGCCCCGGCGGCCAGGCACAGGCGCAGGGCGGCCAGCGGATTGAATGGGTGGCCCGCTGGAAAACGCAGTGTCACCCCGGCGCTGCGGGCCTGCCACAGCGCCTGCCGATAGGTGAACAGTCGTTTGGCGGGGATCTCGGCAGGGCCCAGATTGCCCAGGTGGTGCAGCACCGCGCCGAAGGCGATCGGCACCGGCACAATGCTCTTGAACTGCGGCAGGGCCTTGAGCTGCTGCCAGTGCAGGTAGGCGAACGGTGAGACGAAATCGAAATACCAGCGCAGGGCCATGATCGGGTGCTCACGTTGCGGGACGGCAGTGCCGCCGAACGCAGGGCCGCCGCAGGCAGCGGCCCTGTGCAGGGACTCAGCGCGAGTATGCGCGCGGTTCGCTCGACGCCGGCGCCTGGTAGCGGTCGCGCAGCTCGGTCTGGCGCGACCGCATCGGCATCGCGCGACCGCCCAGCCAGACCTGCTCGGCGTAATGCCCGACATCCAGCGGATCGCCTTCCCACAGCACCAGATCGGCCAGCTTGCCCGGCTCGATGGTGCCAAGCCGGTCGCCGACGCCCAGCGCCTGGGCCGGCACCCGGGTCAGGCCCGCCAGGCCATCATCCCAGGGCAACCCGTTGGCGACGGCATTGCCGGCCAGCTGGCGCATCTTGCGCGCGTTGTGCGAGGCATCGTCGCGCTGGGCGAAGCTGACCGGCACGCCGGCCGCCTTCAGGCGCGCGGCGTTCTGCAGGGTCGCGCCGAGCTGATCGAAGCTGCTCGGCAGGTTGCCCAGCCCATCCACGAACACCGGCACGCCGGCCTGGGCCAGCTGCGGGGCCAGGCGCCACGCCTCGGCACCGCCGGCGATGGCGATCCTGACCTTCTCGCGGCCGGCCCAGCGCAGCAGCTGGCGGATGTCGGCGGCGCGGTCGACCTGCACCACGATCCGCCCCTGGCCGGCCAGGTAACGCGCGAGCGTGGCGCGCCCGGCCGGTGTCAGCAGGGCATGCGGCGAATCGGCCGGAACGCGGCCCCGTGCTTCGCTGACCATCTGCTCCAGCAGCATCCATTGCGCGGCGCGCGAAGTGCCGGTCAGCTCCGCACCGGACGCGCCGAGACGAATGAACAACGCCTGCGGGCCGACCGGATCGGCGCTGCCGTCCAGCCGCACCACCCCGCCCTGGCCGGCGATGAAGCCGCCGCCGGTATTCGCCCCGAGCAGGGTGAAGCCGATGCCGTCCAGCCGCGCGACCGGGATCAGCACCGAGTCCGGATTGAAGGCCAGGGTCACGTCGAATTCCGGGCGCAGCGGCTGGTCGTCCAGTTTCAGCGTGCTGTCCACCGTGGCTGACTCCCCGGAGACTTCTTCGATGCCGATATCGGTGATGCCGCCGAACAGCGCCGGGGTCAGTGGCTTGCCCGCCGCCTCGACCACGGCCACGCCGGCCGGCGCCGACAGGCCCGGACCGACGGCGCGGATCACGCCGCCCTGGACCAGCACGTCGCTGTGCTCCAGGCTGCCGCGCGCCGCGGCGGTATGTACGGTGGCGTTGCGGATCAGCAGGTCCTGCGCGGACACGGATGTCGCTACGCAGGTACCCGCAAGCAACAGCAGTGCGCGCGGCAGCAGGCGCATCGGGACGCGGCGGCTCATGGGCGTGCCTCCTGGCCAAGCATGAAGTCCGACAGCGGCTGCCGCCTCACGTCCTGGCGGTCATAGACCTGGTGGCCATCGACGTAGACTTTCTCGGCCAGCGCATAGGAGCTGAAAGGACTGCCGTTCCACACCACCACATCGCCCATCTTGCCGGCCTCCAGGCTGCCGGTCTGCGTTTCCACGCCGAGCGAGCGCGCTGCGTTGGAGGTCAGCCACATCATGGCCCGCTCCGGGGCGATCTCGATGCCGGCACGACGTGCGTTGGCGATCACCTTGGCCGCCTCCTGGTTCAAGCGCTGGATGCCCTCGGGCGAATCGGAATGCACGATCGCGCAGCTGTTGGCCGGGCGGTCGACCAGCGCGATGTTCTCCTGGATGCCATCGAAGGCTTCCATCTTGAAGCCCCACCAGTCGGCCCACAGCGCACCGCACACGCCTTCCTCGGCGAGCCGGTCGGCCAGCTTGTAGGCCTCCACCGCGTGATGGAAGGCGGCGATCTTGAAGCCGAACTCCTTGGAGAGATCCAGCATCGTGGCCATCTCATCGGCGCGGTAGCAGTGGATGTGCACGCGGATATCGCCCTGGATCGCGCCGGCCAGCGTATCCAGCTTGAGGTCGCGCTTGCCGCCGCTGTCGCCGGCACTGTCGCCCTTGTCGTCACCGCTGAACCAGCGCTTCTTTTTCGGCTGTTTCGGGGTGTTCTTGGCGATGTACTCGCTGGCATCGATGAAGGCTGCACGGTAACCGGCGACATTGCCCATGCGCGTGCCCGGGGCGGTGCCCTTGCCACCGTAGACACGCTTGGGGTTTTCGCCGCAGGCCATCTTCAGGCCCCACGGCGCACCGGGGAATTTCATGGACTGGTAGGTCGTCGCGGGTACGTTCTTCAGGGTCACCCCGCGGCCGCCGACCAGGTTGGCCGAGCCGGGCAGTACCTGCATCGAGGTCACGCCGCCGGCCAGTGCCGCGGCAAAGCCGGGATCCTGCGGCCACACCGAGTGCTCGGCCCAGACATTGGCGGTGACCGGTGCGGTCATCTCGTTGCCGTCGCTGTGCGCACTCACGCCCGGGCTGGGATACACGCCCAGGTGCGAGTGCACATCGATGATGCCAGGGGTCACCCACTTGCCCTGGCCATCGACACGCACCGCATCGGCGGGGGCTGTGAGGCCGGTACCCACCGCCGCGATGCGGCCGTCGCGCAGCAGCACATCGGCGTTGTCCAGGCGCACGCCGGTGCCGGTGAGCACGGTGGCATTGCTGATCAACACCGGGGCCGAGGCGATCGGCGCATAGGTACTGGGGTAGGGATCCTGGAGGAAGCGCGACGCGGCGGGCGCCGGCGCGGACACGATCGACATCAACGCCAGGCCAACGCCGACGCTCAACAACTTCTGCATGGTTCTCCCCGAAGCCGCATGGACACAATGGCTCGACGCTAGCCGGGAGCGGGGCGCCTTGCCAAGTGACCTTTTGCATATTTTTATCAAATGGGACCTAGCATCGTTATGAGACACAATTGTGAACTTTCCATGAATTTTTCGGGTACGCTCAGGTCGGCATCGGCGTGATCGATGCCGGCTCCAGAAGCATTGCTGATCCTCCCGTTCCAGATTCCGACACTCGAACCAGATCAAGGAAGTTCTCAGTACATGACCCTGCACTCCCTGTCCCGCGCGGCGTCCCGCCGTCCTTCGCCGTCCCTGCTGGCCTCGGCCATCACCGGCACCCTGCTTGCCGCCATCGCCGTTCCGGCGCTGGCCAGCCCCACCACCGATGTCCTGCAGCGTTACCAGCAGCAGCGCGCAGAGCAGTCCGTCGCGTTCGCGCGTGACCTGCACAGCGCTTCGCTGGCGGCGACCTTTGTTGCGCCGACCGGCGCCAACGACCAGACCGTTTCCTTCACGAGCCCGCGCACCAGCGCCGAGGCCGCCGGCCCCATTCTGGGCAAGCCGGGTGATGTGGAAAGCTGGCATAGCGATGAGTTCAATGCCGACTGGGGTCTGGCCGCGATGGGGGCCGATTACGCGTATGCGCGCGGCCTTACCGGTCAGGGCGTGCGCCTGGGCGTGTTCGATTCGGGCTCTGCCCTTGCCCACGACGAATTCGCCGGACGCAACACCTCCAGTATCTCCATCGGCAACGGCGGCTGCGCCGACCCGAGCATCGTGGCGGGCGAAGGCGCCTGCGGCAGTACCCGCGGCGACCAGCCCGGGTACAACTACTACGGTCTGGGTCCCGGCGTGCCTCCAGCGCTTGCTGATCGACTGATCGCGGCGGGCCAGCCGTACGGCTTCAGCTACGCCGACCATGGCACGCACGTGTTGGGTACCGTTGGCGCCAACCGCGATGGCACCGGGATGCATGGCGTGGCCTTTGGCGCCAACCTGACCGCTGCCCGCGTCTTTGGCGACACGTATTACGAGTGGCGCCTGGATCCTGACAACTTCTACCGGCCGCGTGCGCTGTATCGCACTGACCCGGACGATGCAGCAACGCTGGACATGTATGCACAGGCCGAGGCACAGGGCGTGCGCGTGCTCAATCACAGTTGGGGTATCTCGACCCGCCATGCCACGGTGGCCAGTCTGGACGCGCAGTACGCAGCGATCGGCGCGGACTATGGTGTTTACGGCAGCATTTACGGTGATACCGAGGGTGCACCGGGTTCCAAGCTGATCCAGGTGTGGTCGGCAGGCAACTCGGCCGGGGGGATGGCCGGCATCACGGCGGCATTGCCGCGCTGGAACCCGGAGATCGAGCCGTACTGGCTGGCCGTCGCGAATGTCCGCCTCCCCACCGCAGGGGAAACGGACTACGTCATTGATGCCAGTTCCAGCATCTGCGGTGCTTCGGCCAACTGGTGCCTGTCCGCACCGGGCACCAACATCGCCAGCACGATCGTGGCCGGCGAGATCAACGGTCGCATGGAGCTGACCGAGGATTACCTGCGTTTTCTCATCGAAAGCGAAAGTCCTGAATACACCTACGGCTACAAGACCGGCACATCGATGGCGGCACCGCACATCACCGGTGCGCTCGGTCTGCTGATGGAGCGCTTCCCGTACCTGGACAACGCACAGGTACGCGATGTGTTGTTGACCACGGCACGCGACCTGGGCGCGCCCGGCGTCGACGCGATCTACGGCTGGGGCATGGTCGATCTGAAGACCGCCATCGAAGGCTACGGCCTGCTGCGCGTGGACACCGACGTGGTCATGAACCAGAAGGCCGGTGGCCTGAAGGTGTGGGAAGGCGATGCGTGGGACGACTGGACCAATGACATCGGCGGCCCGGGCAAGCTGACCAAGTCCGGCATCGGCTGGCTGCGCCTGAGCGGTGACAACAGCTTCAACGGCGCCATCGTGCGCGACGGCGTGCTGGAACTGGACGGTGCCAATGCACTGACCGCTTCGGTCGATGTGCAGGGCGGCCAGTTCCTGCTCAACGGCAGCCTGGTGTCCACCACGCTCAACAGCCTGGGGGGCAGCAGCGTGATCTCCACCACGGGCGTGCTCGATGGCTCGGCACTCAACGTGACCGGCGGCTCGGTCACCTTCAACGGCCTGCAGCAGGCCGGCGACACCACGGTCGGCAGCGGCGGCAGCTTCGTGCTCAATGGCCGGCTGGTCGACAGCTCGCTGACCTCGGCGGGTGCCACCCGCGTCAATGCCGGGGCCCTGCTGGACGGCTCGGACCTGTTCGTCACCGCCGGCACCGTGTCCTTCAACGGCGTGCAGCAGGATGGCGCGACGGTGGTCGGTGCCAAGGGCACCTTGAAGGGCGTCGGCACGCTGGGCAGCACCCGCGTGGAAGGCATCATCGCCCCGGGCAACTCGATCGGCACGCTGACCGTCAACGGCGATTACGTGCAGACCGCCACCGGCATCTACCAGGCCGAGCTGGCGCCGGGCAGCCGCAGCGATCTGCTGCGCGTCACCGGTACGGCTACGCTGGGCGGCACGCTGAAGGCGCTGCCGGAGGCCGGCGTGTACTACCTCGGCGAGCAGTTCAACTTCCTGCAGGCCGGTGGTGGCATCAACGGTCAGTTCGCCACGACCGACTTCTCGGCCTTCTCGCCGTTCCTGAAGTTCAGCCTGGGCTACAGCGCCAATGGGCTGCGCATCGACGTCGCCCGCGGCAACGCGCTGGCCAGCGCTGCGGTCACGCCGAACCAGATCGCCGTGGCCACCAGCGCCGATGGCCTGGCCATCACCCAGGGCCTGCCCAGGCCGCTGACCCAGCTGTTCCCGGCCCAGGTCGGTGCAGCACTGGATGCGCTGAGTGGTGAACTCCACGCCGCCACGCCGATGGCGCTGGTGGAAAGCAGCCGCTACCTGCGTGATGCGGCCCTGAGCCGTGCGGTCGGCGTGCGTTCGCCGGGTGCCGCGGATGAGGCTGCCGGTGGTGCATGGGTGCAGGCGATCGGGGGCAGCGGCAAGCTCGATGGCGATGCCAACGCTGCGCGCACCGATTCCAACAGCAACGGGCTGCTGGTCGGCGCCGATCATGTGTTCGGTGGTGGCTGGCAGGTCGGTGGGCTGGTCGGTACCGGCCGTACCGACATCAAGCAGGCCGCGGGTCGCGGCGCCCGGTCGGAGATCGACAACACCCACTTCGGTGCCTACGTGGGCAACCAGTGGGGGGCATTTGGCCTGCGCGCCGGTCTGGGCTATTCCCGCCATGACGTGGACAGCAAGCGTCAGCTGACGTTTGCCGGCTACCAGGACGCACTGTCGGCCAAGTACGACGCCACCACCCGCCAGGGCTTCATCGAAGGCGCGTACCGCTTCGGTGGTCGCGAGGCCGGGCTGGAGCCGTACCTGCAGTTCGCCCGGGTCGAGGTGGATGTGGACGGCATCAGCGAGCAGGGGGGCGCTGCGGCACTGCACGGCCAGGTCGCCGACACCCGCACCAATGTGGCGACCGCCGGCGTTCGGTTCGACAAGGGCCTGAAGACCTCGTGGCAGCAGGAAAGCTGGCTGCATGTCCGCGGTGGCGTCGGCTACCGCCGTGCCTCCGGCGACCGCAGCCAGGTCGCCGATCTGGCCTGGACCGGCGGCATCAGCAGCTTCGCGGTCAGCGGTGCGGCGATTGCCGACAACGCCGTGGTCGCCGAGCTGGGCCTGTCGGCCTGGTTGAGCCCGCGCAACCAGCTGGAGCTGGGCTACAACGGCACCTTCGGTGACGACGCCCGCGACCGCAGCGTCACCGCGCGCTGGTCCGTGCAGTTCTGATCCAGCGGTACCGGTAAACGGGAAAAGGCGGCCATGGGCCGCCTTTTTCTTGCCCACGGCCGCCAGGTCGCGATCGCCACTTGCGCCGCTGTCATCCAACGTGGAAGGTTCAAGCAGGCGGGCAACCCGCGCCCGCAGAGAACCGGACAGTCACAAGGAGGTGTCGATGAAGGTAACCGAAGGCTTTGATCGCAGGCATGCCAGGCACTACTACCTGGTGCTGGTCCTGCTGGCGTTCGCGTCTGGCCTGATGCTGGTGGCCGGCTTCGTGGAGCATTCGCCCAGCGGGCTACCCAACGAGGTGCGCATCGTCCTCGCCGCCCTCTCCCTGTTGTCGTGCACTGCCAGCTACCTGGCCATCAAGCGGATCCAGCACCCCTTTCTGTTGGTTGGCATGTCCTCCATCGCCTTTGCGGCGTCGCTGTGGGGCTTTGGTGCGCCCATGGCGCTGGTCCTGCTGCTGGCCATACCGGCCGCCCTTCTTTCGCTGGCCTCGCTCATCCTCCACGGCAAGGCCGATGGGATCGACCACCCGGATTGAGTGCCCACCCTCGAGGCCACGGGGCGGGTCTCGCAGAATTGTCGCCTGTCGTTCGTTGGATCCATCATGAAAACCAAGCAGGACATCGTTGAAAACTGGCTGCCGCGCTACACCGGCGTGCCATTGGAACACTTCGGCCAGCACATCCTGCTGACCAATTTCGGTGGCTACCTGCATACCTTTTCCCAGCTCACCGGGGCGCCCATCCAGGGCGCGGACCGGCCGATGGCCAGCGTCACCAGCGACGACATCACCCTGATCAACTTCGGCATGGGCAGCCCCAACGCGGCCATCATCATGGACCTGCTGTCGGCGGTGATGCCCAAGGCCGTACTGTTCCTGGGCAAGTGCGGCGGGCTCAAGCGCAAGAACCAGCTGGGTGACCTGATCCTGCCGATCGCCGCGATCCGTGGCGAGGGCACCTCCAGCGATTACCTGCCACCGGAAGTCCCGGCCCTGCCGGCCTTTGCCCTCCAGCGGGCGGTCTCGACCATGGTCCGCGACCTCGGCCACGACTACTGGACCGGGACCGTCTACACGACCAACCGCCGGGTCTGGGAGCACGATGATGCCTTCAAGGAAAAGCTGCGGGTGATGCGCTGCATGGCCATCGACATGGAGACGGCAACCCTGTTCGCCGCCGGCTTTGCCAACCACATCCCGATCGGGGCCTTGCTGTTGGTGTCCGACCAGCCGATGATTCCCGACGGCGTGAAGACCGAGGTCTCCGATGCCAAGGTCAGCTCACAGTTCGTCGAGAACCATATCCAGATCGGTATCGAGGCACTTAAGCTGATACGGCGCAACGGCAAGTCGGTCCGCCACCTGCGTTTTGACGAGTAACGGCAATGGAACGGATGGGCGTCTTGGGGCGGGCCATTCACAGGGGTAGTAAATGGACGTGGCGGCACAAGTAGTGGAGTTCTGGCGCGACGCCGGACCGCAGAAGTGGTTCGCGCGCGATGACGCGTTCGATGCGCGGTTTCGCCAGCAGTTCCAGGACGCGCATTTCGCCGCCGCCCGGCGTGCCCGCGAGCATTGGCTCAGCAGTGCCGATGGCGCGCTGGCACTGATGATCCTGCTCGACCAGTTCCCGCGCAACTGCTTCCGCGATACGGCCCATTCCTACGCCACCGATGGCCTGGCGCGTCATTACGCCATGCGCGCGGTGGAAGAAGGCCTGGACCTGCAGCTGGTACCCAAGCTGCGGGCCTTCATCTATCTGCCGTTCGAGCACTCCGAGGATCCGCAGGACCAGGAACGCTCGGTGGCGATGTTCGATGCGCTCGGCGACAAGGAATACCTGCAGTACGCCGAACTGCACCGCGACATCATCCGCCGGTTCGGCCGCTTCCCGCACCGCAATGCGGTGCTGGGCCGGATGCCGACGCCGGAGGAACTGGATTACCTGGCCGAAGGCGGGTTTGCGGGATAACCGATGGACGCCCGGGCGCCACGCACAAAAAACGCCGGCATTGCCGGCGTTTTTCGTATCGCGCTACGTGCTGAAGATCAGTACTTCGGCACGCCGTTGTCCACCTCGTTCGACCAGGCATCGATGCCGCCGGTGATGTTGGACACCTTGGTGAAGCCCAGGGCACGGAACTGCTCGGCGGCCTGTGCGCTGCGGCCACCGTGATGGCACAGGAAGGCCAGCGCGGTGTCCTTGGGCAGGGCTTCCAGGCGGGCGCGGTTGTCGCCGTCGAACGTTTCGAACGGGGCGTTGATCGCCGCGATCGCACGCTCGTCGGCCGGGCGCACGTCGACCACGGTGATGCTGCCGGCACGCAGCTGGTCGTCGGCGTCGCGCACGCTCAGTTCCTGCACCGCCTTGGGGGCGTTCGGGTTGTCGATCGCCAGGCCCTTGCCGCGGATGTCGTCCACCCAGTCGATGGTGATGCCTTCGGCACGACGGGCGCTGGCCAGGTCGAACTGCACGCGCAGGCCGTTGGACTCGGCGGCGATCGCGTTGTCGTCGTGCGGGGCCAGCTGGAAGTTCGGCTGGAAGCGCGCGTCGATGCCCAGCTGCAGCGCAGCACCCGGGGAATCGGCCAGCGCGCCGCGCAGCATTTCCACGGCGGCCGGGGTCACGGTGATGCGCGGCGGGGTGCGGTCCGGGGCGGCAAGCCCAAGCACGCTGCTCAGCTCACCGCTGCCGGCCATCTGCAGGATGATGTCGCTGCCACCGATCAGCTCGCCATCGATGTACAGCTGCGGGATGGTCGGCCACTCGCCGTAGGCCTTGATGCCTTCGCGGATCTCCGCGTCGGCCAGCACGTTGACGTGGTCGAACTCCACGCCGAGGTCCTGCAGGGCGCCGACGGCCTTGGCCGAGAAACCGCACTGCGGCATGCTCGGCTGACCCTTCATGAACAGCACGACGCGGTTGGCGTTGAGAATGGATTCGATGCGCGAGCGCAGGGCGGGATCAAGGGACATGACGGTCGGGGTCCGGATATGCGAACCGCCTATTCTACGCGGCATGGCATCATGGGGCATGACCGTACCGGAAACGTTGTATCGCATTCCCCGGCGCCCCTGGCGCTGGCTGCCGTGGCTGGTGCTGTCGCAGGTGCTGGTGGTGCTCGCCTGGGTCGCCTGGGGCTGGCGCTGTGGGCTGCCGCTGATGGTGGCGTCCCATGCCCTGTTCATGGTGCCGGTGTTCCTGCCCAACAGCCCCTTCTATGCCCCGGTGCTCAGCCGCCTGCCCGGCCAGGCGCGCAAGGTCTGGCTGACCATCGATGATGGGCCGTCGGAAGAAACCCCGGCGGTGCTCGAGCTGCTGGACCGTTACGAGGCCAAGGCGACCTTCTTCCTGGTCGGTGAACGCGCGCAGGCGCGGCCGGAGCTGGTGCAGGCGATGCTGGCCCGCGGGCACAGCCTGGGCAACCACAGCCACAGCCACCCGCAGACCCGCTTCTGGCGGCTGGGGCGGCAGGCCATGGCGGAGGAAATCGCGCTGTGCCAGCAGGCCCTCACCGCGATCGCCGGCACGCCGCCGCGCTGGTACCGCTCGGTGGTGGGGATGACCAATCCGTTCGTGGCCCCTGCATTGAAGCAGTGGCAGCTGACCCGGGTCGGCTGGAGCGCCCGTGGTTTCGACGGTGTCGATTGCACGCCCGGCCAGGTGGTCGAGCGGATCACCCGTGATCTGGCGCCCGGCAGCATCGTGCTGCTGCATGAGGGGGCCGCGCATGGCCACAACCTGGCCATCATCGAAGCGGTGCTGCAGGCGGTGCAGGCGCGTGGCCTGCATGCCGGCCTGCCGGACTGACGCCAGACCGGGGACCGGCGCAGGCCGGGCTCAGCTCAGCGAGCCGATGACCATCAGCAGCACCACGCCGAGCATGCTGCCGATCGAGAACACCAGGCCGAGCACGGCGAACACGCGGCGGCGGTCCGCCTGCAATGCACCGGCCACGCCCAGGCCGAAGGCCACCAGCTGCATCAGGGCGGTGAGCATCAGGCCAAGACCGACCAGGATCGCCGACATCGAGGTTTCTTCCATGCCGCCTGGCGTCGTGGTCTCGATGATGCCGGCGATGACGACCAGGCCCAGCATCAACACGGCGCCGCACACGGCGGTAATGAACGCGGCAATACCCATGCCGGAATGAGGGGTGTGCATCAGGGCTCCTTGTCGATGCGGTGGAACGGACGGTGTCAGTGGGCCAGGGCGGGCGTGGTCGGGGTCGTGGCGCCTGCGGGCGGGTGCGACGCATGCCACTGGTCGCTGATCCAGCCCCCGAGCGAGAGCTGGGCGATCAGCAGGCCCAGGGTCACCAGCAGCGCGATGATGCCGAACAGGCGGCGCCGGCGGGGTTGCAGCACGCTGCCCAGGCCGAGCAAAAGGGCCAGGATCGCCAGGCCGACGCTGCTGCCCAGCAGTGCGGCCAGCGACCATGGCAGCTCGCGCATCGCCGCGTGTTCGGGCGCATGGGCGTAATGCATGCTCAGCAGCAGCATCACCAGGCCCACGCCACTGACGATCAGCGCGGCGATGCCAAGCGCGGAATGTCGGGTCTGTCGAGGCATGGGCGGCTCCGTGCCGGAAGGGGGGCGCGAGTATGCGCGCGTGCGGCCGGTGGCGCGAGCCACGTCGGTCAAGCGACGCGCGCCCGATCGCCGACGATCAGCCAGTTGTTGAACGGGGTGTTGCCATACAGCGGTGTCATCCGCAGCTGCAGCCCGGCCCGCTCCAGGGGGGCGCGCAGGCTCCCGGCATCGGGGTAATGGCGTGGCCGCGTGCCCATCCACCCGACCAGGTGCGCGAGCATGTCGGTGATGCGCGTGGTGCGATCGCGGCCACTGTTGTCGGCCAGCACAGTGCGGATCACCAGCCGCGCACCGGGCGCCACGCGGGCGGCGGCCTCGTGCAGCAACCGGGTCTGGGCCGCGGCGGGCAGGTACTGCAACACGTCCAGCAGCGCGACGTTGCCGTGGTGTGCGGGCAGGGCGGCGCTGGCATCCACGCAGGTGAACCGGGCGTGCGGCAGCGCGGCGCGTGCGCTGGCCCGCTCTGCGCGGGCCACTTTGTCGGCGTCGATATCCAGGCCGTGGTACGCCAGCGCACTGCCGTGCTGGTGCAGCACGTGGGCCAGCAGGCCCAAACCGCAGCCGATATCCAGCAAGGGCGCGGCAGGAGCATCCTCCAGCGCGGCGAGCACCCCGGGATACAGCGGATCGCTGCCAAGTTTGCCGCGGCTGTAGTAGTAATCGCGGCGGTTGCCGAAGCGCTGTGCCGGCAGGAACGCCGTGGCGATCCGGCGGGCCTGTTCCCTGGCCAGCGGCAGCGTGGCCTCGCTCAGCGGCTGGGCTCCGCCCACAGCACGCGCGTTACTTCAAACGCGCGCTGGTGCCACAGCGTGTACATCGCCGCGGAGGGGTGCAGGCCATCGTCGGCCAGCATCACCGTCTCGCCCCCCCATTGGCGGCTCAGGTCGGTGATGTCGACAAACGCTACATCGTGCTCGGCGCAGATCGCTGCCGCCGCCGCGTTGTAGGCATCCAGTTCCTGCCCGATCTGCACGCGGTCTCGCCCGGATGCCACGGCATACGGGGTCACGCCCCAGTCGGGGATCGAGAGCACCAGCACCCGCGCGGCACGGTCACCGGCGAAGGCGAGCGCGCGCTGCAGCAGCGCGGTGAAGCGCGGGCGGTACTCGTCCACGCTGCGCCCACGGTATTGATCATTGACCCCGATCAACAGGCTCACCAGCTCGAACGGCCCCTGCGGTGCGCCTGCATCGATACCGGCCTCGAGCTCGTCGGTGGTCCAGCCGGTGGTGGCGATGATCCTGGGATCGTCCACCGCCACGCCGATATCGCGCAGGGCGGCGGCCAACTGCATCGGCCAGCGCCCGGCGGGGTCAACGCCTTCGCCGATCGTGTAGGAATCGCCCAGGGCCAGGTACGGCAGGCCCATCAGGCCACCGCGCTGCGCGGCTTGAGCGGCACCACCTTGGTGTTGGCCTCGGCACGCCGTGCCAGGGCGCGATCGATGCGCGCGAACACATCACGCATGACCTCCGGCTCGGGCAGCAGGGTCACACGGAAGTGGTGGCGGTAGGGCACGTTGAAGCTCGAGCCCGGGACCACCAGCACGCCTTCCTCGTTCATCAGTTCCAGCGCGAAATCATGGTCGTCGAAGCTGCGCGCCGCCGCACCGACCACCGCCGGGAACGCATACAGCGCACCGGCCGGGGCCACCAGCGACAGGTGCTCGCTGGCATTGCAGGCCTCGATCACTGCGCGGCGGGTTTCATACAGGCGGCCACCGGGCGCGCACAGCGGCGAGATCGTGTCCGGCCCGTTGACCGCCGCATCGATGGCGTACTGGCCCGGCACGTTGGCGCACAGGCGCAGCGCACTGAGCAGATCCATCGCTGCACGGAACTCGCCCAGCCGCTCGGCCGCACCGGACAGCATCGCCCAGCCCACGCGCCAGCCGCAGGCGCGATGCACCTTGCTCAGGCCGCTGAAGGTGATGCACGGGTGGTCGCCCGCCAGTGGTGCGACGGCATGGAACTGCGCGTCGTCGTAGAGGATCTGGTCGTAGATCTCATCGACCATCAACAGCAGGTTGTGCTTGGCTGCGATGGCGACGATGCGCTCCAGCAGCTCACGCGAGTAGCTGGCGCCGCTGGGGTTGTTCGGGTTGATCAGCACGATCGCGCGGGTGCGCGAGGACACCAGCGCCTCGATCTCGACCGGGTCGGGCTGGAAGCCGTTCTCCGGCGCGCAGCGGTAATAGACCGGGCGGCCATCGTTGAGGATGGTCGCGGCCGACCACAAGGGGTAATCGGGCGAGGGCACCAGCACTTCGTCGCCCGGGTTGAGCAGGGCGCGCAATGACAGGTCGATCAACTCGCTGACGCCGTTGCCGATGAATACCCGGTCCGGGTGCGCATCGGGTGCGCCGCGCCGGGCGTACGCGGCGGCGATGGCTTCGCGCGCCTCCGGCAGCCCCTGCTGGTGGGTATAGGGATCGGTGCGGCCCATGTCGTCGGCGATCGCGCGCTGCAGGTGCTCCGGCGCACGGAACCCGAAATTGCCCGGGTTACCGATGTTGAGCTTGATCAGCTTGCGGCCCTGGGCCTCCAGCTCCCGCGCTCGTCGCGCCAGTTCGCCCCGGATCTCGTAGCGGACTTCGGACAGGCGCTCGCGGGTGGCGAGCGGCTTCAGCGGAGGCGTGGACATGAACGGGCCGTCATTCAGGCATGGAAACCGCATGGTAGCGGAATTGTTGCGTTGCAGGGCAAGCGTTTCCGGCCGCATTCCCTGCGCTGGCAAGGCGGTTTCAACTGAAAGGATTTCCACGGGTCGACCCCAGCGCCGGCCCATCGCGGCGACGCCCGGCCGCCACACCCTTTAGAATGGGCACGATGAGCGAACCCACTGATTACCGTGCCCTGCAGACCATCGGCTGGCCCTGGCCGGGCGGCCCTGAACTGCCGGCCTGGCAGGCCCTGTTCGAGCAGTTCCCGCAGGCGCGCCCGGGCCGGGTGATCGAGCAGCATCGCACCGGCTACATCGTGTCCGATGCACCTGACGCGGCGATCAAGACCGAGTCGCCGCCGGAGTGGCAGCGCCCACGCTTCCCCAGCCACGAGCGCGCAGCGGTGGGCGACTGGGTGCTGCTGGAGGGAATCAAGATCGTGGCCCTGCTGCCGCGGCGCACCGCGATCAAGCGTGGCGCGGCCGGCGAGCATTACCACCAGCAGGTCATCGCGGCCAACATCGATACGGTGTTCATCGTCTGTGGCCTGGATGCGGACTTCAATCCGCGCCGGATCGAACGCTACCTGCTGCTGGTCGGCGGGGGCGGCGCGCAGCCGGTGGTGGTGCTGACCAAGGCCGACCAGACCGAATACAGCCAGGACGCCCTGGACGTGCTGGAAGAACTGGCCGCGCAGAACATCCCGCTGCTGGCCATCAACGGCAAGGACCCGGCCAGTGCCTCGGCCCTGCTGCCGTGGCTGGCCGCCGGCCAGACCGTGGTGCTGGTGGGATCTTCCGGGGCCGGCAAGTCGACCCTGACCAATACGCTGCTGGGCGAGGAGCGGATGAAGACCGCCGATGTGCGCGTCAACGACTCGCGCGGGCGCCACACCACCACCCACCGCGCGCTGATCCCGCTGCCGGCCGGCGCCTGCCTGATCGATACCCCCGGCATGCGCGAACTCAAGCCGACCGGTGAGGAGGCCCTGAGCGAAGGTGGCTTCTCCGACGTGGAAGCCCTGTCGGCGCAATGCCGCTTCCGCGACTGCGCCCACCAGCGTGAGCCGGGCTGCGCGATCCGCGCGGCCATCGAGGACGGCACGTTGGATGAAGAGCGCCTGCTCAACTACTTCAAGCTGAAAGAAGAAGTGGCCGCCGCCGCTGCCAAGCTGGCCGTGCGCCAGGCGCAGCAGGCGATCGAACGCAAGCACGTGGGCAAGGGCGCCCAGTGGCGCCCGGGCGGTAAGGGCGGCCGGCGATAGCTTTTGCTACTGTCCGTCCATGGACACGCCAATGACCGTGGATCGTGACGTTGCCCACCACACCGCGCTCGATGCCCAACTGGTCGAGGCGGTGGGCGGGATCAAACTGCTGGGATTGACCAGCTGGCCGGCCGCGCTGCAGGCCCCGTTCCTGGCCAGCGTCGCCCGCGGCCAGCCGGTGCTGCCGCAGGTCGATTACCCCCGGCTCGATTTCAGCGATACCCGCCACCGGCTGGCTGCGATCAGCGCCCAATGCGATCCCGACCATCCCATCGGCCTGTATGTGCAGCGCTCGGCGCACAGCTGGGACCAGGCCGCCGGCCTGCTCGAATCGCTGGGCACCGCCGAGGTCGACCGTTATTCGGTGGAGTTGTTCGGCGCGCCGGAGCAGCCATTGCCAGGCAATGGACCCAGTACCCGCGATGCTGCCCGCCACTTCATCCAGATCGCGCAGGAGCTGGACCACGAACTGCTCGCACCCGAAGAGCAGGTGCCGGTCTCGGCCACTGCGCTGCAGCTGCAGTTGCAGAGTGATCTGGATGCGTTCTTCGAGTCGCGCATCATCACCGTGCAGCTGGACCCGGAGCTGATTTCCAAGGCCGCCGCCGGCCCCAACCGGATCCGCCTGCGCACCAGTGCCCGCTTCAGCGCCTATGACCGCGCGCAGCTGTTCCACCATGAAGCACTGGTGCACTCGCTGACCGCACTCAACGGACGCGAGCAGCCGCACCTGCCCAGCCTGGCGCTGTCGTCGCCGCGGGTCACCGCCACTCAGGAGGGGCTGGCCACGTTCGCCGAACAGATCACCGGCAGCATCGACATCGAGCGCCTCAAGCGCATCAGCCTGCGTACCGAAGCCATCGCGATGGCACGCGAGGGCGCCGATTTCATCGAGGTGTTCCGCTATTTCTGCGCGGCGGGGCAGAACAACGAAGAGAGCTTTGCCTCGGCCCAGCGCGTGTTCCGCGGCGTGCCGCCGAGCGGCGGCGCAGCCTTCACCAAGGACACCGTGTACCTGCGCGGGCTGGTCTCGGTGCACACCTTCTTCCGCCACATGCTGGCCGAGGACCGCCTGCAGGTCTGCCGCTGGTTGTTTGCCGGCAAGATGTCGCTGACCGATGCGATCGCGTTTGCGCCGCTGTTCGAAGAGGGCATCCTGCGCCCGCCGCGCTGGCTCCCGCACTGGGTCAGCCGCGCGAATGGGCTGGCCGGCATGCTCGCCTTCTCGCTGTTCGCCAACCGCATCCGCATGGACCAGCTCGCACCCGAGTAGTGCCGGCCGCTGGCCGGCAAGCTCGCGCGCCTTCCACATGCACTCAGTGCGTTAATGAGCACTGCATCGCAATTCATCTGCGATGACCCGCACCGTAAACATCCTTTCATGTTCCGCTCGCATGCTGGTCATGCACCTGCATTGCGCAGGTCATCTTCCCCCATGTAACGGACGACCATGCTTACCCGACCCCTGACGATCGCGGTGGCGCTCGCGCTGTGCGCCGCCAACGCCCACGCTGCCGATGTAGACGCCACCGCCGCTGCCAACGTCGCGCTCAGCGCGCAGACCCTGGACACCGTTTCGGTGATCGGCCAGGGCGAGACCCGCCAGGTGCAGCGCATCACCGCCGTGGACAAGGAAGTGCTGCCGCCGGGTACCAGCGGCCAGAAGATCCTCGACCGCCTGCCAGGCGTCTCCGTGCAGTCCAACGATGCCTTCGGCGCCAATGAAGAATCGCAGACGATCAGCCTGCGTGGCTTCGACAAGAGCCGCCTGGGCTACACACTGGACGGCATCCCATTGGGTGACAACAGCTACGGCAACTACAACGGCCTGAGCATCGCGCGTGCGCTGATCGCCGAGAACCTGGCCGGCGCCGAGCTGTCGCAGGGCATCGGCTCGCTGGGCGTGGCCTCCACCAGCAACCTCGGTGGCACCATCCAGTACTTCTCGCAGGACCCGTCCACCGAGTTCGGCGGCAAGGCCAGTGTCACCGTCGGCGATGACAACCAGCGCCGTGGCTACCTGCGCGTGGACACCGGCGATATCAATGGCTTCTCTGCCTACGTGTCCGGCGTGCACCAGGACGCGGACATGTGGGCCGAGCCGAACCAGAACCAGACCACCCGCCAGTTCAATGCCAAGGCGATCTGGAACGTGGGTGACAATCGCTTCGGCGCGTTCGCGGCGACCTCGCGCGTGAGCCAGGCCAACTACGCCTACCTGTCCAAGAGCATGTTGGCGCGCGGCCTGGGCTGGGACTGGAACATCTACGCGCCGGACTGGGATCGCGCCGTCGCCGCCGCCTATTGCGCACCGGGCACCTACAACGCCCAGAAGTGTGCGTTCACCGGTGGCGTCAACAGCATCGATGATGCGTACTACCAGAGCCGCGCGCTGCGTGATGACAACCTGTATTCGCTCGATGCTGACCTCGCCCTGGGCGACAGCGCCCGCCTGAAGCTGCTCGGCTATCACCACGAGAACCGCGGCCAGGGCCACTGGTGGGCACCGGGCCAGCCGTCCAACCCCGGCACCCCGGAGATGTTGCCGATCTCCATCCGCAGCACCAACTACACCATCAACCGCCAGGGCATCACCGCCGCGCTGAGCTGGCAGTGGGGCATCCATTCGCTGGAGGCAGGGCTGTGGTACGAGCGCAACGACCACAACGTGGAGCGCAACTTCTACTACATCACCGGTCCGTTCCTGGATGACGGCTACCTCAACCACCCGGACCGCCGCCTGTTCGACCAGGACTTCGACATCCGCACGCGCCAGTTCTACGTGCAGGACCGCATGCGCTTCCTGGACGACCGCCTGACCGTGGATGTGGGCATCAAGAGCCCGAACACCCGCATGACCGCCAATGCGAAGCCGGGCACCGAAGCCAGCTACGCCTCCGGCACCCTGACCGCCAAGGAATCGGTGCTGCCGCAGGCCGGTATCGGCTTCAAGCTGAGCCCGAACCAGGAAGTATTTGCCTCGTACTCGGAGAACATCGCCGCCTTCGTCGGCGGCGGCAGCGGTGGCCCGCTGCAGGTCTCGCCGGAATCCTTCGCCGCCAGCGCCGGGCTGGAGCCGGAAAAGTCCAAGACGCTGGAAGCGGGCTTCCGCACCTTCGGCGAGAAGTACCAGGCCTCGATCGCGGCCTACCACGTGATGTTCGACAACCGCCTGCTCTCGCTCAACCCGTGCACCAGCATCGAAGTGGGTACGCGACCGGAGTGCATCACGCGCTTCATCAACGTCGGTTCGGTGAAGAGCCGCGGTGCGGAACTGACCTTCATCCTCAAGCCGATGGACGGCCTGCAGTGGTACAACGCGCTCTCGTGGAACAAGACCACCTACGAGGACAACTACACCTCGGGCGGTGCGATCGTGCCGGTGGCCGGGAAGATCACGGTCGATACGCCCGAGCGCATGGCCTCCAGTGAAATCAGCTGGAACCGCGATGGCTTCTTCGCCAGCCTGCGCGCGAAGTACACGGGCAAGCGGTATTACACCTACACCAACGACCAGTCGGTGCCGGGTGTGACCACCTTCGATGCGGGCATGGGGTACTCGTTCGGGCCGGGCATGGGCCTGCGCGACATCAAGGTCTCGCTCAACGCGACCAACCTGACCAACAAGCGCTACGCCGGCCAGCTCAGTTCGTTCGCCCCGACCGACCCGACCGGCACCCGCTACGCGATCCACGCCAGCGCGCCGCGCCAGCTGTTCATGACGGTCGCTGCGGAGTTCTGATCCGGTGGGGTAGCCACCGACCGTCGGTCGGTGGTGCCGGTAGTGCCGGCCGCTGGCCGGCAACCCCCTGAACCCGCCATCGCGAGGCGCCGGCCAGCGGCCGGCGCTACCGAAACGACGTCCACATAACGCAAACCAGCGAAAAAAAAGCCGCGATGCCAATCAGCATCGCGGCTCACCTCGTGGGGGAGGTCACGCATCAAACAGGACGCGCAAAATCCTCAGAACATGTGCAGACCACCATTCACCGCATAATCCGCACCCGTCACATACGCCGCGTCATCCGACGCCAACCACGCGCACAGACTGGCCACCTCCTCCGGCTTGCCCAGACGACGGATCGGCACCGAACCCGCCAGGCGATCCAGGACATCCGGCGGGAAACTACTGATCGACTGGCTCGCGATATACCCGGGCGAAATCGTATTCACCGTCACCCCGCGCGTTGCCACCTCATTGGCCAGCGCCCGGCTGAAACCATGCATCGCCGCCTTTGCCGTCGCGAAGTTCACCTGGCCGATCTGGCCCTTGTGCGCACTGACCGAGCCGATGTTCACGATCCGGCCCCAGCCGCGCGTGCTCATGCCATCGATCACCTGCTTGGTGATGTTGAACAGCGCGTGGAGGTTGGACCCCATCACTGCATTCCAGTCGTCCGGGCTCATCTGGCGGAACAACACGTCGCGGCTGCCCCCGGCATTGTTGACCAGCACGTCGATCTCGCCCACCTCGGCTTTCACTTTCGCAAACGCCGCCACCGTGGAGGCCCAGTCCGCTGCATTGCCCTCCGAGGCGATGAAATCGAACCCAAGCTCGCGCTGTTCGCGCAGCCAGGCAGCCTTGCGCGGCGAATTGGGTGCGCAGCCGGCCACCACGGTGTGGCCGTTGCGGGCCAGCTTCTGGCAGATGGCAGTGCCGACACTGCCCATGGCGCTGGTGACGTAGGCGATGCGAAGAGTCATGGCGGAACGCTCCTTGGTAAACGGGTCAGGACGCAAGCGGATACAGACCGAACAGCAGCCCACCGAACATCAGCAGCAGCGAAATGCCGATGGCCCATTTCAGGGTGAACTTCTGGTGGTCGGCGAACTCCACCTTGGCCAGGCCGACCAGCAGGTAGGTCGAGGGCACCAGCGGGCTGAGCAGATGCACCGGTTGGCCGGCCAGCGAGGCACGCGCCATTTCCACCGGGGTGATGCCGTAGTTGCCGGCCGCTTCGGACAGGATCGGCAGCACGCCGAAATAGAAGGCGTCGTTGGACATGAAGAAGGTGAAGGGCATCGAGGCCAACGCGGTGATCACCGCCAGGTACGGACCCCAGCTGTCGGGAATGACCGCCAGGAAGCTGTGCGACATCGCCTCGACCATGCCGGTGTTGTTGAGGATGCCGGTGAAGATGCCGGCCGCGAAGATGAGCGACACCACCGACAGCACGTTGCCGGCGTGGTTGACCACACGGCGGCGCTGCTCGGCCAGGTTCGGGTAGTTGATGACCAGGGCGATGGCGAAGCCGACCATGAACAGCACCGGCATCGGCAGCACGCCCATGATCAGTGCGGTCATCAGGGCAAGCGTCAGGGCCAGGTTGACCCACAGCAGCTTCGGCCGCTTGATGTCTTCGGCATCTTCCACGGTCGGCAGGGTGTTGCCGTCATCGGAGACGCTGTTGTCCATCCAGCTGCCGCCCTGCGGCAGGGTCACCACGCCCAAGCGACGGCGCTCCTTCATGCCCAGGTACCAGGCCAGCACCAGCACGCCGGCACAGGCGATCACCATCGAGGGGATCAGCGGCACGAACACGTCGGCCGGGTCCACATGCAGTGCCGTGGCGGCGCGTGCGGTCGGGCCGCCCCACGGGGTCAGGTTCATCACGCCGCCGGCGAGGATGGTCACGCAGGTCATGTTCAACGCGTTCATGCCCAGCCGCTGATACAACGGCAGCATCGCCGACACGGTGATCATGTAGGTGGTCGAGCCGTCGCCGTCGAGCGAGATCAGCATCGCCAGGATGGCGGTGCCGAGCACGATCTTCATCGGGTCGCCCTTGACGAAGCGCAGGATGATCCGCACCAGCGGATCGAACAGTCCCGCATCGATCATCACCCCGAAGTACAGGATGGCGAACATCAGCATCACGCCGGTCGGCGCGATCTTCTTGATACCTTCCAGCATCATGTCGTCGATGCCGGCCGCGAAGCCGCCGATCAGCGCGAACAGGATCGGAATGGTGATGAGGGCGACCAGCGGCGAGAGCCGCTTGCTCATGATCAAGTACATGAATGTAATGACCATGCCAAAGCCGAGGATGCTCAGCATCATCTGCATTCTCCAGAAGCAACAGAGGGGAAGGAGGGGATCAGAAGTCGTACTGCAGGCGGCCGGTCACGGCACGGGTGCGGTCCACGGTGGCGTCGGCCAGACGGTCCCGGTTGCGGCTTTCGATCAGGTTGAGCATGAAGCGCAGGTTCGGGCGCATGTACCAGTTGCCGCCCAGCGTCCAGGCTTCGGTCTGGCCGTCACGCAGGTCGGGCTGGCCGATCAGGTGCTGATCGCCGCGCATCTGGTCGTAGCGCAGCGCCAGTTCGAACGCGCCGGCCCGGTGCTGGAAATCCTTGACCCGGCCAAAGCGCCCGGTCTTGCGGTCGTACACGCGCGATTCGCCGGTGACGAACCAGCTGACCAGCCCGTAGCCGGCCAGCACCTTGCCGCGCTGGCTGCCGTCGTCAAACGTGGCACCACTGAACTCGCCCTGCCAGGACAGCGGCCCGTTCACCTGAGCGTATTCCAGCGACCACTTGTTGACGTCGGTATCGCGCCCGGCCGAGAAATCGACCAGGGTCAGGCGGCTGTTGTCGGAGAGGTGGCCGGCCGGGCGCGGGCGGATGCGCAGGGCAGGCACGCCGTCCGTGCCGGGGTTGTCGTAACGCTCATGGGCCAGCGAGAGACCCAGGTGCAGCACGTCGCCGGCAGTGGCGCCCGGCGCCCAGGTAGCGCGGCCACCGGCGGCACGGCCTTTGACCTGCCATGCGTCGATGCTCTCCAGGCTGTAGGCGCTGGCCGCCCACGTCATGTCGCCGCGTGCGGCCTGCCAGGACGCGCCGAGGCGATACAGCGGGGCCAGCGTGGTGCCGGCGTTGCCGCGCTCCAGGAAGGAGCCGTAGTTGGAGCTGGTGCGGTCATCCAGCGAGAAGAACTGCTTGAACTGGCCCACGGTAAGCTTGCCGGCATCGCCGAAGCTGCGGCTGACGAACACGTCCTTGGCCTCGACCCGGTCGCCGGAGAAATCCGCTTCCATCTTGTAGTCGACCACGAAGAACTTGCCGGATACGTCAAGCCACGCGCGGCGGATCTCGGTGTCGTCCTTGTTCGGGGTGTCGCGGCGGTCGTTGTGGAAATCGGCGAAATCCAGGTGCAGGCGGCCGCCGAGGCTGGCGGTCACCGGGCGCTCGTCATCACGGTCGTCGGCGGCCCAGGCCGGCGCGGCCAACAACAGCGTGCAGGCAGCCGGCAGACAGCAGCGCAATGCGTTCAGTTCCATGGACCCTCCCAGGTGCCGGATGTTCGGTGGTGACGCGAGGGCGCAGCCTAGTGCCGGGATGCTGTCATCCACCTGTCAGTCATTGCTGCAGCGCAGCGAAGCGCACGGAGGCGGCCGCACGCGCTAGCATTCCCGCACCTTTCCCGATCCCGACCGATGCGCATCCTGCTGGTGGAAGACAACCCGGACCTGGCCGACGCGATCGTCCGCCGCATGCGCCGCAGTGGGCATGCCGTGGACTGGCAGAGCGACGGGCTGGCCGCGGCGAGCGTGCTGCGTTACCAGAGCTTCGATCTGGTCGTGCTCGATATCGGCCTGCCCAAGCTGGACGGTCTGCGCGTGCTGGCCGGCATGCGCGAGCGCGGCGACAGCACGCCAGTGCTGATGCTCACCGCGCGTGACGGGATCGAAGATCGCGTGCAGGCGCTGGATGTCGGCGCGGATGATTACCTCGGCAAACCGTTCGATTTCCGCGAGTTCGAGGCGCGCTGCCGCGTGTTGCTGCGCCGCACCCGCGGGCAGGCCAGCGAGGTGGTGCAGATCGGTGGCTTCCAGTTCGACAACGCCGCGCACCGGGTCAGCCTGGACGGCCAGCCGATCGAGCTGCCCAACCGCGAGTACCGCCTGCTTGAGATCCTGATGGGGAGGCTGGGGCAGGTGGTGGGCAAGGACGAGATCGGCAACGGCCTGTTCGGCTTCGATGACGAGGCCGGCCCGAACGCGATCGAACTCTACGTCGGTCGCCTGCGGCGCAAGCTGGCCGATGCACCGCTGCGCATCGTCACCGTGCGCGGCAGCGGCTATCTGCTCGAAGCACACGACGCCACGCCCGATGGCAGCCGTCCCGATGGCGGGTGATGCCCGCGCGCCGAGCTCGATCCGGCGCACGCTGTGGCTCTATCTCGGCGGCTTGATGGCGCTGTTCGCCGTGGCGCTGTTCTTCGGTGCACGCGACTATGGCCAGCGCGCCGCCAATCGTTCCTACGATCACCTGCTGGTGTCCTCGGCACTGTCGATCATCGATTCGGTGGCGCTGGTGGAGGCGCAGTGGCAGGTCGATCTGCCCTACGCCGCGCTCGACCTGCTGGCGATGGCGCCGGAAGACCGCGTGTTCTATCGCGTCTCCGATGCACGCAACCAGACCGTGACCGGCTACGGCGATCTGCCGGCGCCGCCGCGCGCGCCGAGCGATCGCCCGCAGTTGTTCGACGCGTCCTACAGCGGTGAGACCGTGCGCTTCGTGGTGGTGTCGCGGCGGGTCTCCTCCCCGTCCGCGCAGGCGGAAGTCCGCGTGCAGGTCGGGCAGACCCGGCGCGCACGCGAGGCGCTGGCCCAGGACATGGTGACCCGCGCCCTGGTCGCGATCGTGGTGCTCTCGCTGTTGTCGCTGGCCCTGGTCGCGCTCGGCGTGCACCGGGCGCTGCGGCCGCTGGTGCGGGTCGAACGCGAGCTGTCCCGGCGCGAGCCCTCCGATCTGCGGCCACTGGATGCGGCCACGCCGCAGGAGATGGACCAGATGGTCGGTGCGCTGAACCGCTTCATGGGGCGGCTGTCGACCAGCAATGAAACCCTGCGCGCGTTCATGGCCGAGGCCGCGCACCAGATGCGTACGCCGCTGGCCGCGCTGCGCGCGCAGGCGCAGCTGGCACTGGATGATGATGATCCGGAGGACATGCGCCGCAGCCTGCAGGCGATCGAGCGCAACGCCACCCACATGAGCCGCCTGCTCAACCAGCTGCTCAGCGATGCCAGCGTGATCCATCGCGCGAACCTGCAGCGGTTCGCGCCGGTGGACCTGGCCGAGACCGTGCACCAGGCCCTGCATGAGGCGCTCCCGCAGGCATTGCCCGCACCCCGCGTGCAGTTGGCGGTGACCCGCGAGCCGGCCTGGGTCAACGGCGATGCACTGCTGCTGCGCGAAGCGATCAAGAACCTGATCGACAACGCGCTCAAGTACGGTGGGAACGGCGCGTTGCAGCTCGCGTTGACCACCGATGACACCCACTGCGTACTGACCATCGCCGATCACGGCCCGGGCATCGCGCCGGCCGATGCGGAGCGGGTCTTCGAGCGTTTCGCGCGTGGCGAAGGTGCGGCCGCCGGTGGCGCCGGGCTCGGACTGGCGATCGTCAAGCGCGTGGTTGACAGCCATGGCGGCCATATCGATCTGTCCAACCGGGTGGGCGGCGGCCTGATCGCCACGATCCGGCTGCCGAGGAGGCACGCATGAAGGTTCTGTCTGGTCTGTTGTTGATGCTGGTGGCTTTCACTGCAGCGGCCGACCCCGGCGACGTGCAGCGCTTTCCCGCGCAGGGCACGCCCACCGCGCAGCTGCGCATCCATGGCTCGACCGACATCGAGGTGTTCGCCACGGTGATCGCCGACTACCAGCGGCTGCATCCGGGGACGGAGGTGATCTACGAAGACATCATCACCCAGGATATCTACAGCCGTTACCTGCACGTGCCGGGGCCTGGTGCGGCACCGGATCTGCTCATCAGCAGCGGCATGGACCTGCAGACCAAGCTCGTCAACGATGGACACGCGCTGCCGCACCGCTCGGCGCAGACCGATGCTTTGCCCTCCTGGGCGCAGCGGCGGCACGAGGCGTTCGGGATCAGCTACGAGCCGGTGGTCATGGTCTACAACACCCGCCGCCTGGCGGCGAACCGGGTGCCGCGCACGCGCCGGCAACTGCTCGATCTGCTGCACGCTGCCGATGCACCGTTGAAAGCGCGGGTGGGCACCTACGATATCGAGCGCAGCAACGTGGGCTACCTCATGGCCACCCAGGACAGCCAGCGCGGCAGTATTGGTGGCGCGCTGCTGGGTGCACTGGGCGACAACGCGGTGCAGTTGGAGGAACGGACCGGCGTGCTGCTGGACCGGGTCAGCCGGGGCGAACTGGCGCTTGTCTACAACGTGCTGGGGTCGTATGCACGCGCACGGATCGAGGCCGGCGCGCCGTTGGCCATCGTCGAGCCGGAGGACTACACCCTGGTGGTGCTGCGTACGGCGGTCATACCGCGCAGCAGCCGGCACCCCGAGGAAGCGGGCCGATTCCTGGATTACCTGCTGTCTCCGCGCGGGCAGCAGGTCCTCTCACGGGAGGCACGCCTGACCTCGATCCTGCCCGCGGCCACTACTGGCGGCGGGCCATCCAGCAACCTTCGTCCGATCCAGCTCGGCCCCGGCCTGCTGGTGTATCTGGACGCACTCAAGCGTCGCCAGTTCCTGGAAGCCTGGCGCGCCAGCGTGCTGCCCGCAGGCAGTGACAGCACGCCGCGCGAAGATCAGAACACGCCCAGCAACCAGGCAGCCCCCAACAGAAGCAGAGAGAAGCCCCACATCCACCCCAGCGAGTAGCGGATGTGGCGCCCGATGTCCGCTCCGGCCAGCCCCAGCGCCAGCCATAGCGCCGGTGAGAACGGGCTGATGAAGGTCCCCACGATGTTCCCGATGGTCAGTGCATACACGCTGTGCGCGGGGTCCACGCCGAGCGGCGTAGTGATCTCCAGTACCACCGGCAGCAGTCCGAAATAGTAGGCATCGGTACTGAGCAGCAGTTCCATCGGCAAGCCGACCACGCCGAGCAGCACATGCAGCCATGGCAGCATGGGGTCGGGAAGCACATGGGCCAGGTCCGCCGCGATGGAGCGCAGCATCCCGCTGCCGTCCATCACCCCCAGGAACGAGCCCGCGGCCAGGATGATCGCACCCATCTTCAGTGCCGCCGGCGCATGCGCGGCGATCGCCTCCATCTGCTGCGCGGGGCCCCGGTAGTTGATCAGCAGGGCCAGCGCCAAGCCGATCATGAAGATGTAGGCCGAGGGCAACAGACTACCGACCAGCGCACCCAGGACCGCGACGAACAGCAGCGCGTTCAACCCCGCATGGCGCACGGGTACCGGCGCCGCTGCGCGGGGCAGCGGCGCAGCAGTCCCGGCAGGCGCCAGGTCGCCACCACTGGCGGCAAGGCGGGCCGCACGCCCGCGTTCGCGCAGCCCCAGCACGGCCGCCATCGCCAGCAGCAACACCGCACCGACCACCTGCACCGGCACCAGCGGCTGCCACAGCACGCCGACGTCGATGCCGGTCACGGCGGCAGCGCGCCCGAGCGGCCCCGCCCACGGAAGCATGTTGAAGATGCCTGCACCGGTCGCCAGCAGGAGCAGCATCAGGTACGGACTCATGTGCAGGCGCCGGTACAGCGGCAGCAGCGCCGGCACGGTGAGCAGGAAGGTCGTGGCACCGGCACCGTCCAGATGCGCCACCATCCCCAGCAGTGCGGTCATCATGGCGACCGCGACGACATTGCCCGCGGTCATCCGCACCAGCCCGTCAACCAGGGGGCGGAACAGCCCCGCATCCTGCAGCACCCCGAAGAAGGTGATCGCGAACATGAACATCGCAGCGATCGGGGCGACCCGCCTCAGGCCGTCATTGAAGTAGCCAGCGAGCGCATCCGTGCCGGTTCCGACAATCAGCGCAGCCACCAGCGGGACCAACACGAGGGCGATGATGGCCGTCGTTCGCCCGGTGATCAGCAGAGCCACCAGTGCAGCAATGGTCAATAGCCCGATGAGTGTCAGCATGCAGCCTCCAGTACAAGGAAATGTCGATCCGACCCTGTCACCGGTGAGCTGTCATCCAGCTGTCAGCGGCCGAATGCGACAGTGCGCCGGGTGGCATGCCACACTTCGTGCATGAGTGACATCACCGTCCTGGTCGCCGATGACCACCCGCTGCTCCGCGCTGCGGTCGTGCATTCCCTGCGTCAGGCGCTGCCGCAGGTCCACGTGATCGAAGTGGCCAGTGCCGCGACACTGGAAAGCGCGCTCGATCAGCACGCCGAAATCGAACTGGTCCTGCTCGACCTGACCATGCCCGGTGCACGCGGATTCTCCTCGCTGCTGCACGTACGCGGTGCGCATCCGGACATACCGGTGGTGATCGTGTCCTCCAACGACCATCCGCGCGTGATCCGGCGGGCGCAGCAGTTCGGCGCGGCAGGATTCATTCCCAAATCAGCGCCGGCCGAAACGCTCGGCCAGGCGGTGGCGGCGGTGCTCGATGGCGGCGTGTGGTTCCCGGCGATGGCGGCAGAGCGGTCCGAATCCGATGCGCTGCTGGCCACGCGGCTGGCGCAACTGACCCCGCAGCAGTTCCGGGTGCTGTTGTGCCTGGCCGACGGCCTGCTCAACAAGCAGATCGCCTATGAACTGGGCTTGGCCGAAAACACGGTCAAGGTGCACGTGACCGCGATCCTGAAGAAGCTCGAGTGCCACAGCCGCACGCAGGCGGCGGTGCTGGTGAAGGCGCTGGAGCCGGAAGGGGACGCAGGCGCCGGCATCTAGCGCGTGGCATCACCGCGATGGCGCAGCAGCACCTGCGTCATCAGCGCGCGCAAGGCCGGCGGACGCACCGGCTTGGACAGGAATCCCCACCCGTTTTCGGCCGCCTGTGCGCGTAGTGCATCGTCGCGTTCGGCCGTGACCAGGATCACCGGGGGCCGCGCCTGCCATTGCACGCACAGCGCCTCGTAAAGATCGGGGCCATGGAACTCGCCCATGCGCACATCGAGCAGCAGCAGCTGCGGCACCGTGGCGGGCGCGGCCAGGGCCAGCGCGGCCTGCGGGCCATCGGCCAGTTCCACCGCACAGCCCCAGCGTTCCAACAGCGCGCGGGTGGCGGCGCAGACCCGCGGATCATCATCGATGCTCCAGACCCGGCAATGGCGTAGCGGGCTGTCATCGCCGGTGTCGACCACCGGGGCAGCCGCGGGCGCCGATGCGGGCACCACGTCTGCCGCCTCGCCCATGGGCAGGCTTACCGAAAACACACTGCCACGCCCCAGCGTCGAGCGCAGGCGGATCGGGTGGCCGAGCAGGCGGCCGATGCGCTCCACGATCGCCAGGCCCAGCCCGGCCCCGCGTTCCTGGTCCACGCCATCGTCCAGCCGCCGGAACTCTTCGAAGATCTCGCCCTGCAGGCTGTCGGGAATGCCCGGCCCCTGGTCATGCACTTCGATGCGCAGCTGGGCACCGTCGCGGCGGCACCCGATCAGTACCCGGCCCCGCGGGGTGTAGCGCAGCGCATTGGACAGGAAATTCTGCAGGATCCGGCGCAGCAACGCCTCGTCGCTGACCACCACCGCCCGCGTATCCACCCAGCGCAACTGCAGGCCGCGGCTTTCGGCAGCCAGGCCGAACTCGCGCGCCAGCGTTTCCAGCAGCGGCGACAGCGCGAAGGCGCGCACATGGGTCTGCAGCGCACCCGATTCCAGCCGCGAGATATCGAGCAGGCTGTTGAGGATGGCGTCCTGCGCCGCGAGCGCGGCATCCACGTGCTCGCTGAGTTCGCGCGCGTCGCCCTGCAGCTTGCCGCGCAGCACCGAAACGAACATCCGCGCAGCGTTCAGCGGCTGCAGCAGATCGTGCACGGCCGAGGCCACGAACCGCGACTTGTAGCGGTTGGCCCGTTCGGCTTCGCGGCGCGCTTCATCCAGATCCCGGGTGCGCTCGGCGACGCGGTGCTCCAGCGCATCGGCGAGCGAGCGCAGTTCGCGCGCGGTGTTCTTGTAGGCGGTGATGTCGGCGTAGCTGGTGACGAAGCCACCGTCGGGCAGCGGGTTGCCGCGGATCTCCAGCACCGTGCCGTCGTCTTTCTCGCTCTCGCGCATGTGCGGGCGCCCGCTGCGCAGATGGTTCAACCGGCGTTCGATGGCTTCATCGATCGGCCCGGGGCCAAGCAGACCACGGCGCGCGTTGTAGCGGAAGATCTCCTCGATCGGGCGTCCGACCCGGATCAGCCCGGTCGGAAAGCGGAACAGCTCCAGATAGCGCGCGTTCCACGCCACCAGCTTCTGCTCGTTGTCGATCACCACCACGCCCTGTGGCAGGTGGGCCAGGCTGCGGCTGAGACCGCTGTCGGCCTGCTGCGCGGCCTGCAGCACGCCGTCCTGGGCGGTGCGCAGCTCCTGTGCATGCTGCTTGAGCACGCTTTCCAGCTCGCGCCGGCTGCGCTGGCGGTGCGCGGCCAGGCGTCGGCGCTGCTGCACGAACAGGCCCAGGAAACACAGCGCCAACCAGATCCCGCCAGCGGCCAGCGCGGCGCTGCGGCCGACGGCCGTGCTGGCGCTGGCGTCATGCAGCAGGTGCAGTTTCCACTGCGGTTCGTTCAGGGCCAGCGTCTGCCACAGCACCGGCCGTGGCAGGGCGGGCTGCTCCACACGCACCATGCGCCCGCCATCGGCGAGCACCTCCGCGGTGCGGGCCTGCAGCGGCTGCAGCGAGCGGTCGGCGTACTGGCGGGTTGCCAGCATCTCGCTGCGCTCCTGCGGGCCGAGCGGGCGCAGCAGGCGGTAACGCCAGGCATCGCCGTTGGCCAGGAACACCACGTCATGCGCGTCGGTGGCCAGCACGATGTCCGGGCTCTGCAGCCATTCCTGTTCGAGTGCGCGCAGCTCGATCTTGATCGCCACCACGCCCAGCACGGTGCCGCGATCGTCGTAGATCGCCTGCGAGAGGAAGTAGCCCGGCACGGCCGTGGTCATGCCGATGCCGTAGAAATGCCCGCTGCCGCGCGCCATCGCCTGCTGGTAGTAGGGGCGGTAGCTGTAGTCCTCGCCGACATTGCTGGTCGGCTGGTCCCAGTTGCTGGCGGCCACGGCGATGCCGTGCCGGTCGATCAGGGTCAGGGTCGAGGCGCGGGTGACGCTGTTGGCCTGGGCCAGCTTGAGGTTCAGCCGCTGCCGCTCGGCGGCGGTGAGCGGATGGGACACCGCCTGGTGCAGGTCCGGGTCCAGCGCCAGCACCTGCGGCAGCGTGCCGAAGCGATCGATGCGCTGCTGCAGGGTCTGCGCATACAGGCCGAGCTGACGCCGCACCTGCAGGCTTTCGTCATCCAGCGCCCGCTGTTGCGCATAGCGCCCGGCCAGCAGCGCACACAGCGCCGTGCCGCCGAGCATCAGGACGATGAGCAGCCACCAGGGGCGATAGCGGGAGACGCGGTACATGGCGCCAGTCTAGGCAGGGCAGGGCGGACGCGCGTCAACGCGTCCGCCGGGCGGGCTCAGAAATGCATCTGCGCGCGCAGTTCGAAGATCTCCGGCTGGCTGCGCACGCCGCGACGGCTGGCGTCGACCTTGACGTAGTTCGCCTGGAACTTGAAGTGCGAGGTCAGGTACCAGTTGGCGCCGAAGGTCCAATCGTGCTGGCGGCCGCCGAACACGTCGGCATCGTCCAGATCGATGCGGCTGTAGCGGGTGACCAGCTCGACCGCGCCGTAGCCGTGGGCCGGCTTGACGTTGGCCACCGCGCCGGCGCTGTACGGGCGCGATTCGCCGGTCAGGATCCAGCTCGCCATCGCGTACTGGCCGCTGCCGGTGTAATCCGGCTTGCCGTCACGGCTGACCGTGGTCTGCAGCGCTTCGCCCTGCAGCGAGAACGGGCCGCGGATCCAGATGCCTTCCAGCCCGGTGCGCACGATCTTGTCGGCGGTGGTCAGGGCACCGGAGTCGACCAGGCGGATGTCGGTCAGGCCGGCTTCCGGACGCGCACGCAGGCGCGCGCTGGCGGCGTGCGAGACGTCACGGCCATCGCGGTAACCGCGCGGGTTTTCCTGCGAATACGCCAGGCCCAGGTGGACCACGTCGCCTGCGGCCTTGACCGGGGTCCACACGCCGCGCACGGCCTGGGTGGTGCCGGGGTTGTCGCCCTGCAGGTCCTTGCCGCCGTAGGCGCCAGCCTGCAGCAGGTACTGCGGGCGCTCCAGCACCCATTCGGCACCGGTGCGGCGGCCTTCGTAGAACGCCTGCACGGGCAGGGCGGTTTCCAGGAAGCTGCCGGCGCGCGAGGAGGTGCCGGCATCCAGGCCGACCGGGGTCTTCATGTAGCCGAAGCGGAAGCGGCCGATGTCGCTGCCGAAGAAGGCCTTGCTCTCGAAGCGGACGAATACGTCCAGCCAGGTGTCGGCCTGGAAGTCGTAATAGACCATGGCGTCGTACACGCCCTTCTTCTTCAGGGTCGCGCCGAATTCCTTGCGGCGCACGGCGTCGGCGTCTTCGATGCCGCTGCCGCCGGAGAAGTCGTTGAGGTCATAGGCGATGTTGGCAGTCGCTGCCAGCTCGGTACCGTCACTGAAAGTGGTCTTGGTCGGCCAGTTGTCCCAGTCGGCCGCGGTGGCGGCGAGCGGGGCGGTGGTCAGGGCCAGGGCGATGAACAGGGGCGTAGGGCGCATGGGCGGTAGCTGCTTGAATAAGGGTGGGGCAGAACAACAACGGCCGCGGACGGCAAATCTGTGGGTCTGTCCCCCTTGATCCGCTGCCGGGCCACCCGCCGCCGTGGGGGCGCGGTGCCGGGGCAGTGTAGGCAGTCCGGCCAGCTGAACCGGGGGGCTAGTACCAATAGGTTATCTGCGTTGGCGAGATGCGGGCGTAAAAAGGCCACGCCAGATGCCGCCCAACGCGGCCGGCATCCTTCGTGACACTGCCGGAGCTTTCCCATGCACGTTCCCACCACCGCCCCGCTGGCGGCCAAGCCGCTGCCGTTCTACCGCCAACTGTATTTCCAGGTGGTGGTGGCGATCGTCCTCGGTGCCATCCTCGGCCATTACGAGCCGGCCTTCGCCGAATCGCTCAAGCCGCTGGGCGACGCCTTCATCAAGCTGGTGAAGATGATCATCGCCCCGGTGATCTTCCTGACCATCGTCACCGGCATCGCCGGCATGACCCACCTGCGCACCGTGGGCCGGGTGTTCGCCAAATCGATGGCCTACTTCCTGTTCTTCTCCACGCTGGCCCTGGTGGTCGGCATGGTGGTGGCGCACGTGGTGCAGCCGGGCGCGGGGATGAACATCAACCCGGCCGACCTGGACCAGACCGCGGTCAACGGCTATGTGCAGAAATCCCATGAGCTGACCCTGGTCGGCTTCGCGATGGACATCATCCCGGCCACCCTGGTCAGTGCCTTCGTCGAGGGCAACATCCTGCAGGTGCTGTTCGTGGCGGTGCTGTTCGGCATCGCGCTGGCCCTGACCGGCGAGAAGGGCCGCCCGGTGCTGACCTTCCTGGAGGCGCTGACCGCACCCGTGTTCCGCCTGGTCCACATCCTGATGAAGGCCGCCCCGATCGGCGCGTTCGGCGCGATCGCCTTCACCATCGGCAAGTACGGGGTCGGCTCGCTGGTCAACCTGGCCTGGCTGGTCGGCTCGTTCTACCTGACCGCCTTCCTGTTCGTGGCGGTGATCCTGGGCGTGGTCTGCCGCCTGTGCGGGTTCTCGGTGTTCAAGCTGGCCCGTTACCTCAAGGCCGAGCTGCTGCTGGTGCTGGGCACCTCGTCCTCGGAATCGGCGCTGCCCTCGCTGATGGAGAAGATGGAAAAGGCGGGCTGCAGCAAGTCCGTGGTGGGCCTGGTGGTCCCGACCGGCTACTCGTTCAACCTGGACGGCACCAACATCTACATGACCCTGGCGGCGCTGTTCATCGCCCAGGCCACCAATACCGAGCTGACCCTGGGCCACCAGATCGCCCTGCTGCTGGTGGCGATGCTCAGCTCCAAGGGCGCCGCCGGCGTGACCGGTGCCGGCTTCATTACCCTGGCCGCCACCCTGGCGGTGGTGCCGGAAGTGCCGGTGGCCGGCATGGCGCTGATCCTGGGCGTGGACCGCTTCATGAGCGAATGCCGCTCGCTGACCAACTTCATCGGCAATGCCGTGGCCACGGTGGTGGTCTCGCGCTGGGAAAACGCGCTGGACCGTGACCGCCTGGCGATGGTGCTCGATGGCCGTGAAGCCGAGCTGCCGCCGCTGGTGGTCGATGACCTGCCGGCGACGCTCCCGGCCCCGGCGCATTGAGCCCGATGAGCTGATTGTGTGGTGCATGGTCGTGCCGTTCCTGCCGGGGCGGCACGGCCATGTTTTGTTTTGAAGGCCCGGTGCGCGGTGCTGGATTATGTGCGGTTGCAGCATGACCGCGACAGCGTAGCGACAGGTCCGTCCACGCCAACGGGGGTATGATCCCTTGTTCCTCTCGCCCATTCATCTGCAGAAAGCGATGTCCAACGAAGATTTCAAACAGGCAGCCCTCGACTATCACCGGCTCTCGCCGCCCGGCAAGATCAAGGTCACCGCGACCAAGCCGATGTTGACCCAGCGCGATCTGTCGTTGGCGTACTCCCCGGGCGTGGCACACGCCTGCGAGGCGATCATGGCCGACCCGCAGCAGGCCAGCGAGCTCACCGCGCGTGGCAATCTGGTCGCCGTGATCTCCAATGGCACCGCCGTGCTGGGCCTGGGCAACATCGGCCCGCTGGCCGGCAAGCCGGTCATGGAAGGCAAGGGCGTGCTGTTCCAGAAGTTCGCCGGCATCGATGTGTTCGACATCGAGATCGATGAAAACGACCCGGACAAGCTGGTCGACATCATCGCCTCGCTGGAACCGACCTTCGGTGGCATCAACCTGGAAGACATCAAGGCACCGGAGTGCTTCATCGTCGAGCGCAAGCTGCGCGAGCGCATGAACATTCCGGTGTTCCATGACGATCAGCACGGCACCGCGATCATCGTCGGTGCGGCCGTGCTCAACGCCATGCTGGTCACCGGCAAGAAGATCGAAGAGGTGAAGCTGGCCACCACCGGCATGGGTGCGGCGGGCATCTCCTGCGTCAACATGCTGGTCTCGCTGGGCCTGAAGAAAGAGAACATCCTCGCCTTCGACCGCGACGGCGTGATCCACACCGGCCGCAGCGATCTGGACCCGGAGAAGGCGCGTTACGCGCGTGATACCGACAAGCGCACGCTGGCCGAGATCGTCGACGGCGCGGACATCTTCCTGGGCCTGTCGGCCCCGGGCATCCTCACCGCGGACATGGTCAAGACCATGGCCAAGGACCCGGTGATCTTCGCGCTGGCCAACCCGACCCCGGAAATCATGCCGGAAGTGGCCCGTTCGGTGCGTCCGGACGCGCTGATCGGCACCGGCCGTTCGGACTACCCGAACCAGATCAACAACGTGCTGTGCTTCCCGTACCTGTTCCGTGGTGCGCTGGACGTCGGCGCGACCGCGATCAACGAGGAAATGAAGATCGCCTGCGTGCACGCGATCGCCGCGATGGCACGCCGCGAGGCCAGCGACCTGGGCTCGGCCTATGGCGATGAGACCCCGAGCTTCGGCCGTGACTACCTGATTCCGCGTCCGTTCGACCGTCGCCTGCTGGTGGAGCTGTCGGCCGCCGTGGCCCAGGCCGCGATGGATTCGGGCGTGGCCACGCGTCCGGTCGCCGACATGGGCGCCTACCGCGAGAAGCTGGCCCAGTTCGTTTACCGCACCAGCCTGATGATGAAGCCGGTCTACGACCGTGCACGTTCGGACAAGCAGCGCGTGGTGTACGCCGAAGGCGAAGAAGAAGTGGTGCTGCGCGCGGTGCAGAACGTGGTCGATGAAGGCCTGGCGCAGCCGATCCTGATCGGCCGCCCGGACGTGATCGAATCGCGTATCGAGCGCCTGGGCCTGCGCATGAAGGCCGGTGTCGACTTCGACATCACCAACATCAACGACGACCCGCGCTTCAACGATTACTGGCAGTACTACCACAACCTCACCGGCCGCCGCGGTGTGACCGTGGCCGCGGCCAAGAACCTGATGCGCTCGCGCCCGACCCTGATCGCGGCGGTGATGGTGGCGCGTGGCGAAGCCGACGCGATGCTGACCGGCGTGGTCGGCCGCTTCCACAAGAAGCTGGGCTACGTGCGCAGCGTGCTGCCGCTGGAAGCCAAGGTGACCTCCACCTCGGCGATGACCGGCGTGATCAACCAGCAGGGCGTGTTCTTCTTCGTGGATACCCACGTGCAGGAAGACCCGACCGCCGAGCAGATCACCGAAGCCACGCTGCAGGCGGCGTACCGAATGAAGCTGTTCGGCATCGAGCCGAAGGTGGCGTTGCTGTCGCACTCCAACTTCGGCAGCCACGATTCCAGGGACGCGCTGAAGATGCGTGCGGTCCGCGAGATGCTGCTCAAGCGCAACCCGCGTCTGAATGTTGATGGCGAAATGCAGGGCGACACTGCATGGGATGAAGCCCTGCGCCAGAAGCTGCTGCCCAACAGCACGCTGAAGGGCCGCGCCAACCTGTTCGTGCTGCCCAACCTGGAAGCGGCCAACATCGCCTACAACCTGGTACGCGTGTTCACCGACGGCGTGGCGATCGGCCCGATCCTGATGGGCGTGGCCAAGCCGGTGCACATCCTGACCACCAGCGCGACCTCGCGCCGCGTGCTCAACATGACCGCGATCGCGGCCGTGGATGCGCAGATCCGCAAGCAGCTGGAGGCCGAAAAGAACGGCGCGTAACCTGCCGGTCTTTTTGATCTCAGTTGCCAGAACGCGCCCTTCGGGGCGCGTTCTCGTTTCAGGCAGCGAAACCGGTGGCTCTGCCACACGCGCGCCGCACAGACGTCACCGCCCTGCAACCTCCCAGGCGCCCAATAGCACCACGCGGCCCGGCCGTGGTGGCGCTCCGGTGGGGGCGCCGCCACCCTGGGCCCGACCATATCCTCCACGGTCAGCCACGGGAACGGTGTCATGCGCGATCCACGCACGAAGCGGTATTTCCAGCAGTTGTTCGCGCTGTACGCCGGGTTGGTGGGCGCGCGCTGACCCACGAAAGCGTACCGACCAACGGTCGGTACCTACCAACACCCCGTGGGCACCGATGGCACCGGTAGTGCCGGCCGCTGGCCGGCGCCTCGCAGACGCCGATCGGGCACCCGGAGCAATCAGCGTGCCCGCACGTACTGTTCCCACAACGCCGGCAACGCCACGCCACTGAGCGTTTCCCACAACGCCGGCGTGTAGCGCCCCTCGCGCAGGGCGCCATCGAGCGCCTTCACCAGCCCGGGATGCTGCGCCTCGCTCCAGGCGAGAAACGCACCGGTCACCCGGTAGCCGGTATCGAAGTTCTGCTCCGGCTTGACCTGCGTGGGCAACGCCCAGCCGGCCCCGGCATTGTCCTTGCCGTAGCGGTCGCGGGCGTAATCGGCGATGCCTTCCACCAGCCAGCCCGGCACGCGCGCATTGGCGTACTCCGGGTAGCCCTGCACGATATGCATGGCTTCATGGGTGACCAGATCGATGTCGCCCGGGTGCTTGGCCAGCCAGGCCGGATTGATCGTGATCGTCGCCGCCTGCGCCTTCTCGCCGACAAAGGCGATGCCGTCGTAAGCCGGGTCGATCACGATGCCGACCTGCGTCGGTGCGGCTGGATGGAAATCGGCGCGCTCGCGCAGATACGCGCCGAAGAAGGTCTCGATGATGCGCTCCCGGACCGGCGCGGCCAGCGCATCGCTGGCGTCGCGGTAGTGCAGGGTCACGTCCTCGCGGGTCTGCGTGGTCTCGAATGCGTGCGCATCGGCGAGCCCGGCGCTGACGAGCAGGGCGGTCAGCAGGCAGCGGGTGATCGGTAGGGCAGTGCTCATCGCGCCGCCGCCGGTGCGAGCAGTTCGACTTCCGCCAGCTGCAGGCGACCCGGTGCACCGATGCGCAGCCGGTACTCGGCGTAGCGGCCCGGCTGGGCGATGCGGAACGGTCGGGTCTGCATGGCCCAGGCGAAGGCTTCGCCCCGGCGCTGGTCGACCTGCACCCAGCGGCCCCCGGTGGTGCGTGCCTCCAGCGTCCATTCGCCGCCGCGGATCGGGCCATTGCCGCTGGTCAGGGTGTACATCGAGGGTGTACCCGCGGCGACGTTGCTGAAGGTGATCGTGCTGGAGCCGCCCAGCGGCAGCGCCGTGGCCGCGTCGTCATCGATAAGCGCCGTGGCCGCCCGGCCGTCGTCGAGCTGGGCGGTGGCGCCGCTGCCAAGCAGGTCGTGCAGCAGGGCCGGCTGCTGGCCGCGCGCGGTGAGCGAGCGCGGTGCATCATCCGGGCCGGTGCCCCAGCGCGAAGGTTCCGGGCCCATGACGAAGTCCAGCGTGGCGCCCTTGGCCAGCAGCTCGTGCGGCAGCCAGGTCCTGGTCCACGGCGTGCCGTTGACCTTCAACGACTGCACGTAGATGTTGGTGTCCGAGTTCTCCGGCGCGTTGACGGTCAGCACCGCGCCGCCCTGCAGCTCGACACGGGCGTGGCGGAACAGCGGCGAACCGATCACGTACTCCGGCGCGCCCATGCGCAGCGGATAGATGCCCAGCGACGCGAACAGGTACCACGCCGAGGTCTCGCCGTTGTCCTCATCGCCCGGGTAGCCCTGGCCGATCTCACTGCCCAGGTACAGGCGCGACAGGATCTCGCGCACATGCTGCTGGGTCTTCCACGGCTGCCCGGCATACAGGTACATCCACGGGATGTGGTGCGCCGGCTGGTTGCTGTGCGCGTACATGCCCATGCGCACATCGCGCGCCTCGGTCATTTCATGGATGGTGCCGCCGTAGGAACCGGAAAACGCGGCATCGGCGGTTTCCGGGGTGGCGAAGAACGTGTCCAGCTTGGCCGCCAGCTGCTCGCGGCCACCGTACAGCGCGGCCAGCCCTTCGCCGTCGTGCGCGGCGGTGAAGGCGAAGGTCCAGCCGTTGGATTCGGTGTAGTCATGGCCCCACACGCGCGGGTCGTAGTCCTTGGCATCCAGCCGCCAGCTGCCATCCGGTTTGCGCCCCTGGAAGAAGCCCGCGGCCGGATCGAACAGCGTGGCGTAGGTGCCAGCGCGGTGACGGAAATAACCGGCTTCAGTGGCATAGCGTTCGCGGGCGGCCGGGGTATCGGCCTGTTTGGCCAGCGCCTCTGCCATGTTGGCCACGCCGAAATCGTTGAGCGCGCCTTCCATCGTCCACGACATGCCTTCATGCACATCGGCGGTGGCGTAGCCGCGGAAGGTGGAACGGTCCATGCCCTTGCGCCCGACATGGCGGTCCGGCGGAACCACGGTCGCATTCTTCAGCGCGGCGGCATAGGCCTCCTGCGCGTCGAAACCGCCGATCCCCTTCAGCCACGCATCGGCGAAGGCCACGTCCGAACTGGTGCCCACCATCAGGTCGGCATAGCCGGGCGAGGACCAGCGGGCGACCCAGCCGCCGGCGCGGTACTGCTCCAGGAAGCCCTGCACCAGCGCACCGGCATCGTCCTTGGTGAACAGCGCATAGGCCGGCCAGGTGGTGCGGAAGGTGTCCCAGAAGCCGTTGTTGACGTAGACCTTGCCATCTCGCACCGGTGCGAAGCTGCGCGTGGCGCTGCCGTCGGTGTTCTCATCCGAGGCGCTGGCCTGGCTGGCATAGCGCCAGTCCGGTGCCGCCGCAGTACCGGCGTTCTCGTGCCCGGAATTGGGATAGAGGTAAAGGCGGTACAGATTGGAATACAGCGTGGTCTTCTGGTCGTCGGTGGCGTCGCCCACGTCGAAACGGGCCAGGCGCTGGTCCCAGGCATCCTGCGCGCGTGCCGCCACGCGGTCGACATCGTCAGCGGCCGACAGCTCCAGCGCGAGGTTGTGGCGCGCCTGCTCGACCGAGATCAGCGAGGTGGCGATGCGCATCGAGACGCGGCGGTCGGCACCGGCATCGAACTTGATGTAGCCGGTCGGGCGGCCGGTCTCCACGGTGCCGCTGCTGCGCCACGGCCGGTCGAAGCTGGCCACCACATACATGCGGGTGGCGCCGGTGGACAGGCCGCTGCGGGTGTCGGTGTAGCCGGAGAGCGTCTGGGTCGCCGCATCCAGGGTCAGCCCGCCGCGGGCATCGACATTGTCGAACAGCAGGTTGGCATCGCCCCCTTCCGGGAATACGAAGCGGAACACCGCGGCGTGGTCGGTTGGCGCGATCGATGCGGCGATGCCGTTGTCGAAGCGCACGTCATAGCGGTACGGACGGGCCTGTTCGTTCTCGCGCGAGAAGGTGAGCGCGCGCTTGCTGCGATCGGCGTCGGGCACCCCGCGCGTGGCCGACGGCATCACCTGGAAGGTCTGGCGGTCGCCCATCCACGGGCTGGGCTGGTGGCTCAGTGCCAGCGCCTGCAGGCGCGGCCGGTTGGCCGCGTCGTTCTGTTCGTTCCAGCGGTACAGCCAGGTCAGCGAGCCGGCATCGGTCACCGGCGTCCAGAAGTTGAAGCCATGCGGCACGGCGGTCGCCGGGAAATTGTTGCCGCGCGAGAAGGTGCCGTTGGCCTGCGTGCCGCGGGTGGTCAGCACCCAGTCCGAGGGACGCTGCGGCGTGCTGCGCGGCTGCGCCTGCAGGCGGACGTCGTCGATCCAACCGGCGACCGGGGCGCCGTCGGCGCTGGCGACCTCCAGCTCCAGTGCGACCACGCGCCGCCCGCGCAGGGCCGGGGTGTCGCCCAGGCGCACGGCTTTGCGCGCCCACTGCTGCGGGTACAGCGTCTTCGAATCGCCCTGCGCACGCGCGCCCAGCGCCACGCCATGGTGATCGCGCGCGGCACTGGCCGAAACGCGCGTGCCGTCGTCCAGGACCAGGTCAAGCGAGACGTAGGTCGAGGCCACGGTGTCCTTGCCGACGATCTCGGGCAGCACCAGCCAGGACAGGGTGGTGTCGGCGTCGATGGTCAGATCGGTTTTGAAGAGCTGGCGGCGCGCCTGGCCGCCGGTGCTGGCGTAATGCAGCGCATGCAGGCCGCTGTAACCGACGCCGGGCTTGGCCGCGTAGGGCGCGGCGGGGCCATTGCCGATCCGGACCTGCAGGGCGCCGTCGCCCGCCGCCGCGGTCGGGGCTGGCTGGCCCGGCTCGAAGGAGGTCTGCAGGCCCTGCGCGGCTGCCGGCAACGCGATGGATGCGCAGGCCAGGGCCAGGGCGAGGGGAAGGGCGCGGCGGGCGGGGCGCAGGTCGGACAGGGTCATGCAAGGGTCTCCCGGGAAGGGCAGGCGGCAGGCAGGACCCGCATCGATGGCCACGGCGGACGGCGTCGCCCCAGCCATCGGCAGACGGCAGGTAAAGAGGCGATGCATGTCCGGTGGGGGCGGGCAGGCGATCGGGTCGATGATCGGTACCGGTCGATCCTGCATCACCGCAACTGGCCCTGACAAGTGCAATTAGTTCGATCTAAATCCGGCAAATCCGTTTCGTATCGAATTGTTGACAAGCAATTTGGATCGATTTAAAAGGACCGATGATGCGTCGCCGGGCCCCCGCGGCGGCGCCAGGCACCCGCAGGGCCCCTGCGGCCTGACGCGGCCACCAGATGCTAGAATCCACGGTCTCGCAACCCCCTTTGTGTGTCCACGCCATGAGCCATACCGCCACTGCGCCCGCCAACGCCGAGAAGCGTTACACCGTGCACCGCAGCGACCTGCCGCTGAGCTGCCCGACGCCGGAAATGGCGCTGTGGAACTCGCACCCGCGCGTGTACCTGCCGATCGAAGACGAGCCCAACTGCGAGGCCGCGTGCCCGTACTGCGGCGCCGTGTTCGTGCTCGCCGACTGATCCGCGGACCACACTGTGCGCCGACTGACCGTGGTGCAGCTGCTGCCGGCGCTGCACTCCGGCGGGGTCGAACGCTCCACGCTTGAGATCGCCTCCGCCCTGGTTGCCGCCGGCCACCGGGCCATCGTCGTGTCCGCCGGTGGGCGCCTGGTCGAGCCGCTGCTGGCCAGTGGCGCCGAACACCTGACCCTGGCTATCGGCCGCAAATCGCTGCTGACGCTGCGTCACGTGCTGACCCTGCGCAATCTCTTCAATGAGGTGGGCGCGGACATCGTGCACGCGCGCTCGCGGCTGCCGGCATGGCTGGGCCTGTACGCGGTGCGCAATCTGCCGGCGGCGACCCGTCCACATTGGGTCACCACCGTGCACGGCCTCAATTCCCCGGGCCGCTACAGCGCGGTGATGACCAGCGGCGAGCGCGTGATCTGCGTGTCCAACAGCGTGCGCGAGTTCGTGCAGACGCATTACCCCAGGGTCCCGGCCGAGCGGCTGCAGGTGATCCCCCGCGGTGTCGATGTCGCGCAGTTCCCGCGCGTGGGCCGCCAGGACAGGCGCGCGCGCCTGGCGGTGGCCGGGCAGCATCCGGCGCTGGCCGGCGATGCGCCGCTGCTGTTGCTGCCGGGCCGCGGCACCCGCCTGAAAGGGCATCGCCACGCCCTGACCCTGCTGGCCGGGCTGCATGCTGCCGGCGTGCCGGCCAGACTGTGGATGCCGGGCACGCGCGAGCCGGGTCGCGAATCCTATGTCGCCGAACTGGACGCCCAGGCACGCAGCCTGGGTGTGTTCGATGCGGTGCTGATGACCGCGCCGACCTCGCGCATCGCGCAGGCCTATGCGGCCAGCGATCTGGTGCTGCAGCTCTCGGACAAGGCCGAAGCGTTCGGCCGCACCGTGGTCGAAGCGCTGTCGGTGGGTCGCCCCGTGCTGGGCTGGAACCACGGCGGCGTGGGTGAGTTGTTGACTCAGCTGCAACCCTCCGGCGCGGTACCCTTGGGCGACGCCGATGCGCTGTTGGCGCGCGCGCAGCAGCTGTTGCTGCAGCCGCCGGCCTTGCCGTCGCGGATCCCGTTTACCTTGCAGGCGATGCAGCGTGACACGCTCCAGCTCTATGCCTCCCTCGTCGGCTGAGACGACCCTCGTGCCCGGGTCGCCGGCGTCCCGCGCTGGCCGCTGGGCGCCGTGGTGGGTCATCGCGTTCGTTGCGCTGTGGCCGTTGCCGGGCATCGCCGAAGGCGTGCTGGTGCTCGGCGCGCTGTATGCGGCAGTGCGCATGGTGCAGCTGCGGCTGCAGGGCAATCAGCGCCTGCTCAGCAGCCCGGCGTGGGCACTGACCAGCATTCTGTTCCTGGGCTATTGGCTGCCACAGGCAGTGTCTGCCTTCGATGCGATCGACCCCGGCACCGCGTGGCGCAAAACCGCCGCCGGCCTGCGCTACCTGCCCTTCATGTGGCTGGTGGCGATAGCCGTGGCCACCCCGCAGCGGCGCGCGCTGACCCTGGGCGGCCTGGCCGCGATCACCGGCTTGTGGACCGCCGATGCATTGGCCCAGGCCCTCATCGGCAGCAGTCCGTTGTTCTGGTCGATGGACCAGCTCAAGTGGGCCGTCAGTGGTCACGGCCTGTGCTCGCCTGAAGAGATGGCGCTGGTGGACCGGCTCAGCGGGGTGCTCGGCCCCTGCAATCTCAAGTTCGGCCAGGTGCTGGCCAGCCTCTCGCCGTTCCTGCTGTTTGCTGCCTCCCGCCGCGCCGGCATCCTCGGCTGGTCGCTGGTAGCGGCCGCGGTGGGGGTGGTGCTGGTGCTGGCCGGTTCGCGCGCGGCCTGGCTGACCTATGCGCTGGTGCTGGTGTTCTCCGGCTGGCGCCTGATCGGCGTGCGCGGGCTGCTGGCCTGCGTCGCCTTCGGTGCGGTGGCAGCGGTCGTCCTGACCGTGACCGTGCCCCAGGTCGGTGACCGCGTTGCGCGTACCGCCATGGCCTGGGAGGGTGAGAGCGATGGCGTCAATCAAGCCCTGTCCGGCCGCGCACAGATCTGGGCGGCAGCTGCCTGCATGATCGAAGCGCACCCCATCAACGGCGTCGGCGCACGTGGCTTCCGCGACGCCTACCCGGCCTGCAACCCGGACCCTGCCGCCCAGGAAGTCTGGGGCGCGGGTCCGGCACTGCATGCGCACCAGATCGTGCTCGAGATCCTGTCTGAAACCGGCATCCTCGGCCTGCTGCTGTGGCTGGCGGCGGTCGCACAGGCGTGGCGCGCGTGGCGCTTCGCGCCGGCCCAGGCCCGTGAGCGCGCACGCCCGGCGATGCTGGCGCTGGCGGTGACCGTGTTCCCGCTCAACACGCATCTGGCGTTCTATTCCACCTTCTGGGGTGGCCTCACGCTGTTGTTGGCCGCGCTGTATGCCGGCAGTCTGTTGGCACGCGACGACGGGTAGAGCCACGCCATGCGTGGCTGCTTGTGGCCCGGGTATGGGGACATGCCGACGCACATGCGCGCCATCCACCGATGGGCTCCATGCCCCGGCCAACGCACTCTCGTGCGATGGCCAGCCAACGCCTTCAACGCGGCCGATACTCGCATCCAGGGTATTGCTACGCGCTCACCACCACCACGCACGACAGGCGCAAGTGGTTCGAGGATCCCCTCAACGCAGAGGTAATCATCGACACGCTGCGCTACATGGATCGTTGCGGGGTCAGCTGCACGTTATCTTGGGTGGTAATGCCGGACCATGTGCATTGGTTGATCCAACTGCGGCAAGACACCTTGGCTCGTTGCGTGCTGCTGTTCAAATCACGCAGCAGCCGATTGTTGAATGAGCGTCTGCAGCGAAAGGGAAAGCTCTGGCAGCACGGGTACTTCGACCACGCCGTGAGAAATGAGGCATCCTTGCGCCGGCAGGCGCTGTACATCCTCGCCAACCCGATACGTGCGGGATTGGCCAGTGCGTTGGGGGAGTACCCGCACGCCTGGTCGCGGTGGCCCATGGAAGCGTAGAGCCACCCAATGGGTGGCTGTTCGCGGTCAGGCACCCTGCAGCCACTCATGGGGTGGCGCTACCGAGGGGGCAGCCACCCATGGGGTGGTTCTACCGGTAATAATCGCTGCGGCCGCCGGGCTGGCGCTTGAAGCGGCGGTGGATCCACAGGTACTGGTCCGGGGCCTCGCGCACCATCGCTTCGATGGCCTGGTTGACGCGCGCAGTATCAGCCTCGACATCCTCGCTGGGGAAATTCTCCAGCGGCGCGCCGATCTTCAGGAAGTACTTGCCGCCTTCGCGACGGTGGAAATACGGAATCACCGCGCAGCCGGTCATCCGGGCCAGCTGGTGCGTGGCGGTGATGGTCGAAGCGGTGTGGCCGAAGAACGGCACGAACACCGTGTCCTTGCCGCGCATGTCCTGGTCCGGCGCGTACCAGAGGAAGCCGCCCTTCTTCAGATGCCGCACCGTCGCGCGGATGTCCTCGTTGGCGTACATCGCCTTGGCGTAGCGCAGGCGGCCGAACTTCACCGCCCACTCGTACACCGGGTTGCGATGCTTGCGGTACATGCCGGAGAGCTCGACGTGGTCGCACAGCAGGCGGCCACACATCTCCAGCGTCATGAAGTGGCCGGACACCAGCAGCACCCCACGGCCCTCGGCCTGCATGCGGTGCAGGTGCTCCAGCCCCTCGATCTGCACCTGCGGGCGGATGCTGTCGATGCTGCCCCACCAGGCCCGGGCGAATTCAAAGATGCCCACGCCCAGCGCGTCGAAGCTGTCGCGCAGCAGGCGCTGGCGCCAGGCGTCGTCCTTCTCGGGGAAGCACAGCTTCAGGTTGACCTCGGCGGCGCGCCGGCGGCTGCTGGCCAGCCGGTAGGCCACCGTGCCGACGCCGCGGCCAAGCGCACGCTGCAGCATCCACGGCAGGCGGGCGATCGCGAAGGCGACCAGCATGAAAGCGAAGGTCGGCCAGTGGCGCGGATTGCGCAGGGACGGCCGGGTGGCGGTGGAAGCGTTATCGGACATGCCTCGATTCTAATGGATGCGCCCGGATGCGTCCCGGCAGGGCCATCACGGCGGCGCGGCGTGTCTTCCCCGCGCCGCTCCCGTATCCTTTGCCCATGCGTAAAAGCCCTGTCGAATGGATCCTGCGCGGCCTGTACTCGGCCGTGCTCTACCTGCTGTTGCCGATCACCGTGTACCACCTGGTGTGGCGGGGCTTCCGGGTGCGCGAGTACTTCCAGCGCTGGGATGAGCGCTATGCCTCCTATCCGCACTCCAGCGGCCAGCCGCGGGTCTGGCTGCACGCGGTCTCGGTGGGTGAGGTGAACGCCGCAGCGCCACTGGTGAACGCCTTGCGTGCGCTGCGTCCGGACATCCGCTGGGTGATCACCACCATCACCCCGACCGGCTCCGAACGGGTCCGCGCGCTGTGGGGCGATGCGGTCGACCACGTGTACCTGCCCTACGACGTGCCGGGCAGCGTCGGTCGCTTCCTCGGTCACTTCAAGCCGAGCCTGGCGCTGATCCTGGAAACCGAGCTGTGGCCGAACCTGCTGTTCGGGTGCCGCGACCGCAGGATCCCGGTCTACATCCTCAACGCGCGGTTGTCGGCGCGCTCGCTGCGCGGCTACCGCCTGCTGCGGCCGCTGATCGGCCGCGCGCTGCGTACCGTGACCTGTGTGGCGGCGCAATCGGCCGACGATGCCGAGCGCTTCATCCAGCTCGGCGCCCGCCCGGACCAGGTGCAGCCGCTGGGCAATCTGAAATTCGATATCGCCACGCCGAACGTGCAGGACTTCATCGCGCGCTTCCATGAGCTGGTGCCCGCCCAGCATCCGGTCTGGATCGCCGCCAGTACGCACGAGGGCGAAGAGCAGGCCACCATCGATCTGCACCGCCGCCTGCGCGAGGCGGTGCCGGGCCTGCTGCTGTTGTGGGCGCCACGGCATCCCGAGCGCTTCCCAAGGGTGGAAGCGCTGGCCCGCGAGCAGGGCTGGAAGGTGGCCACGCGCCGCCAGCAGCAGTGGCCGCAGGCCGATACCGATGTGTTCGTGATCGATACGCTTGGCGAGTTGATGTCGTTCTACGGGTGCGCCCAGGTGGCCTTCGTCGGTGGCAGCCTGCAGGCCATCGGGGGGCACAATCTGCTGGAGCCGGCGGCAATGGGCACCGCAGCGGTCACTGGCCCGCACCTGCACAACTTCGCCGAGATTTCCCGGCGCATGCGCGAGGCCGGTGCGGTGGTCATTGCCGAGGATGCCAACGGGGTCGGCGATGCACTGCTGACCCTGCTGCGCGATCCGCAGGCCCGCGAGGACATGGCCCGGGCGGGCTGCGCGCTGGTGAGCAACGGGCGCGGCGCACTGAAGCGCACCGTAGCCCTGATCGCCCCGCAGTTGCCGCCGCCGGTGGCCTGATTGCAGGCCTGATCGCAGGCCTGATCGCGCGATGCGACGACCGGGCCCGCGCCTGCGTCAGGCAGCGGCGACCAGCAGGTCGCCCAGGAAGGCGTAGGCAAAGCCGAAGTAGATGAACACGCCGAGCAGGTCCATCACCGAGGTGATCATCGGGGCCGACAGCGTGGCCGGATCCGCCCCGATGCGGCGTGCGGCGAACGGCAGCAATGCGCCGATGATGCCGCCCAGTGCGGTGCACACCAGCATGCTCGAGCCCACCACCAGCAGCACGTCCATGCCAACGCCCTTGCTGAAATAGGCCAGGACCGCTTCCAGCACGGCGATGCTGATGCCCAGCGCGGCGGCCACCGGCAGTTCGCGTTTGATCACGAACGCCACATCGCGCCAGCTCAGTTTCAATTCGCCCAGTGCCATGCTGCGGATCACCAGCGTGGCCGACTGGCTGCCGGTGTTGCCACCCATGTCCACGATCGGGGCGATGAAGGCGGCCAGCACGATCACCTGCGACAGCAGCTCTTCCTGCGCGGCCACAAAGGTACTGGTGACGATGCCGAAACAGGTCAGGATCGCCAGCCAGAACACCCGCACGCGGAACATCTGCTTCAGTGGCGTGCTGCGAACGTCCAGGTCGTTGCCGTGCGCGCTCACCGTGCCGCCGAAGCGCGCCAGCTGCGAGGCGTCCTGTTCCTTGTCGATGTCCATCGCATCGTCGACGGTGACGATGCCGATCATGCGGTCTCCGCCGTTGGTGACCGGCAGCGCGAGCAGATCGTAGCGACGGATCAGCTCGGCGGCCTGCAGTCGCGGCCAATGTGCCTTCGCGGCGATCGGCTGCTCATGCATGATCGAGGCGACCGTGCGGTTCTCGTTGGCCAGGACCAGATCGCGCAGCGCCACGGTGCCGCGCAGGCGCAGGGTGTGGTCGAGCACGAACAGGATGTTCACCGTCTCGCTGTGCAGTGCGGTGGCGCGGATGTGTGAAAGCGCCTGCGCGACCGTCATTTCCGGCGAGACCCAGACATAGTCGGACGTCGTCGCCGAACCGACCGTGCCCTCGGGATAGGACGCCATCTTGAGGATGTCGTCGCGTTCCACCTTGGTCAGCGCCGGCAGCAGTGTCTGCTTGGCGTCATCGCCAAGGCGGTTGAACAGATCGGCACGATCATCCGATGGCATGTGTTCAAACAGCTGCACTACCGCCTCGCGCGGCATCGCGGCCAGCAGTTGATCCTGGCGGAGCTCGGCGAAGTGCGCGAACAGAGCCGCGCGCGCCGGTGGCGTGAGCGTCATCAGCAACGGCAGCGTCCTGTCCACGCTCAGCGCGTCGAGCGCATCGACCAGATCAGACGGATGGGTGGTCGCGGCGATGCTGGCAAAGCCAGCGGCGTCGAGGGAGAGCGAGAGGGTGCGGATCGAGAACAGGAGGTCTTCGCGGTTCATGGTGGTTCTCCAGCAGAAAGCGGCGCGTGGGGTGACAACGCGCAGTGATGAGGTACAGGCGTGGGACGCATCGGCGTGCGCCCGTGCGAGGCAGGCAGGGGTGTGTGTGCGCGCCGCGTACGCAGCGCAGGCGGCCGGCAGGATCAGTCGGTGCGGTCAGCCGGCACGCGCGGCATTACGGCGCGGCGGCGAGATTGAGGCCGAGCGTGATCCACTGCCCGTCGCGCCGGTGGTGGGCACGTCCCGCGAGCAGATCCACGCTGGCGCCACGCCGGAGTTCGTGGCGCACGCCGAACTGGCTGCTGCGCTGGCGCGCCGCATCGCGGGCGGTTTCGGCCAGCAGTGACCACTGCGGTGCAGCCACGATTTCCACGCCGATGCCATCGGTGCGGCCCCGTGCATCGCCCGTGCGTGCCCAGCCCAGGTTGAGGTGCAGCAGGGTGCGATCCGACGCGCCGAGCACCACCGTCAGCGGTGCATTGAGGCTCCAGTCGTCGGCGCGCGGGCGGTGCCAGTCGCTGCCGAGGCCGGCACTGATCGCCACGCCCCAGCGGCGCTGATCCAGATCACGCAGTGCCCGCTTGGCGCCCACGGCCCACTGCGTCGTCGAGGTGGCGTGTTGATGGCTGACGCCGAGCGACCATTCGGTATCGGCGAACGTGCAGGCCGGGACGGCCGTCCAGTCGTTGCCGGCATCGGTATGGCGGCCCCAGCTTTCCAACTGGCAGCGACCGGCATCGGTGATGGAGGCGTCGTCCACCATCAGGCTGGCGGCGGCGCGGGTGTCGAGCGGAAGCATCGCCACGGCCACGAGGGGCAGGGCGAACACACGGGAAACGTGCATGGGCAATCTCCAGGCAAACGGAAACGCCAGCGGCACCCTTCTTGGGGTCGGTGGAACGGCGATACGGATGATGCGAGGCGGGCGAGCGTGTCAGCTGCGCCGGTGGGCCCCGTCCTGTGCGGACGGAACCGACCTTGGGGTCAGTGGGTCCGTCGGCTCAGGAGCAGCAACGAGATCGACTATGACTGTCCAAGGAGGGGGCCTCTGGAGGGAAAGGGAAGGTGGTGCGGGGCGGACCTTAGTCGGCCGCTGCCGGAGGGTCAAGCCCTTTTTCACGGCACGTGCCGGACTGTGGACCGGTTCACGGTGGAGAGTGTGCGCGGGTAGGCATCGCACGAAGCGGTCGCGATGGCGGCCGCCACGTGGGCAGCATCTGTGGCATGTCGCGATCACCACCTTGCACGCAAAAAAAAACCACCCGCAGGCGGGTGGTTTTTTCTCTCGCCGTGCGCCGTCGATCAGTTGACGGTGGTGCTCGGCGTGGCCGCCTTCTGGGTCAGCAGGCGGTTGATGTCCTGCAGTTCGGCGATGTCCAGCGTGCCGACGGCTTGGCCCAGCTGCAGACGGTTCTGCAGGAAGGTGTAGCGGGCGTTGGCGTAGTCCAGCTGCGCGGAGAACAGGATGCGCTGGTTCTGGATCACGTCCAGCACGGTACGCGTACCGACTTCCAGGCCGACCTGCGAGGCGTCATAGGCGCTCTGTGCCGACACGACCGCCAGGCGACGCGCTTCCACTTCGCTGATGCCCGCCACCAGGGTCTGGTAGGCGTTGCGGGTGTTGCGGTCCAGGGCGCGCTTCTGCTGCTCGTAACCGTCCTGGGCGATGTCACGCTGGGCCAGCGCCTGGCGCACGCCGGACTGGGTGGCGCCGCCGGAGAAGATCGGCACGTTCAGGGTCAGGCCGACGCTGTTGGTGCGGCGGTCCGGGCTGAAGCTGCCGCTGTCGCCGACCACATCACCCCAGCTGGCCGACTTGCCGGCAGTGGCACCGATCGACAGGGTCGGGTAGTGCGCGCCGCGGGCGGCCGAGACGCCGGATTCGGCAGCGTTGACCTTCAGTTCCTGCGCCTTCAGCGCCGGATTCTGCGCAACGGCCTCGTTCACCAGCGTATCGATGGTGGCGTACTTGGCCGGCAGCTCCGGACGGAAATCGGCCGGCAGGGCGCGCAGGTCGGTGACCGGCTGGCCGGTCAGTTCGGTCAGCGCCTGGTAGGCGTCGGCCAGGGTGTTCTGCGCGATGATCGTGTTGGCGCGCGCCTGGTCGTACTGGGCGCGGGCTTCGTGCACGTCGGTGATCGGGGCCAGGCCCACTTCCAGGCGCTTGTCGGCGAAGTCGAACTGCTTCTTGGCAGCGGCTTCGTTGGTCTGCGCGGCCGACAGCGATTCAATGCCCACCAGCACGTTGAAGTACGCCGCCGAGGTGCGCACGATCAGGTCGTCGTTGGCCGAATCCAGGGTGAAATCCGCTGCGCGGCTCAGTTCGCGCTGCGAACGCAGGTTGGCGAACTGGGTGAAGTTGAAGACCGTCTGGCTGCCGTTGATCGTGTAGTTCCGGCTCTTGGTGGTGAACGAGCTGGAGGTCAGATCATGGTTCGGGTTGGTGCGGCTGCGGTTGAGCGAGGCCTCGCCGTTGAGCTGCGGCAGCAATGCGGCACGCGCCTGCACGGCGCCTTCCTTGTCATACAGGCGGGTCGACTCGGCAGCCGAGAGCTGCGGATCGCCGTTGCGCGCCATTTCGTAGACCTGCAGCAGGTCGGCGGCAGAGGCGGTCATCGGCAGCAGGGCGGCGGCCAGCGCAAGGGCGAGGGATCGGCGGATCATTGCGGCTTCCTTGGACTCAGAGTTGGAACTGGGGTGCCGGGGCGGCACCGCGCAGGTAGTCGATATCGGTTTCGAACAGCGATTCAGTGGTGCCGTCCGCCTTGACCAGCACCGCTTCCATGACCGGGGACCGGCCACGGATCACGAACAGTCGACCGCCCGGACGCAGCCACTGGGCGAAACGTGACGGGATGACATCCACCGCGCCGGTGACGCAGATCGCATCGAAGCGGCGCTCGGTATCCCAGCTCAGCGCGTCGGCGGTTTCGATGCGGACGTTGTTGCCCAGGCCGGCGGCGTCCAGACGCGCGCGCGCGGTGGTGGCCAGCTCGGCATCGATCTCCAGGCTCAGCACTTCGCGGGCCAGCTCGCCCATGCAGGCGCTCAGGTAGCCGCTGCCGGTGCCGATTTCCAGCACTTCATCACCCGGCTGCAGATCCAGCGCCTGCAGGGTGCGGCCTTCGATGACCGGCTTCATCATCTTCTGCCCGTTGCCCAGCGGCAGCTCGATATCGGCGTAAGCCAGGGCCCGGTGCGATTCAGCGACGAACGCCTCCCGCGGCAAGCGTGCCAGTACATCGAGCACGCGGATTTCCAGCACATCCCAGGGGCGGATCTGCTGTTCGACCATCAGTTCGCGGGCGTGGGAGTAATCGATCGTCATGAGGTTCTATATCCAGCGCAGTGGGCCGGCCATTTTACCGGTGCCGGGAGCCGGCGGCGCGCTGAGAGCATCGCTGCCGTCGCGCCGGGGTCGCAGTGCCGGAAGTCACCGCGACCTCCGGTCCATTCAGTTTAGTGCCGCCGGGCATACGCCCGCAGGAAAAAGTCGACGCTGGCGCTCACATGAGCGTTGGCATCGCACTCGGCCGGGGCCGGCCGCAGCCCGCACATCATATGCGTATGCAGCTCGCCCTTGATCAAGGTCAGGAACTGGATGGCGGCCGTCGGGAAGTCGGTGATCTCCAGCTCGCCGCGGGCCGTACGGGCACGCAGGAAGTCGGCCAGCGCATCGGTGGTCCGCTGCGGGCCCGCCAGCCAGAACATCTCGCGGATCCGATCATCGGTATCGGGCGACATCATCACCCGCTGCACGGCGACGGCCGCATCGGAGGTGATCAGGGTGAAGAAGGCGTGGCCGATGCCCATCAGTTGGTCGCGCAGCGGGCCTTCGACGTCGGTGACGAACAGTTCGTCAGGCAGCATCTCGACGCATTTGGACTGCACTGCTTCGGTGAAAAGCGTCTCTTTGTCGCCGAAATGGCTGTAAACGGTCAGCTTCGATACGCCCGCTTGGGCGGCGATGCTGTCCATGCTCACCCCGTTGTAGCCTTGGTCGACGAACAGCGACTTGGCCGCTTCCAGGATGGCCGCGCGCTTGCCCAGATCCTTCGGGCGCCCCGGCCCGGCGGCCTTGGCGACCGGCTTGGAGGGCGATTTGGAGGAGGTCGGATCAGTCATCCAATCAATACTAGACCAATCGGTTCGATATTTATACTATACCGACTGGTTCAATATTGAAGCGATTGGAACAGAGCGTTTCCAATGGCTTTTCCCGGGTTACTTTCAGGTCCAGGACCTCATGAAAAACATGCGATGGATGGGTGGTGGGTTGCTGGCGCTGGCGTTGGCAGCATGTGGCAAGCAGGATGCCGAACCGGCCGCACCGATGCCGGTGCTGGTGGTCCACGCCGGCACCGTGGCCGGCCAGGAAGTGGCTGCCTATCCCGGTGAGATCCGGGCCCGCGAGGAAAGCCCGCTGTCGTTCCGCGTCGGGGGCAACCTGATCAAGCGCCACGTCGATGCCGGCCAGCGCGTGCGCAAGGGCCAGTTGCTGGCCGAGCTGGACGCCGCCGACTACGCCTCCCAGGCCAGCGCCTCACAGGCGCAGCTGGCCGCTGCCGAAGCCGACCTGATCCGTGCCCGTGATGACCAGAAGCGCTACGCCACCCTGGCCGAGCAGCAACTGGTCAGCCAGTCCGCGCTGGACAGCCAGACTGCTGCCTTCAAGGCCGCGCAGGGCCAGGCCAATGCTGCCCGCGCCAATCTGGCCGTGGCGCGCAACCAGGCCGAGTACGCGCAGTTGCGGGCGCCGGCCGATGGCGTGATCGCCAGTCGCCAGGCCGAAGCCGGGCAGGTGGTCAGCGCTGGGCAGACCGTGTTCACCCTGGCCGCCGACGGTGGCCGCGAAGTCGTGATCGCCCTGCCGGAGAGCAACATCCGCGATTACCAGGTCGGCCAGCCGGTGCAGGTAGAACTGTGGAACCGCCCCGGCCAGATGCTGCCGGGCACGATCCGTGAGATCGCCCCGGCCGCCGATGCACAGGGGCGCACCTATGCCACCCGCGTCAGCCTGGCACCGGAAGCGTTGACCGAAGTGGAACTGGGCCAGAGCGCGCGCGTGTTCGCCGCCGCAGGACGCCAGGGCACGCTGCAGTTGCCGCTGGCCGCCGTACAGCGCGGCGCCGACGGCCGCAGCAGCGTGTGGGTGGTCGATCCGGCCAAGCGCACCTTGAAGGCCACGCCGGTGACGATCGGGGCGTACGCCGTTGAATCGGTTCCGGTGCTGAGCGGGGTGACTGCGAACGACTGGGTGGTCGCCGCCGGCGGCCATCTGCTGCGCGACGGCCAGCCGGTGACGGCGGTGGACCGCCAGAACCGCCCGGTGCTGGCACCGGCAGCCAAGCCTGCCGCGGCCGACGCGCCTGCTGCCGGCAAGGGGAACTGATCCCGTGCGCCGCTTCAATCTTTCCGAATGGGCGCTGGGCAACCGGCCCCTGGTGCTGTTTGCGATGCTGGCCTTCGCGATCATCGGCGCGTGGTCGTACAAGCACCTGGGCCAGTCCGAAGATCCCCCGTTCACCTTCAAGGTGATGGTGGTGCGCACGAACTGGCCCGGCGCGACCGCCGAACAGGTCTCCCGCCAGGTCACCGAGCCGATCGAAAAAGCCCTGCTGAACACCGGGCAGTACGAGTTCATCCGCTCCTACTCGCGCCCGGGCGAATCGCAGGTGATCTTCGTGGCGCGCGACAGCCTGCGCTCCAAGGCGATTCCCGACCTGTGGTACCAGGTGCGCAAGCGCGTGGGCGACATCAAGCCGACCCTGCCGCGCGAGATCGTCGGTCCGTTCTTCAACGACGAATTCGGCGACACCTTCGGCAACATCTACGCGTTGACCGGGCGGGGCTTCGACTACGCCGTGATGCGCGACTACGCCGACCGCATCCAGCTGGAACTGCAGCGCGTGCCCGATGTGGGCAAGATCGAGCTGGAAGGCCTGCAGGACGAAAAGGTCTGGATCGAGCTGTCCAACACCAAGCTGGCCACGCTGGGCGTATCGCTGCAGCAGGTGCAGCAGGCCTTGGCCGACCAGAACGCGATTGCCGCCACCAGCTTCTTTGAAACCCCGACCGATCGCGTGCAGCTGCGCGTCACCGGCCAGTTCCAGAGCGTGGAGGACATCCGCAGCTTCCCGATCCAGGCCGGCGACCGCACCGTGCACCTGGGCGACATCGCCGAGATCAAACGCGGTTTTGCCGATCCGGCCTCGCCGAAGATGCGCTTCATGGGGGAAGACGCCATCGGCATTGCGGTGGCGATGAAAGACGGCGGCGACATCCTCAAACTGGGCAGTACGCTGGACGCCGAGTTCGAACGCCTGCAGAAGACGCTGCCGGCCGGCATGCAGCTGCGCAAGGTCTCCGACCAGCCGCATGCGGTGGAAGAGTCGGTCGGCGAGTTCGTGCAGGTGCTGACCGAAGCGGTGGTGATCGTGCTGCTGGTGAGCTTCTTCTCGCTCGGACTGCGCACCGGCCTGGTGGTGGGCGTGACCATTCCGCTGGTGCTGGCGATGACCTTCTTCGTCATGCATTACTTCGGCATCGGCCTGCACAAGATTTCCCTGGGCGCGCTGGTGCTGGCGCTGGGCCTGCTGGTGGACGATGCGATCATCGCCGTGGAGATGATGGCGACCAAGATGGAGCAGGGGTACGACCGCCTGCGCGCGGCCAGCTTCGCGTGGGAGTCGACCGCGTTCCCGATGCTGACCGGCACGCTGATCACCGCGGCCGGCTTCCTGCCGATCGCCACGGCCGCCTCCAGCACGGGCGAGTACACCCGCTCGCTGTTCCAGGTGGTGACCATCGCACTGGTGGTGTCGTGGATCGCCGCGGTGCTGTTCATTCCGTACCTGGGCGACAAGATGTTGCCGGACCTGTTCAACCCGCAGCCGCCCAAGCCGGACAGCCTGGTCGGGCGCTGGCACGCGCGTCGCATGCAGTGGGCCGACCGCCATCCCGCGTTCGCGCGCTGGATCGCACCGAAGGTGCATGCGCACGACCACGATCCGTACCAGCGTCCGTTCTACGTGCGCTTCCGCAGGTTCCTCGATGTCTGCCTGCGCCATCGCTGGTGGGTGATCGCCGCCACCGCCGCGCTGTTCGTGTTCTCGCTGCTGATCTTCCGCTTCGTGCCCCAGCAGTTCTTCCCGGATTCGACCCGCCCGGAACTGATGGTGGACATCGAACTGGCCGAGGGCGCCTCGCTGCAGGCGACCCAGGCCCAGGCGGCCAAGCTGGAAAAACTGCTCAAGGACCGCGAGGGCATCAGCAACTATGTCGCTTACGTGGGCACCGGCTCGCCGCGCTTCTACCTGCCGTTGGACCAGCAGCTGCCGGCCACCAACTTCTCGCAGTTCGTGGTGCTGACCGAGAACACCAAGGCACGTGAGGCGACCCGCGACTGGCTGCTCAAGGACGTGATTCCGCAGTTCCCGGACGTGCAGATGCGCGTGACCCGCCTGGAGAACGGCCCGCCGGTCGGCTACCCGGTGCAGATGCGCATCTCCGGCGAGCATATCGAGCAGGTGCAGGCCATCGCCCGGCAGGTGGAAGCCAAGGTGCGTGCGAACCCGCACGTGATGAACGTCAACCTGGACTGGAGCGAGCCGAGCAAAGTGGTACGGCTGGTGATCGACCAGGACCGGGCACGCGCACTGGGTGTGAGCAGCGCGCAGGTGAGCCAGCTGCTGGGCACCTCGTTGTCGGGCATGAGTGTGAGCACCTACCGGGAAGGCAACCGCCTGATCGAAATGCTGCTGCGTGGGCCGGACAACGAACGCGTGCGGCTGGACATGCTGGGCAGCCTGGCGATCCCGACCAGCAGCGGCACCTCGGTGACGCTGTCGCAGGTGGCGCGCCTGGAGTACGTGTTCGAGGACGGCATCATCTGGCACCGCAACCGCCTGCCGACGGTGACGGTGCGCGCCGACATCGCCGATGCGAAGCAGCCGCTGGACGTGGTGCAGCAGATCCTGCCGACACTGGAGGAAATCCGTGCCGGGCTGCCGTCCGGCTACCTGCTTGAAACCGGCGGCACCGTGGAGGATTCCACGCGCGGCCAGGATTCGATCAAGGCCGGCATGCCGCTGTTCCTGATCGTGGTGGCGACCCTGCTGATGCTGCAGCTGCGCAGCTTCTCGCGTGCGGCGATGGTGCTGGTCACCGCGCCGCTGGGCATCATCGGTGCGACCCTGTTCCTGTTGCTGTTCCGTGCACCGTTCGGCTTCGTGGCCCTGCTGGGCACGATCGCGCTGGCTGGCATGATCATGCGCAATTCGGTGATCCTGATCGACCAGATCCAGCAGGACATCGACGCCGGCCACGACCGCTGGCACGCGATCATCGATGCCACCGTGCGCCGCTTCCGACCGATCGTGCTGACCGCGCTGGCCGCGGTGCTGGCGATGATCCCGCTGTCGCGCAGTGCGTTCTACGGCTCGATGGCGATCTCGATCATGGGCGGCCTGATCGTCGGTACCGTGCTGACCCTGGTGTTCCTGCCCGCACTGTATGCGGCGTGGTTCCGAGTGAAGCCGGATGAGGCGGGCGCTGGCACGCCGCACTGACTGACGCGTCAGATGACGCCCAAAGGCGCAGCGGATGCCTTCCGCTGCGCCTTTTTACTGATCCGTGTCAGTAAACGCCCTGCGCCAGCATCGCATCGGCCACTTTGACGAAGCCGGCGATATTGGCGCCATCCACGTAGTTCACGCTGCCATCGGCCCGCTTGCCATGGCGCACGCAGTTGGCGTGGATATCCTTCATGATGCCGTGCAGGCGCTCATCGACATCGGCGTGGTGCCACGACAGGCGCTGCGCGTTCTGGCTCATTTCCAGCCCCGAGGTGGCCACGCCGCCGGCGTTGCTGGCCTTGCCCGGCGCATACAGGGTGCCTGCCTTGAGGAAGACCTCCATGGCCTCCAGTGTCGACGGCATGTTGGCGCCTTCGGCCACGCACAGCACATCGTTGTCCACCAAGGCGCGGGCGTCGTTCTCGTCCAGTTCGTTCTGGGTGGCGCAGGGCAGGGCGATCTCAGCCGGGATGTGCCAGGGGCGCTTGCCGTCCAGGTACTCGAAGCGTGTGTCGTCGGCCAGTTCGGACAGGCAGCCGCGACGTTCGTTGCGCAGTTCCATCACCTCCTGCAGGCCCGCTTCGTCGAAGCCCTCCCGGGCGTACAGCGTGCCGCCGGAATCGGAAAGCGTGAGGACTTTCGCGCCGAGTTCGATGGCTTTGATCGCCGCATGCTGGGCCACGTTGCCAGCGCCGGAAATCAGCACTTTCGCGCCATCGGTATTGCGCCGCGCATGGTGCAGCATCTGCTCGACAAAGTAGACCGTGCCGAAGCCCGTCGCTTCCGGGCGCATCAGGCTGCCACCATAGGAGAGGCCTTTGCCGGTGAACACGCAGGCGGCATTGTTGGTGAGCTTCTTCATCATGCCGGCCATGTAGCCGACCTCGCGCGCGCCCACGCCGATATCGCCAGCCGGTACATCGGTGTCTGCCCCCAGGTGGCGATGCAGTTCCAGCATCAGCGCCTGGCAGAAGCGCATCACCTCGGTGTCGCTGCGGCCCTTGGGATTGAAATCCGAACCGCCCTTGCCACCGCCCATCGGCAGGGTGGTCAGCGCGTTCTTCAGGGTCTGCTCGAACGCCAGGAACTTCAGGATCGACTGGTTCACCGAGGGATGAAAGCGCATGCCGCCCTTGAACGGACCGATCGCCGAGCTGTGCTGCACGCGCCAGCCACGGTTGACATGGGTCTTGCCGGCATCATCGGCCCAGGCAACGCGGAACTGGATCACCCGCTCCGGCTCCACCAGCCGCTCCAGCAGGCCCTGTTCCAGGTAGCGGGGGTGGCGCTGCAGGAACGGCCACAGGCTCTGGATCACTTCTTTGACGGCCTGCAGGAATTCCGGCTGGTGCGGATCACGCTGGGCCACGTGGTTGAGAAAGTCGTCAGAGGAACGATGGTTCAAGGGCTTTCCTTGTTGGGGGCCGGCCGCTGACTGCGACGTGGCCGACGGGACAGGGAGGCCGTGCGGGATGTAGAAACACGAACGCGGCCCTCAGGCCGCGCTCGTTGCGATCATTGCAGCTTGGCAAGGACCGCGTCGGTTGCGGCGGCGGTACTCACCGCGAAACCCTTGGCGGCGAGGTCGGCGGTGAACACGCCGTCATCCAGTACGGCGTACACCGCTGCCTCGACCGTAGCAGCCTCTTCGTCCAGCCCCAGTGAATGCCGCAGCAGCATCGCAGCGCTGAAGATCGTGGCGTAGGGATTGGCGATGCCCTTGCCGGCGATGTCCGGCGCCGAGCCGTGGATCGGCTCGTAGATGCCGACCGCGCCGGGCTCGCCCAGCGAGGCCGAGGGCAGCAGGCCGAGCGAGCCGGCCAGCATCGAGGCTTCGTCGGTGAGGATGTCGCCGAACATGTTCTCGGTCACGATCACGTCGTACTCGCGCGGCTTGGCCAGCAGGTGCATGGCCATCGAATCGACCAGCTGGTGCTCCAGGGCAATCTCCGGGAATTCCTCGCGGCCGATCCGTGCGGCGACGTCGCGCCACAGGCGCGAGGTCTCCAGGACGTTGGCCTTGTCCACCGAGGTGACCTTGCCGCGGCGGGTCTGCGCGAGCCGGAACGCGGTGCGCATGACGCGCTCGATCTCGCCCACGCTGTAACTGCACAGGTCGCTGGCGGTGTCGGCGGTGCGGGTCTTCTCACCGAAGTAGATGCCGCCGGTCAGTTCGCGCACGACGACGAAGTCCACGCCCTCCAGCAGTTCGGCCTTGATCGGCGAAGCGCCGAGCGCGGCGGCATGCGTGCGCACCGGGCGCAGGTTGGCATACAGCCCCAACGCCTTGCGGATCGCCAGCAGGCCCTGTTCCGGGCGCACCTTGGCGTTGGGATCGGACCACTTCGGCCCGCCCACCGCACCGAGCAGGATGGCGTCCGCCTTCCGGCAGGCCTCCAGCGTGGTGGCCGGCAGTGGTTCGCCGTGGCGATCGATGGCGATGCCACCGATGTCGTGCTCCTGGAACCCGAAGGTGTGCCCGAAACGGGTGGCGACGGCCTCCAGCACCGCCACGGCGGCGGCGGCGACTTCCGGACCGATGCCGTCACCCGGCAATACGACAATCTCAGCGTGCATGTTCACTCTCGTAACGTTCGATATCAGGGGTACGGCCCAACAGATACCCCAATTGGTCCACGCCTTCCAGCAGGCAGGTCTGCGAGAAGCCGTCCAGCGGGAAGGTATACACACGCCCGTCGGGCGTGCGCAGTTCGCGTGCGGCCACGTCGATGGTCAGTGCGTCATCCGGGCGCTGCATCAGCGTCTGCACGTCGGCTTCGTCCAGCACGATCGGCAGCAGGCCGTTCTTCAGCGAATTGCCGCGGAAGATATCGGCGATCTCGCTGCTGACGATGGCGCGGAGGCCCAGGTCGGTCAGGGCCCACGGCGCATGCTCACGTGAGGAGCCGCAGCCGAAGTTGCGGCCGGCCAGCAGGATGCTGCGGCCGGCGTTGTGCGGCTGGTTGAAGGCGAACGCCGGGTTCGGCACGCCTTCGCTCTGCCAGCGCCAATCATTGAACGCATGCTTGCCCAGGCCGACGCGCTCGGTGGTGGACAGGAAGCGCGCGGGGATGATCTGGTCGGTATCGATGTTGGTCTCGCGCAGCACCACGCTGGTCGAGGTCAGGGTACGGAAGCCGCTCATCAGGCCACCTCCAGCGTGGCATACAGTTCACGTGGGTCGGCGACGCGGCCGTTCACTGCGGCCCAGGCGGCTGTCATCGGCGAGGCCAGCAGGGTGCGCGAACCGGGGCCCTGGCGGCCTTCGAAATTGCGGTTGCTGGTGCTGACGGCCAGCTGCCCCGGGGCGACCAGGTCGCCGTTCATGGCGATGCACATCGAACAGCCGGGCTCGCGCCATTCGGCACCGGCAGCGCGCACCACCACATCGATGCCTTCGGCTTCGGCCTGGCGCTTGACGATTTCCGAGCCCGGCACCACCAGCATGCGCACGCTCGGGGCGACGCGGCGGCCCTGGAGTACCTGCGCCACTTCGCGCATGTCGCTCAGGCGGCCGTTGGTGCAGGAACCGACGAAGACCACATCCACCGGGGTGCCGGCCAGGGTCTGCCCGGCGTGGAAGTGCATGTAATCCAGGCCCTTCTGGTCGGCCGCATCGTTGGCCGCCGGAATCGGCTGGTCCACGGCGATGGCGGTGCCGGGGTGGGTGCCCCAGGTCAGGGTCGGCCGGATGTCGGCGGCGTCGATGTGGACCTCGACATCGAAGCGCGCACCTTCATCGCTGCGCAGCTGCGACCACGCGGCCACGGCGGTATCGAAGTCGGCGCCCTTGGGGCCACGCGGGGTGGCGGCCACCCAGTCGAAGGTGACCTGGTCGGGGGCGACCATGCCGGCACGTGCCCCGGCTTCGATGGACATGTTGCACAAGGTCATGCGCTGCTCCATGTCCATCGCTTCGATCGCGCTGCCGCGGAACTCCAGCACATGGCCGGTGCCCCCGTTGACGCCGATCACGCCGATGATATGCAGCACCACGTCCTTGGCGCCGACGCCCTGCGCCAGCGTGCCATCCACGGTGATCGCCATCGTTTTCGCCTTGCGCTGCAGCAGGCACTGGGTGGCCAGCACGTGGCCGACCTCGCTGGTGCCGATGCCGAAGGCCAGCGCGCCGAACGCGCCGTGGGTGGAGGTGTGGCTGTCACCGCAGACGATGGTCATCCCCGGCTGGGTAAAGCCCTGTTCGGGGGCGATCACGTGCACGATGCCGCGGCTGGCCGATTGCAGGTCGAACAGCTCGATGCCGTGCGTGGCGCAGTTGTCGGCCAGCATCGCCACCTGGGCTTCGGAGGCGGCGCTGGCATACGGCAGCTTGCCATCGGCAGCGGCCGGCAGGGTCGGGGTGGAGTGGTCCATAGTCGCCTTGGTCCGGTCCGGCCGGCGCGGGGAGAGGCCGCGCTCGCGCAGTTCGGTGAAGGCCTGCGGCGAGGTCACTTCGTGGATCAGGTGCAGGTCGATGTACAGCACGGCGGGGGCGCTGTCGGTTTCGGGCACGACGACGTGGGCGTCCCACAGTTTGTCGTACAGGGTGCGGGGAGCTGGGGTCATGGACTGGCCTTGCTGCGGTTCGGGGTACGTCATGGGGTGCTCAGGCCGCGGCGGTGGCCGTGGGCTGCTCGGTCGTCGCGCTGCGCTGGCGCAGCAGACGGTTGGCCACCTCCAGCCACGCCAATGCGGAGGCTTCGATGATGTCGCGGCTGGTGCCGGTGCCTTCGTACTCCACGCCTTCGTGGCGCACGCTCAGGTTGGCTTCGCCGCGCGCATCGGCGCCGATGCCCACACTGTGCACGTGGTAGCTGTCCAGCATCAACTGCACGCCGGTCGCGGCCGACAGCGCGCCGAACAACGCATCCACCGGGCCATCGCCCTGGGCGGTCTCGGCAACCCGGTTGCCTTCAGGATCGGACAGCTCGACCAGCGCATTGGCGCGGCTGCCGACGTCGCTGATCGTCATCGACGCCAGGCGGTAGCCGTTCTGGGTGGCACTGCCCTGCATCAGGGTCTGCAGGTCGGCATCGGTGACCACGCGCTGCTGCTCGCACAGCGCCTTGAACTGTTCGAAGACCAGCTTCAGCTCTTCTTCTTCCAGCCAGAAGCCCAACGCACGCAGGCGCTGGTCGACCGCGGCGCGGCCACTGTGGCGGCCCAGCACCATCTGCGAGGACTCCCAGCCCACGTCTTCCGGACGCATGATTTCGTAGGTGCCGCGGTGGCGCAGCATGCCGTGCTGGTGGATGCCCGACTCGTGCGCGAAGGCGTTGGCGCCGACGATCGCCTTGTTGCGCTGGACCGGCATGCCGACCAGGCGCTGCAGCAGCTGCGAGGTAGCTACGATGCGCTGGGTGTTGATGCGCGTGTCTTCGTCGTAGAAGGCGTTGCGTACCTTCAGCACCATCGCGATCTCTTCCAGCGAGCAGTTGCCCGCGCGCTCACCGATGCCGTTGATGGTGCACTCGACCTGGCGTGCACCACCTTCGATGGCGGCCAGTGAATTGGCCACGGCCAGGCCCAGATCGTTGTGGCAGTGCGCGCTGAAGATGATGCGGTCGCTGTCGGGCACGCCGGCGATCACCCGCTGGAACATGCCGCGGATCTCTTCGGGCGTGGTGAACCCCACGGTGTCGGGCAGGTTGATGGTGGTGGCGCCGGCGGCCACGGCCACGCGGGCAACCTCGATCAGGAAATCTTCCTCGGTGCGCGTGGCATCTTCAGCGGAGAACTCCACATCGCCCACGTAGCTGCGGGCCAGGCTGACGTGCTTGTGCACCGACTCCAGCACCTGCTCGCGGCTCATGCGCAGCTTGTGCTCGCGATGCAGGGGGCTGGTCGACAGGAATACATGCAGGCGCGGGTTCGCGGCGGCTTCCAGCGCCTTGGCCGAGGTTTCGATATCGGCGGCCAGGCAGCGCGACAGCACGGCCAGGGTCGGGCGACGGACCTCACGGGCGATCATCGCCATCGCTTCGCGGTCGGACTGGGAACTGGCCGGGAAGCCGGTTTCCATGACATCCACGCCCAGCTCGTCCAGCGCGCGGGCCATCACCAGCTTCTGCTGCGGGCTCATGCTGCAGCCGGGCGATTGCTCGCCGTCGCGCAGGGTGGTGTCGAAAATTCTGATTCGGGGGGAGTTGGGCATGGTCACCAGGAGGTCTCCTCGACGGCAATGTCGGATGGGATGGCAGAGGTAGGAATCGAAACGGAAATCGGGGGTGTCGCGAGCACGGTTGGTAGGGGCGGGCGTGTTCGCTCGCTGGCGCGGCGGCGCGGTTTGCGCGGGGGGCGGGGACGGATGTCGGCCAGCAGCTGGGCCAGGACCAGCGCATCGATGTTGCCGCCGGAGACCACCGCGCACTTGCGCTTGCCGGCCACGCGGCGGCCGGCCGCCAGCGCCAGCGCGCCGGCGCCTTCGGCGATGACGTGTTCTTCCAGCGCCAACCGCACCAGGGTTTCGCGCAGCTCGGCTTCGCGGACGATGACGATATCGTCCAGCAACGCGCTGCACAGCCTGCGGGTCAGGAAACCGGGGATCTTCACCTTGACGCCGTCGGCCAGGGTGGCGACCGGGGCGATCTCACGCACGTCGCCGCGGATCGCACGGGCCATCGAATCGACGCCCTCGACCTGCGCGCCGACGATGCGTACACCCTGCGATTTCAGCGCCAGCGCGACGCCCGAAGCCAAGCCACCGCCGCCGATCGGCACGATCACTACGTCGGGCGCATGCGGGGCCAGTTCGATGCCCAAGGTGCCCTGGCCGGCGATCACGTCGGGATCGTCGAAGGCGGACAGGAAACGGTAGCCGTGCTGGTCGGCCAGGGCGCGGGCGAAGGCGTAGGCCTCGTCGTAGCTCTCGCCGTGCTGGCGGACCGTGGCGCCCCAGTGGGCGACACCGGCAATCTTGGTGGCGGGCGCACCGTGGGGCATTACGGTGATCGCGGGGATGTTCAGACGGTAGGCGGCCCAGGCCACGCCCTGGGCGTGGTTGCCGGCGGAGGCGCAGATGACCGGGCGGTCATCGCCGCGCTCACGCCCGGCCAGCAGTGCGTTCAGGGCGCCGCGCACCTTGTACGACCCGGTGCGCTGCAGGTTCTCCAGCTTCAGCCACACGCCGAAACGTTCGGCGTAATGCAGCGGCGTGGGCGGCAGGAAGCGGCGCAGCCGCGCCTGCGCGGCCAGCACGTCGGCGACGCTTACGTCGCCTACATCCGGTTCCTGCGGGGTGCGGCTAGCCGGCATCGTGCACCCGGCCACGGTGATCGTCGCCATGCGGTACGCGCTGCGACGGCGCACGGTGGTACGACGTCGTGCATCCTGCACGCGCACCACTTGCACATCCCTGTGCTGCGAGAAGAGACCTCCGTGCCGGCACCGATGCAGCGGTGCGGGCGTTCATGCGGATACCCCGGGTTCCAGTGCGCTGATCCGCACCGAAACACAGTCGTAGATCTTCTCGATCTGGCGGCGCAGCGTTTCCGGTGGACGGGTGCTGTCCACCACCAGCTGCAGGTGCCAGCGGCCATCGTCGGCGGCATTGGGCGCGCCGGCGATCGCGCGCGGCGCGAAGCCGCGGCGTTCGGCCATGCCGATCACGCGCAGCAGCGCGCCTTCGGCCGGGGTCAGCACCAGGTCAAGCCGGTATTGCATTGGGGAACTCCTGGGACTGATGGGCGGGGTTGCTTTCCAGCATCGTGCTGTTGGCGTTGTTGGGCGGCACCAGCGGCCACACGTTGGCACGGGCATCGATGGCCACATGCAGCAGCGCCGGGCCGGGCTGGGCCAGCATCGCGGCCAGGCCACCTTCGACATCGTCACGTGCTTCGATGCGCGTGGCTGGAATGCCGAATACCTGCGCCAGCGCAGCGAAGTCCGGGTTGTCGGACAGATCGATCTCGCTGTAGCGCTCGGCGAAGAACAGCTCCTGCCACTGGCGGACCATGCCCAGCGAGCTGTTGTCCAGCAGCACGATCTTCACCGGCAGGCGGCAGCGGGCGATGGTGACGAGCTCCTGCACGTTCATCATGAAACTGCCATCGCCGGAGACCAGCACCACGGTGCGGTCGGGGCAGGCGAACTGCGCGCCCATCGCTGCCGGCAGGCCGAAGCCCATCGTGCCCAGCGCGCCGCTGGTCAGGTGGTTGCGTGGGTGGTTGAAGCGGCAGTGCTGGGCGACCCACATCTGATGCTGGCCGACATCGCAGGCGATGATCGCGTCGCTCGGGGCCAGTTCGCTCAGGCGCTTCAGCAGCGCCGGTGCATAGATGTGCTTGCCCGGTGCGTCGTAGCGCGGCGCGAAGCGTTCACGATGGCCCTGGCAGCGCTTCGCCCAGGCTTCCTGCGTGGCCGGGGCGGTGGCCGCGGCGGTCAGGGCGCGCAGCGCCGTACCCACGTTGCCCGGCACCGCGATGTCGGCGGTGCGCAGCTTGGAGATCTCGTACGCGTCGGCATCGATATGCACGACGCGCGCAAACGGAGCGAACTCGTTCAACTTGCCGGTGGCGCGGTCATCGAAACGGGCGCCGACCACCACCAGCAGATCGCTTTCCTGCACCGCCATGTTGGCCGCGCGGGTACCGTGCATGCCCAGCATGCCCAGGTAGTGCGGATGCTGCGGCGGCAGCGCACCCAGTCCGCGCAGGGTCAGCACGGTCGGGATCGCCGTGGCCTCGACGAAGGCACGGAAGTCCTCCACCGCATCGCCCAGCGCCACGCCACCACCGGCATAGATCACCGGCTTCTCGGCCTCGGCGATGGCGGCGATGGCGTGCGCGATGGCCTCGTCCTGCGGCGCAGGCGGTGCCACCACGGTGGAGGGGACGTGGTCGGGCAGATGCGACGCATCGGCGACCTGCACGTCCTTGGGCAGATCGATCAGCACCGGACCCGGGCGACCCTCGCGGGCGATCCGGAACGCATCGGCGACCACCTGCGGCAGGTCATCGACCGAGCGCACCAGCCAGCTGTGCTTGACGATCGGCAGGGTCAGCCCGAACACGTCCAGTTCCTGGAACGCGTCGGTGCCCAGCAGCGGGGTGGCGACCTGGCCGGTGATGCAGACCATCGGCACCGAATCCAGCATCGCATCGGCGATGCCGGTGACCAGGTTGGAGGCGCCCGGGCCGGAGGTGGCGACGCAGACGCCGACCCGGCCACTGGCGCGGGCGAAGCCGTTGGCAGCCAGGGCGGCGCCCTGTTCGTGGCGGACCAGGATGTGCTTCAGCCCGGAATCCACCAGGGCGTCGTAGAACGGCATGATGGTGCCGCCCGGATAGCCGAACAGCGTATGCACGCCCTCGGCTTCCAGGGCCTGCGTCAACCAGCGTGCGCCGTTGCGGGGCGCGGTGCTGTGTGCGGAGGTGTTCATGCGGTGACCTTTACGAAAGCGGGTGGGGGAGCCGCGCGTTTACGCGGCTTGACTTTGCAACCAGACCATCTTGGCGCGCAGTTCCTTGCCTACCTTCTCGATCGGGTGCTCCAGGTCGGCCTGCTTGAACTTGTTGTAGTTCGGCAGGCCCGCTTCGTACTCGGCCACCCAGTTCTTGGTGAAGGTGCCGTTCTGGATGTCGGTCAGCACGTCCTTCATGCGCGCCTTGGTACCGGCATCGATGACGCGCGGGCCGCTGACGTAGTCGCCGTACTGCGCGGTCTCGGAGATGAATTCCAGCATGCGGGTGATGCCGCCTTCGTAGAACAGATCCACGATCAGCTTCAATTCGTGAAGTACTTCGTAATAGGCGATTTCCGGCTGATAGCCGGCTTCGACCAGGGTTTCGAACCCGGCCTGGACCAGTGCCGAAGCACCGCCGCACAGCACGGCCTGTTCGCCGAACAGATCGGTCTCGGTCTCTTCCTTGAAGGTGGTCTGGATCAGGTTGGCGCGCGCGCCGCCCAGACCACCGGCGTAAGCCAGCGCGAACTCGGCGGCCTTGCCACTCTTGTCCTGGTAGACCGCCCAGATGCACGGCACGCCGCGGCCGATTTCATACTCGCGACGGACCAGCGCACCCGGGCCCTTCGGTGCGACCAGCACCACGTCCAGATCCTCGCGCGGGGTGATCATGTCGAAGTGGACGTTCAGGCCATGCGCGAACAGCAGCACCGCGCCCTGTTTCATGTTCGGTGCGAGCACGTCTTCGTAGAGCTTCTTCTGCACCATGTCCGGGGTCAGCACCGCGACCAGATCGGCATCCTTCACCGCTTCGGACGGGGCTTTGACGGTGAAGCCGTCGGCCTGTGCCTTGACCTCGGTCGGACCGCCCGGGCGCAGCCCGACGACGACATCGAAACCGGATTCACGCAGATTCAGCGCGTGCGCGCGGCCCTGGCTGCCGTAGCCGACAACAGCGATCTTGATCTGGGGCAGGTCGTTGGTGCTCATGGGGGAGGTCCTTTGGAGGCAAGAAAAAAGAGGGCCGACGGTCAGCGACGCGTCGGCCCATCAGGGGAAGGGGTGGCACCGGCCTGGCCGCGACCACACGCGAACTCACCCGCCGTGGGGGCGGTGGGCGTCGGCTGGCTCGGGGCGGGCTGGCGGGTCATGGTGGAAGGCAACTCGGAGGGGAGGATGGAAAACAAAGGGTTCTGAAACGAAAAAACCCGCACCTGGTCGGGTGCGGGTTTTGATGGATACCTGGCAGTCTTGCTTACACGCCGGTCCGTCCCGCACCTGTTGGTTGGGTAATAAGTACGAGGACGAAAAGCGAATGGATCGCGGCCGCGCCGGGGTCGGCGTGCTGGATGGATTCGCGGGTGGCTGTGCGCTGCAACATGAGATCGAGAAAACCACACGGGTTTTGGCGGTGTCAACCCTGGCAGGACAATTTCCATCGGTTTCGTCTGCATCCACCGCAATGCCCCGCCAGACAAGGATGGTTGCGGCTGAAAGCGTTCCGGTGAACCGGAATTCAGTATTTTGGCGCTGCCGATTGCGCGGATCCGGGGCCGATTTCCACCCCGGTACATGACCATTGTGGGATGTCATCACAGGCCATCTGCCGCCACCATCGATGTCGCTACCACCCTTCAGGAATTCCCCCGTGTCCCCACGCCTCGCCTGCGGCCTGCTCGCCGCCGCCCTGCTGTCCACGCTGCCCGCCGCGGCGATCGCCGCAGACCGGATCACCGGCCATACCTTTGCCACCCGCTCGGAGGTGATCGCCCCGCACGCGATGGCCGCCACCTCCCAGCCCCTGGCCACGCAGATCGCCCTGGACGTGATGAAGTCCGGTGGCTCGGCCGTGGATGCCGCGATCGCCGCCAACGCTGCCCTCGGCCTGATGGAGCCGACCGGCAATGGCGTGGGTGGCGACCTGTTCGCGATCGTCTGGGACCCCAACACCGAGAAGCTGTATGGCTACAACGGCTCGGGGCGCTCGCCCAAGTCGCTGACCCTGGCCGAGTTCCAGCGGCGCGGCCTGAAGGAAATCCCCGCCACCGGCCCGCTGCCGGTCTCGGTGCCCGGCGCGGTGGACGGCTGGTTCGCCCTGCATGACCGTTTCGGCCGCAAGCCGATGGCCGACAACCTGGCCCCGGCGATCCACTACGCCCGCGAAGGCCACCCGGTCGCCGAGGTCATCGCCTACTACTGGGACCGCTCGGTGCCGCGACTGTCCAGGTACCCTGGCTTCACCGAGCAGTTCACGATCAACGGCCATGCCCCGCGCAAGGGCGAGATGTGGAAGAACCCGAACCTGGCCCACACCCTTGAGCAGATCGCCCAGGGCGGGCGCGATGCCTTCTACAAGGGCGACATCGCCCGCACCATCGGCACCTACTTCAAGGCCAACGGCGGCTACCTGAGCTATGACGACATGGCGAGCCACCACGGCGAGTGGGTGGAGCCGGTCAGCAGCAACTACCGCGGCTATGACGTGTGGGAGCTGCCCCCGAACAGCCAGGGCATCGCGGCGCTGCAGATCCTCAATGTGCTCGAAGGCTACGACTTCTCCAGGATTCCCTTTGGCTCACCCGAACACGTGCACCTGTTCGTGGAGGCCAAGAAGCTGGCCTTCGCCGACCGCGCGCGCTTCTACACCGACCCGGCGTTCCATCCGGCCCCGGTCGACCGGCTGATCTCCAAGGGCTACGCCGCCGAGCGCCGCAAGCTGATCTCGATGGACAAGGCGCTGAGCGAAGTGCAGCCGGGCACGCCCAAGCAGCTGCGGGAAGGCGACACGATCTACATGACCGTGGCCGATGCCGACGGCATGATGGTCTCGCTGATCCAGTCCAACTACCGCGGCATGGGCAGCGGCATGGCGCCTCCGGGCCTGGGATTCATCCTGCAGGACCGTGGCGAGATGTTCGTGCTGCAGAAGGATCACCCGAACGGCTATGCGCCGGGCAAGCGTCCGTTCCAGACCATTATCCCGGGCTTCGTCACCAAGGACGGCAAGCCGTGGATGAGCTTCGGCGTGATGGGGGGCGCGATGCAGCCGCAGGGCCATGCCCAGATCGTGATGAACATGGTCGATTTCGGAATGAATCTGCAGGAAGCCGGGGATGCGCCGCGCATCCAGCACGAGGGCTCGACCGAGCCGACCGGGCAGGCCACCGCGATGAGCGACGGTGGCGAAGTCAACCTGGAAACCGGCTTCCCGTACGAAACAGTGCGCGCGTTGATGCGCAAGGGCCACCGGGTGGTGTTCGCGGATGGTCCCTACGGTGGGTACCAGGCGATCCTGCGTGATCCGGAGACCGGGGTGTACTACGGCGCGTCGGAAAGCCGCAAGGATGGGCAGGCGGCGGGGTACTGATTCCCTCGTGCTTCGTAGCGCCGACCGTTGGTCGGCACTAGCGCAGAGCAGAGCGTAGAGCAGGACGCTTTGGGGCTGCGGGGGGGGCGGTGCGCATGGCAAAAGCGAACACGGCCGAAGCGGTAGAGCCACGCCATGCGTGGCTCCTCTCACTCAGCGATGACCCGATGCATCAGGTCATCGCTGCAACCCCCCCCCGTCCCGCCCCGCCCACCGATAGTCCGGAAGGCGGGATGCTTCAAGCGTTCAGCTCAAGGCGCCCGAGCCGCCTCATCGCGTGTTTCTTCCTGCGCCGCGATTTCCCGCTCGATCCACTCATCCATCAACCGCCGCGCGCGCTGTGCACGGCGCCGCTGCAGCGCATGCTCCATGTCCAGCACCCGGTACAACGACCACATCACCGCCAACATCAACAACGCAAACGGCAGTGCCGCGATCGTGATCATCCCCTGCAGCGCATTAAGGCCACCGGCCAGCAGCAGCACGCCCGCGATCAACGCAATCGCCACGCCCCACACCATCCGGCGCGCCAGCGGCGGATCACCGGATTCCTCGGTCGACATCGTCGCTAGCACGAGCACCGCCGAATCGGCCGAGGTCACGAAGAAGATCATCAACAGCACCAGCGCGATCGCCGACAACACCATCGGCATCGGCAGGCTGTCGAACATCGTGAACAGCACCGTCTCGTAGCCGTTGCCCAGCGCCTGGGCCAGGTCCACGTGGCCGAAGATCTGCGACCACAGCGCGGTGCCGCCGAATACCGAGAACCACAGGAAGCCCAGCACGCTCGGTGCGATCACCACGCCCAGCACGAACTCGCGGATGCTGCGCCCACGCGAGACGCGGGCGATGAACGAGCCCACGAACGGCGCCCACGCGATCCACCAGGCCCAGTAGAAGATCGTCCAGTCCGCCACCCAGGTGCTGCCCGAGAACGGCGACATGCGCAGGCTCATGGTGACCAGCGAATTGAGGTAGGAGCCGATCGTGGTGGTGAACGTATCGAAGATGAAACCGGTGGGCCCCAGCACCATCACCAGCGCCAGCAGTACCGCTGCCAGACCCAGGTTGAAGTTGGAGAGCCACTTGATGCCACGGTTGACGCCGCTGGTGGTGGAGGCCATGTACAGCACGAACGCCACCGCGATGATGGTCAGCTGCACCGGCACCGAGGCCTGGATGCCGAACACGCGCTCGAGACCGGCGGCGATCTGGATCGTGCCGAAGCCCAGCGTCGTTGCCACACCGATCGCCGTGGCGACCACTGCAGCGACGTTGACGACAGTGCCCATCCAGCCCCGGTGATGCGCACCGATGATCGGCTGCAGCAGATCACTGATCAGCCCGCGGCCGTTGCGGTTGAACTGGAACCACGCCATCGCCAGGCCGATCAGGGCGTAGATCGCCCAGGGATGCAGGCCCCAGTGGAAGAACGCATAGCGCATCGATGCGCGCGCCGCCTCCATGCTTTGCGGGGCCAACCCTTCCGGTGGCTTCACGAAATGCGAGATCGGCTCGGCCGCGCCCCAGAACACCAGGCCGATGCCCATGCCGGCCGCGAACAGCATCGACATCCAGCTCGCGTTGGAGAAGTCGGGTTCGGCATCTTCGCCGCCGATGCGCAGTGAACCGAAGCGGCCGAAGGCCAGGTACATCAGGAACGACAGGGTGATGAACACCACCAGCAGGTACAGCCAGCCGGTACTGCGGATGATGGTAGACAGGCCGCTCTGGACGACCTCGTTGAAGGGGCCCGGCGCGAGGCCGGCGATCAGCACCAGCAGTGCGACCAGTGCGATGGAAATGCGGAACACCATGCAGGCGTGTCTCCGATCAGTAGGGGCGAGCCGAGGCTTGCAATCTCCAGCGGCACGGCGGCAACGACTGGGGCGGATCAAGCCGGTCGAGGCCGGTCAGTACGGACGTCAATGGCGTCGAACAATGCGCAATGCGCGCGTGATCGGGACGCTACCGCCGATCGCACCGCATACCGCGCTGCAGCATGGTAGTGCATCGGATGTCGGCACGCTGTTCACACCCAGGGCCAAGCAGCTTGGTTGGTCTGCCCCAGCGCGCCGAGGGTCATCGCTTTGTGCTCTAATTCGCCCCGAAGCGGGGGTACCGCGGCCCAGTGGCCAAGGTTGAGACAGTCCCTTCGAACCTGATCCGGTTGATACCGGCGTAGGGAAGCTTCGCAATTGCTGATGCACTGCGCCGTAGGGCTGCCCCGCCCAAAGACCGCCCGTGTTGCGTCTGCCGTGCGCCGCCGCTTCGTCCGTTCCGCCCATTCCCGGGCGGGACCCGATCCAGGACGACGTCATGAACGCAGCGCTTTCCTCCCTGCAGCAGCAGGCCCAGCAATTGTCCGAATCGGTCACCCGCCCGATTCCCGGCTCACGCAAGATCCATGTGCCCGGCTCACGCAGCGACCTGCAGGTGCCCATGCGCGAGATCGTGCTGACCCGCACGCCGACCCTGTTTGGTGGGGAAGAGAACGCGCCGGTCACCGTGTATGACACGTCCGGCCCGTATACCGATCCGAATGCACGGATCGACCTCTCCGTGGGGCTGCCGCCGTTGCGTGCCGGCTGGGTGGCCGAGCGGGGCGATACCGATGTGCTCGACGGCCTGAGCTCGGCGTTTGGCCGCTCCCGCGAAACCGATGCGCGCCTGGATGCGGTGCGCTTCCCGTCGCGGCTGCAGCCACGGCGCGCGCGGGCCGGTGCCAACGTCACCCAGATGCACTACGCACGCCGCGGCATCATCACCCCGGAAATGGAATTCGTCGCCATCCGCGAAAACCAGCGTCTCGAGGCCATCGTCGATGCCGCGCTGCTCAGGCAGCATCCCGGCGAAGCCTTCGGCGCGTCCATCCCGGCGCGCATCACACCGGAATTTGTCCGCGATGAAATCGCCCGCGGCCGTGCGGTGCTGCCCAACAACATCAACCACCCGGAAAGCGAACCGATGATCATCGGCCGCAACTTCCTCACCAAGATCAACGCCAACATCGGCAACAGCGCGGTTTCCTCGGGCATCGCCGAGGAAGTGGAAAAGCTGGTCTGGGCGATCCGCTGGGGCGGTGACACCGTGATGGACCTGTCCACCGGCAAGCACATCCACGAGACCCGCGAATGGATCCTGCGCAACTCGCCGGTGGCCATTGGCACCGTGCCGATCTACCAGGCACTGGAAAAGGTCGATGGCCGCGCGGAGGAACTCACCTGGGACATCTTCCGCGACACGCTGATCGAGCAGGCCGAGCAGGGCGTGGATTACTTCACCATCCATGCCGGTGTGCTGCTGCGCTATGTGCCGTTGACCGCCGGGCGCGTGACCGGGATCGTCTCGCGGGGCGGCTCGATCATGGCCAAATGGTGCCTGGCGCATCACAAGGAGAACTTCCTCTACACGCACTTCGAGGACATCTGCGAGATCATGAAGGCCTACGACGTGACCTTCTCGCTGGGTGACGGCCTGCGCCCGGGCTGTATCGCCGATGCCAACGATGCCGCGCAGTTCGGCGAGCTGGAGACGCTGGGCGAGCTGACGAAGATCGCGTGGAAGCACGACGTGCAGACCATGATCGAAGGCCCCGGCCACGTGCCGATGCAGCTGATCAAGGAAAACATGGACAAGCAGCTGCGTGAGTGCGGTGAGGCGCCGTTCTACACACTCGGCCCGCTGACCACCGATATCGCCCCGGGCTACGACCACATCACCAGTGCGATCGGCGCGGCCATGATCGGCTGGTACGGCACGGCGATGCTCTGTTACGTCACGCCCAAAGAGCACCTGGGGCTGCCCAATCGCCAGGACGTGCGCGACGGCATCATGGCCTACCGCATCGCCGCGCACGCCTCGGACCTGGCCAAGGGCCACCCCGGCGCGCAGGTGCGTGACAACGCGCTGAGCAAGGCACGCTTCGAATTCCGCTGGGAAGACCAGTTCCATCTCGGGCTGGATCCGGAGAAAGCCAAGGAGTTCCACGACGAAACGCTGCCCAAGGACGCGCACAAGCTGGCCCACTTCTGCTCGATGTGTGGCCCGCACTTCTGCTCGATGAAAATCACCCAGGACGTGCGTGACTATGCAGCGGGGCAGGGCCTGGATGAGCGCACGGCGCTGGAGGCCGGCATGGCCGAAAAGTCCGCACAGTTCCGCGATCTGGGCGCAGAGGTGTATCGGCAGGAGTGACGCATCGGCCGGGGCGGGCACGCCGTCCCGGCCATCATCCGGCGCGCGCACGATTCCGGCTAAGCTCGGCGCGACCAGGCAGGGGTGGGGGACCACAATGGCGATAGCACGCAGCACCAAATGGCTGGCCATCGCGCGCCGGCATCCCTCGGCCTGGTTATTGGCCGTGCAGCTGCTGGGCGTGCTGCTTTACCCCGCGATGGACGAGGCCGGCGCCAGCCGCGCGCTGTTCGGCGCGTTCGGCATCGCCGTGCTCGGCCTGGCGCTGTGGGTGGTGCGGCGCAGTCCGCTTGGAATGTGGGTGGCGCTGGTGCTGGCGATTCCCTCGGTGGTGTTCTCCATTGCAGGCGCCCTGCTGGAGCGCCCGGCACTGGTCACCACCGCACAGCTGCTGGAATGCCTGCTGTATTTCTATACGGCCGGCAGCCTGATCGCCTACATGCTGCAGGACCACAAGGTGACCCGTGACGAACTGTTCGCTGCGGGCGCCACGTTCACGCTTTTGGCCTGGGCCTTCGCCTTCGCGTTCGCGGTCTGCCAGCAGTGGTACCCGGGCAGTTTCGTGGCAACCAGCGAGAGCGAATTGAGGACCTGGATGGAGCTGCTTTATCTCAGCTTCAGCTTGTTGTCCGGGGTGGGGTTGAGCGACGTCGTGCCGATCCATTCCCAAGCGCGCGCATTGGTAATGCTGGAGCAGTTTTCAGGCGTGATGTACGTCGCCCTGGTGGTCTCGCGGCTCGTCGGGCTGACCATGCTGGCGCGTGCACGAAACTGAATCCAGGATAAAAAATTCGCGCCAGAAGGCGCGAATGGTGATGCGATTTATGTGAATTCATCGGCGAGAGAGAGCCTGTCGTCACCCGCGCGCATAGGCGTGGTTAACCGGCATAGGCTAGTATTCGCGCGCCTTGGTGTTTTTGCGGTTTGCGCCGATGGCGTGTGCGGAATCTGGCGGTTCGTCCGGTTGTATCGATTGTGACGATCGCGTGAGTTCCAGTGGTTTTTTTGCATTTCCACGTGTTCTGGATGATCAGCAACGACAGTGAGCGCCCCTCCGCCGATGTGATTCGAATCGGCGACTTCATCGTCACTTTCTCCTCGCGGGAAGTGATGAGCGAAGGCATGCGTCGCCCACGTCGGCTCACACCCAAGGCGCTGGGCGTGCTCAGGATGCTGCTGCGATCGCCGGGCGCCGTCGTGACCCGGGATGAACTGTTCGCGGAGGTCTGGCCGGATACCCTGCCGACCAACGACGTGCTGACCCAGGCGGTGACCCAGCTGCGCAAGGCGTTCGCCAGCGATGATGACGCGGCCTCGCCCTATATCGAAACCATCGCCAAGACCGGTTACCGGCTTCTGGTGGCCGTCAGCGTGGTCGAGGATGCCGCGCCTGCACTGCTGATCGAGCCTGACCTCCAGCAGCCGGCCGCAAGCGTGCTCACCGTGGCTGAAGTGCCTGCGGCATTGCCGCCGGTGCTGACCGAGCTGGACCCGATCAAACGCCGTCGGCGTCGCCTGCGTCGCTATGCGGTGGTGGCGGTCGGCATGGCGATGCTGGTGGCGCTGCTGGTGATGGCAGGAATGCTGATGCAGCGCGATCCGCCCGCCTCGGCGGTGGACGCGGCGGTGGAAGATGGCACGCGGGTGATCGGCAGCCCGCAGCGGCCTTACCGGCTGATCACCGCAACGGCAGGGTTCGAGACGTATCCCACATTGTCCCCGGATGGATCGCAGATCGCCTATGAGGCCGATGTGCCCAGCCGCCCGGGCAGCGTCATCAAAGTGCAGACCTCCGGCAATACGCCTGCCCGCCTGTTGGTCGAGCCCCCCAAGGGAATGTCCGACCGGTTCCCGAGCTGGTCGCCCGACGGTCGTGAGATTGCGTTCGCCCGGTTCGGCCCTGCCGAGAGTTGCGAAGTGCTGATCGCCAGTGCGACCGGCGGCGCAGTGCGCCATGTCACCCGGTGCGACGGTACCGAACTGCTCAGCTTCGATTGGACGCCCGATGGGCGGGGTCTGGTGTTCGGCTCGCTGTCCGGCCGGTATGCGCAGCGCGGTATCCGCACCCTGGATATCGCCAGCGGACGATGGCAGTCGCTTGATTACGATCTCGGCCGTGACAACTTCGAATACGCGCCACGCTATTCGCCGGACGGTCGCTGGATCGTGTTCGTCCGCAATCCCCAGATCGGCGATCTGTGGCGGATGCCTGCCGAAGGGGGCACCCCGGAGCAGCTGACCGACGATTCAGCGGAGATCCGTGGCTGGGCCTGGCGCAGCGACAGCCGCCACCTCGTGTTCGGCCGCCGCGTCGACAGCGAATCGCGCCTGTATGAACTGGATACTGATACCCGCGTGCTGCGCGATGTCGGCCTGGACGATGCGCAGTCGCCGACCGTTTCGCGCACCGGCGACATGCTCGCCTTCGTGCACCGCCGCCCGCAGTTCGGCCTGTTCCGGGTTCCGGTGGCGGCCGGGGGACTGGGCGCACCGGAGCGCTTGTTCCCCTCCAGTGGACGCGATGCGCAGCCGATGGTGTCGCCGGATGGCCAGCAGATCGTGTTTTCGTCGGACCGTTCGGGCAGCTACGCGCTGTGGTGGGCCGACATGCAGCGGCCGGAGTCGCTGCGTCCGATCGAAGGGCTGCGGCCTGAGGCACGCCAGTCCTCCGACTGGTCGCACGACGGTAAACGCGTGCTGGTGCTGGGCCGCGATGAACATGCCAACCCCGGCATCTATGAGGTGTCTCCGCGCGATGAGCAGACCGTGCGCCTGCCCGTGCCGGTACGGCAGCCGCTGCAGGCGCTGTACGGCAGGGATGGGCAGCAGCTGCTGGTGGTGGAGCGCGACCGTGACGAACGCATGCGCTTGTCCCTGTTCGATCGCAGCGTGACGCCATGGCGCCTGCTCGGCAGCATCGAGGGGGTCTCGCAGGCACGCTATGACATCGCCGGCGAACGTGTGCTGTTCACCCGCCTCTCGGCCGGGGGGCTGTGGCAGGCCGATGCCGCCCTGACGCCGGGCAGCATCCGCCAGATCAGTGAAGACCGGCCCACGCGCTGGCGCTATCGCACCTGGACCGTATCGGCGCAGGGCAGCATCGACTACCTGTCCAACCGTGCCGATTGCGCGACCGTATTCACGCGCATCGCACAGCCGGTCGCCGACCAGGAGCACTGCCTGGACGCGGAGCGGCTGAGTGCCAGCAATGGATTCAGCGCGGGCCCGGGCGGCGAGGCGCTGTACTTGGCCCTGGCCGTGGCCGATGGCACGGACATTGGCGTGATGTCGCTTCCCGAGCGCGTCCCGTCGCTGTTCCCCGGCTTCGTCAAGTCCATGATTTTCAAGACGAAAGACCCTTCGTAAGTTCTTCGTAAGGTTCTCGCCTCGAATTCGGATCAATCTCGCCAGGACTTCCTGAGGCAGTGGCCTGATTTGGCAACACTGCAGGCCAGCAAAGGCAAACTCACGGTGTCGTCATGCGTCAGCTCTCCCTGGCCGATCGCGGTCAAGCGCTCTCTCTGGACAAGGTCGTCGACGACGGTCCCCTGCCAACCTGCCTGGGCGTGGCCCGCCTGGGCAGCCTGCAGAGCCCTGGCACGACCTTCACGGTGTGGATCCAGCTGCGCGGCAGCGCATGGGTGGAATCCAAAGAGGGGCGCTTCCGGCTGCGCCAACGTGAGTGGATCGCCTTCGAGAAGGAATCCCGCCCGATGGTCCAGGCCGGTCGCGATGGCCTGTGCATCGGCCTGAGCCTGGCCCCGGACGCACTGCGCGCGCTGGGTGAGCTTACCGACTGCAGCCTCTACGCCGGCCGCGGCAGCATGAGCCGCAGCGATGCCCGTGTCGCGCTGCGCCTGTGGCGTGATGTGCTGGCCAGCGGCCACCCGACCCAGGCGCTGCGCCCGGTGCTGTTGCACCTTGCGGCCCTGCAGCAGGGCATGGCGACCGGCGTGCAGCGTTGCCCGGGCCGCTCCCGCAGCCGCAAGCGCCAGGTGTTTGGACGCATGCAGCGCGCGCGCCTGTACCTGGAGGGCAACAGCCACCGGGTGGTGCGCATCGGTGAGCTGGCCGAGCTGACCAACTTCTCCAGCTGGTACCTGTCCAAGACGTTCCAGAGCCTGTATGCCGAGAGTCCGCAATCGCTGTCCGCGCGCCTGCGCCTGGAGCGGGCCGCCGATCTGCTGCGCGATACGGACATGATGGTGGGCGAAGTGGCGGCCGCCAGCGGATTTGACAACTGCTGCAGCTTCGCACGGGCGTTTCGGGCCCGCTTCGGGTTGTCTGCGTCACGCTATCGTGAGGCCGGTGCGAATCTCTCGCCAGATTCGGCAAAGTCTTCGGTTGTCTCCCGCAAATAATTCACTGCAACGCAATCGTAACTTTCCGAGGCGTTTTTAACACGCTACTAACGTACCTCGGAGAGATAAATGAATTTTCGTACTCCCGCAGTGCGGCTGGGCCTTCTGCCCGCCGGCATTGCGCTTGCCCTGACGCCGGCCTTTGTTTCGGCTCAGGAAGCAAGCGGCACGACCGACCTGGACCGCATCCAGGTCACCGGTTCGCGTATCCGTCAGGCCAGCACTGAAACCGCGCAGCCGGTGATCGCGCTGCAGCGCGCCGACATCGAGAAGCAGGGCTTCACCAGCGTCGCCGACATCGTGCAGAACCTGTCGGCCACCGGCTCGCCGGCGATCAGCCGCGCCGATGCGCTGTCCTCGGGCGAAGAAGTCGGCGGCCAGTACGTCGACCTGCGCAACCTCGGTCCGGAGCGCACCCTGGTGCTGCTCGACGGCAAGCGCATGGGCGTCAGCTCCGGCGGCTACACCGACCTGGCCTCGATCCCGACCTCGGTCGTGGAGCGCATCGAAGTGCTGACCGACGGCGCCTCGGCGATCTACGGTTCCGACGCGATCGCCGGCGTGGTGAACATCATCACCCGCAAGAATTTCGACGGCCTGGAAGCCAGCGTCTACAAGGGCCAGTACGGCCAGGGCGACGGCGACAAGACCACCTACAACTTCGTCTACGGCCAGACCGGCGATCGCGGTTCGATCACCCTTGGCGCCGAGTACAGCGAAGAAGAGCCGGTTCTGGCCAAGAACCGTCGCTACAGCGCCTCTGCCAACGGCTATCGTCATCCGGTTCCGACCGACGACGACACCAACGGCTGGAGCGCGATCACCGAAAAGGGCGTGCTGGTTACGGATGATGGCAACTACGTCCTGAACCCGGGCGGCGCCTCGAACAACTTCGGCGACTACCACGAGCTGGGCAACGCCGATCTGTCCAACCCGTCGCAGCAGATGTACCTGTCGACCGGCATCAAGCGTCGTTCGGTCTTCTCCAACGGTCAGTTCGACTTCACCGACAACATCCGCGGTACCGCCAGCGTCCTGTACACCGAACGCGAAGCGCTGCAGCAGATCGCCGGCTACCCGTACCGTTCGGCTGCCTACGACACCCAGATGTCCGGCGACAGCGTCTTCAACCCGCTCGATACCGACGTTGATTTCATGCGTCGTACGTGGGAAGTGCCGCGCCAGACCAAGTCCGAGCTCAACACCTTCCGCTTCAGCGGTGGTCTGGAAGGCTCGTTCGAGTTCGCCGACAAGTACTTCGACTGGGATGTGGGCTACGTCTACAACCGCAACAAGGGCGTCAAGACCGGCACCGGCAACCTGTTCATTCCGAACGTGAAGAATGCCGTGGGCCCGTCGTACCTGGATGCCAACGGTATCGCCCAGTGCGGTACCGCCGCTGCGCCGATCGCCGGCTGCACCCCGTGGAACCCGCTGCTGCCGTACGGCTCCACCGCGGACGGTTCGCTGTCCAACCCGGACCTGCAGAAGTACCTGTTCCTGCCGACCCACGATACCTCGCTGACCACCAGCAAGGTCTACAGCGCCAACCTGAGCGGCGCCATCGTGACCCTGCCGGCCGGTGACCTGTCCTTCGCGACCGGTTACGAGCACCGCGAAGAAGACGCCGAGTACAACCCGGATGCACTGCTGCAGTCGGGCCTGAGCACCGACCTGGCCGGTGCGCCGACCGCCGGTGGCTACAAGCTGGACGAGTTCTACCTGGAACTGAACGTGCCGATCCTCGCCGATCTGCCGTTCGCCAAGGAACTGTCGGTCGACATGGCCGGCCGTTACTCGGACTACAACACCTTCGGCGACACGGTGAACTCCAAGTTCGGCCTGAAGTGGAAGCCGATCGACGACCTGCTGGTCCGTGGCACCTATGCCACCGGCTTCCGTGCGCCGACCGTGGCCAACCTGTACGGTGGCACCTCGCAGAGCTTCGACAAGTACACCGACCCGTGCGACACCTTCTTCGGTGCTGCCGTGCGCAACCCCGACGTCGCTGCCCGTTGCGGCGGCGCCGTGCCGGCCAACTTCCGTCAGGAAGCGTCGGGTGGCATCGATGCCACCGGCCCGGGCGCACAGTCGAACTACCCGTACCTGTCCGGTTCCAATGACGGCCTGCTGCCGGAAACCTCCAAGACCTGGACCGTCGGCCTGGTGTACAGCCCGAACTTCGTGCAGGGCCTGGACGTCAGCCTGGACTGGTGGAAGATCCGCATCGACAACGTCATCGCGGCGGAGTCGGTCACCTCGATCCTCAACCAGTGCTACGTGCTGAACAACGCCAACGCCTGTGACCGTGTCACCCGTGACACCGATTCGGGCCAGGTCGTCGACGTGACCCGTACGCTGATCAACGGCGGCTACCAGGAAACCGCAGGTTACGACCTGGGTATCCGTTACCGTCTGCCGGAACTGTCCTTCGGCAACATCGTCATCGACTGGAAGACCACCTATGTGGACTACCTCGAGTACAAGCGCGACAACGAAGCTGAAACCGCCGTCGAGCAGCACACCGGCTGGGGCACGGGCGACTGGGGCGGCAACTTCCGCGTCCGTTCCAACCTGAACATCGATTGGAGCCTGGGCAACTTCGGCGTCAACTGGGGCATGCGTTACTACTCCGGTCTGAAGGAAGAGTGCGCCTACGATCGCGAAGGCGGTCCGGAGTGCAACAACCCGAGCTACTCCTCGGCCTACACGCTGGCGATCCCGGTGCGCAACACCGGCTCGAACACGTTCCATGACCTGCAGGTGCGTTACAACACCCCGTGGGATGCCACCATCTCGGCTGGCGCGAACAACGTGTTCAACCACGAAGGCCCGGTGATGTACAGCCAGCCGAACTCGAGCTTCTCCTACTACGGCGGCTTCGACATCGGTCGGTTCTACTACCTGAAGTACACCCAGCGCTTCTGATCCATCGAAGCAATGGCGTAAAAAAAGGAGGGCGGGCCGCAAGGTCCGCCCTCTTTGCGTTGTGGGGTAGGGAAAGTCTGAGTTTCAGCGAACGGTGATCCGCCTCACAATTCGAGCGGAAATGCAGTTGATACCGTCAATCGGTCCAATCGTGGACGATTGAGAGATCGATATGAAAATGACGCTCGCTCAGAAGATTTCCGCTGTACTGCTTGCCTCCCTGGCGACCGCGGCCAGTGCGTCGCCCGGCCTGATCATCTGCGGGGGAGGGCGCTACTGCGAAGACGTCCGCATCGAATGCCTCGCCGACGGTGGCTCGGCCGCCATGTGCGAGCGCCTGTGGCGCTTGTGCGTGCTGGACGCCTGTCCGCAGCGCTGAAACGACGATGGCGCGCCACGGGGCGCGCCATCCTTCAAGCATGCTCCGCCCCACACTCAGGCGTCGCTGGCCACCAGCCCCATCAGTGCGTTGGCGTGATCGCGCCACTGCGGGAGCTTGTTGAGCACGCCGGCCCGCTGCAGATACTCCTCGTCGACCGGGTCACCGTTGATCAGCGCCAGGGCCACGTGGACCGCACCGGTCACCCAGAAGCTGCGGGTGGTGGAGCGATGCGGCTGCAGGTGGAACGCCACGGCTTCGATGATCGGCATCGGCAGGCCCCACAGCCCCAGCAGGTAGGCGCCCGCCTCGGCATGGCCGGGGCGATTGTCGGCCGCGTCTTCGGGCGTGCGCTCGTTGCGCACGCCCGGCAGCAGCAGGCCGATGTCGGCCAGCAGGGCCGCGGTGGCGCCCAGTTCGGCGCTGGAATCAGGCAGCAGTTTGGCGGCCAGGCGCGAGGCCAGCAGTGCGCGCTGCTGCAGCGAGTTGCGCTCGGCACCGGACAGCGGTTGGGCCGAGAACACTTCGCTGGCCAGCACCAGGTCGCGCAGGGTCGACAGTCCCAGTCGGGTCACGGCGGTGCGCAGGTCGGAAATGATCCGGCCGCTGTTGAAGAACGCCGAGTTGGACAACTGCAGCACCTTCGCCGCGATGGCCGGGTCGGCCGCGACCAGCTTGGCCACGTCGGCGGTATTGGTGTCGTCGTCGTGTTCCAGCGCCTGGGTGAGGGACAGATACAGGTGCGGTGGCGAGGGCAGCTTCTCGATCCGGCCGATGGCACTGCGCAGGCGTGCGCTGTCGAGCAGTTCGCGCAGCTCTTCCAGGCTGGTCAGCGCTTCGAGCAGCACTTCCGGGGCCAGCGGCATCGGCAGGAAGCGGTGGGCGACACCGATCAGGCGCGCCGGCGGCGGGCGGTTGCCGTGCTCGGCATCCACCAGTGCGATTCGGATGGTCTCAGGGCGCAGCGTGCGGATCTGGCCGAGCAGCGTGGTGGCGTTGAGATCGGGCAACTGCGGGCACACGATCACCGCATCCACCGGCGAGCCGGCAACGATGCCCATGGCGCTCTGGCCATCGGCAGCGGTCAGCGGTTGCCACTCTTCCCCAAGATCGGCAATGAATTCCAACAGCTCAGCCGACAGGCTGGCTTCGTCCCCAACAAGCAGAATGCGCACGACACGGTCCCCTGGCTGACCACGGTGAAACGCACCGTGGACGGTGTGAAGAGACGCAATGTACCCAATCCGGCACGAATAGTGATGTGCCGCATTGGAAAAACGTGATGCACATCGCTCCGGCAGGCGGTGCCGGAGCGATGCCGGTCAATCTCAGGCGATGTTGCCGAGGTAGCGCTGGTGCGCTTCGACCAGGATCTTCTTGGCTTCGGCGGCGCCGCCCCAGCCATCGAGCTTGACCCACTTGCCCTTTTCCAGGTCCTTGTAATGCTCGAAGAAGTGGCCGATGCGCTCCAGCCAGTGGCTGGACACCTGCTCGATGTCTTCCACGTGGGCATAGCCACTGAAGACCTTGGAGATCGGCACGGCCAGGATCTTTTCGTCGCTGCCGGCCTCATCGCTCATCTTGAGCACGCCGACCGGACGGCAACGCACCACCGAGCCCGGGACCAGCGGCAGCGGCAGCACCACCAGCACGTCGGCCGGATCGCCGTCGCCACACAGGGTGCTCGGCACGTAGCCGTAGTTGCACGGGTAGCGCATCGGGGTGGAGAGGATGCGGTCGACGAAGATCGCGCCGGTTTCCTTGTCCACTTCGTACTTCACCGGCTCGGAATCCTTCGGGATCTCGATGATGACGTTGATTTCTTCCGGCGGGTTCTTGCCCGGCGAAACGAGTTCCAGACCCATGGGTGTGCTCCAGCTGAGAGGGGGTAGGGCGCAAAGTCCGCCATTTTATGCCTTTGCCGGCCAACGTGCAGCGGCCTGGCCGCCGGGGCGCCGAATCGGTCCGCCAGGCAGGGAAGAATCGCCACACAGCGGCGCCTTCCATCCCGACGCGGCGCTGGGTTGAGGCCTGATGGCCGGGCCCGGCGCCGCTGGCGATCATGGCGTGGAACCCACTCCGAGCCTGGCGATGCCCAAGATGACCCCGATGGCCGGCCTTTCGATGGCGGCGGCACTCTGCCTGGTGGCCCCGGCCGCCGCGGCCCATGCCTCGTCCAGACCGTACGTGGACCTGGTCGACTTTCCCTACAAGGAGGCGAACTGGGACCGTTTCTACGCCCTCGAGGGCCACTTGATGCGGGAGTTTCATGACCTGTGCGGCGTCACCTATTGCCAGGGTGTCTATGCCAACCATGTCCTGCTGCAGTTCCGCTGTTCGGTGCACGCGGCCACGGGCACCGTGACGGAATGCGCGCTGGTCATTGCGGCCGGCAACCTGGAGGTGGACGCCGCCACCGGCAAGGTCATGCCCGACAACCGTACCTGGGCGTGCGCCGTGCCACTGGCCCCACATACGCCTGTGGAGGCCCTGCATGCCGCCCTGGGACGTCGTGACGCGTTGATCCTGCCGCTGCCGGGTACCGGACGGTCGGTCCATGACGCGCTTCTCGGCTGCCTCGGCGAAGGCGGTTCGCTTGCCGCGTCCCACAGGAGACACCCATGAACCGCTTCCTCGCGAGCGTCGCGCTTGTACTTGCAGCCGCCAGCTTCCCGGCAGGGGGCACCACTGCGCAGACCTTCATCGATGCGCGCAGCTATCCGACGCCGGCCGCCGGGTGGGAGCGCTTCCTCGCGCTGGAAACGCGACTGGTCCGCGGCTTCGATGAGGTCTGCGGCGATACCTTCTGCGAAGGGGAGTATCACAACCTGCAGTCACTGCGTTTCCGCTGTTCGGTCAACGCCGCCGATGGCGGCGTGGAGGAGTGCGTATGGACGTTTACCGGCAGCACCGCGCGGGTAGATGGATCGACCGGGAGGATCATCGTCGATGCGCGCAGCTGGGCCTGCCCCGTCCCGCTGGCCGCCAGGACGCCCCTGCCGATACTGCTTCAGGCCTTGGAACAGGACGATCCACTGCACGTGCGGCTGCCCGGCACCACGACCAATCTCTACAAAGGGTTGACCGGATGCCTGTGACCGGCATGAGGCTTGGCCAAACGTGACTCATTCTCATTTGCGGAGTAACATGCCGCGCCTTACGGGTTGCCGTCTCCCTGCGGTCCCGCTTTGTGCACTGGCCCATGTCCTCCAACGCCACCACTCTCACCGAGCTGTTGATACGCGAACGCCCGGCGCTGCTGCGCCTGGTGCAGCGCATTCTGGGCAGTGATGGCGGCGCGGAGGATGTGATCCAGTCAATCTGGTTCAAGGCCCGGGGTGTCGACGGCGGCCAGCCGATCAGCAACCCCCGGGCGTACCTGTATCGGCTGGCGGCGAATCTGGCCACCGACCACGGCCGTGAGCGCACGCGACGCACGCGCCTGTTGGCCGAGCATTACCTGTGGGGGCCGGACGAGGTGCTCTCTACCGAAGAGCAGGCGATGGCGCAGGACGACCTGCAGCGCGTGCTGGCGGCGGCCGAACATCTTCCCGAGCCGACCCGCACGATCTTCCGCCTCAACCGCCTGCAGGGCATGACCCAGGTCGAGGTCGCCAAGCGCCAGGGCGTGTCGGTGACGACCGTCGAAAACCACGTGCGCAGCGCCTTGCAGCGCCTGGCCTGGGCGCGCAGCGGGCGCTGAGCGGCACGCATCCGGGCTTGGGGAAGCCCGTTTCCCATCCGTCTTGATCATAATGCCGACCCTTCCGGCCTCTTCTTCGTCCGCGCGCGCGTGCGCACCCACTGCCAGCCATGAGCCCGCACGAACAGCCTCCGATGTCCCGACCCTTGCCACCGTCCGACCCTGCTGCCGTCCAGGCCCGCGCCTGGATTGCCTGGCTCGCCTCCGGTGCGGTCGAGCCCGGGCAGATGCAGGCCTTCGAGCAGTGGCTGGCCGAGCCGGACAACCGGCGCACCTTCGAATACGAACGCCAGCTGTGGCGCAGTCTCGGGCCGCAACCGGCCCCGGCGGTGGTGGCCCGCCGGCCGCCGCGCCGCCTGCGCTGGCCCGCCGTTGGCGCGGCCACGGCCGCCTTGGTGGCGTTGGCCTGGGTGGCGCCGGAAGCCTGGTTGCGGCTGCAGGCCGATCACCGCAGCGGCACGGCCATCCACTCCGTGGTGCTTCCCGATGGCAGCCGCGCCGTGCTTGATGCCGACAGCGCCATCGCCATCCGCTACGACGGGCAGGTGCGGCGCATCGCGCTGCTGCGCGGCCAAGCGTGGTTCCAGGTGACACCCGACGCGGCGCGCCCATTCCAGGTGGATGCGCAGGGCGGGGTGATCGAGGACATTTCCACGGCGTTCGCGGTCGCACGCGAAGGCGACCACGTGGACACCGTCGTGGCGCAGGGCCGGGTCCGGGTCGCAGCGGCCGATCGGGGTGGCTGGACCTATCTGGACGCGGGCCAGCGTGCGCGCTTCGCAGCGGGTGGGCGGGTCACACGGCAGGAAGACGTCGCGCTGGACAGGATCGCGGCCTGGCGTGAGGGCGAACTGCTGCTCGACGCAACCGGGGTGGAAGAGGCGGTGCGGCGCATCGCGCGCTATCGGTCCGGGCCCACCTTCGTGCGCGGGGATCTGGCCAGTCTGCCCGCGATCAATGCGGCCTTCCGCATCGACCGGCCGGAGCAGGCCCTGGACGCCCTGGCGGTCAGCGCCGGGTTGAGCGTGACCCGCCTGCCGATGGGCGTGGCGATCGTGGCACCGGCCACCCACCCGTAGCGCGGCGGGCCTGCTGCGGAGGCGGCGTGGCGTGCGTCCAGTCGGGGGGCGGCGCATTGGTCTTGGGGCAGCGACCTGTTCGTTCGTCTTACCCGGCATAACGTACCCGCCGCCGCCACGTACGTCCGCTGCATCCGCACCTGCGTGCGGATGACCCGCCTCCGCGGCACTGATCTTTCGACAGGTTTTTTCATGCGTACTTCCACCCGCGCGGGGCATCGCCTGCGCCCGTCACGTCTCTGCATCGCCCTGCTCAGCGCCGGCCTGGCCGCCGCGCCGGCACTGCCGGCCCTGGCCCAGTCCAGCCCGGCCTCCGCTGCGGCCACGCTGCGTTTCGACATTCCCGCCCAGCCGCTGGCCGACGCGCTGCGCACCTACATGCGGCAATCCGGTGTCCAGGTCGCCTATCCGGCAGCACTGGCCGAAGGGCTGACCTCCACGGCGGTGGCCGGGCAGATGGATGCACCGTCGGCCTTGCTGCGCCTGCTGCAGGGCAGTGGGTTGAACATGCGCCAGGTCGGGCCGGAAGCAGTAACGCTGGAGCGCGCACGGGTGGCCGGCAACGACGACGGCCTGATCGTCACCGATGCGCTCAGCGTGGCAGGTGATCGCATCGAGGGCGGCAGCGACGCCGAGCGCGCGCTGGACGTGTACCGCACCGCCGGTTCCAGCGCCTACATCGACCGCACCACCATCGAGCGCTTTCGCGGCACCTCCACCTCGGACATCGTCAAGGGCGTGGCCGGTGTGACCGCCGGCGATCCGCGCACCGCCAACGCGCTGGACGTGAACATCCGCGGCATCCAGGGCCAGAGCCGCATTCCGGTGATCATCGACGGCGGGCAGTCGACCATGGATACCTACCGGGGTTACGCAGGCCAGTCGCAACGCACCTATCTGGATCCGGACCTGATCTCCAACATCACCATCACCAAGGGGCCGAGCCTGGGCGTCAACGCCTCCGGCGGCATCGGTGGCGTGGTCGAGATGGAAACCCTGAAGATCGAGGACGTGCTGCGTGAGGGCCGCGACGCCGGGCTGCGCGTGCGCACCGGCATGGCCAATGCCAGCGCCAACAACGTGCCCGCCTACGACGCCGCACCGCGCACCGACCGCAGCGCCCTGGGCAGCCAGTTCTTCAACATCGCCACCGCCAAGCATTGGGATCGTTTCGACCTGGTCGCCGCCTACGCATGGCGCGAGAACGGCAACTATTTCTCCGGCAAGCACGGCTACGACGACTTTCCACAGACCCGGCGCACGCTGGCGCCGTTGAATCCGCCGGATACCGAGGTGTTCAACACCTCCTCGCGCTCGGAGTCCTTCCTGCTCAAGGGCACTTGGCGCATCGACGATGACCAGACGCTGGAAGCGGGCTACCGCCGTTATGAAGGCACCGCCGGCGAGATCATGGCCTCGCAGATCATCCGCGTGGACCGCGACCGCGTGCCGCAGTGGGACCCGGGCCATGTCGACATGGATGCCTACAACCTGCGCTACCGCTTCAACCCGGACAACGAGCGGATCGATCTGAAGGCCAACCTCTGGTACACCGATGCCGACAGCCTGATGTACAACGGTCTGACCGGCATCACCCCGTGGTACTTCGATCGCCGTACCGAGTGGTACGACGGCCCCTCGTTCAACACCGACCCGGGCTACATGGATGCCTACCGCAATGAGCTGACCCAGACCCGGCTTGGTTTCGATGTGGGCAACACCACGCATCTGGACGGTCGCGCCGGATTGTTCACGCTGGACTACGGCCTGTCCTTCAGCGACGAGGACGTCGGCCCGGGCCCGCACTCGCCGGTCATGCACGACGACCTGGTCAACAACCGCTTCCTGCGCAACGCCGAGCGCAAGGAATACAGCGCGGTGGCCTCGGTCAAATGGCAGCCGGACGAGCATTGGGAAGTGGTGGTCGGTGGCCGCTACAACCGCGTCAACGTGCACGACCGCAATCGCCTGGCCACGCCGGAAACGTACGGGGTGATCGGTCAGTACCGCTACACCCAGCTGCTCGATGGCAACCCCAATCTGCCGGCATGGCGCGCCAAGCGCATCGCCATGCTCAACTGGTATCCGGATGCCAACGGCCAGTTCACCGAGGCCTCGCTGCTGGCATCACCGTATGAGAAGGGCACGGTGGCTGACATCACCGGCTGGAACTTCTACGACGCTGATGATGCCGAAGATCTGAGCGTGCCGGTCAGCTGGACCTGGTCGCAGCCGATCCGTCGGCGCGACAGCGCCTTCATGCCCAGCGCCAGCGTCGCCTACCGTTTCGACGAAGACACGATGGTGTACGTGAAGTACGCCGAGGGCGTGAAGCTGCCGAGCCTGTTCGAGACCACGCTGGGCCTGTTCACCGCGGCCAAGCCGACCGGTGAGCTCAAGCCGGAGCGGGCAGGGACCTGGGAGATCGGCGCGAGCACGGTGCGCCACAGCCTGTTCACCGAGGGCGACCAGGCCGGCTTCAAGCTGGCCTACTTCAACACGCGCATCGATGATCTGATCACCCGCGACTACCGCACCCTGTCGGCCGGGCTGATCCGCAACGTGGACCGCTTCAAGGTCTCCGGCGTGGAGTTCCAGTCCAGCTATGACAGCGGCATGGTGTTCGCCGATCTGTCCGCGCACTACTACATTCAGGCCAAGACCTGCGCGCCGGACATCGCCGCCGAGCGTCGTGCCTACGGCATCCAGCGGAAGATCGAGGAACTGAAGAACACGCCGGACTGCGTGGATGGTGGCTTTGAAGGGTCCTACAGCAACACCCAGAACCCGCCGCGCTACAACGTCAACCTGACCCTGGGCTCGCGCCTGTTCGACCAGCGCCTGAGCTTCGGCACCCGGGTGATCCACAACGCCGGCCCGATCAGCACGCTGGACAAGGAATGGAACGTGGGCCTGTCGGCGATCCAGCAGCTGTACCGCCCGGCGACCATCGTGGATCTGTTCGCCAGCTGGCAGGCCAGCGAGCAGTTCGCGGTCGACCTCAACGTGGACAACCTGACCGACCGCTACTATCTCGATCCGCTGGCGCTGGGCGTGATGCCCGCACCGGGCCGGACGGTGCGGCTGGCGCTGACCTACCGCTACTGATGCCCGGACACGACAGGGGCCGGCATGGCCGGCCCCTGTCGTGCATCCAGCCTGCCCATCCTTGGCCGGCCGGCATCAGATGCCCGTGATCGCTCAGCCGGCGTTGGCCTGCGCGGTCGCATCGGCGTGCAGGGCTTCGCTGAGCTCATCGACCACGATCGCCCACTCCGCATCCGAGCGCAGCTGCTCGGTCAGGAACTGGCGCTGCCCATCGTTCCAGTACGGCGCTTCGATCAGGCGGATATCGTTGGAGAGCTGGTGGTCGCGGATGAAGGCGGCGATCGCCTCCTCGCTGGCTTCCAGCCCGAGCTGCAGGAACAGATTGGTCATGCGCGGTTCGGTGGTGATCATCGTGTCATTCCAGTGGCAGGGCGTGGCCCGTATTATCGGGGCAAGGCCGTGACGGTGGCATGTGACGGACGCAACGCTCCCCACGCGACAATGGGCTTGGGGTTGCAGCCGTGACAGACGTCTTCAACAGAGAACCGCGCCCCACTTCCCCATCCAAGCAGTGCCATGATCGTCATCGATACTCCCCAAGCCACCCGCAGCCAACGCCTCAAGGCCGCCACCCGTGACAGCCACGGCGCGCTGGACAAGCGCATCATGGCCGGCGACATCTTCGCCAGCCGCGACCTGTTCGCGAAATTCGTGCGCGTGCAGTTCCGCTTTCACCGCGACATCGACGCGCTGTATGGCAACCCCGCGCTGGACGCGCTGCTGCCCGACCTGGACGAGCGCCGCCGGCTGCCGCTGATCGCCCGCGACCTGGCCGATCTGGAACAGACCCTGCCACTGCCGGCATCCGCCGGCCTGGATGGCGACCTGCCGCTGCCGGCCGCGCTCGGCTGGCTGTATGTGGCCGAAGGCTCCAACCTGGGGGGCACCGTGTTGTACAAGATGGCCGCCAGGCTCGGCCTGGACAGTGACTTCGGCGCGCGCCACCTGGCCGCACATCCCGATGGCGCGGCCCGCCATTGGCGCGCGTTCACCGCCGCGCTCGACGGCGTCGCGCTCACCCGGGCGCAGGAACAACAGGTGATCGATGCCGCCGATGCCGCTTTCCGCAGCGTGCACGGTCATGTCGAGGAAGAATTCGCATGAGCACCGCTCGGCACAGCTCCGCCGTGCCGGACCGCCACGGCCACCCGTGATGCGCTGGCTCTGGTTCGGCCTGGGCTGGATCATGGTGGCGCTGGGCGTCATCGGCGCCCTGCTGCCGGTGATGCCGACCACCATCTTCCTGATCCTGGCCGTCGGCTGCTTCGCGCGCAGCTCGCCGAAGTTCGAGCGTCGGCTGCTCGAGCATCCTCGTTACGGCCCACCGCTGCGCCTGTGGCGCGAGCAGGGCGCGATCAGCCGCAAGGGCAAGGCCTTTGCCGGCGCCGGCATGGCGTTCGGCTTCGTCATGTTCTGCTGGGGCGCGCATCCGTCCTGGCCGCTGCTGCTCGGCGTCGGCCTGTTCTTCGCCGCCAGCGCGGCCTATGTGCTGTCACGGCCCGCGCCGCGGCCATCGGCCACGCCGGATCGCCCGTCGGAGCGCTGAAGGTGCTGTCCGCCCCGCACTGATTCCGACCGCTTCGCCCCCCGATACTCCTCCGCCCTTTGCCTGCCTCCGGCCCTGTCACGCGCCGCGATGCCCTGACCGACGACTCCGCCCATGACCCTGCCCATCGCTCTTCCTGCCACCGTGGCGGCGCTGCCGCATGACCTGACTCCCTGGGGCATGTACCAGGCCGCCGATGGCGTGGTGCAGGCCGTGATGATCGGGCTGGCGCTCGCCTCGATCGCCACCTGGACCGTGCTGGTCGCCAAGACCTGGGAGCTGGCGCGGCAGCGCACGACGTTGCGCGCGGCCCGTGCGCTGCTGCTGCAGGCCGCGCACCTGCCGGCGCCGCAGACGCAGCCGTTGCTGGACGAGGGCGTCGCGCATGCGTTGATCGATGCCGCCCGTACCGAGCTGCGCCTCTCGCACGACGCGCATGATCCGGTCGGGATCAAGGACCGCGTCGCGTCGCGCCTGGAACGCATCGAACTGGCGCATGCGCGCCAGCTGCGCACCGGCGTAGGCCTGCTCGCCAGCATCGGCGCGATCGCGCCGTTCGTCGGCCTGTTCGGCACGGTCTGGGGAATCATGAACAGTTTCATCGGCATCGCCCATGCCAACACCACCAATCTTGCCGTCGTCGCGCCGGGTATCGCCGAGGCGCTGCTTGCCACCGCACTGGGCCTGGTAGCGGCGATTCCCGCCGTGGTGATCTACAACCACTTCACCCGCGTGCTGGCCGGTATCCGCGGCCTGCTGGGGGATCTGTCCGCGGGCGTGCAGCAACTGGTCTCGCGCGATCTGGACCGGCCTGGCAAGGCGCCGGCCGTGCACGACGCGCGCTGAGGACCGGCCATGCCCATCAAGACCGCCCGCCACGACGACGACGCGCTGGAAGAAAGCCACGAGATCAATGTCACGCCCTTCATCGACGTCATGCTGGTGCTGCTGATCATCTTCATGGTCGCCGCGCCGCTGGCCACCGTGGACACGCCGGTGGACCTGCCGGCCAGCACTGCGCAGCCGCAGCCACGTGATGGCGAACCGGTGTTCCTCTCGGTGCAGGCCGATCTGTCACTGAGCATCAACGACGTGCCGGTGGGCCGTGATGGCCTGAAAGCCACGCTGGAGCGGCTGACAGCCGGTGACCACGAGCAGCGCATCTACCTGCGCGCCGACCAGGCGGTGCCCTATGGCGATCTGATGCAGACCATGAATGCCCTGCGCACGGCGGGGTATCGCAGAATCGCGCTGGTCGGGCTGGAGCAGCGCCGCGAATGAGCCGCGACCCCGCCGCGACGCTGCGCTGGGTGGGCAGCCTGGCCCTCGTGTTGGCCGTGCATGGCGCGCTGATCGGCGGCGCGCTGTGGTGGCAGCAGCGTGCGCCGGTGCTGGCCAGCGACACGCCCGTGGAAGCGGTGATGGTGGAACTGGCGCCGGTGCCTGAGGCGCCATCCGCGCCACCGAAGGAGATGCCGCCCGGGCCGCTGCAGCACGAACAGCATCGGCCCGAGCCCACGCCGGTGCCGAAGATCGATCTGCCGCCGGCCGACACCCCGGACGCGCAGGACGTGCTGCGTCGCCAGACGCCGCGAGAAGAGGAGCCGACCGACCCGCACAACGTCGATCAGACGCTGGCACCGCCGGATGTCTCCGCACGCCCGTCCGAACGCTACGCTGCCACGCAGACCGTGGCCGGCCGCCAGGGCAACGCGGCGGTCACCTGGCAGGGGCTGCTGCTCGGCCATCTGGAACAGTACCGCCGCTATCCGCGCCAGGCCGAGCGCCTTCGCCAGCAGGGCGTGGCCTATGTGCGCTTCTCAGTGGACCGCCAGGGCAACGCCTCCAACATCCGGCTGGGCCAGAGCAGCGGTCATCCGCTGCTGGATGAGGAAACCCTGGCCACGGTGCGCCGCGGCAGCCCGCTGCCACCGCCGCCCGCCGAGGTGGCCGGTGATCCGGTGGAGGTGATGGTACCGGTGACGTTCTTCATCCGGCGGCGTTGAGGCGCGGCAGGAGAACACCCCTTGGGCGCGCTGGCCAACGAGGCCCGCGCGCCCGTCCTGCCTCAGAGCAGCGGCACCAGCAGCAACGCCACGATGTTGATGATCTTGATCAGCGGGTTGATCGCCGGGCCGGCCGTGTCCTTGTACGGATCACCGACGGTATCGCCGGTCACCGCGGCCTTGTGCGCCTCGCTGCCCTTGCCGCCGAAGTGGCCATCTTCGATGTACTTCTTGGCGTTGTCCCAGGCGCCGCCGCCGGTGGTCATCGAGATCGCCACGAACAGACCGGTGACGATGGTGCCGATCAGCAGGCCACCGAGCGCACGCGGCCCGAGCAGCAGGCCGACCACCACCGGCACGGCGACGGGCAACAGCGAGGGGATGATCATTTCGCGGATCGCCGAGCGGGTCAGCATGTCCACCGCGCGGTCGTACTGCGGTTTGCCGGTGCCTTCCATGATCCCGGGAATCTCGCGGAACTGGCGGCGCACTTCCTCCACCACCGCACCTGCCGCGCGACCCACCGCTTCCATCGCCATCGCACCGAACAGGTAGGGGATCAGGCCGCCGATCAGCAGGCCGATGATCACTTCATGGTTGGACAGATCGAAGGCGAAGGTCTCGCCGGGATTGGCGGCCTGCAGGTTGTGCGTGTAATCGGCGAACAGCACCAGCGCGGCCAGGGCCGCTGAGCCGATGGCGTAGCCCTTGGTCACCGCCTTGGTGGTGTTGCCGACCGCATCCAGCGGGTCGGTGATGTCGCGGATTTCCGGCGGCAGTTCGGCCATCTCGGCAATACCGCCGGCGTTGTCGGTGATCGGGCCGTAGGCATCGAGTGCGACGATCATCCCGGCCATCGAGAGCATCGCCGTGGCGGCGATGGCGATGCCGTACAGGCCGCCGAAATAGTGTGCCAGCCAGATCGCCACGCACACCGCGATCACCGGCAGGGCGGTGGACTTCATCGAGACACCGAGGCCGGCGATGATGTTGGTGCCATGCCCGGTGGTGGAGGCCTGCGCCACGTGCTGCACCGGTTTGTACTGGGTGCCGGTGTAGTACTCGGTGATCCACACGATCAACCCGGTCAGCACCAGCCCGATCAACGCGCAGAAATACAGGTTCAGCGCGCCATGCGCGTTGTCCGGCATCAACTGCGTGGTGATCGGGTAGAACGCGATCGCCGCCAGCACCCCGGATACGATCACGCCCTTGTACAGCGCGCCCATGATCGAGCCGCCCGGTTTTACTTTGACGAACAGCGCGCCCACGATCGAGGCGATGATCGAGACGCCGCCCAGCACCAGCGGATACAGCACCGCATTGGCACCGGCCTCGGCGATCATCAGGTTGCCGAGCAGCATCGTGGCGATCACGGTGACGGCGTAGGTTTCGAACAGGTCCGCCGCCATGCCGGCGCAGTCGCCGACGTTGTCACCCACGTTGTCGGCGATCACCGCCGGGTTGCGCGGGTCGTCCTCGGGAATGCCTGCTTCGACCTTGCCGACCAGGTCCGCGCCGACGTCGGCGCCCTTGGTGAAGATGCCGCCGCCCAGCCGCGCGAAGATCGAGATCAGCGACGAACCGAACGCCAGCCCGACCAGCGCGTGCAGCGTCTGCGCGACATCCAGCCCGAGCTTCAACAGCAGCGCGTAGTACCCGGCCACGCCCAGCAGGCCCAGCCCGACCACCAGCATGCCGGTGATCGCACCGCCGCGGAAGGCCACGTCCATGGCCGCGCTCAGGCCGTTGCGGGCCGCCTCGGCGGTGCGCACGTTGGCGCGGACCGAGACGTTCATGCCGATGTAGCCGGCCGCGCCGGAGAGCACGGCGCCGATCGCGAAGCCGATCGCGGTGTACCAGCTGAGGAAGATGCCGACCAGCACGAACAGCACGGCACCGGCGATGGCGATGGTCAGGTATTGGCGGTTGAGGTAGGCGCGCGCGCCTTCCTGGATGGCGGCGGCGATTTCCTGCATGCGCGCATTGCCAGCCGGCTGCCGGAGGATCCAGCGTGCCGACACGATGCCGTAGAGAATCGCGAGGATGGCGCAGAACAGCGCCAGAGAAAGCCCATAACGTTCCAGCATGTCCCCTCCCGGGTGATGGAATGACATCCAGTGAACGGATGAACTTCTCCACGCGGGGGCACAACGGGCTGCAACCATGAACCAACCCGTTCAGACCGTGCCCGGTCGTCAAGCGTGTGGCGGTGTTCAGCAATCCCTGGTGGCCCGAGTATGCGGGCAAATCCTCGATGCAAGCCAGCAAGGATTACAAACCGCATGCGTGAGGCCGAACTGTCAGTGACATGGGTAGCGCCGACCCGTGGCATGGGTAGCGCCGGCCGCTGGCCGGGAACCACGCAGATCCGGACGACGGGCCCCCTTTGCCATGCCGTTCAGCCACCCACTGGCAGCCTCGGCCCATTCCCCCGCCGTTGGAGTCCTGCCATGTCCCCCCGTCATCTGCTCTGGCTGGCCCTGCTGCCCGCCGTGTCCGCCTTCGCTGCGGAAACCCCCGAACTGCAGCGCGCCGCAGGAACGCCGCAGGCGGTGGGCGCTGCGCATACACTCCGCCAGATCCCCGAAGCCTGTGCACGGCTGGAAGGCGTGTTCACGGGCGAGGCGGCACAGCCGTACAAGTTTGCCGTGGTCCGTACCAGCGAGCAGTGCCGGCCGCGCGCCCGCTTTGTGGACTACGACAAGGCGCAGCCCAGCGAGGCCAAGGGCTGGAAACTCAATGATGTGATCCGTGTGCCGAATGCGGGCTGCCCGGCCCAGCAGGCGGTGGTGCGCGTGTGGCGCATGCCGGTCACCACCACGCCCGAACGCGATGGCCAGGGCCAGTCGCGCATCTACCTGGAAGACGCCAAGAAGCAGGCCGCCGCCGGCAAGATCGCGCAGGTGCCGATGTTCGCCGCGCAGATGAAGGTCGAGGGCAAGGCCTGCAACTGACCTGACCACGCACCGGTAGTGCCGGCCGCTTGCCGGCTCCCGGACTCTGCCGGGGACACGGCGCTGCCGGCCAGCGGCCGGCACCACCTCAGGGCCTGGGAGCACCGCGCTGCCGGCGAGCGGCCGGCACCGACGGGTTGCTCATGCTTCAAAGGCAGGCAGCTTCTTCTTCACTGCCACGTTCTTCAGCGTCACGTACTTCGGCAGCCCATCAGGCCCGTAGGGCAACGGGGCTTCCCCCTTGATCAGCGGGGCGAGATAGGCGCGGGCCTTGTCGGTGATGCCGAAGCCATCGCGGCGGATGAAGCCGGCCGGCATCTTCTTCTCGTGGTTGGCCACCTTGTGCAGCGGGGCGGCCTCGATTTTCCAGCGATAGGGCTTATCGCTGGTGCGCACGATCACCGGCATCACCGCGTTCTGGCCCTTCAACGCGAACTGCACCGCCGCCTTGCCCACCGCCTGCGCCTGTTCCCAGTCGGTTTTGGAGGCCAGATGGCGCGCCGAGCGCTGCAGGTAGTCGGGCAGGGTCCAGTGGACCTTGTAGCCCAGTCCATCCTTGACCCGGGCCGCCAGCTGCGAGGCCACGCCGCCGAGCTGGGTATGCCCGAACGAATCGGTGCCACCGCCCGCATCGGCGACGAAACGGCCATCGGCCGTCTGGATGCCCTCGGAGGCCACCACCACGCAGTAGCCCACGCGCTCGACCACCTGTTTCACTTTGGCCAGAAACGCGGCCTCGTCGTAGGCGCGCTCGGGCAGCAGGATGATGTGCGGGGCGTCATCGGCGCCCTGGCCGGCCAGCCCCGCGGCCGCCGCGAGCCAGCCGGCATGGCGGCCCATCGCTTCGTACACGAACACCTTGGTCGAGGTCTCGGCCATCGCGGCCACGTCCAGCGCCGCTTCGCGCACAGAGACGGCCGTGTACTTGGCGGCCGAGCCGAAGCCCGGGCAGGTATCGGTCACGGCCAGATCGTTGTCGATGGTCTTGGGCACGCCGATGCAGGTCAGGTCGTAGTCGAAGGCCTTGGCCAGCTGGGAGACCTTCCAGGCGGTATCGGCCGAATCGTTGCCGCCGTTGTAGAGGAACCAGCGCACATCGTGCGCGCGCAGCACCTGGAGCAGCCGCTCGTACCTGCCGCGGTCGGCCTCCAGTGATTTGAGCTTGTAGCGGCACGAGCCGAACGCGCCGCCGGGGGTATGGGCGAGGGCGGCGATCGCGGCAGCGGTTTCCTTCGAGGTGTCGATCAGGTCCTCGCGGAGCGCGCCGAGAATACCGTTGCGTGCGGCCAAGACCTTGATTCCTTTGGCCCTTGCCGTGCTGATGACCGCCGAGGCCGTGGCATTGATGACGGCGGTGACGCCGCCTGACTGGGCGTAGAGCAGGGTACCGTTGGGCATGGTGCGACCTTGGTCTGGGGGAAGGACATTGCAGAGACATTACCGGTATGGGGTAAAGTGCGCGTATTGCGGTGCAGCGTGATTGTGGACAATCCCGGGGCGCGCGCCCTTCCATTTTCTTACCACGTTGGAGTCAGGTTGATGCGATTGGTTCTGTTGGGACCGCCCGGTTCGGGCAAGGGGACGCAGGCGACGCGCCTGAAGGAACATCTTTCGATTGCGCACATTTCCACCGGCGACCTGCTGCGTGCCGAAGTGGCTGCGGGGACCGAGCTGGGCAAGCAGGCCAAGGCCGTGATGGATGCCGGCAACCTGGTGTCCGATGACATCCTGCTGGGCATGCTCGAGTCGCGCCTGGGCCAGGACGATGTGGCCAAGGGCTTCATCCTGGATGGTTACCCGCGCAACGTGGCCCAGGCCAATGCGCTGGACAGCCTGCTGGCCAAGATCGGCCAGCCGCTGGATGCGGTCGTGCAGCTGGACGTGCCGACCGAACTGCTGGTCGAGCGCATCGCCGGCCGCGCCGCCGAGCAGGGCCGTGCCGATGACAACCCCGAATCGGTGCGTCAGCGCCTGCAGGTCTACAACGACCAGACCGCGCCCGTGGTGGATTTCTATGCCGGCCGTGGCACGCTCGCACGCGTTGATGGCGTGGGTGAACTGAACGACGTGGAAGCGCGCATCCGCGCCGCGATCCAGGCCTGATCCGGTCGGTGCCGCTACGGCGGCACCGCACGGGCAGTGCGCTGCCCAGTGCCTGAAACACACACGCCCGGCCCCCGAAGGGACCAGGCGTGTGGTTTGAAGGTGCCAGCGAGCGGGCTTGCTCAGAGCCCCGCAGCATGAGCCCCCCTGGGGATGGCCTCTTGGGGAGTAGGACCAATGGGGTGCTGCGGCTGGCCCATGGAATTGTGTCCGTCTTCACAGTACGGCGCTATCGGGATTTCCCTGACACCGTGATGGACTTCTCTGATACTCGACTAGGAGTTATCTGACGGCGATGTCCATCGACGGTGATGATCGGCGACAATCGCAGGCATGAGCACGATCCACATTCTTGGTATTGCAGGCACTTTCATGGGCGGCGTGGCCGCGCTGGCACGCGAGAAGGGCCATACGGTCCGCGGCAGCGACCAGGCGATCTACCCGCCGATGTCCACCCAGCTCGAACGCCTGGGCATCGCCCTGGATCCGGGCTACCGCGCCGACAGCGTGGCACCGGACTGCGACGAGGTGGTGATCGGCAATGCGCTCTCGCGCGGCAACCCTGCCGTGGAAGCGGTGCTGGATGCAGGCCAGCGCTATATCTCCGGGGCCCAGTGGCTGTCCGAGCAGGTGCTGCCGGGCCGCGACACCCTGGCTGTGGCCGGCACGCACGGCAAGACCACCACCACCACCATCCTGACCTGGCTGCTGCACAGCGCCGGGCGTGAGCCGGGCTTTCTGATCGGCGGCGTGGCGGAGGATTTCGGCGTCTCCGCGCGCATCGGCAGCGGCCGCGAGTTCGTGGTCGAGGCCGACGAGTACGACACTGCGTTCTTCGACAAGCGCAGCAAGTTCGTGCACTACCGGCCGCTGGTGGCGATCCTCAACAACCTCGAATACGACCACGCCGACATCTTCCCGGACGTGGCCGCGATCCAGCGCCAGTTCCATCACCTGATCCGCACCGTGCCCGCGCGCGGGCGCCTGATCGTCAACGGCGAAGATGCCTATCTCGCCGAGGTGCTGGCGATGGGGTGCTGGACGCCGGTGGAGCGCTTCGGTTTCGATCCTGCGCTGGAATGGCACGCCGAGCTGGTGGAGGCCGACGGCAGCGTGTTCGTGGTGCACCATCGCGGCGCGCGCGTCGGTGAAGTGCGCTGGTCGCTGCTCGGCCGGCACAACGTGCTCAACGGGCTCGCTGCGCTGGCCGCCGCGCATGCGGTAGGTGTCGAACTGGCCAGGGTGATGCCGGCGCTGGCCGCGTTCCGCAGCGTCAAGCGCCGCCTGGAAGTGATCGGCCAGGCACGCGATGTCACCGTCTACGATGACTTCGCGCATCACCCCACCGCGATCCGCACCACCCTTGAGGGCCTGCGTGCGAGGGTTGGTGAAGCCCGCATCGTGGTGGCGATGGAACCGCGCAGCAATTCCATGCGGCTGGGCGCGCATGCGCAGGCGCTGGCCCCGTCGCTGGACGGTGCCGATGCCGTGGTGTTCCTGCACCGCCCCGAGCTGGCCTGGGATGCGGCCGGCGTGATCGCGGCCGTGCGAGGCGACGCGTATGCCGTGCCGGATACCGATGCGCTGCTGGCCCGCCTGGACGCGATCGCCATGCCCGGCGACCACGTGGTGTTCATGTCCAATGGTGGCTTCGACGGCGCGCCGCGGCGCTTCCTGGCACAGCTGCAGCCGTCCTGAGCGGGCCTGGCCATGACCGACACCGCGTCACTGCCCCTGTTCCCGCTGCACACCGTGCTGCTGCCCGGCGCCGCGCTGGGCCTGCGCGTGTTCGAGCGGCGCTACCTGGACATGCTGCGCGAGTGCAGCCGCGCAGGTACGGCGTTCGGCGTCTGCATGATCCTGCAGGGTGAGGAAACCGGCGCCCCCGCGGTGCCGGCCGCCTACGGCGTGGAGGCGCGGATCGAGGATTTCGACGTGGGCGCCGATGGCGTGCTGGTGCTGCGCCTGCGTGGCCAGCGTCGCTTCCATGTCGATCGCACGCGCGTGCGCGACAACGGGCTGATCATTGCCGAGGTGACCTGGTGTGCGGCCGACAGCGACGATGAGCTGCAGCCCGAACATGCGCTGATGGCGACCGTGCTTGAGCACATCATCGAACAGGCAGGTGCCGCGTTTGCTCCGGTCAGCCCGGCGCAGATGGAGCAGGCCAGCTGGGTCGGCTGGCGCCTGGCTGAGCTGCTGCCCCTGGAGGATGCGCAGCGCCTGCAGCTGCTGCAGCACGATGACCCGCACCAGCGCCTGCAGGCGTTGCTGGACTGGATGCCGTAACGCGGGGCGAGCGAGGCCCCGCTGCACGAACGGCCGGGATGATCCCGGCGCTGCCTCATTCGGCCGCGGGCATGCGCACGCGCAGCACCGGCATCTGCGTATCCGGATGGGTGTCGACCTGCTGTGGCAGGCCATCCAGTGCCTGGCGCACTGCATTGAGCGAGGGGTCGATGCCACGCATCGGGCGCCACATCCCGATCAGATTGAAGTGCTGCTGGTAGTGCAGGGTCTGCGCACTGCCGAGCCACAACGGCTCATCCACCGGCGCTGACAGACGCGCCGGTGCCGGCCACAGGCGCAACGCGAACATCTCGTTGGGGGCATTGCCGGCGCGCAGCATCAGCAGCGATTCGACCTGCGTGTCCAGGGTGGCTGGCAGGACCGGCACCTTGTCCTTGTCCGACGACTTGTCGAGCATCAACAGCGCCTGCTCCCAGCCGGCCTGCGGCTGAACGCGCCAGCCCTGGCTTTCCAGGCGGCGCTGCAGCGGTGGCAGCGGGCCGGCCACCTGCACATCCAGCGGCCAGCGCTGGTCGTCATCGAATTCATTGCGGCGCGAGGGCAGGTGCTGCCACTCGGTCGTCCACCAGGCCTGTGCATCCAGCGGCGCCGGGCTCGGCTGCGCCGGTTCGAAGCGCGCCAGTTTCACCGGGATGTTGCGCGGGGCGTACCAGAGCGCGGCCACGGCGAAGGTACCGTAGAACAGCCACGCCACCGGCTTGACCCAGAACGAGCGGTTGAAGCGGCGGCGGTACGCGATGCCGAGCACCAGCAGCCAGAACAGGCCGAACAGCATGCCGCCGATCACATCGCTCAGCCAATGGGCGCCGAGGTAGATGCGGGCGAAGCCGATCAGGCTGACGATGATGCCCGACAGCAGGTAGGGCCACACGCGGGTGCGGCCGGGCAGTTCGCGCGCGATCAGCACGGCGAAGAAGCCGAAGGTGATCGTGGCCATCGTTACCGAGACCGACGGGAAGCCGAAGCCGCTGCTCGCATCCGGCGGCCGGACCACGTCCACGGTTGCGCCGAGCAGCTTGCACAGGGCCAGGCCGAAGGCCAGCGCGGCCAGCCAGTGACCGGCCGCCATCCAGCGCCGGCGCCAGACCAGGTAGCCCATGCCGGCGGCCGTGGCCGGCAACAGGACCTGCCAGGCGCCCAGCGAGGCCAGCGCGGCCATCGGGTAATCGGCCAGCGGATTGCGCAGGGCCAGCATGGCGTGGTGCACGGCCAGATCGACCCGCAGCGGTTCGCCATGGGCGACCACCGCCATCAACAGGGCGAACCAGCCCCAGCCAAGCAGCAGCAGCATCACCGCCAGCATCGCCAGGGGCACCGATTCACGCCGCTGGGGATCGAACACCGCCACCGAGTAACGGCCCAGCGTTGGATGGCGCTGCGACCAGTTCAACAGCATGGCCAGCCAGCTGTCCATGCGCGAGGCCGACCAGCGGTAGCCGTACAGCACGATCGCCCAGACCAGGCCCATGATCACGCCGAGCAGGCCCAGCACCATCACCAGCCGGCCGGCAACGGCGGCGACCGCGTCATACGCCTCGCCGAGCACCCAGCCGGGGGCCAGGAACAGCACCGCCCAAGACAGGCTGGCGATGCCACTGGCCTGGAAGTAGCGCGAGAGCGGCATCTTCATCATGCCGGCGATGGCCGGCACGAACGGGCGGATCGCGCCGACATAGCGCGCCACCAGGATGCTCTTGAACGCGTTGCGGCGGAACATCGTCTCGCCGCGGTCGAGCAGCTGCGGATACTTGCTGAAGGGCCAGAAGCCGCGCAGGCGATCCCCCCAGCGCCGGCCTACCCAGTAGCTGATGCCGTCGCCGGCAAACGCGCCCAGCGCTGCGCAGGCCACCGCGTACGGCCCGGAGATCTGGCCCAGGCCGATGAACACACCCACGGCGAACAGCAGCGGCAACGCGGGCACGATCGCGCCCAGCACGATGACCGCATCGCAGAAGGCAATGAGGAAAATGACCGCACCGGCAAGCACGGGGTGAGCTGAGATCCACGCAAGCGTGGCATCGATCCATGACGAGTCCATCGGAGGATTATAGGGGGGGCAAAGTGACTGACTGCCGGCCAGCGGCGGGCAATGTGCGGCATCTGCAGTGAATGAGCGCGATCAGCCGCCTAGAATGGCGCCATGACACGCCCTGCCGATCCCGCCCCGACCGCCCTCAAAGCCGACAGCTTCGGCCGCATCCTGCTGATGGAGCAGGACGGCCAGCGCTTCGTGCGCCGTGATCTGGAGGCCACCCCGTGGTGGCTGCGCCTGCCGGCATGGTGGCTGGCCCGGCGCGAGGCGCGCGCGCTGGCGCATCTGGATGGGATGCCCGCCACGCCGCGGTTGCTGGGCTGGAACGGGCGCTGGCTGGACCGCAGCTTCATGGCCGGCGATGCGATGTACCAGCGTCCGCCGCATGGCGACCTTGCCTATTTCCGTGCGGCGCGCCGTCTGCTGCAGCAGGTCCATCGCCACGGCATCGCGCACAACGACCTGGCCAAGGAAGCCAACTGGCTGGTGCGCGAAGACGGCTCGCCGGCCCTGATCGATTTCCAGCTGGCGGTGATCGGCAATCCGCGCTCACGCTGGATGCGCCTGCTGGCCCGCGAGGACCTGCGCCACCTGCTCAAGCACAAGCGCATGTACTGCCGGCCGTCGCTGACGCCGGTGGAGAAGCGGCTGCTCAAGCGCACCTCGTGGGTGCGTGACCTCTGGTTCCGCACCGGCAAGCCGGTCTACCGCTTCGTCACCCGCAGGATCCTGCACTGGGAAGACAACGAAGGGCAGGGCCCCAAGCCGTAGCAGGGGCCGATGCCTGGCGCTCAGCGCAGGTCGAGGATCTGCTTGCCGGTGAAGCGGCGTTGCGCGTCGAACTCGTAGGCGACCCGCAGCATGCCCTCGTCCGCGCAGGCATGGCAGGTGCGCAGCGGCGTGCTGTAGATCAGGCGCAGCCCGCCGTTGGGCAGCGCTTCACTGCCGCTGGCCTCGGCGGGGGCGAACGGTGAGGCGTCCGGGTGCGCATCAAGGAAGGGTTTGACCGTTGCATCGGCGCGCGACATCTCCGGCAGGACATCCGCATCCACATCCACGGTATGCCCGGCACTGTCGACCAGCAGCGTGCCTTCATTGGTATTGGCACGGAACGGGTACTCGATGGTGGCAATGCCCACGCCGTCCTGGTCACGCCATGCGCTGACGTAGCCGGGATTCCCCTGCGCGCCCAGCTGATGGGCCGCGGCGATCGCCTGCGGGCTGGCCTTGGCCGCCTGCATCGCCTTGGACAGGCAATCATCGGCAACCGGCGCCTGGCCGCGGCAGGCGTCCACCTCGCCGTCCCAGATCGCCGCTTCGCTGAAGGGGGAGGCGCCGCCGGCCGTACCGGGAACGGTGGCGGCCGCCTGCACAGGGGCGGTGGACGGGTCGCCGGCGGGCTGGCAGGCAGCCATGGCCAGTACCAGCGCCAGCGCGGTCAGGGGAAGGCGGATCGCCGTCATGTCGCTCATTCCATGCAGAACGTGAATGCCCAGTATCGACGCGGCGCATGAATCCGGTGTGTGCGCCGGGGCGGCATAATGCCGGTTAACTGCAATCGCATCGAAGGAATCCGCGCATGGCCAGTCTGCAAGGCAAGACCCTGTTCATCACCGGCGCCTCGCGCGGCATCGGCCTGGCCATCGCACTGCGTGCTGCACGGGACGGGGCCAATATCGCCATCGCGGCCAAGTCCTCGGTGCCCAATCCCAAGCTGCCCGGCACCATCCACAGCGCAGCGGAGGCGGTCACCGCCGCCGGCGGCCAGGGGCTGGCGCTGAAGTGCGACATCCGCGAAGAAGACCAGGTGCGTGCGGCCGTCGCCGCCACCGTGGATACCTTCGGTGGCATCGACATCCTGGTCAACAACGCGAGCGCGATCTGGCTGCGCGGCACGCTGGACACGCCGATGAAACGTTTCGACCTGATGCAGCAGGTCAACGCGCGCGGCAGCTTCCTGTGCGCGCAGGCCTGCCTGCCGCACCTGCTGCAGGCACCCAATCCACACATTCTCACCCTCGCGCCGCCGCCAAGCCTGGACCCGAAGTGGTGGGCGCCGCATACCGGCTACACGCTGGCAAAGATGGGCATGAGCTTCGTCACGCTTGGCCTGGCCGCGGAGTTCGGGCCACAGGGCGTGGCGGTCAATGCGTTGTGGCCGCGTACCGTGATCGCCACTGACGCAATCAACATGATTCCCGGCGTGGACATCGGCGGCTGCCGCACGCCGGCCATTCTTGCCGATGCCGCACACGCGGTGCTGACCCGCGAGGCGGCCGGCTTCAGTGGGCAGTTCCTGCTGGATGACGAGGTGCTGGCGCAGGCCGGCATCACTGATCTGAGTGGCTATGCCGTCGATCCGTCGCGTCCGTTGATGCCCGATCTGTTCCTGGATTGACGCGCGCGCGGTGCGCGCCGCGTGCGCGATGACAAACGCTGCACAGGCCGGGCTGCTATGGTGCGGGCCCCAAATCGTATGGACACATGCATGTCATTCCGCACACGGACCGCACCGCTCGCCGCCGCCATCGCCTTGATCAGCCTGCTCGGCGCCTGCAGCAAGGGCCCGGGCAGCGTTGCCGATACCCAGGGCGTGGAAAAGGTGAACGCCTACATCGCCTGCTTCAACGCCGTTGAACAGCCGATCCACGAAGGCTTCCAGCAGTACATTGGCTGGATGCAGGATCCGGAGGCTGGCCCGACCGGCAATGAGAAGCAGGTGCGTGGGCCGGGCACGGTGTTGTCGCATCGCGTGGAGGCGTGCAACGCCCCGATGGTCGCCGCGCTGGCGATGACGCCGGCCGAGCCCGAGCTGGATCCGGCGGCGAGCGCTTACCAGAAGACGTTCGTCGACCTGTACGCCCTTATCGAGCAGGCCGACCGTTACTACAGCCGCGAGGACTACCTGCGCGATGACCATGCCGGGATGCGCAGCCAGCATGCCCCGCTGATGAAGGCCTACACGGCGTTCTTCGACGCAGGCACCGCGCTGGACGCCGCGCTGGAAAAGCGCGAAGACGAACGCCGTGCGGAACAGCTCAAGGAGATTGAAGCTTCCGAAGGCCGCTCGATGGCGTACTACCAGATCAAGATTCTCGGTGATGGCAAGCAGCTCACGCAGCTGCTCAACAGCGAGACGCCCGATCTGGCGGTGGCACGCACCCAGCTCGCGGCGTTCCAGGCGCTGCTGCAGCAGGCGCAGGATGACAAGATCGGCAAGGGCGATGCGATGTGGGGGCACGTGGAGCGCGCCGCCGATGCGCTGGCCCGCGATGCCGGCCGCCGTATCGAGCGCGTCGAGTCGAAGAAGCCGTATACCCGCAGCGAGCAGATGCTGATGGAGAGCGGTGGGCGGATCAGCAACCCGCAGGGCTCGGCCGAAGCGTTGCTGGCCAGCTACAACGACCTGGTCGACATGAGCAACCGCCTGGCGCGGACCAGCGGCGCGCGTTGAGTGATCGCGCGGCGGGCTGCCTGGCGGCCCGCCGCAAGCATCAGACGTTGAAGACCGGTGGCAGTTTTTCGCCGCAATGGCGGCAATGCACGGCGTCCGGTTCGTGGCCTTCCAGCCCGCAATGCGGGCAGCCGCGCGCATCACGGCGCGCGGCATGCTCGGCATCGCGCATGGTGTTGGCCAGTTCGGCGGTGTAGATGCCGGTCGGCACGGCGATGATGCTGTAGCCGATCAGGATCAGCACCGAGGTGACAAAGCGGCCGAGCACGGTCTGCGGCACGATGTCGCCGAAGCCCACCGTGGCCATGGTCACCACCGCCCAGTACATGCTGCTGGGGATGCTGGTGAAGCCGTGGTTGGGGCCTTCGATCACGTACATCATCGTCCCGGCGATGATGGTGATGGTGATCACCGTGAACAGGAACAGCAGCACCTTGCGGCGGCTGCGCCACAGCGATTCCATCAGCACGCCGCTTTCTTCGATGTAGCGGGTCAGCTTGAGGATCCGGAACACCCGCAGGATGCGCAGCGCGCGCACCACCAGCAGGCTCTGCGCGCCGGGGATGAACAGCGACAGGTAGGTGGGCAGGATCGAGGCCAGATCGATGATGCCCCAGATGCTGAATGCGTAGCGCAGTGGGCGTTTGACCACCACCAGCCGCAGCAGGTACTCGGCGGTGAATACGATCGTGAAGCCCCATTCCAGCACGTACAGCCAGTCGGCGTAGGCTGCATGGAAGCGCTGCACGCTGTCGAACATGACCACCACCACGCTGGCGATGATCGCGTAGACCAGCAGCAGGTCGAAATTGCGCGAGGGCCGGGTGTCGTGGCGGTAGATGATGTCGAACCACTGGCGGCGCCAGCCGGTCTCGGTGGCGGGGTTGAGCTGGGGGGCGGTGAACGGTCGCATGGGCCGCATTGTGCCCCACCGGCCCAAAGCGCGAGAATGGGATCTTTCCTGAGGCCCTGACTGCCATGACCGCCGCTGCCACCGATCCGCTGTTGTCCCTGTCGCATTACTACCTGCCGGTCTACAAACCGCGCCAGGTGGTGCTCGAGCGCGGCCAGGGCGCGCGCGTCTGGGACAACCAGGGCCGCGAGTTCATCGATCTGGCCGCCGGCATTGCCGTGTGCGGCCTGGGCCACAACGATCCGGACCTGAAGGCGGCGCTGATCGAGCAGGCCGGCAAGCTATGGCACACCAGCAATGTGTTCTACAGCGAGCCGCCGCTGCGCCTGGCCGAGGAGCTGGTCACCGCCTCGCGCTTCGCCGAGCGCGTGTTCCTGTGCAACTCCGGCGCCGAAGCCAATGAGGTGGCGATCAAGCTGGTCCGCAAGTGGGCCTCTTCGCTGGGCCGCCCGGCGCACCAGCGCGTGATCGTGACCTTCCGCGGCAGCTTCCACGGCCGCACGCTGGCCGCGGTCACCGCCACCGCCCAGCCGAAGTACCAGGAAGGCTACGAGCCGCTGCCCGGTGGCTTCCGCTATGTCGACTTCAACGACGAGGTCCAGCTGGAAACCGCGATGGCCGCCGGTGATGTGGCCGCGGTGATGCTGGAGCCGATCCAGGGCGAGGGCGGCGTGATGCCGGCCAAGCCGGGCTTCCTGCAGCGCGTGCGCGAGCTGTGCGACCAGCACAACGCGCTGGTGGTGCTCGATGAGATCCAGGCGGGCATGGGCCGTACCGGCACGTTGTTCGCGCATTGGCAGGACAACATCAAGCCGGACATCGTCACCCTGGCCAAAGCGCTGGGCGGCGGCTTCCCGATCGGCGCGATGCTGGCCGGCCCGAAGGTGGCCGAGGTGATGCAGTTCGGTGCCCACGGCACCACCTTCGGCGGCAACCCGCTGGCCGCGGCTGTCGCCCGCGTGGCGCTGCGCAAGCTGTCCTCGCCGGAGATCGCACACAACGTCAGCCGTCAGTCGCAGGCGCTGCGCGATGGGCTGGGCAGGATCAACGACGAGTTCAAGGTGTTCAGCCAGGTCCGCGGTCGCGGCCTGATGCTGGGCGCGGTGCTGGACAAGGATTTTGCCGGCCAGGCCGGTCCCATCCTCGACCACGCCGCCGAGCACGGCCTGCTGACCCTGCAGGCCGGCCCGGACGTGCTGCGTTTCGTGCCGTCGCTGAACATCACCGATGAAGAAATCGCCGAAGGCCTCAAGCGCCTGCGCGCGGCGGTGCAATCCTTCATCGCCTCGCGATAACCAACAGCGGTAGAGCCGACCGTTGGTCGGCTCTACGCCAGGGCGTACCGCTTCAACACCTTGCCGATGCTGCGACTGTCGGTGGCGGTTTCCGCCCGCAATCCTGCCTGACGCGCACCGCGCACGTTGGTGAACAGGTCATCGACGAACAACGTGCGCCCGGCGCGTGCGCCCAACAGCGCCATCGCCTGCACGAACACGGCCGGGTCCGGCTTGCGAGCGCCCAGCGCGCCGCTGCACAGGATGCGCCCGCGCAGCGCTGCGGCAAGGGTGGGCAGGATGCGCGGGATGGTGTCCACCATCAGCGCGCCATTGTTGGTCAGGATCGCGATCGGCATGCGGCGTGCAACCTGTTCGATGCGTTCGATGACCCCGGCCTGTGGCATGGACGCGGCGATGCGGGCGTCCTGCCACTGCGTGATGCTCACCGTGCTGCCCAACGCCGCGCCCAACTGTTGCAGGTACAGCGTGCTGTCCAGGCCGGCGTCATGCTGCTGCTCCAGGCCACTGTCGAACAGGGCGGCGTGCACCTGTGCGACGCTGCAGCCGGTGCTGGCGGCCAGGTGACGCACGCGCAAATGCCGCGCATGGCGCACCAGCACGCCATCGAAATCCAGCAGCAGCCCCTCCACGGCATCGGTCATCGCGCACTCTTGTCCGGGTCCAACGCTGACCGTACCGCAGTCGGGGCGCTTGCTGCGACATCGCGTCGCAGGCCGGGCGTGGGCACGGACTCTAGAATCGCGTGGACTGTTCGATGGAGATCGCCGTGAAACTGCTTGCCCCCGTGTTGCTTGCCGGCCTGATGCTGGCCCCGGCCGCCCATGCGCGCGTCTGCGCGATCGCCATCGACAGCACCGACCAGATGAGCTTCAGCCAGAAGGAGATCAAGGTTGCGGCGGACTGCACCCAGGTGAAGCTGACCCTGCGCCACACCGGCAAGCTTGCCGCGACCGCGATGGGCCACAACTGGGTGCTGACCCGCACCGCGGATTACCAGCCGGTGGCGATGGCCGGCATGCGCACGACCTTGTCCGACAGCTACCTGCCCAAGGGCGATGCGCGTGTGCTGGCGCATACCCCGGTGATCGGGGGCGGGCAGACCACCAGCGTCACCTTCTCGACCGCGAAGCTGGCCAAGGGCGGCGACTACACGTTCTTCTGCTCGTTCCCGGGGCACTTCGCGATGATGAAAGGCCGATTTCTGTTCGGCTGAGCGCCGAAGCCGGCCGGTGGACGGCGTGACGACCAACGGTCGTCACCTACCCGGGGTGATCGGCACGCACGCTGTGACGACCAACGGTCGTCACCTACCGCCTCCGATCAGCCTTTGACGACCTTGAAGGCTTCGCGCGCGGCCTCGATGGTCGCATCGATGATGCTGTCGTCGTGGGCGCTGGACAGGAAGCCGGCCTCGTATGCCGAAGGGGCCAGGAACACACCGCGCTCCAGCATCGCGTGGAAGAAGGTGTTGAACGCGGTGATGTCGCACGCCGTCGCCTGGGCGTAGGTTTCCACCTTCTGGTCGGTGAAGAACAGGCCGAACATGGCGCCGACCTGGGTGGTCGTCACCGCCACGCCGGCCTCGGCCGCCGCGGCTTCCAGCCCGGCGCAGAGGCGCGCAGCGGCGGCACTCAGGCGATCATGGAAGCCCGGTTCCTGCACCAGTTCCAGCATCGCCAGGCCCGCGGCCATCGCCACCGGATTGCCGCTGAGCGTGCCGGCCTGGTAGATCGGGCCAGCCGGGGAAATCTGCGACATCAGCTCGCGGCGGCCGCCATAGGCACCCACCGGCATGCCGCCGCCGATGATCTTGCCGAAGGTGGTCAGGTCCGGGGTGACGCCGTAGTGCGCCTGCGCGCCGCCGAGGGCCACGCGGAAGCCGGTCATCACTTCATCGAAGATCAGCACCGTGCCGTACTGCGTGCACAGCGCGCGCAGGTGCTGCAGGTAGCCCTCGCGCGGCGGGATGCAGTTGGCGTTGCCGACCACCGGCTCGATGATCAGGCCGGCGATGTGCTCGCCCTGTTCGGCGAACAGCGTGGTGGCGGCCTCGAAATCGTTGTAGGGCAGGGTCAGGGTGAGTTCGCTCAGGCCGGCCGGGACGCCCGGTGAGGTCGGCACGCCCAGGGTCAGCATGCCGCTGCCGGCCTTGACCAGGAACGAATCGCCGTGGCCGTGATAGCAGCCTTCGAACTTGACGATGCGGCTGCGGCCGGTGGCGCCGCGCGCCAGCCGGATCGCCGACAGTGTGGCCTCGGTACCGGAGTTGACCATGCGCACCATCTCGCAGGACGGCACCAGCCGGGTCAGCGTTTCGGCCATGGTCACTTCCGCTTCGCACGGCGCACCGAAGGACAGGCCGTTGCCGATCGCCTGCTTGACCGCCTGGCGCACCGCGGTGTGGTTGTGGCCGACGATCATCGGGCCCCAGGAGCCGACGTAATCGATGTAGCGGTTGCCATCCACGTCGTACAGGTACGCGCCATCGGCACGCTGCACGAAGAACGGCTCGCCGCCGACCGACTTGAACGCGCGCACGGGCGAGTTGACGCCGCCCGGCAGCAGTTTCTGGGCGCGGGTGAACAGGGCGTGGGACTGGTCGTGGTTCATGGGGTGTCCTGGGTCTTACGGAAACTGGGCGAGGAAGGCGCGCTGGGTGGCAACCGGATCGGGGGCGGCGAAAATGCCGCTGACCACGGCCACCAAGTCGGCGCCGGCCGCGATGATGGGACCTACATTGTCCGGGCTGAGCCCGCCGATCGCCACCCGCGGCACGCCCAGTGCGGCGCTTTGCCGCAGCAGGTCCGGCGTGGCACGGCTGGCGGTGACCTTGGTGGTGGTGGGGAAGAACGCGCCGAAGGCCACATAACTGGCCCCTTCGGCCACGGCACGCGCGGCATTGGCCAGCTGGTCGTAGCAGGACGCGCCGATGATGGCGTCGGGGCCCAGCAGGGCGCGCGCCGCGCCGATGTCGCCGTCGGTGCCGCCCAGGTGTACGCCAGCGGCGCCCACGGCATGGGCCAGTGCCGGGTCGTCATTGATGATCAGTGGCGCGCCGTGCGGCGCGCACAGCGCCTGCAGCGCGGTCGCCTGCTCCAGGCGCAGGGCGGCATCGGCGGTCTTGTTGCGGTACTGCAGCCAGGTGGCGCCGGCCGCCAACAGCGGCGCGGTGCGCGCCAGCAATCGTGCGGTATCGGGTTCGTCGGGGGTGATGAGGTAGACGCCGCGGGGCGGCGTGGGGGCTGAAGCGTGATTCATCAATGGCTACCGGTAGCGCAACGGGAGTGGGACAATGAGCGCTGTCAGCTCTTGTCCTGCCGTGATTATCCGATGACCGACGCTACCGCCACCACCTTCCGCACCTGGATGTGCGTTGTCTGCGGCTTCCTGTACCGGGAAGAAGACGGGTTGCCGGAAGAGGGCATCGCCCCGGGCACGCGCTGGGAAGACATTCCCGATACCTGGACGTGCCCGGACTGTGGCGTGACCAAGGACGATTTCGAGATGGTCGAAGTCGACTGAGGCCGGGCCGGCGCCGCGTCATGGCGCCTTTCAATGCAGGCGCGGCACCGCGCCACCCAGGCTGACCAGCTTCTCGCGCACGTACTGGGCGTCGCTGGCCTTGGCATTGCGCTTGAGGTACAGCCCCAGGTCGTTGCGCGCGCCCGCCTCGTAGTCCAGCTGCAGGTAGGCCATGCCGCGGTCGCGCAGCGCATCGTCCTGTTCGGGCGCCAGTTTCAGCAGGCGATCGGCACTGCGTGCGGCACGGTCCCATTCACCCCGTTCCACATAGACCCCATGCAGGTTGCGCAGCATCCGCATCAGGATCGCGCGCGCCGGGGCCGGGTCCAGAATCTGTGCCAGCACATCGTCGTCGGGCACTTCACCGCCCAGGTGCGAGCGGGCGCGTTCGCGCAGTTCTTCCACGCCGAGCGGGCGGCCGCCGTTGAACGGGTCCATCACCAGTACGCCGTCGTTGAGCGGCAGGCGCACCAGGAAATGGCCGGGGAAGGACACCCCGTCCAGCGGGATGCCGAGCCGGCGCGAGACTTCCATCTGCACCAGCGCCAGTGAAATCGGGTTGCCCAGGCGGCGCTCGAAGACCTGGTTCAGATAGCTGTTGCGCGGGTCGTAGTATTCGCCATGGTCGCCGCTGTAGCCCAGTTCGTCGAACAGATGGCGGTTGACCGCGGCGATCTTCAGCGGCCACATGTCGATCGTGGCGATCTCGGTGCGCAGGTGGTCGGCGTGGCTCTGCAGGACCGCGTCGTAGACGGCAGGGTCCAGGTCCGGGTATTCGTCCCGGGCGATCAGCAGCGCGGTCGGCAACAAAGGCAGCGCCTCGTCATCCAGCTCGGCCAGCGATTCCCACGTCGGCAATGTGATCTGCCCCTGCATGGGACAAGACTGGCGACAAACGCGCCGCGATTCAAGGGCGCGGCGCGTTTATCGGGTCCCTTTTATTTACCGTCGGCGATGCCGGGGCCGAACTTCAGTTCGGTACCGTCCTTGAGCGCCATCTTTTCGGCCTGACCGGCATTGAGTTCCAGCACGTAACGGGCCGGCTCGCTGCTGGGGTAGGGCGGGCAACGGTCACCGGCCGAGCACGGCGGCACGTCACGCTGCTGGCTGACCAGGCGGCGCTGTGCATCGAAGTACAGGATGTCCAGGGCGATCTTGGTGTTCTTCATCCAGTACGCCTGCAGCTCTTCGCGTTCATGGATGAACAGCATGCCGTGGTCCTCCGGCATCTGGTCGCGGAACATCAGCCCGCGGGCGCGGGTGTCGTCATTGGTGGCCAGTTCAACGTGGTAGCGGTTGCCGTCCAGCTCCACCCAGTGACGGGCGTTGGTGCTGGCACAGCCGGCCAGGGTGAGCAGCAGAAGCAGGGGCAGCAGGCGCGACAGGGACATGGGATTGCCTCGTTGGGGGCAGCCGGCGCGGGCGCCGGCCACGGGGGTCAGATCACGACCGGCGGCTCGCCGCCGATGATCACCACATCGGCCGGGCGGCGCGCGAACAGGCCGACGCTGACCACGCCGGGCAGCTGGTTGAGCTCGCGCTCCAGCTTGACCGGATCGGTGATCTCCAGGTGGTGGATGTCCAGGATCACGTTGCCGTTGTCGGTGACCACGCCCTCACGCCAGGCCGGCTGGCCGCCGGTCATGTCCATGATGCGGCGGGCGACCAGGCTGCGTGCCATCGGGATCACTTCCACCGGCAGCGGGAACCTGCCCAGCACCTTGACCTGCTTGCTCGGGTCGATGATGCACACGAAGCGCTCGCTGGCCTCGGCGATGATCTTCTCACGCGTCAGCGCGGCGCCGCCGCCCTTGATCAGGTTCTTGTTGCCATCGCATTCGTCGGCACCATCCACATACAGCGAGAGGTTGCCGGTGTGGTTGAGCTCGAGCACCTCGATGCCGTGCTGCTTCAGGCGCGCGGTGCTCTGGTCCGAGCTGGAGACAGCGCCCTTGATGCGGTGCTGGATCCTGGCCAGGGCGTCGATGAAGTAGGCAACGGTGGAGCCGGTGCCGACGCCGACGATCATGCCGTCTTCGACGTATTCGATGGCTTTTTCAGCGGCGAGGCGTTTGGCTTCGGACATGGCGGGCAACTCTTGGAGGAAAGGGAATCAGTGCTTTTCCAGCGACAGCAGCAGCTTCCACTGCGCGGCGGTCACCGGGAGGATGGAGAGGCGGTTGCCGCGCGCGGTCAGCGGGAAACCTTCGCCCAGCGCATCGGCGTGCAGCTTGATCTCGTCCAGCGAAATGGTGTCGCGCAGCTTGCGCTCGAACGCCACGTCCACCAGCATCCAGCGCGGTTCTTCGCGGGTCGCCTTGGGGTCGTAGTAATCGGACCTGGGGTCGAACTGGGTGTCGTCCGGGTAGGCCTCGCTGGCTACCGTGGCCAGCCCGACAATGCCCGGCACCTTGGTGTTGGAGTGGTAGAACATCACCCCGTCGCCGACCTTCATGCCATCGCGCATGAAATTGCGCGCCTGGTAGTTGCGGACGCCGTTCCAGGGCTCGCGGCCCACGCGCTGCAGATCATCGATGGAAAAGGCGTCCGGTTCGGACTTCATCAGCCAGTAGCGCTTGCGTGCGGTCATGCGGAGTCTTTGATTACGGTAGGTGCCGACCGTTGGTCGGTACGCAGACAAGGGTGGAGACGTCGGTGCAGATCGCATCCACCGCGACGTCCCACGGTTGCACCGGCAGGTCATCGACCTGCTGGACCGAGAAGCCGACCCCGACCAGCCACGGTGGCGCCGGGCGCTGGTGGCGGAATGCGAAGCTGCGATCATACCAGCCGCCTCCCATCCCCAGCCGGCGGCCCTGCGCGTCGAAACCGACCAGCGGCGCGACGACCAGCGCCATCTGTTCCGGCGCGAGCGTGTCGTCCAGCGACAGGTCGGGTTCGGGAATGCCGAAGCGGTTGGCGGTCAGCGCCTGCCCCGGGCGCCATGGCGCGAAGCGCAGCGTCTGCTCGTGCAGCACCGGCAGGCAGTAGGTCAGGCCGGCGGGCAACTGCATCTGCCAGCGGTGCAGTGCGATCTCGCCATCCATCGCCCAGTACCCGGCAACATGCCCCTGGGCAGGCGCAAACGGCAGGGCGAGCAGGGCATCGGCCAATTGTTCGGCGGCGGCCAGGCGCACGGCGGCGGGGAGATCGCGGCGGCGTTGGCGCAGCTGCAGGCGCAGTGCGGAGCGCGGGTCGGTCATGCCTGGGTCCGGAGCGTGCGGAGGAAGCGGATAAAACAAGAGCGACGTCCCAGGGGAACGCCGCTCTTGCTGGAATATTGCATTCTCCGCCGTGACGATGCATGCGAAACGACCTTGAACCCGGGGTTCAAGTGGGTACGCTGGGGTTCCATCGGGCTTCCCGCTACAAGGCGGACTTGCACTCCCGGCGCCGTCGCGCACCCGTGGTCGTAATTAAGGGACAAGGCGAATGTTTGCACACGCCGTCGTTCACAGCAGAGAACGCGACGAGGATTATAGCCTTCTTGGGCAATTCGACCAGTCCGTTCGTCGGTCGAATTGCACATCAATTCAGATCGATGAAGGCCACGCGATGTACGTGTGCAATCGAATGGCGTGGAACCACGACCGTGGATCACCCGGCGCTGTCGAACGCCCGGTCCAGGCGGCGGTTGAGATCGCTCAGCGTCTGCTGCAGCGCGATCGCCTGGCGGGCGTGCTCATCGCGCAGCTGCTGCAGCTCATGGGCCAGGTTCAGCGCGGCCAGCACCGCGACGCGGTCCACGGCGGCCATCCGGTTGCTGCCCCGGATCTCGCGCATCTTGGCGTCCAGCAGCCGGGCGGCGGCGGTCAGGCTCTCCCGTTCCTCCGCGCCCACGCCGACCGTGTATTCACGGTCCAGGATGCGGACACTGACCGGTTCGGTCTGGCTCATGTGTGCTGCTCCAGGGATTTGAGGCGGGTGATCATCGCTTCGACCCGGGAGCGGGCCTGCTCGTTCTTGGCCAGCAGCTGGGAGCGCTCGGCCACCAGTTGTTCCTGCTGATGGCGCAGGCTGCGGTTCTCGTCGGCCAGGCGCTGGTTGCGCTCAAGCAACGCCTCCACGCGGGCAGCGAAGGCCTGCAACTGGGCGATGGCGTCGGCGGGTTCCATGACCGGCACGATAGGCAAGGGCGGACGGGGCGGTCAAGCGAATAATGACGGGGCCTGGGGGCGGTCGCCCCCGGGGTGCCGGGGCCGGCCGCGGGGACGGCCATCGCAACCCGGCGGACACGGGTGGATTGGTACACTGTGGCGCTCACAAACCGTAGCCCCAAGATGACCGAACTCCCGAGTGTCGACGACGTAAACCAGGCCAGCCAGGCCCTGGGCCTGGGCGCCAGCGCCGCTGAACTGCACGGTGGCCTGTGCGGCTGGCTGTCTGCCGGCGGTGCGCCGGTGCGTGAATGGCCTGCCCGCGTGCTGGCCGATGACAACCTGCCGACCCCGGCCGAGGGCGATGCGTTGGCACGCCTGCTCGATGCCAGCGTGGCGCAGCTGGAAGACCGCGATTTCGCGTTCGAACTGCTGCTCAGCGATGCCAGCGACACCGCCACCCAGGCCGATGCCCTGTTCACCTGGGCGCGTGCGTTCCTGGGCGGTTTCGGGCTGGGCTCGGGGCAGAACCGCCCGGCCTTGTCCGAAGAGGGTGACGAGGCGCTGACCGATCTGGCCAAACTGGCGCAGGCCTCCAGTGAAGACTTCGAAAGCGGCAACGACGATGACGAAGACGCGCTGGCCGAGATCGAGGAGTTCATCCGCGTGGCGGTGCTGCTCCTGCACGGCGACTGCGTCATGGCGGCGCGCCATCGGCAGCGCCTGAACTGAGATGGATATCCGGCAGCTGACCGGCATCTCCGCCGCCGAATACACGCGTCGCCGCCAGCAGTTGATGGAGATGGCCGGCGACGACGCGATCCTGGTGCTGCCGGCCGCCGCCGAGCGGGTGCGCAGCCTGGATACGCATTACCCGTTCCGGCAGGACTCCGATTTCTGGTACCTGAGCGGCTTCCCGGAGCCGGAGGCCGTGCTGGTGCTGATCCCGGGCCGTCGCCATGGCGAGGTGATCCTGTTCTGCCGCGAGCGCGACGCCGACCGTGAAGCCTGGGATGGCGCGCGCGCCGGCCAGGAAGGGGCGGTCTCGCAGTACGGCATGGACGATGCGTACCCGATCGACGATCTGGACGACATCCTGCCCGGCCTGCTGGAAGGGCGCTCGCGGGTGTACTACCACTTCGGCCGCGATGCCGAGTTCGATCTCAAGCTGATCGGCTGGGTCAACCGCGTGCGTTCGCAGGTGCGGCATGGCGCGCAGCCGCCGCATGAATTCCTGGAACTGGGCCACCTGCTGCACGAACAGCGGCTGTTCAAATCCACGGCGGAAATCGCCGTGATGCAGCGCGCTGCCGATATCAGCGTGCAGGCGCATCGCGCCGCGATGCACGCGGCGCGGCCGGGCATCCACGAGTACGAGCTGCAGGCCGACCTGGAGCGGGTGTTCCGTGCCAATGACGCGTGTGCGGCGTACAGCAGCATCGTCGGGACCGGTGCCAACGGCTGCATCCTGCATTACCGCGACAACAACGCGCGCTCGCAGGACGGCGAGCTGGTCCTGATCGATGCCGGTGCCGAGTACCGCGGGTACGCCAGCGACATCACCCGTACCTTCCCGGTCAACGGCCGCTTCAGTGCCGAGCAGCGCGCGCTGCATGATCTGGTCGGCGCCGCGCAGGCCGCGGCACTGGCGCAGGCGCGCCCGGGCAATGCCTATGAGGCCGGTCATCTGGCTGCGGTGGAAACCCTGACCGAGGGGCTGCTGCGGCTGGGCCTGCTCAAGGGCACGCTGGAAGAAAACATCGCCGAAGCGCATTACCAGCGTTTCTATCGGCACAAGACCGGGCACTGGCTCGGCCTGGATGTGCACGACGTCGGCGATTACCGGTTGGCGGGCGATTCGCGGATGTTGGAGCCGGGCATGGTGTTCACCATCGAGCCGGGGCTGTATGTCTCACCGGACGACCGCAGCGTGGAAGCGCGCTGGCGCGGTATCGGCATTCGTACCGAAGATGATGTGCTGATCACCGAGGACGGCCATCAGGTGCTCACCGCTGCGTTGGCGCGCAGTGCCGATGAGATTGAAGACGAGATGGCCAAGCGCTGATCCGCTTCAGGGTGCAGCCACCGCATGGGTGGCTGCGCGGTGCAGCCACCCGGTAGTGCCGGCCGCTGGCCGGCTCCTCATGAAATCCCGGCATCCTGGGGAGCCGGCCAGCGGCCGGCACTACCGCGATGTCGCGCAGGTGCCGACCGTGGGTCGGCACCTGCATGTCCGCTCAGCTGGCGGACGCGAACACCGGGCGGGTCAGGTTGTCGGCATCGCCTTCGGTGCACAGCACTTCATCCTCGATGCGCACGCCGCCATACGGGCGGAAGAAATCCACGCGGTCCCAGTTGATGCTGGCCCCGTGGCCGGCCTGCTTCACTTCGTCCAGCAGCATGTCGATGAAGTACACGCCCGGTTCGATGGTGACCACCATGCCCGGCTCCAGCACGCGGGTCATGCGCAGGTACGGGTGACCCTGCGGGCGCTCGATGCGGCCACCGCGGTCGCTGGCCGCGAAACCCGCCACGTCGTGCACCTGCAGGCCGATCAGATGGCCCAGGCCGTGCGGGAAGAAGGCCGCGCTCACGCCGGTGGCCAACGCTGCTTCCGGCGAGACGTTGAGTACACCGAAGTCCTTGAGGATGCCCATCAGCGACAGGTGCGCATCGATGTGCAGCTGCTTGTAATCCACCCCGGCGCGTACGCCCGCGCCCATCGTCTGCTGGGCCGCGTCCACCGCGTCGATGAGGGCCTGGAATTCGTCGTGGCCGCCGGCCGCATAGGTGCGGGTGATGTCACTGGCGTACCCGTAGGCACTGGCGCCGGCGTCGATCAGGAAGCTGCGCAGCGGGGTCGGCGCGCTGCGGCCCAGGTCGGTGTAGTGCAGCACTGCGGCATGCTCGTTGAGACCGATGATGTTGCCGTACGGCAGCTCATTGGCGTCCTGGCCGACCGCCCGGCAGTAGGCCATGTGGATCTCGAATTCGCTGGCGCCGGCGCGGAAGGCCGCCTCGGCGGCACGGTGACCGCGCACGCCCAGTCGCTGCGCTTGGCGCATCAAGGCGATTTCATAGGGGGTCTTGTAGCCGCGCTGCCAGTCTAGGTAATCGATGACCGGCGCCGGGTTGTTCGGCACGAACGCGCCCAGCGCGCTCTGCGGCTCGCCGAGAATCGCGCAGCGGGCCGCGTCCTTGGGCAGCAGTGCCAGCGCATCGTCGGGTTTGCGGATGATCTCGATATCGACATGCTCGACCCACCAGCCGTTCGGCGCATCCGGCACTACGTGCCAGTAGTCGAACGGCTGGTAGAAGATCACTTTCGGTCGTTGGCCCGGGGTGTACACCAGCCAGCTGTTGGGCAGCTTGGTCAGCGGCAGCCACGCCTTGAAGTTCGGATTCACCGCGTACGGGTAGTCGCGATCATCGAAGGCCTGGTAATGCTGGGTGCCGCTGGGAATCACCAGATGATCGAAGCCGCCACGCGCGAGCGCTTCGTCGGCGCGCTGGCGCATGACGCTGGCGTGGTGGGAATACAGGGCGCCGAGGTCTGGCTGGTTCATGGCATGAAGCTCGCTGGCAGTGCGGAATGCAGCCTTGGATTCTGCCGCAATCCGCCCGCGGGCGCTGTGCCGGAACCGGCGCTCAGACTGCCGAAGTTTCCTCGGCGATCCAGTGGCGCAGCTGTTCGCGTGCGTCGCGTGCCAAGGTCAGGAAGCGGAAACCCACCCAGGCCTGGCCCGGCGCATGGGTCTGCTCGCTCCAGAGCAGGTGCACGCCCACGTCGATCCGCAGTGGCTCTCCCTGCGGGCCGGGAATGGCGAAGTGCAGCTGGTACAGCGCGTCTTCGTGCATCGGTACCGAGGCCAGCATCAACATCCCGGTTTCGGAGACATTGCCGAGCCGGCCGATCACGGTCTCGGCCATCAGGTCGGTGACGGGCACCAGCTCGGTCACCTGGCGGCGCGGTGCACGGCGGGTATCGGGCGTGGTCATCCAGCGTTCTCCACGGGGCTGCCGGCGAGCGAGCGCAATGTGCGCAGGGTGGCCTGCCAGGCGCGGTCGATCAGCCGGCCCTTGTCTTCGGTGACGATCCGCACCTGGCCGTGCGCCATCAGCCGGGCCAGTGCGTCCAGCGAATGCTCGCCAACCTTCTGCCCGCGCTGATTGACGAACAGGGCGTTGTCGGTGATCAGGCTGTACCACGAGAGCCGCTGGCGGCGGACGTCGCCCTGCTGGTTGGTGGTGAACTCGAACCAGGTACCGAACGGCAGTGTGCGCAACTGGCGATAACAGTCATCTTCCGCGGTGCTGCGCGCGAGCGGGGCGACCTTGCGCGGGTCGCTGGCGTCGGCCTGTTCGCCCAGCCGGGTGCGCGCGCGCAGGCGCGCGGTGAGTTCGGTGCGCGAGCTGCTGTCGTCCCCGCCGCCCGGCGTGGACAGGCGACGCGCGATCGCGGCCGCTTCATCCTGGTGATAGCCGACCTGCAGCAGGGCGGCCTCGACCTGGTTGCCCAGCGCGTCATCGCGCGCGCCTGCGCCCGGGGCCAGGCAGGTGACCTCGGCGATCCGGGTGGTTTCCTGCTGGCGCTGCTGCCACTGCGGCGAGGTTTCGCCGTTGCGCAGCAGGGTCAAGGTCAGCACATCCGACCACGCCTGCTTGAGCAGCGCCTGCACGAAGCGCGGGGGCGCGGCCTGCGTGCACAGCTGCTCGATGCTGGCACTGGCCTGCTGTTTGGCCGCCTCCAACCGTTCCTTGCCGCGGGCGGCTTCGACATGACGACGCTCGGCCAGCTCGGCCTTGTGGGCCAGCGCGCGAAAGTGCTGCTGGATCTCTTCATTGGCGGTGTCGAACACCGCCACATCGCCGTCGTAGTCGTTCACTACCTGGTCGACCGCGTGGCCGAGCTTCTGCACCAGCAGCGGGTCCACGTCCTCCTCGCCCAGCCAGTTGGCACCGGCCTCGGCGACGGCGTTGAGCAGTTCCCGCGCCGGGTGCTGGTCGCGCACGAAGAAGGCCGGATCGGTCAGGGCCGCGCGGGCCACCGGTACCTGCAGGCGGGTCAGCAGGTCGGCGGCCACGGCCTCGGGCCGCACCTCGCGCTGGATCTGCCCGTACAGCATGTCGAGCAGGTCGAAGGTGTCGCTGTCCTTGACGGTCAGGGCCGCGTGCGCGCCATGGTCGGCGCGGACCTGGGCGAGCAGTGCGTTGTGGAGGTCGGCCATGCTGCGGCGGGCGCCGCCGGGGGGAATGGCCTGGCTCTGCAGGCGCGCCAGCGTGGCATGCACCGCTTCGGCGGGAACCGCCAATGCCGGTGGGGCGTCCGGGGCGAGAAACGCGTTGTCGGCGGCGGGCGTGGGCGCGCCGGTCGTCGCGGCGACAGCCTGTGCGGCCATGGCATCGCCGCCCGGCACGGTGCCGGCGGCGTGCGCCTGGCGGGCGGCACCGAGCATCTGGTGCAGGGCCGACATCGCCGGTGCACCGAGATCGGTTGCCGCAGGCGGGGCGCTGGTGGCTGGCGCCGATGCAGACGTGGCGGCTGCTGGACCTGGCGCTGCTGCGTCGCCGTTGGACATGCCATGGGCCGGCCCAGCGGCCGGCGGCACCATTGCCGCCTGGGTCATCGCGGCCCAGCCCGCGCTGGGGGCGCTGCCGTTCCAGGCGGTCAAGGGCCGCGCGGCGGCGCCGCCGCGCGCGCCGGGCAGGCCGCGCTCGGGCCCGGTGATGATCCGGCGGGTGGTGGCCGAGCGCGTCAGGTACGGGGTGTAGACCAGCCCGGGCAGCACGCCTTCGTGCGCGAGCAGGATGTTGGCGCGCTCCAGCAGTTCGCCCAGCCGCTCCAGCAGTTGGCGGTCGAACACGCGGTACAGCGCCAGCTGTGTTTCCAGCCCGAGCGCGAACTGCTCGCCCAGCTCGCGCACGATCCGGCACAAGGCCTGGGGGCCGAACGGCAGGTCATCGACATCGAAGGCCGGGCCGGCGGCAAGCACGCCGAAGCGCTGGCCCAGCAGCTGCAGGGCGGTGGCCGAGCGCTGGGCCTCGCGGCGGATGATGTCCACCAGCACGATGTCGCGGTCCACGTCGGTGTCGTTGACCAGGGTCAGCGCGGTCGCCGACACGGACACCTCGGTTGGCACGATGCGCTGGGTATGGCGCGGGCCGCGCAGGGTGGCCAGGCGGTCACCGAGGGCGTCCAGGAAGCGCGGGCCGAACTGCGCGTTGACCTCGTGCAGCTGGCGGGCCTGGGCGAAGATGTCGGCCTGGATCTGGCTGTTGCGCGCGCGCTCGGCGTCGCGGAACAGCTCGCGCTCCAGTTCCACGATGGTCAGTCTGAGCGGTGTGGTGAGGGTCTGTACCGCCAGCCCGTGCAACGCGGCCAGCAGGCGGCGCACGCGCGGTGGTGCGGCCACGTCCGCAAAGCGCGTCATGTCGGGCTGGGACGACGAAAGTGCGGGCGCAGACATCCGATGTGCTTCCAGCTCCCCTGAGAACACGGAATCTAACGGTTTCGCTGGATGCCTGCCATAACGGCCCGTCGGGAGGTCTGGCGCCGGCCAGCGGCCGGCACTACCGGGGCGTGTGGGGAGCCGGCCAGCGCGTGGGGAGCCGGCCAGCGGCCGGCAGTACCGGGGTGTGGGGGAGCCGGCCAGCGGCCGGCACTACAGGGGGGCGTCGTGCCTTCAAGGCAGGAACAGCTCGACGACATCGTTGGTGAAGCGCCGGCCCAGTTCGGTCGGGGTGGCGCGATCGCCGCTGACGGTCATCCAGCCGTTGGCCACGGCCACGCCCAGCGGCGCGGCGATCTGCGCGCGGCCCAGGCCGGTGCGCGATTCGAAATCCTTGAGCCCGAAACCCTCGTGCAGGCGCAGCAGGTTGAGCATGTACTCGAACGGCAGGCGTTCGGCGCTGATCACATCGTCCCCACCGATCGAGGCCAGGGTGCCGGCAGTGTCCATGAAGGTCTGCGGATGCTTGTGCTTCCATCGGCGCAGCACGTGCTGTTCGGCACCGCTGCTGATCTTGCCGTGCGCACCGGCGCCGATGCCCAGGTAATCGCCGAAGCGCCAGTAATTGAGATTGTGCTGGCTCTGCTGGCCCGGCTTGGCGTAGGCGCTGACTTCGTACTGTGCGTAGCCGGCCTCGGCCAGCAGGCGCTGGCAGTGCTCCTGGATGTCCCACGCCGAATCCTCGTCGGGGATGCCCTGCGGCGGCCGCGCGAAGAACACGGTGTTCGGTTCCAGCGTGAGCTGGTAGTGCGACAGGTGCGTGGGCTGCAGCGCGAAGGCCCGTTTCAGATCATGCTCGGCCTGGGCCAGCGTCTGCTGCGGCAGCGCGTACATCAGGTCGATGTTGAAGTTGTCGTAGCCGGCGTCCTGCGCCAGTTTCACTGCGCGCTCGGCCTCGCCACTGTCGTGGATGCGGCCCAGGCGCTTGAGCGCCTCGTCGTTGAACGTCTGGATCCCGAAGCTGATCCGGTTCACCCCGGCGGCGCGGTAACGATCGAAACGGCCATGCTCGGCGGTGCCCGGGTTGGTCTCCAGGGTCACTTCCAGGTTCGGCGCGAAGCGCAGCCGGGCCGAGGCTGCCTGCAGGAAGCGGTCGATCGCTTCGGGCGGGAACAGGCTCGGCGTCCCGCCACCGAAGAACACGCTGCTCACCACGCGTCCCCAGACCAGCGGCAGATCCTGGTCCAGGTCGCGGATCAGTGCGTCGATGTAGGCATCGAACGGCAGTTCGCCCTTGGCCGCGTGCGAGTTGAAATCGCAGTACGGGCATTTGCGCACGCACCACGGCAGATGCACGTACAGCGCCAGCGGCGGCGTCACCAGCCGCGGGGCGGGGTCGTGATCGCCGGCGCAGGCTTCGCCGGGCAGGTGGGAGCAGTGGTCGTGTGACATCAGAGCAGGGCGGGCAGTTTCTGCTTGAGCAGCTGCAGTGCCTTGGCGCGGTGACTCATCGCGTTCTTCAGGTCCGGCGCCATTTCGGCCGCGGTCTGGGCCAGCACCGGGTCCAGGAACAGCGGGTTGTAGCCGAAGCCGTGGCTGCCACGCAGTTCGTCGAGGATCACGCCTTCCCAGCTGCCTTCGCAGATCAGCGGCTGCGGATCATCGGCATGGCGCAGCAGCACGATCACCGCGTAGAAGCGGGCCGTGCGGCGTTCGGCCGGCACCTCGCGCATCGCCTCGAGCAGTTTGGCGTTGTTGGCCGCATCGTTGGTCGGGCTGCCGGCATAGCGCGCGCTGTACAGGCCGGGCGCGCCGTCGAGTGCGTCCACGATCAGGCCGGAGTCATCGGCCAGCGCCGGCAGGCCGGTGCTCTGGCAGGCGTGGCGTGCCTTGATCAGCGCGTTCTCGACAAACGTCAGGCCGGTTTCCGGCACGTCGCTGACGCCCAGCGCGCCCTGTGCCACGATCTCCAGCGGCAGGCCGCCGAGCATGGCCTGCAGTTCCTTCAGTTTGCCGGCGTTGCCGCTGGCCAGTACCAGTTTCATTGCTTGGGCTCCAGCAGGTCCCACGTGTTGCCGTACAGATCGCGGAACACCGCGACCGTCGCGTAGACCTCTTCGCGTGGGGTTTCGAGGAAGACCACGCCACGCGCGGTCATTGCCGCGTGGTCGCGCCAGAAATCATCGGTGTTCAGGAAGAAACCGACCCGGCCACCGGTCTGGTTGCCGATCCGCGCGCGCTGTTCGTCGTTGCTGGCGCGTGCCAGCAGCAGGGCTGCCGCGTTGCCGTCGGCCGGACCGACCACCACCCAGCGCTTCTCGCCCTGGTCGATGTCCTGGAGCAGGCTGAAGCCCAGCGCGCCGGTGTACCAGGCGATCGCCTCGTCGTAGTCGGCCACCACCAGGGTAGTCAGGGCGATGCGACGGTTCATGCCTGGGCCAGGGCCGCCTGCTGGGCGGCGAACAGATCCTTGATGCCCTTTTCGGCCAGTGCCAGCAGCGCATCCAGTTCATCGCGGCGGAAGGCATGGCCTTCGGCGGTGCCCTGCAGTTCGATGAAGCCGCCGCCGTCGTTCATCACCACGTTCATGTCGGTATCGCAATCGCTGTCTTCGGCGTAGTCCAGGTCCAGCACCGGGGTGCCGCGGTACACGCCCACCGACACCGCCGCCACCGCGCCGAAGATCGGGTTGCGCTTGATGTCGCCGCGCTTGATCAGGAAGTTCACCGCATCCACCAGGGCCACGTAGGCACCGGTGATGGCCGCGGTGCGGGTGCCGCCATCGGCCTGCAGCACGTCGCAATCGAGCGTGATGGTGCGCTCGCCGAGCGCGCCGCGGTCGATGCAGGCACGCAGGGTACGGCCGATCAGGCGCTGGATCTCCAGCGTGCGGCCACCCTGCTTGCCGCGGGCGGCTTCGCGGTCGTTACGGGTGTGGGTCGAACGCGGCAGCATGCCGTACTCGGCGGTCACCCAGCCTTCGCCCTTGCCACGCAGGAAGCCCGGCACGCGGTTTTCAACGCTGGCCGTGCACAGTACGCGGGTCTGCCCGAAGCTCACCAGGACCGAGCCCTCGGCGTGACGGGTGAAGGCGCGCTCGATGCGCACTTCGCGCAGCTGGTCGGCCTGGCGGCCGCTGGGACGGGAATCAGTCATGCTCAAGTTCCGGTAAGACGGGGGATGCGGGGCCACGCCCGGGCCAGAGACCGGCGGGCGAGGAGGCTCTAAGGAGACCGCTAGGGTACCATTTGCACTTTGAGAGCACCGGAAACCCGCATGATTCGAAGCATGACCGCCTACGCCAACGGCGAGCGCGCCACCCGCTGGGGGACGCTGGCCTGTGAGCTGCGCTCGGTCAACCACCGGTTCCTGGAGGTCGGCGTGCGCCTGCCTGAAGAACTGCGTGCGTTGGAGCCGCAACTGCGCGAGCGCGTCGCTTCGCGCTGCAGCCGCGGCAAGATCGATCTGGTCATGCGCCTGCGTGCGCCGGACGTCACCGGTGCCCTGGTGGTCAACGATGCGCTGCTGGGCCAGCTCGGTGAGCTGGCCACCCGGTTGTCCTCCGGCTTCCCCAGCCTGCAGGTGAGCTTCACCGAACTGCTGCAGATGCCGGGCGTGATGCAGGGCGAGGCAGTGGATGCCGCCGCGCTGCATGCCGAGGCCCTGGCCCTGCTGGATACCGCCCTGGATGGCTTCGTGGCCGCGCGCGAGCGTGAAGGCGACAAGCTGGCCACCGCGATCCAGGAGCGTGTGGACAGCATCGAGCGCATCGCCGCGGAGGTCACCACGCTGATTCCGCTGATCCGTGAAGGCCAGCGCACCAAGCTGTCGGCCCGCCTGGCCGATCTGCCGCACCCGGTCGATCCCGGCCGTGCCGAGCAGGAGCTGGTGATGTGGCTGCAGAAGCTGGACGTGGATGAGGAACTGGACCGCCTGGGCAGCCACATCGCCGAGATCCGCCGGGTCTTCAAGCAGCGCGAGCCGGTCGGCCGCCGCCTGGATTTCCTGCTGCAGGAATTCAACCGCGAGGCCAACACGCTGGGCTCCAAATCGGTGGACAGCCGTACCTCCAATGCCGCCGTCGAGCTGAAGGTGCTGATCGACCAGATCCGCGAACAGGTGCAGAACATCGAATGAGCAGCCAGACCCCTCCGGCCGCCGAGCCCGCGCGCGGCACCCTGTACATCGTGGCCGCGCCCTCCGGGGCCGGCAAGAGCAGCATCGTCAACGCCACCCTGGCCCGTGACCCGCAGATCGCGCTGTCGATCTCGTTCACCTCGCGCGCCACCCGCCCGGGTGAGATCAACGGCGAGCACTACCACTTCGTCAGCGCCGCCGAGTTCGAAAAGATGATCGCCGCCGGTGACTTCTTCGAGCATGCCTGGGTACATGGCGACTGGAAGGGCACCGCGCGGCAGTCGGTCGAGCCGCAGCTGGCGGCTGGCCAGGACGTGCTGCTGGAGATCGACTGGCAGGGCGCGCAGCAGGTCCGCCAGCTGGTGCCAGGCACGGTCACCGTGTTCATCCTGCCGCCGTCCAAGCAGGCGCTGCAGGACCGGATGCGCAAGCGCGGGCAGGACAGCGAGGCGGTGATCGCCCAGCGCCTGGCCGCCGCGCGTGAAGAGATGCTGCACTTCAACGACTTCGACTACGTGATCGTCAACGAGGTCTTCGAGACCGCGGTGGACGAGCTGTGTGCCATCTTCACGGCCAGCCGCCTGCGCCGGGAAGCCCAGAAGGTCCGCCACGCGGGCCTCATCCAGGCCCTGCTGACCCAGGACCCGGCCACAACTGACTGATTCTCAACGGGGTGCTAGCCGGTTGGCTTGATTTTGTCCAGCCCTGGCCGGTACAATCCGTCCCCTTTCCCTCATTCGATTGAGCAGCCCTCACCGGCTGCCGGGAGCCCGCATGGCCCGCATCACCGTAGAAGATTGTCTGGAAGTCGTGAACAACCGTTTCGAACTGGTCATGATGGCGTCCAAGCGCGCCCGTCAGCTGGCCAATGGCGTCCAGGCCACCCTGGACAACAGCGAAACCGAAGACAAGCCGACCGTGCTGGCGCTGCGCGAAATTGCCGCCCGCAAGATCGACAACGCCCTGATCGACGAAGTCGAGAAGGCCGAGCGCGAGCGTGCCGAGCGTGAAGCACTGGAATGGGCCGCTGCCGAAGTCGTCGCCGACGAAGACATGTCCAAGAACGACGACTGATCGCCTCGCGCGTCCGTTGTTGTTGCTGCGAACAGCCCGCCGTTTGGCGGGCTGTTTCGTTTGGGCCGCCGGTGGATCCGGTGCAGGCGTGTTGTTGCAGGTGAAACTCCCTGTTCAGGGGTTTGCCGATATCACGCCGCTGGCATAGTCTTTGAGCATGAACCCAGGCCCCACTGCCAAGGTCGCCACGCCCGCCGGCGCGGCCGTACCCGATTATGTCCTCCAGCTTGAGCGCGCAGCGCACTATCTGCCGCCCGACCAACTGCCGCTGCTGCGCCGCGCCTGGGAAGTAGGCGCCGCCGCGCATGCCGGCCAGACCCGCAAGTCGGGCGAGCCCTACATCACCCATCCGGTCGCCGTGGCCCAGGTCCTGGCCGAGCTCGGCCTGGACGTGGAGGCGCTGATCGCGGCGATCCTGCACGACACCATCGAAGACACCCCGCTGACCCGCGAAGAGCTGGCCGCCGAGTTCGGCGAGGCCGTGGCCGAGCTGGTCGACGGCGTCACCAAGCTGGACAAGCTGAAGTTCCGCGACCGCCAGGAAGCGGCCGCCGAGAGCTTCCGCAAGATGCTGCTGGCGATGTCGCGCGACCTGCGCGTGATCATGATCAAACTCGCCGACCGCCTGCACAACATGCGTACCCTCGGCGCGCAGAGCCGCGAGGCGCGTGGCCGGATCGCGCGCGAGACGCTGGAAATCTACGCGCCCATCGCGCAGCGGCTGGGCATGAGCCTGGTCAAGAGCGAGTTGCAGAACCTGGGCTTCAAGGCGCTGTATCCGTGGCGCCACGCCATTCTGGAAAAGCACATCCGCAGCCAGCCGGTGGTCCGCCGCGAGGCGATGGCGCAGGTGGAGGTGCAGTTGAGCCAGCGCCTGGCCAAGGAAGGGCTGGAGCACCGCCTGGTCAGCCGCATCAAGACGCCGTGGAGCATCTACAACAAGATGCGCGACGAGAACAAATCCTTCGATCAGGTGATGGATGTGTTCGGGTTCCGGTTGGTGGTGCGCAACGTGCCCAACTGTTATCACGCGCTGGGCTCGGTGCATGCCACCTTCAAGCCGCTGGACGGTCGCTTCCGCGATTTCATCGCCATCCCCAAGGCCAACGGCTACCAGTCATTGCACACGGTGTTGTTCGGGCCATATGGTTCGCCGATCGAGGTGCAGATCCGCACCGAAGAGATGGACCTGATCGCCGAGCGCGGTGTGGCGGCGCACTGGACGTACAAGTTCGGTGGCGATTCGCCCAACAGCGCGCAGAGCCGTGCGCATGCCTGGATCGTGGAACTGATCGATTCCCAGCGCGCCGCCGGTTCGTCGCTGGAGTTCCTGGACAACGTCAAGGTGGACCTGTTCCCGGACGAGGTCTACCTGTTTACCCCGAAGGGCAAGATCCTGGCCCTGCCGCGCAACTCCACCGCGCTCGATTTCGCCTACGCGGTGCACACCGATGTGGGCAACATGGCCGTGGCCTCGCGCGTGGACAAGAAGCTGGTCCCGCTGCGCACCAAGCTGGTCAGTGGCCAGACGGTGGAAGTGATCACCGCGCGCTCGGCCACGCCCAAGCCGCAGTGGCTGGAATTCGTGGTCAGTTCCAAGGCGCGCACCGCCATCCGCCACCAGCTCAAACAGCTGGAGCACGAAGACGCGGTCCAGCTGGGCCACCGCATGCTCGACCGCGCGCTGGAGGCGATGGACAGCTCGCTGGAGCGCCTGCCGAAGGGGCGCCTGGATGCCTTCCTGGCCGAACACCGCTACCCCCGCCTGGAGGCCCTGCTGGCCGAAGTGGCGCTGGGCAACTGGATGCCCAACCAGGCCGCGCAGGCGCTGATGGCCTACGCCGAGCTGCGCGGTGGGGCGCATTCGAAGCATTCGCAGGAGAAGATCCTGATCAATGGCAGCGAGCGCGGCGTGGTCAGCTTCGCCAACTGCTGCCAGCCGATCCCGGGTGACGACATCATGGGCTACCACACCGCCGGCAAGGGCATCGTGGTGCACCGTCTGGATTGCCCGAACCTGGCCGAGCTGCGCAAGTCGCCCGAGCGCTGGGTGCCGATCGGGTGGGATACGACGGTGTCGGGTGATTACGACACGTCCTTGATCGTGGAAGTGGAGAACGGGACCGGCGTGCTGGCCCAGTTGGCGGCGGCGATCGCGCAGAGCCATTCGAACATCGAACGGGTCGATTACCTGGATCGCGATTTCAATGCGGCGGTGCTGGCGTTCAATATCCAGGTGCGTGATCGGAACCATCTGGCGGAAGTGATGCGGCGTCTGCGGCGGTTGTCGGTGGTGCAGTCGGTTCGCCGGCAATAAACCGCGTTCCGCGGGGCGATGATGGGCCCCGGCGCTCTTGGCGCACCACCGGAGTAGAGCCGACCGTTGGTCGGCTACCGTGCACCGCGCGGCGATGATCGGCTCCAATGCCTCATCGCCGGGCAATGGGCACACCCCCGGGGGTAGAGCCGACCGTTGGTCGGCTGCTCGCACACCGCGCGGCGATGATCGGCTCCAATGCCTCATCGCCGGGCAATGGGCACACCCCGGGGTAGAGCCGACCGTTGGTCGGCTGCTCACCCACCGCGCGGCGATGATCGATATGGTCGGCCAGCCGACCAACGGTCTTCGTCATTTTCCGGCCAGCCGACCAATCGTCTTCGTCATTTTCCGGCCAGCCGACCAATCGTCTTCGTCATTCTCCGGCCAGCCGACCAATCGTCTTCGTCATTTTCCGGCCAGCCGACCAATCGTCTTCGTCATTTTCCGGCCAGCCGACCAACGGTCGGCTCTACCAGAGATTGCGGCTTCGATTGCGGCTTCGGATGCTTCTCGGGGAGGGCGAGTCCGGCGGTACAATGGTGGGCCCATTTTTGTCCCCCTGGAGCTTCCATGTCCCGTCAGATCATTACCAGTGCCAAGGCCCCGGCGGCCATCGGTCCGTATTCGCAGGCTGTGCGTGCCGGCAATACCGTGTATTTCTCGGGCCAGATTCCGCTGGATCCGGCCACCGGTGACATCGTGGGTGAAGGCGATATCGAGGCGCAGGCGCGTCGTGCGTTCGACAACCTGAAGGCCGTGGCCGAAGAGGCCGGTGGCTCGTTGGATCAGATCGTGCGCCTGGGCCTGTACCTGACCGATCTGGGCGAGTTCGCGAAGGTCAATGCGGTCATGCAGGATTACTTCAAGGCGCCGTTCCCGGCACGTTCGACCATCGAAGTGGCGGGTCTGCCGAAGGCCGCCAACTTTGAAGTCGATGCGGTGATGGTGCTCGACCAGGCCTGACGTGGCACGGTCACGGGCTCCTGCACCGGCACCGGCCCTGGCCGCGGCCGGGGAAGCATCGCTGTCGATGCTTCCCGGGATCGGCCCGGCGGTGGCCACCAAGCTCGAGGCCCGTGGCCTGTCCTCGTTGCAGGACCTGTGGCTGCACCTGCCCCTGCGTTATGAAGACCGCACCCGGCTGACCACTATCGCCCAACTGCAGCCCGGCGTGGCCGCGCAGGTGGAAGGGCGGGTCAGCGCGGTCGAACGCGGCTTCCGTGGCCGCCCAGTGCTCAAGGTCGCCATCGAAGACGACTCCTACGGCACCCTGGTGCTGCGCTTTTTCCATTTCCGCTCGCAGCAGGTGTCGCAGTTCGCCGTCGGCGCGCGCATCCGCTGCTATGGCACCGCCAAGCCCGGCCATACCGGGCTGGAGATCGTCCACCCCAGTTACCGGGTGATGGGCGTCAACGACGATGACGATCTTGGCGACAGCCTCGACCCGGTCTACCCGGCCATCGAAGGCGTCGGCCCGGCCACCCTGCGCAAGTTCATCGGGCTGGCGTTGGACCGGTTGCCGGAAGAATCCACGCTGGAACTGGTGCCGCCGGGCTGGCTGTCCGGCATGGGCCTGCCGTCGCTGCGCAGCGCGCTGCTGACCGTGCACCGGCCGCCGCCGACGGCCGACTTGGCCGCGCTGGCCGCCGGCCGCCACCCGGCACAGCGCCGCCTGGCCATCGAAGAACTGCTGGCCCACCACCTCAGCCTGCGCCGCCAGCGCATGGCGCTGCAGGCCCATCACGCGCCTTCGCTGCGCGGGCAGGGCGCGTTGGTGGCCCAGCTGCGCGACAGCCTGCCGTTCCAGTTGACCGGTGCGCAGCAGCGCGTGTTCGAGCAGATCCGCAAGGACTTGGCCAAGGCGCATCCGATGCTGCGGCTGGTGCAGGGCGATGTCGGCTCGGGCAAGACCGTGGTCGCCGCCCTGGCGGCGATGCTGGCGGTGGAGCGGGGCAAGCAGGTCGCGCTGGCCGCGCCGACCGAACTGCTGGCCGAGCAGCACATGAACAATCTTCGCGCCTGGCTGGCACCGCTGGGCGTGCGCACCGCATGGCTGGCCGGCAAGGTCACCGGCAAGGCGCGCGCCAAGGTGCTGGCCGAGGTCGCCTCGGGCGAGGCGCAGGTGGTGGTCGGCACGCACGCGCTGATGCAGGAAAGCGTGGTGTTCAAGGACCTGGCGCTGGCGATCGTCGATGAGCAGCACCGCTTCGGTGTGCATCAACGCCTGGCCCTGCGCGACAAGGGCGCCGACGGACGCAGCGTGCCGCACCAGCTGGTGATGACGGCCACGCCGATTCCGCGCACGTTGGCGATGTCCGAGTACGCCGATCTGGACGTGTCGGCCATCGACGAACTGCCCCCCGGGCGCACGCCGGTGCAGACCGTGGCGCTCAACAACGACCGTCGCCCGGAGCTGATCGAACGCATCGCGGTGGCGTGCCGCGAAGGCCAGCAGGTGTACTGGGTCTGCACGCTGATCGAAGAAAGCGAAGAACTCGATGCCACGCCGGCCCAGGCCACGTTCGAATCGCTGCAGGCGTTGTTGCCCGGCGTGCGCGTCGGGCTCGTGCACGGGCGGCTGAAGGCGAGCGAGAAGCTGGCCACGATGGTTGCCTTCAAGGCCGGCGAGATCGATCTGCTGGTCGCCACCACCGTGATCGAAGTGGGCGTGGACGTGCCCAATGCGTCGTTGATGATCATCGAGAACGCCGAGCGCCTCGGGCTGGCCCAGCTGCACCAGCTGCGCGGCCGGGTAGGGCGCGGCTCGGCGGTGTCGCGCTGCGTGCTGCTGTACCAGGCGCCGCTGTCGAACATGGCGCGCGAGCGGCTGGAGACGATGCGGCAGACCAACGATGGTTTCCTGATCGCGGAGAAGGACCTGGAACTGCGTGGCCCCGGCGAACTGCTGGGGACGCGGCAGACCGGCCTGGCCGGGTTCCGCATGGCCGATCTGGCCCGCGATGCGGACCTGCTCCCGGGCGTGCACGATCTGGCCGAGCGGCTGCTGGCGGAGGCGCCTGACGTGGCCGACCAGGTGGTGCGGCGCTGGATCGGCACGGCCGTGCGCTACGCGTCGGCATGACGCCTTGCCGCAGGGCGCCAAGGGCACCGCCTTGTATTTGTCATGGCGGGGTGCGAAAGTCCCTTGCCGATTATCAAGACGGCAACGATGACCAAGAAGATTCCGCTGTTGATCGACACCGATCCGGGTGTCGATGACGCCCTGGCCCTGTTGATGGCCTTCGCCGATGAGCGCCACGATATCGTTGGCCTGACCATCGCCGCCGGCAACGTAGGCCTGGACCACACGGTCCGCAATGCCCTGAAGCTGTGCGAAGTGGCTGGCCGTGACGACGTGCCGGTCTACGCCGGTACCGCCGACCCGCTGCTGCACCCCTCCGTCGATGCCGCCCATGTGCATGGCGCCGACGGCTTTGGCGATGTGAACCTGCCGGCCGCCAAGCGCCAGGCCGAAGCCGAGCACGCCGCGCTGGCGATCCTGCGCCTGTCGCACCAGTACGCCGGCGAGCTGTTCCTGGTCGCCCTGGGTCCGCTGACCAACCTGGCCCTGGCCCTCAAGCTCGACCCGACCCTGCCGCAGCGCGTGAAGCGCTTCCTGGTGATGGGCGGGGCAGTGACCTGCCACGGCAACATCACCCCGGCGGCCGAGTTCAACATCGCCTTCGACCCCGAAGCGGCGCACGTCGTGTTCACCGGCTTCCCGCACATCGAAGTGGCCGACTGGGAGGCCACCGTCGCCCACGGCCTGCTGCACGCCGATGTCGAGAAGTGGCTGGCCGCCGACACCGACAAGGCCCGCTTCTACGAGCTGATTTCGCGCCAGACCCGCCTGTGGTCCGAAGACAGCCGCGGCGAGCGCTGGTTCGCCGCCGATGCCCTGGCCATGGCCTGGGCGCTGCAGCCCGAAGGCGCCCTGCGGGTCGAATCGCGTCCCCTGAACGTCGAACTGGCCGGCGTGCACAGCCGAGGTGCTACCATTGTCGACTGGAACCGCCAGACCGGGCAGCCTGACAACACTCAGCTGCTGATGGCCTACGACCAGGGTCGCTTCGAGGCCCAGGTGAGGGCGGCACTCGGCGTCTGATGACGCCGCTGCGGCGGACCTTTCGCACGGTTGATGGACCCGGCTTGCCCTTTGCGGCGGCCGGGACTATAATGCCGCTCTTGACCACCAGCCCTTATTACGGTGCGCGCCCATGAAGGCCGATATTCATCCTGCTTACCGCGACGTGGTTTTCCACGACGTTACCTCTGATTTCAAGATCCTGACCCGTTCGACCATGTCCACCAAGGACACGATCAAGTGGGAAGACGGCAACGAGTATCCGCTCGTCAAGGTTGAAATCTCCTCGGCTTCGCATCCGTTCTACACGGGCAAGCACAAGGTGATCGACACCAGCGGCCGTATCGACAAGTTCCAGAAGCGTTTCGGCAAGCCGGCGCCGACCGCGGCCTGAGCTGTCAACGCAGCTGCATGAAAACAACGGTCGCCTTGGCGGCCGTTGTTTTTTGTTGTTTCCGGATTGCTGAACGCCAGGTGAGGCCCGTGCGCCCCGCCGACGGAACGCTGTGTCCGTGATCGGGCGCCATGCCTTGGGGCGGCTGCAACAGCGCCTTCGCCGCGCCCCGGAACCTGCGTCTACGACTTCCGTCCTAGGGCGTCGAAAATGTTGCTGTGCGATAATGGCGGGATCCACGATAACGATCGTGGACTTCCTTCACGTGCCTGACCCATGCGCTTGGGCGGGCGCCTTCCCTCGAGGAGCGCACACAGTGTCCGATCTTGATCAGGTCACGCTCAACGCCGGCGACAAGTCGGTTGTTCTGCCAGTCATCAAACCCACGCTCGGCAACGATTGCGTCGATATCTCGAAGCTGACCAAGGAAACCGGTCTCTTCACGTACGACTCCGGCTTCACCGCCACCGCCAGCTGCAAGTCCGCCATCACCTACATCGACGGTGACAAGGGCGTGCTGCTGTATCGCGGCTATCCCATCGAGCAGCTCTCGGAAAAGTCGAGCTACGTCGAAGTGGCCTACCTGCTGATCAACGGCGAGCGTCCGAGCGCCGAGCAGCTGAAGGCCTTCACCGACGAGCTGGCCGCCGAGGCCGATGTGGATCCGTCGATCAACACGCTGATCGGCAGCTTCGCCAAGGATGCCCATCCGATGGCCATCCTGACCGCCGCCATCGCGCAGCTGTCGGGCATCTACCACGCCTCGCTGGATCTGTCCGACGCCGAACAGCGTCGCCACGCCGCCGTGCGCCTGATCGCCAAGGTGCCGACCCTGTCGGCCCTGATCTACCGCCACGGCAAGGGCCTGCCGGCCAACAAGCCGGACACCTCGCTGGATTACGTCAGCCGCTTCCTGAAGCAGACCTTCGAGTCGGCCGATGGCCAGTACGAGCTGAACCAGGACGTGGTCAAGGCGCTGGATCTGCTGTTCATCCTGCACGCCGATCATGAGCAGAACGCCTCGACCTCGACCGTGCGTCTCGTCGGTTCGACGGGTGCCAACCCGTACGCGTCGGTCGCCGCTGGCGTCACCGCGCTGTGGGGTCCGGCCCACGGCGGTGCCAACGAAGCCGTGCTGAAGATGCTCGAAGAGATCGGTTCGGCCGACAACGTCGAGTCCGCCGTGCTCAAGGCCAAGGACAAGACCTCCGGCTTCCGCCTGATGGGCTTTGGCCACCGCGTGTACAAGAACTTCGACCCGCGCGCCAAGGTCATCGGTGTGATGACCGGCAAGGTGCTGGAACAGCTGGGCGTGCAGGATCCGCTGCTGGACGTGGCCGTCAAGCTGGAGCAGGCCGCGCTGCAGGATGACTACTTCGTCGCCCGCAAGCTGTACCCGAACGTCGATTTCTACAGCGGCATCATCTACAAGGCGCTGCAGATCCCGACCGAAATGTTCACCGTCATGTTCGCCCTGGGCCGTACCTCCGGCTGGGTCGCCCATTGGCTGGAACAGCAGGTCGATCCGGAAATGAAGATCGGTCGTCCGCGCCAGGTCTACACCGGCAGCGACGTGCGTGACTACCAGGGCTGATCGCCCCGGCAGGTTGTGATGAAAACGCCCCGCACTGCGGGGCGTTTTTTTTGGGCGCCGCCGGTCACCTCTTTTCGTACTTCTTGCATGGGCCTCACTTCGATCGAGGTACAACCTTGGCGGTCACCCTCACGCCCATGGAGTCCCTCATGAATCGTCTGATCGCCGTAGTCCTCATCGCCGCACCGCTGAGCGTGGTCAGCGCCGGCGCACATGCCCAGTACACCGGCCCTGGCGCAACCAGCGCGGTCACCACCGTCGCCGAAGCACGCGACCAGCGCGATGACCAGCCCGTCGTACTGCAGGGCACGCTGATCGCCAAGATCGGCCACGAACGCTATCGCTTCAAGGATGCCACCGGCGAGATCGACGTCGAGATCGATGACAAGGATCTGCCCGACCGGCAGCCCGTCAGCGCGACGACCGTGGTGGAGCTGCAGGGAGAAGTCGATACGCATCGCTTCAAGCCCACCGATATCGATGTGGAGCATGTGCGGATCATCGGCACGCGCTGATTCTCCTGCACCGTCGGATGCCCCGCATTGCGGGGCGTTTGGCGTTCAGCGCATGGTGATCGTCAGCGTGCTTCCGCGTAACGGCTGGGCGATTCCCCCAGCACGCGGCGGAACGCCGACGAAAACGCGCTTGGGCTGGCGTATCCCAGATCCAGTGCGATCCGCGTGACCGGCTGCCCGGCACCCAGGCGTTCGATCGCGGCGAGCAGGCACACCTGCTGGCGCCATTCGGCAAAGCCCACCCCGGTGTCCGCGCGGAACTGGCGGGTGAACGTGCGCCGGCTCATGCCCGCCTCGGCGGCGACCTCATCGAGCGAGGCGGCGATCGAGGGCGCATCGAACAGCTGCTGGCAGGTGCGCACAAGGCGCGGGTCGCGGGGCAGCGGTGCATGCAGTGACAGGCGTGGCATCGCGGCGATCTCCGCGACCAGCAGCTGCATCAGCCGACCGCCGCGACCGTCCAGGTCGTACATCGCCGGCAGGTCGACCGCATCGTCCATCAGGTGCCGCAGCAGCGCCGATACGGCATACACGCCGCAGCGCGCAGGCAACCGGACCGCCGCCACTTCGTCCGCTGCCACGAACACATTGAGCATCGTGACCGGGCCACGCATCGCCATGGCGTGGGCGACGCCTGCGGGCACCCAGCAGGCACGCTGCGGTGGTACCAGCCAGCGTCCCTCGGGTGTGGTGAGGCTGATGGTGCCGCGCGAGGCAAACGCGAACTGACCGCGCCGGTGCGCGTGATCGGGGAAGACGGATCCGGCGGCGTAGTCGTTGGCGGTGACCACCACGGCGCGAGGTAGATCTTCAAAGGGATCGAGCAGGGTATTGCGCATGGCCCGGATTCTATCGCCATCGGCCTGATATCGACGGCGGGCCACGCGCAGTCGACCTAACATCGCGGCCCGACCTCACGTCCGCACGGTGCAGCCATGCCCACTACTACCTTTCATCGCGTCGGCACTGGCGCCCATCCTGTCCTGGTCCTGCATGGCTGGTTTGGTGACGCCCACGCCTTCGAACCGATCGAGCCATGGCTGTCCGGCGAGGCGTTCAGCTACCTCTTCATGGATTGCCGCGGCTACGGTGGCATGCGCGGGGTGCCCGGTGACTACACGATCGACGAGATCGCCAATGACGCGCTGACCTTGGCCGACACGCTGGGCATCGCGACCTTCAGCCTGGTCGGGCATTCGATGGGTGGCATGGCCATCGAGCGGATCGCGGTGCTCGCCCCGGATCGCGTGCGCGCGCTGGTCGCCGTGGCACCCGTGCCGTGCGGTGGCATCGCCTACGATTCGCCCGCGCGGCAGGTGCTTGAAGCGGCCGCAGGCAGCGTGAGCATCCGTCGGGGCATCATCGATCGCAGCACCGGTGGGCGGTTGCCCGCCGCGTGGCTGGACTGGAAGGCGCAGTACTCGATGGCGCACGCGTCGCCGGAGGCATTCGCGGCGTACTTCCCGGCCTGGGCGGACACGGACTTCAGCATGGAGATCATCGGCCGACATCCGGTGAAGGTGCTGATCGGTGAGCATGATCCCGTGTTCAACGCGGCCCTCATGGACAGGACCTACCTGCACCGCTATCGGCAGGCGACCCTGGAGGTGCTGGAGAATGCGGGTCACTACCCGATGAACGAAACGCCGCTGGCCCTGGTCGCGGCGATCGAGCGCTTTCTGGTCAAGTTCGCCGAGGCCTGAAGGAGGCCGGGCGTCGTTTCAGCGACCGCCCAGATAACCCTCGATCTCGCCGTCCGCCAGCAGCTCACGCAGCTGCGTGGCCGACGCGCGCCGCATCGGCTTCTCGTCGATCGCCGAGAGCGGCGGCTGGCGCAGGCCGTCATACGGCAGCACGGCGATGTCGAAGGTCAGGTCTTCGGCGCTGAACACCCAGACCGGCGCATCCAGGCTGCGCTCGCGGTCCAGCCGCAGCCGGCGCGTCCGTGATTCGGCCGGAATGCCGTGCTCATCGAGATAGCGCTGCACGGCATCGGCATCGTCGCTGTGCACCTGCAGCTGCACGGGACTGTTGGCATCGGCGGTGCCATCGAGCACCGGGCCGCACAGGCGCGGCGAGAACGCCTTGAGGAACTCCATCGCGCGCAGGGCGGCCTCGCGGCGCTGGCGCAGCTGCGCACCGTGGTCGGCACCGGCAAACAGGCGCTGGTACTCACGCAGGGCGTCTTCGATCTCGGTGTTGCGGGGCAGGGAGGCATCGTCATGGATGCCGAGCCGTGTCGCGGCCTTGAGCTTGGCCTGGTGGTAATCGCGGATGCCGCCCTCGGCCATCAGGCGGGCGGCCTCATGCGCCAACTGGTGGCGGCGCTCACGGGTCTGCGTGGCTGCATGCTGACGGGCTCGATGCATGACCGGTACTCCTTGGCGACCTGCACGGCAATGTACACCGGCGATGTGACAGGCGGGTAGAGCCACGCCATGCGTGGCTGTGCCTGCGATCAGGGATTGCGTGCAGCCACCCATGGGGTGGCTCTACCGGGCGATGGGGCGGACGATACGCAGGAGGGGGGCGCCGGGCGTACCCGGCGCACGCAGTCAGAAGATATCGAACGCGGCGTCGTCGGCCTGCGGGGTGTGGCTGTTGAAGTCGTACTCCTCCAGCTTCTCCATGTCTTCGACCTTGACCCACTCGGTGGCGCCGTTGAGCGTGGCCTGGACCATGCCCGACGGCGGCTCGTTCTGTGCGATCGGCGTGTCCTTGAGCGCCACGCGCATGTACTCGATCCAGATCGGCAGGGCGGCGCGGCCGCCGTATTCGCGGTAGCCGAGCGAGCGGAAGTCGTCGCGGCCGACCCACACGGTGGTCGCGTACGGGCCACCGAAACCGGAGAACCAGGCATCGCGGTGATCGTTGGTCGAGCCGGTCTTGCCGCCCACGTCCTCGCGGCCGAGCACCTTGGCCGCGGTGCCGGTGCCGCGCTGGACCACGTCGCGCATCATCGAGTTCAGCTGGTACGCGGTACGCGCATCGATCGCGCGCGGCGCGACCTTGGCATCCGGGTTGACCGGCACCGGGCCCGGTGCCTCGGCAGCGGCGGTCGCCTGCTGGGGCTTGGCCGGTGCGGTGTTTGCCGCCGGCGCGGAGCCGAAGTTGAAGCCGTCCACCACCTGGCTGACCGGCACGCCGCTGTTGCCGGCGCAATCGCGGCAGGCAACAGCCGGGTTTTCCTTGAACACTTCCACGCCATCACGGTCGGTGACCCGATCGATCAGCCAGGTATCGACCCGCGAGCCGCCGTTGGCGAACACCGCGTAACCGCGGGCCACCGAGAGCGGGGTCAGCGACGCGGTGCCCAGCGACATCGACAGGTTCGGCGGCAGCTCGGCCTCGGCGAAGCCGAATTCGCTGATGTACTTGCGCGCGTAATCCACGCCCATGCCGTCGAGCAGGCGCACCGAGACCAGGTTGCGCGACTGCACCAGCGCTTCACGCAGGCGCATCGGGCCACGGAAGCCGCCGCCATCGTTCTGCGGCGACCAGGTCTTGCCGCGGCGGTCGCGGAACACGACCGGGGCGTCGAGCACGATCGAGGCCGGGTTGAAGCCCTTGTCGAAGGCCGCCGCGTAGATGAAGGGCTTGAAGCTCGAGCCCGGCTGGCGGCGCGCCTGGGTGGCGCGGTTGAACTTGTTGCCCGAGAAGCTGAAGCCACCGACCAACGCTTTCAGTGCGCCGTTTTCGGCATCCAGCGAGACCAGCGCAGCCTGGCCGCGCGGGATCTGGTCGAGCAGCCACTCGCCTTCTTTCTCGCCGGCGCGCACGCGCACGATGTCGCCGCGGGTGACCAGTTTGGCCGGAGTCTTGTTGGTCCAGCGCGCGGCGTTGGCCGGCAGCACCACTTCGCTGCGGTTGCCCAGCACCACGGTGGCGCTGCCATCGGCCGCGGTGGTGGCGACGATCGCCGGCAGCAGGCCGGTCTGCGCCGGAATGCCGGACAGCTTGGTGGCCAGCGCGGCGGCGTCGGCGTCGGCCGGGACCTCCACGTGCTGCTCCACCCCGTGCCAACCGTGGCGGTGGTCGTAGGCCAGCAGGCCGTCGCGCACCGAGAGGTTGGCTGCGGTCTGCAGTTCGGCGTTGATCGTGGTGGTCACGTGGTAACCCTTGTTGACCACGTCGCCGCCGAAGCGGGCGATCATTTCCTGGCGGACCAGCTCGGCCACGTACGGGGCCTCCACCTGCAGCGGCGGCTCATGCGCGGTGGCGTGCATCGGCACGGCCTTGGCCGCGTCGGCCTCGGCCTGGGAGATGAAGCCCAGGTTGGCCATGCGCTGCAGCACATAGAAGTCGCGGCGCTCGCGGGCGCGCTCGGGGTTGCTGAGCGGGTTGCCGCTGGAGGGGAACTTGGGGATGCCGGCCAGCGAGGCCATTTCGTCCAGGTCCAGCTCGCCCAGCTTCTTGCCGTAGTAGAACTCGGCCGCGGCGGCCACGCCGTAGGCGCGGTTGCCGAAGAAGCTCTTGTTGAGATACAGCTCGAAGATCTCGTCCTTGCTCAGCTCGCTCTCGATCTTCCGCGCCAGCAGGATCTCGGCCAGCTTGCGGGTGTAGCTGTACTCCGAGCTCAGGAAGAACTGGCGGGCGACCTGCTGGGTGATGGTCGAACCACCGGGCACGCGCTTGTCGTTGGTGGTGGCCAGCAGCCACACCGCGCGGCCGATGCCCTTGTAGTCCACGCCGCCGTGCTCGTAGAAGCGCGCGTCCTCGGTGGCCAGGAAGGCCTGCTTGAGGCGCTCGGGGACGTCCTTCATGGTGATGGGGGTGCGCCGGGTCTCGCCGAACACCGCCATCAGCTTGCCATCGCTGGCATAGACGTACATGGGCTCCTGCATCTCGACGTCGCGCAGGGTCTGCACGTCCGGGAGCTTGGAGGAGACGGCGTAGTAAAGGCCGCCGGCAACCGCGGCGCCGATCAATGCCAGGACCAGGAACGCGACCAGCATCCAGCGCAGCCAACGGCGAAGACGTGTCATCAGTGACAGATTCCGATTGCGAATTTCGTGGTCGCAGAGTATAGATTACGCAAGGGAACGGCTGGGGGTGTTCCCGGGGAGAGCAGTCGATCACCGTCTGGGGACGCGTGAAACGAGCAGTGATGCCCGTTTTACAGCTTGACGGTTGCGATTTGCAAAAAAAACGTTATTAATGCGCGGTCGCAGGTTCTGCGTCCAAGTGCCCATCGGCAGGGGAGAAACCGTGGGGCTTATCCCAAAAAGCCAGTCGCCTCTTATCGGCGTCGATATCAGCTCGACTGCAGTAAAGCTGTTGCAGTTATCCCGCAGCGGCAATCGTTTCCGCGTGGAACATTACGCCGTGGAACCACTCCCGCCGAATGCGGTCGTGGAAAAGAACATCGTGGAGGTCGAAGCGGTCGGGGAGGCCATTCGACGTGCCGTGAACCGCTCCGGAACCAAGGCACGCCATGCGGCGGCAGCCGTGGCCGGGTCGGCCGTGATCACCAAGCTGATCCCGATGCCCGCCGACCTGGATGAGAACGACATGGAAGCCCAGGTCGAGCTCGAGGCGGTCAACTACATCCCGTACCCGATCGAGGAAGTGAATCTCGACTTCGAAGTGCTGGGTGCGATTCCGAATAACCCGGAAATGGTCCAGGTGCTGCTGGCCGCCTCGCGTTCAGAGAACGTCGAGCTGCGCCAGTCGGCACTGGAGCTGGGCGGGCTGGTGGCGCGGGTCATGGACGTGGAGGCCTTCGCGGTCGAGAACGCCTTTGCCCTGGTCGCCAGCGAGCTGCCGGTGGCCAGTGATGGCGTGGTCGCGCTGGTGGACATCGGCGCCACCATGACCACCCTGAATGTCCTGCGTGGCGGCCGCAGCCTGTACAGCCGCGAACAGGTGTTCGGCGGCAAGCAGCTGACCGACGAAGTGATGCGCCGTTACGGGCTGACCTACGAAGAGGCCGGCCTGGCCAAGCGCCAGGGCGGGCTGCCGGAAAGCTACGAGATGGAAGTGCTCGAGCCGTTCAAGGAAGCCACGGTCCAGCAGATCAGTCGCCTGCTGCAGTTCTTCTATGCAGGCAGCGAGTTCAACCGGGTCGACCACATCGTGCTCGCCGGCGGCTGCGCGGCCCTGACCGGCCTGCCGGACATGGTGGAAGAGCAGCTGGGCGTGGCCACTGTGGTGGCCAACCCGCTGGCACAGATGACCCTGGGCCCGAAGGTGCAGGCACACGCCCTGGCCCAGGACGCCCCGGCGCTGATGATCGCCACCGGTCTGGCCCTGAGGAGCTTTGACTGATGGCGCGCATCAATTTATTGCCCTGGCGCGCCGAGCGGCGCAAGCAACGCCAGCGCGACTTCTACGCGATGCTCGGTGCCGCCGCCATCGGCGGTCTGCTGCTGTCGCTGTTGATCTGGTTCTATTACGACCGCCAGGTCAGCGGGCAGGTGGATCGCAACACCTTCCTGCAGGCCGAGATCGACAAGGTCAAGGAGCAGAACAAGGAAATCGAGCGCCTGGACCGCCAGAAGGACCGCCTGCTGGCACGCAAGGGCGTGATCGAGGAACTGCAGGCCAAGCGCTCGCAGATGGTGCATCTGTTCGATGCGCTGGTGCGGACCATTCCGGACGGGGTGGTGCTGACCACGCTCAAGCAGGAAGGCGACGTGCTGACCCTGGAAGGGCGCACGCAGTCCAATGCGCGCGTCAGTGCCTACATGCGCAACCTGGAAAGCTCGGGCTGGATGACCAACCCGGAGCTGTCGATCATCGAGGCCAAGGCGCCGGACAAGGAGAAGACCTCCACCGCCCCCGGGCAGCTGCTGGACATCAAGTCCCTGCCGTACATGTTCGTGGTCAAGGTGAACCTGCCCGCACAGAGCGATGCCGCCCTGTCCGCGGATGGTTCTGTGGTCGATACCACCGCCGCCGCCGCGCCGGTTGCCCCGGTCGCCCCGCTGTCCGCCGCCCCGGCCGCGCCATCGCAGGATCCGGCCGCCGCACCGGCAGGGTCGGCCGCTTCGGACGCCGCCGCACCGGCCAAGCCGGCCGGTAGCCGCATTGTTCCGACCACGCCGCCCGCACCTCCGCCGGCGCCTGCCAATGCGCCGGAGGGGAGCCAGCAATGAGCCAGAAAATCAACCTCAAAGAGCTGGATTTCAACAACATCGGCAACTGGCCGCAGCAGGCCAAGGTTGTGTTCTGCGTCGTCCTCGCCCTGTTCATCGTGGTCATGGGCTGGTTCCTGCTGATCAGCGGCAAGCGCGACGAACTCTCGGCCCTGGTCAACAAGGAAGCCGAGCTGCGCACCGAGTTCGAGAAAGAGCAGGGCCGTGCCGTCAATCTGGAGCCGCTCAAGCAGCAGCTGACCCAGATGGAGCAGGTGCTGCAGCAGATGCTGCGCCAGTTGCCCAGCAAGACCGAAATGCCGGATCTGATCATCGACATCTCGCAGACGGCGCTCTCCAGCGGGCTGGCCAACGAGCTGTTCCAGCCCGGTGCCGAGCAGCCCAAGGAGTTCTACGCAGAAAAGCCGATCGCCCTGCGCATGGTGGGCAGTTACCACCAGTTCGGTGCCTTCGTCAGTGGCGTGGCCTCGCTGCCGCGCGTGGTCATCCTGACCATGCACGACATCAACCTGAAGCCCAAGGATCCCAAGACCGGCATCACCGCCCGCAGCGGTGCGCTGGAGTTGTCCGGAACGGTCAAGACCTACCGTTACCTGGATGACGTGGAGATGGAAGCCCAGGAGAAAGCCGCTGCCGAGCAGGAAAAGGCCGCCAAGGGAGGCCGGAAATGAGCCGCTTGAACCCGACCGCACGGGTATGCGGCCTGTTGGGCGTGGTGCTGCTGGCCGGCTGCGCCCGCGGCGTGACCAGCACGCCCGGCGATGCACCGAACCTGGAAAAGTGGGTGGCCGACGTGCGTGCACGCCCGGCACCGCCGCTGGAACCGTTGCCGGTGATGCAGCAGTTCGAGACGTTTGAGTATTCCGCGCAGGGGATGCGCGACCCGTTCACCGACGCCTGGACCAATCCGCAAGGGGGATCGGGGCTGCGTCCGGATCCGAACCGCCGCAAGGAGCCGCTGGAAGATTTCCCGCTGGACAGCCTGGACATGGTGGGTTCGATCGGCCGTGGGGGCGGACTCGTCGTGCTGGTGATGGCACCGGACAAGGTCACCTATCGGGTGCGTCCGGGCGTCTATCTGGGGCAGAGCGACGGGCGGGTGACCGGGGTCTTCGAGGACCGGATTGAGCTGATTGAACTGGTGCCGGATGGCGCGGGTGGCTGGCTGGAACGGCCGGCAACGCTCGCGCTTGAAGATCAATGAATGATTATGGGGATAGCACGATGACCTTTTCCAACGCCCTGCGGCTGCGTCCGGTCCGGCGGCAGAAGCTGATCCACCTGTGCGCGCTGGGAGTCGCGCTCATGGTGGCCAACGGCACGCTGATGGCGGCCACGCCCAGCGGCGCCGTGCCCAAACCGGCGGCCACCACCGCGCCGGCGACTGCGCCGGCCTCGCTGTCGGTGTCCAAGATCGACTTCAAGCGCGGCGACGATGGCGCCGGCCGGCTGATCCTGCAGTTTGACGGTCAGGGCGCCAGCCCGGATCTGCGCAGCCAGGGCAACAGCGTCGTCATCGACGTGGGTAATGCGCGCCTGCCGGAAAGCTTGCAGAAGCCGATCAACGTGACCGACTTCGCCACCCCGGTGCAGCGCATCGACGCCAAGCCGTATGGCGGCGGCACCCAGCTGGTGCTCAACACCAACACCGCGTTCGAATCGCTTGCCTACCAGAGCGGCAACGAGTACGTGGTGGAGATCAGCCCGCGCCAGGCGGCCCCGGCAACCGGTGCGGTCAATGCCGCCACGGTCAGCCAGGCGGCGGCGTCCGTCGCCCAGCGCGGCTACAGCGGCAAGCCGGTGACCTTCAACTTCCAGGACGTGCCGGTACGCACCGTGCTGCAGCTGGTGGCCGAGGAATCCAACCTCAACGTGGTCGCCTCCGACAGCGTGCAGGGCAACGTGACCCTGCGCCTGATCAACGTGCCGTGGGACCAGGCGCTGGACATCGTGCTGCGCGCCAAGGGCCTGGACAAGCGCCGCGATGGCGGCGTGATCTGGGTTGCACCGCAGCCGGAGCTGGCCAAGTTCGAGCAGGACAAGGAAGACGCGCGCATCGCGATCGAGAATCGCGAGGACCTGGTCACCGATTACATCCAGATCAACTACCACAACGCTGCGGTGATCTTCAAAGCGCTGACCGAGGCCAAGGGTATCGGCGGCGGCAACAGCGGCAGCGGCGGCAGTGGCAGTGGCAGCAATTCGCAGGAAGAAAGTGGCTTCCTGTCCTCGCGTGGCCGGATCGTGGCCGACGAGCGCACCAATACGCTGATGATCAGCGACATCCCGAAGAAGATCGCGCGGATGCGCGAGCTGATCAACGTGATCGACCGTCCGGTCGATCAGGTGCTGATCGAAAGCCGGATCGTGATCGCCACCGACACCTTCGCACGCGAGCTCGGCGCGAAGTTCGGCATCAGCGGCAGCCGCGACAACGTGTACTTCAGCGGCGACCTCGGGCAGAACGGCAAGAACATCAACGACCGTGCGGCCAAGGACTTCGAATACCAGAAGGCCATCAACGAGTGGGTGGCCGGAGGCCGCACCGGCGCGATCCCGGTCCGTGCGCCGTCCACCATCAACAGCGGGTTGAACTGGAACCTGCCGGTGGACGCGCTCAAGAGCCCCGGCTCGCTGGCGCTGTCGATCCTCAATGCCGGTTATCTGCTGGACGTCGAACTGTCGGCCATGCAGGAAGAATCCCGCGGCGAAGTGATCTCCAACCCGCGCGTGGTGACCACCAACCAGCGCGAAGCGGTGATCAAGCAGGGTAAGGAAATCGGCTACGTCACCATCAGCGGTGGCGGTGCCGGCGGTGTGGCCCAGGCCAACGTGCAGTTCAAGGAAGTGGTGCTGGAGTTGAAGGTCACCCCGACCATCACCAACGACAACCGCGTGTTCCTGAACATGGCGGTCAAGAAGGATGAAGTGGACAGCTACATCGTCCTGGATGGCTACGGCACCGTGCCGACCATCAACCGCCGGGAAGTGAACACCGCCGTGCTGGTCGATGATGGCCAGACCGTGGTGATCGGCGGCGTGTATGAGTTCACCGACCGCAACAGCGTCAACAAGGTACCGTTCCTGGGTGACGTGCCGTTCCTGGGCAATCTGTTCAAGAAGCGCAGCCGCAACAAGGACAAGGCCGAACTGCTGGTGTTCGTGACCCCCAAGGTGCTGCGCGTGTCCCGGACCACCCCGGCCGTGAATTGATACGCACCCTCATGCAGTGAGGAAAGGGCCGCCGCGCGCGGCCCTTTCTGCGTTCAGCCAATCTTGATGTCGTAACCGGCGCTGTCCTGCCATCATGGCGATGGAACCTCTGCCCACCGTGGAGGTCACATGGATGCCATGAATCTGCCGCCCCCCATGCCCGATACCCCCACGCCCGCTCCGGTGGAGCACGACCGCCTGCACGATGCCTTCCGCGCGCTGCGCGATGGTCTGTCGTCCGAAATCGTCGGCCAGAGCGCGCTCGTCGAGCGCCTGCTGACCGCACTGCTGGCGGATGGCCACCTGCTGGTCGAAGGCGCCCCGGGCCTGGCCAAGACCACCGCGATCCGTGCCCTGGCCGCCCGGCTGGATGCGGATTTCTCGCGCGTGCAGTTCACCCCGGACCTGCTGCCGGCCGACCTGACCGGTACCGAAATCTGGCGCCCGCAGGAAGGGCGGTTCGAGTTCGTGCCCGGCCCGATCTTCCATCCCATCCTGCTTGCCGACGAAATCAACCGCGCCCCGGCCAAGGTGCAGTCCGCGCTGCTCGAAGCCATGGGCGAGCGCCAGGTCACCGTGGGCCGGCATACCTATCCGCTGCCCTCGCTGTTCCTGGTGATGGCCACGCAGAACCCGATCGAGCAGGAAGGCACCTTCCCGCTGCCCGAAGCCCAGCTGGACCGCTTCCTGATGCATGTGCGGATCGGCTATCCCGATTCGGATGCGGAGACCGAAATCCTGCGCCTGGCCCGCGAGCGCGCCCGCGAGGCGCTGTCCACGCCGGCCGCCGCGCCGGCCCGCATGCCGCTGAGCGATGTGTTCGCCGCGCGCAAGGCGGTGCTGTCGCTGCACGTGGCACCGGCGCTGGAGCGTTACCTGATCGAGATCGTGCTGGCCTCGCGCGATGCCGCCCGCTACGACCCGGCACTGGCCCGGCGCATCGCCTGGGGCGCCAGCCCGCGTGGCTCTATCGCGCTGGAACGCTGTGCGCGTGCGCGCGCCTGGCTGGCCGGGCGTGACTTCGTCACCCCGGAAGATGTGCGCAACGTGGCGCCGGACGTACTGCGCCACCGCGTGCTGCCCAGCTACGAAGCCACCGCCGAAGGCTGGGATGGTGAGCGCCTGGTCGCCGAGCTGCTGGCCCGCGTGCCGGCGCCCTGAGCGCGATGGAGACCCCCGTGCATACGGCCACGCCGCTGGAGGGTGATGGCCTGCGGCCGAGCCTGGCCGAGCTGGTGGCGCTGCGCCGCAGTGCGCATCGCGCACCGCCGGCACGCCGTGGCCGCCTCGGTCATGCCGGCAGTGCGCCGTCACCGGCGCGGGGCCGGGGCATGGAGTACGCCGAGTCCCGCGACTACGTGCCGGGGGATGATGCGCGGCATATCGACTGGCGGGTCACCGCGCGCACCGGGCGGGCCCACACCAAGCTGTTCCAGGCCGAGCGCGAACGTTTGACGCTGCTGGTCGCCGACACCGATCCGGTGCTGTATTTCGGCACCCGGGTCCGCTTCAAATCCGTGCAGGCCGCACGCGTCGGCGCGGTCGCGGCATGGCTGGCGCAGCGCCAGGGCGATCGCCTCGCCGCCGTGCGGGGCAGTACCCAGGAGCCGCCGATCGCACCGGCCGGTGGCACCCGCGGGGTGCTGCGCGTGCTGGATGCCCTGACCCGCTGGTATGCCGAACCGCCTGCCGAAGATGCCGGGTTGGATCGCGCGCTGGAGCAGGCGGCACGGTTGCTGCGTCCTGGCGCACGCGTGGTCGTGCTGGCCGATCCGGCGCGCGCCTCCACCATCACCGTTGCCCGCTGGGCTGCGCTGGCCATGCACCACGAAGTGGTGGTGATGCTGCTGGTCGATCCGCTGGAAAAGGCGCCTCCCGCCGATGCGTTGCCGTTCCTCTCGCAGGGACGTCGCGTCCTGCTTGATCTGGGCAATGCGGCAGTGCGCGAGCACTGGCGCGAACGATTCGTCGCGCCCCTGGATGCATTGCAGACCACCTTGTCCGCTCGCCGGATCCAGGTGCACGTAGTCTCTACCGATGACGCCAGCGACAGCTGGTTGAGCCCGCTGCCGACCGCGGTGGTGGCATGAGCGCGGCCGCGTCGCTGCCGCTGCGCGATGTGCAGCTGCCGCCGTCACCGCCATGGTGGCCGCCCGCACCGGGCTGGTGGCTGGTGTTCGCCGCGCTCGTGCTGGTGGTGGCCGCGATCTGGGTCTGGCAGTGGCGTGCGCGGCGCGCGCGCCAGCGGTGGCTGGAGCTGTTCGATGCCGAGGTCGACCAGGCCGGCTCGCCGGTACTGCAGGTTGCTGCGATCGCTTCCCTGCTGCGCCGTGCGGCGCGCCGGTACCAGCCAGGCGCGGAGCGTCTGCAAGGGCCGGCGTGGCTGGCGTTCCTGGATGAGAACAACAGCCGCGCCTTCTCCGACGGCGACGGCGCACTGCTGCTGGACGGTGGCTATCGGCCAAGCGTGGATGCCGAGGCGGTGCAGCGGCTGCGCGTGCTCGCGCGCCGTCGTTATCTGTCGCTGCTTACGGAGCGGCGCCGATGATCGCGATCACGCTGCCGACGTGGTTGAGCTGGGTCGACAGCCTGGCCTGGCCCTGGATGCTGCTGGCGCTGCCGTTGCCGATCCTCATGCGCTGGTGGCCGTCGCGCCCCGGCGCGGGCGCCGCGCTGCGGGTGCCCTATGCCGCCGACCAGCTGCAGTCGCTCGGTGCTGCCCCGGGCGGTGCGGGGCCACGGCTGGGGCGTGCATTGTTGTGGCTGGCCTGGGCCTGCCTGTGCGTGGCCGCCGCGCGACCGCAGCAGCTCGGCGATGCAGTGACGCCGCCACAGCAGGGCCGGCAGATGATGCTGGCAGTGGATGTGTCCGGCAGCATGAGCGAGGCGGACATGATGTTCGGCAACCAGGTGGTCGAGCGGCTGACCGCGGCCAAGGCGGTGCTCGCCGACTTCCTGGACCGCCGCGTCGGCGATCGTGTCGGCCTGCTGATCTTCGGCGAGCGCGCCTACACGCTCACGCCGTTGACCGCCGACCTCACCAGCGTGCGTGACCAGCTGCGCGACAGCGTGGTCGGCCTGGCCGGGCGCGAGACGGCGATCGGCGATGCGATCGCGCTGGCGGTCAAACGCCTGCGTGAACAACCCCAGGGCCAGCGCGTGCTGATCCTGCTCACCGACGGCGTCAGCAATGCCGGCGTCCTCGAACCGCTGCGCGCGGCCGAACTCGCCCAGGCCGAAGGCGTGCGCGTGTACACCGTGGCCTTCGGCGGCGATGGCGGCATCAGTCTGTTCGGCGTGCAGATCGCGCCGGGCGACGACCCGGTGGACGAGGCGACCTTGAACAGGATTGCCGAGCTCACCGGTGGCCGCTCGTTCCGCGCGCGCAATACCGATGAGCTGGCCGGCATCTATGCCGAGCTGGAGCGGCTGGAACCGGTCAAATCGACGGGCACGGCGGTGCGGCCGCGGATCGAGCGCTACGCGCCGCCGCTGGCATTGGCGTTGCTGCTGGCCGGCCTGGCCTGGCTGCTGCCGAGGCGCTGGATATGAGCGCGAGCTGGAACGCCCTGCATTTCATGCGCCCCGAGGCCCTGTGGGCGCTGCTCGCGCTGCCGCTGCTGGTGGCGATCTGGTGGTTGCGCCGGCGCCGGGCCAACGTGTGGCGGCAGACCGTGGATGCGCATCTGCTACGCTACCTGCTGGTCGGCCGCGACCGTCGCGCCTGGGGCGGGTTGGTGCTGTTGCTGTCCGGTACGGTGATCGCGATCGTGGCCCTGGCCGGTCCCTCGTGGCGGCAGGTCGCCCAACCGTTGTGGCAGACGCCGTCGCCGCTGGTGGTTGCGCTGGATCTCTCTTCGCGGGTGACCGCGACCGATCTGCCACCGTCGCGCCTGCTCCAGGCACGCGCCAAACTGGCCACACTGCTGCGCGAACGCCAGGGCGGTGAAGTCGCCCTGCTGGTGTACGCCGATGACGCCTACACGGTGGCGCCGCTGACCGACGACATGGCCAATGTCGCCCTCTACCTGGATGCCTTGGCACCGGACGTGATGCCACGCGATGGCCAGCGCGCGGACCGTGCGCTGGAAACGGCGGTGAAGCTGCTGCAGCAATCCGGCGCACGCGGTGGCGACATTCTGCTGCTGACCGATCGCGCCGATGCCGATGCAGAACAGGCGGCGGCCTCGGCACGCGCGCAGGGTTTCGTGGTCTCCGTGCTCGGCCTGGGTACCCCGCAGGGCGCGGCCTACCGCAATGGCGAAGGCCAGATCGTGCCCGCGCGGCTGGAAGAGGGCACCCTGCGCGGCGTCGCCAGCCGCGGCGGCGGTCGTTATGCCCGCATCGCCTCCGACGACAAGGATCTGGCCGCGCTGGACGTGTTGATCCCGCGGGTCAGTGCCGATGACAGCCGCGAAGGGCAGGGCCGCACCTGGCGCGATGAAGGTTTCTGGCTGCTGCCGCCGCTGATGGTGCTGGCCCTGTTTGCGTTCCGGCGGCGCGGCGCACTGGCGGTGCTGGTGATGATGGCGGCAGTGCCGATGGCGCTGCCCACGACGGCGCACGCCGCTGAAGGAACGTGGTGGCAACGCGCCGACCAGGTCGATCAGCAACGCTTGTCCAGCGGCGTGGATGCGTACCGCAAGGGCGACTTCAAGGCCGCGCAGCAGCAGTTCGAGGGCATCGACACCGACGCCGGCTGGTACAACCTCGGCAACGCATTGGCGCGCCAGGGGCAGTACGACGCGGCGATCGAGGCCTATGACCGCGCGTTGAAGAAGCATCCCGGCATGGCTGATGCGGTGGCCAACCGCGCCGCGGTCGACGCCGCCCGGAAGCGCAAGCCGCCGCAGAACAACGACCAGAACAACGATCAGAAGGACGGAAAGAACCCGCCCGAAAAGCCCGACGCCGGCAGGAATCAGGGACAGGGCAAGGAGGGTGACGGTTCGCCGCCGCAGGACAAGGGCGAGCCGGGGCAGTCACCGCCGCCCTCGTCCGGTGATCCGAAGGATGGCCTCTCCCAGGGCGAGAAGTCACCGCAGGCCGCCGACAGCCAGGCGCAGGCCGAGGCCGACGCCGCCCAGCGCGAGCGCATGCAGCAGGCGATGCAGCGCCAAGGGAACAACGACGGCAACGACAAGGCCCAGGGCCAGGTCAGCGGCACCCCGCAGCAGCGTGAGCAGCAGCAGGCAGTCGAGGCCTGGATGCGGCGCGTACCGGATGATCCGGGCAGCCTGCTGCGGGCCAAGTTCCAGCTGGAAAACGAACGCAGGAAACGGGAAGGGCGATGACACACTCCACGATACAGCGCTGGTTGCGCGCCGGACTCGTCCTGCTGCTATGCGCGAGCCTGGCCGCGCAGGCACAGACCCGGGCATGGCTTGATCGTGACCAGATCACCGACAGCGACACCGTCACGCTCAACATTGAATCCGATGCGGGCGGTGGTGCGCCGGACTATGCACCGCTGCGGACCGACTTCGATCTCAGCAGCCAGACCAGCAGCCGCCAGGTGCAGTGGAGCAATGGCGCGATGACCTCGCGCGCGTTGTATGCGGTGGCGCTCAGCCCGAAGCGGAGCGGCACGCTGCAGGTTCCCGCCCTGCAGGTTGGCAGCAGCCGTACGCAGCCGCTGACGCTGCAGGTCGGTGCCAGCAGCGCATCGGCCCCCGCCGCGGCCACGGGCAACGCCGCCGTGTTCCTGGAAACCGAGGTCGATGATCCGACGCCGTACGTGCAGCAGAGTGTCGGCGTGGTGGTGCGCCTGTTCTACGCCGCGCAACTGCTCAGTGGTGAACTGGTGCTCGATACGCCGGCCGGTGCATCGCTGCAGCGGGTGGGCGAAGACCGCACCCTGGTGCGCGAGGTCAATGGCCGCCGCTACAACGTGGTGGAACGTCGTTTCCTGCTGATCCCCGAGCGCAGCGGAGCGCTGGTGCTGCCAGCGGCCCAGTTCAACGGGCGCAGCGCGGGCGGCTTTTTCAACGACATGTTCGGTGGCGATGGCCGCCTGCGCGCCGCATCGGCCGAGCGCACGCTGCAGGTCCAGGCGCAGCCCGCGTCTGCCCCGCAGCCGTGGCTGCCGCTGCATGGGCTGCGCCTGCGCTACACCGCCGCGCCCACCACCGGCCGTGCCGGAGAAGCGGCCACCATCGTGGTCGAAGCCGTGGCCGAGGGCGCGACCAAGGCGCAGTTCCCGGAGCTGCCGGTGCCCGATGTCGGGCCAGGTGCGCAGGTCTTCGCCGAGCCGCCGCAGTTCGATGAAACCTTCAACGGCAGCACGCCGCAGCTCACGCTGACCCGGCGCTTCGCGATCGTGCCGCGCCAGGCCGGTGCGCTGACGGTGCCGGGGCTGCGCATGGCGTGGTGGGACGTGGCGGCCGGTCAGCCGCGCAACGCGAGCCTGCCGGACCTGCAGCTGGATATCGCCGCCGGCGTCGGCGGCAGTGCCGCAGCACCCCTGCCGGTGGACACCACCTCGGCCCTGCCGGGTGAGCCGGCCACGGCGTCCACCGATCTGCAGTTGGCGCCTGCGCAGGCCGCGCCACGTCCCTGGGGCTGGATCGCCCTGTCGGCCGGCCTGGCCGTGCTGTGGCTGTTGACCCTGGCCTGGGGCTGGCGCCGACGGCGGCGCCCGGCGGTCGTGCGGGGCACCAAGGGGGGCGTATCCATCACCGCGTCGGGGAGTCCGTACACCCGCGCCGACCTGCGCCGGGCGATGGAAGCCGGCGGATTGGACGAGATCATCGCGGTGCTGGCGGGAATGGGCGGTGTGCAGACGTTCGAGCAGGTGCTCGAGCGCCTCGACGACGCACAGCAGCGGGCGGCGCTGGTCCAGATGCAGCAGGTCCGCTGGGGCGGGCAGGGCGGCGATGTCGGCCAGGCCCGACAGGATCTGCGGCGCGCCTTCCATGACGGACCGCACTGGCGGCCCCCTGCGGCCACGCAGAACAATGGCCTGGCACCGCTGTACCCATCTGCGCATTCATAAAAAGGCGTGTCGGTCAGGGCGGCCGGCTTTGCTAAGCTGATTTCATTTTTTCGAGGAACGCCGCTCCATGACTGAGGCCGCAACGACCCGGCAGAAACTGCCTTTGCACTGGAAAATGGGCATTGGCTTCATCATCGGCCTGGTCCTCGGGCTGACCGTCCATGCGCTCGGTGGCAGCATCGACGGCCTGCAGGCCGCAGCCAAATGGGTGATGGACTACGTCACCACGCCGGCCTCGGGCCTGTTCCTCAATCTGATCTTCATGCTGATCGTGCCGCTGATCTTCTCGGCGCTGATCATGGGCGTGTCGGAGATGGGCGACATCCGCGCCCTCGGCCGCATCGGCTGGAAGACGCTGGCCTACACCATCCTGCTCTCCGGCATCGCCGTGGGCATCGGCCTGGTGCTGGTCAACGTGCTCAAGCCCGGCGCGGGCGTGGACCCGGTCGTGGCCGCGCAGATGCTCACCGAGAATGCCGAGCGCAGCAAGGAAATCGTCGCTGGCATCCATGGCACGCCCAAGGGCATGGACATGCTGCTGTCGATCGTGCCGAGCAACGTGGTCGAGGCGGCCTCCAGCAATGGCGCCATCCTCTCGCTGATGTTCTTCGCGCTGATGTTCGGCATCGGCATGGTGCTGACCGACGAGGCAAAGGTCGCCCCGCTGCGTCGCGCCATCGAAGGCATCTTCGAAATCTCGATGACCCTGATCAACCTAGTCATCCGCCTGGCCCCGTACGCGGTGGCCTGCTTCATGTTCAACCTGGCCGCGCTGTTCGGCTTCGAGCTGATCATCCGCCTGGGCGCCTACGTCGGCGTGGTGGTGCTGGCGCTGGGCCTGCACATGGTGGTGACCTACGGCGTCGCGGTATGGCTGTCCGGCCGCTCGCCGCTGGCGTTCTTCCGCGACACCCAGGAGGCCACCGTGATGGCCTTCTCGACCGCGTCCAGCAATGCCACCCTGCCGACCGCGCTGCGCGTGGCCGACCAGATGGGCCTGCCGCAGAAGGTCTCGCGCTTCGTGCTGACCGTGGGCGCCACCGCCAACCAGAACGGCACCGCGCTGTTCGAGGGCGTGACGGTGATCTTCCTGGCGCAGTTCTTCGGCGTGGACCTGAGCATCGGCCAGCAGTTCATGGTGATGGCGGTCTGCATCCTGGGCGGCATCGGTACCGCCGGCGTGCCCTCCGGCTCGCTGCCGGTGGTGGCCATGATCTGCGCCATGGTCGGCGTGAACCCGCTGGGCATCGGCCTGATCCTGGGCGTGAACCACTTCCTGGACATGTGCCGTACCGCGCTGAACGTCACCGGCGATCTGGCCCTGACCACCCTGGTGGCCAAGGGCGAGGTGGACGATGGCCCGGTCGTGGCCACGGTGGCCCCGGCCCCCGCGCCGGCCCCGCGCGACTGAGCCTGCACAGGCCCGAGCTGCCCTGACGCCCCGCCCAGTGCGGGGCGTCGTCGTTAAGGGCCTGGCCTGTCTTCGGCCTGACCCCGCCGATCACCTGTGGGACAATGGGCTGCCCGCAGCTCCGCGGGAGCCTCCCGACTCCGACAGAACCATGACGCAGCCTACCCGCCGCCAGTTGGCCAACGCCATCCGCTTCCTTGCCGCTGATGCGGTCGAAACCGCCAAGTCCGGTCATCCCGGCATGCCGATGGGCATGGCCGACATCGCCGAAGTGCTCTGGAACGACTATCTCCGTCACAACCCGAAGAATCCCAAGTGGTTCAACCGCGACCGCTTCGTGCTGTCCAACGGCCACGGCTCGATGCTGCAGTACGCGCTGCTGCACCTGAGCGGCTACGACCTGCCGATCGAGCAGCTCAAGCAGTTCCGCCAGCTGGGCAGCAAGACCGCCGGCCACCCCGAGCACCATGAAACCCCCGGCGTGGAGACGACCACCGGTCCGCTGGGTCAGGGTCTGGCCAACGCCGTGGGCTTCGCCCTGGCCGAGAAGCTGCTGGCTCAGCGCTACAACCGCCCCGAACACGAGATCGTCGACCACCGCACCTGGGTGTTCCTGGGCGACGGCTGCCTGATGGAAGGCATCTCACATGAAGCCGCCTCGCTGGCCGGCACCTGGGGCCTGTCCAAGCTGGTCTGCTTCTGGGATGACAACCACATCTCCATCGATGGCAACACCGATGGCTGGTTCACCGACAACACCCCCGAGCGTTTCGAAGCCTATGGCTGGAACGTGGTGCGCGGCGTCGATGGCCACGATCCGGACAGCATCAAGGCCGCCATCGACAGCGCGCTGTCGCAGTTCGACAAGCCGACCCTGATCTGCTGCCGCACCACGATTGGTTTTGGTTCGCCGGGCAAGGCCGGCAAGGAATCCAGCCACGGCGCCCCGCTGGGCAAGGACGAGCTGGAAGCGACCCGCAAGCAGCTGGGCTGGCCGTACGGCCCGTTCGAGATCCCGGAAGAGATCTACGCCGGCTGGCGTGCCGGCGGTACCGGCACCCTGCGCCAGGCCGAGTGGGAGCAGCAGTTCGACAAGTACGCCGCGCAGTACCCGGCCGAAGCCGATGAGCTGATCCGTCGTTCGCACGGCGAGCTGCCGGCCGATTTCATCGCCAAGGCCGATGCCTACATCGCCCGGGTCCAGGCCGACGGCCAGACCATCGCCTCGCGCAAGGCCTCGCAGCTGGCGATCGAAGCGTTCGCGCCGCTGCTGCCGGAGCTGGTGGGCGGTTCGGCCGATCTGGCGCACTCCAACCTGACCCTGTGGAAGGCGAGCAAGTCGGTCGCCACCGATGACCCGAACGCCAACTACGTCTACTACGGCGTGCGCGAGTTCGGCATGACCGCGATCGCCAACGGCCTGGCCCTACATGGCGGGTTCATTCCGTTCGACGCCACCTTCCTGGTGTTCAGCGATTACGCCCGCAACGGCGTGCGCATGAGCGCGCTGATCCCGGCCCACGCGATCCACGTGTACACGCACGATTCGATCGGCCTCGGCGAAGACGGCCCGACCCACCAGCCGGTGGAGCACCTGGCCTCGCTGCGCTACATCCCCAACAACGATGTGTGGCGCCCGTGCGATGCGGTCGAGTCGGCGGTCAGCTGGAAGTCGGCGATCACCCGCAAGGATGGTCCGAGCTGCCTGGTCTTCAGCCGCCAGAATCTGCCGCACCAGCCGCGCAGCACCGAACAGGTCGCCCAGATCGCGCGCGGTGGCTACGTGCTGGCCGACGCCGAAGGCGGCGTGCCGGACGTGATCCTGATCGGCACCGGTTCGGAAGTGGGCCTGGCCGTGACCGCCAAGGCGGAACTGGATGCCGCCGGCATCAAGACCCGCGTGGTGTCGATGCCGTCCACCGACGTGTTCGAGCGCCAGGACGCCGCCTACCGCGAGTCCGTGCTGCCCAATGCCGTGCGCAACCGCGTGGCCGTGGAAGCCGGCGTCACCGGTTTCTGGCGCCAGTACGTGGGCCTGGACGGTGCGGTGGTGGGTATCGACACCTTCGGTGCCTCGGCCCCGGCCGAAGCGCTGTACAAGCACTTCGGGATCACCGCCGAGCACGTCGTGGCCGCGGCCAAGGCGCAGCTGGCGAACTGATGGCGGTGCCGGGCGCTGCCCGGTAGCTGCAACGCGAAAGGCCGGGGAGATTCCCCGGCCTTTTCGTTTGTTGAAGGGCAATCACCACGCCATCCTTGATCGAAGGTAGATCCCCGCCATGCGTGGATGCTGTTGGCGCAACCCTCGACCACGGCTGACGCGTGATCCCCACGCATCCACGCATGGCGTGGATCTACATCACCCGGCTGCCGTGCGCGCCAATCCCAAGCGCACCAACCGCGCCTCGATGCGTTCGCCGAACGTCTTCGGTGCTTCCAGCCCCATCCGCTGCAGATAGGCCTGGTCGCCATCGCCGGCCGGTTGCGTCAGCGCAGCCAGCACCGTGCGCAGCTTGGCCATCGGTGTCTGCGTGTTCTGCTTGAGCCAGCCCAGCGCCTTGACCAGATGCTGCTCGACTTCGGTGAAATCACTGCCCAGCGGATAGTCCGGCAGCAGGCCGGACTGGCGGAATGGCGCCAGTGCCGCGCTGACCTCGGCCGCGGTGTTGCGCCGCCCATCGTCGGGCGCAGTGAACCCGGCGGCCAGCTTTTTCGAGGCTTTCGCTTTGTCCAGCAAGGCGGCCTGGAACTGCGCATCGGTGATCGTGGCCATCGCGATCACGCAGTCTTCGTCGGTCATGTTGCGCAGGTCGGCGATGCCGTACTCATTGATGTAGAGGTCGCGCAGATGCCGCGGAATCGTGGTGTGCCCGTAGTTCCAGCGCACGTTGGACTGCAGCGTGCCCTTGTCCTCGCGGGTGGCACGGAAGATCAGCGCGCTGCGGGCGCCGGGCAGGGCATGCGCCATCGCCACGAAGTTGTACTGGCCGCCGACGCCGGAGACCACACGGCCGTCTTCCAGCGCATCGGAAACGGCCGCACCGAGCGCGGTGGCCATCATGCAGGAGTTGAAGAAGCGCGCATCGCGGCGTTGCATCCGCTCCAGCGTTTCATCGCCGCCGTAGAGCTGGTTGATCTCACTGATGCGGCGCATGCCGATCGCGCTGCGCTCCTCCTCGGGCAGGTCGCGCAGCCATTGGTAGAACTCCGGCGAGCCCAGGTAGAACGCGCCGTGCAGATACTCGCCCTCGGCCTCGAGCGTGGCGTAGTCGGTGGTCCACGCGGTGCCGTTCTCGATCCGCTGCAACAAGGCCAGATCGTCATGCACCTTGCGCCGGATCACCCCGGTCTGGACCAGCCGGCGGAAGCCCTCGTTGAGCATCTCACTGCAACCGTACAGGCCGATCTCGAACGGCTCCAGGCCACCGCACTCAAGGACGGTGGGGTTGCTGGCCAGGCCGGGATCGAGCGCCTGCAGGATCTGCCGGTAGCGGGCGTTGTCGGTATGCCGCAGCACCAGCGCATGGCTGAGCGCATCGGCCAGCGTACCGATGCCGATCTGCAGCGTGCCGCCATCGCGCACCAGCGTGCTGGCGTACAGGCCGATCGCATAGTCGGCATCGCTCACCGGTTGGCGCGGCAGGCCGAACAGGTCCGGGTAGGGCCCCGGTGGCGTGATCACCAGATCGAAGAACGACACATCCACCGTGGCCGAACCGGCCAGGTAGGGCAGCTGCGGATCGATCTCGGCGATCATCAACGGGCGTGGCAGCCCGCGCGCGACCATCGCATCCAGCGTGTCCTGGGTGATGTCGTTGTTGCACGACAGCGACAGGCGCCGGTCGTTCGCGCGCATCGCCACTTTCTGCACGATCGCATGCGGCGCGCGCTGCGCCACCGCATCGGCGGCATGGGTGTAGTTGAGGCTGGTGTAGCTGCGCTGCGCCTGCGAGGAATTGAGCAGCGCCCCGGACTGCATGTAGAACTCTTCCACCTGCACATGCGCCGGCAGCTGGTCGCGCACCATGGCATCGGCGTAGGCCAGGCGCGGAAACTCCGCACCGAAATGACGCTCGGCGAAGGGCGTCATGAAGCGCGCTTCCAGCCCGGCACCGCCACGCGGCGGATTCAGCGACAGCGCGGTATACAGCTGCAGCGGCCGCGAGGCATCGTGTTCAACACGGGCATACAGCGCGTTGAGCAGCCGGTGCGGCTTGCCCAGTGCGAGCGGGGCGCCAATGCGCAGGGGGCCATCGACCCGCTGCAGCAGCCACTCGACGGCGGCGTCCAGGTCGGTCAGGTGTTCGGTCATGCGGCGCTATCCTGCGAAATCATGCGGGTCATTACAGCATTTCCGGTTTGAACAGACGGCGACGCGAGACTTCATCGCCGGAAAGCATGAACTGGCCATCGCCGCGGTAATGCACCGTGCGCGGTACTTTCGGGGAGCGCGCGACGTGCGCTTTGACGACCTCCCAGATGAACAGGCCATGCCGTTTGATCTGGCTGCGGTCCGCCAGCCGGCACTCGAAGCTGGCGTGGCACTGGGCGATCAAGGGGGCGGCGACCTCCGTGGCGGCCACCGCCTCCAGGCCGAAGTGGTCGAACTTGTCGATCTCCGCGCCGCTGCTGTTGCCGATGCCCACCACCGTATCGAGCATCTCGGCGGTGGGCACATTGATGACGCATTCGCCACTGCGGCGGATCAGCTCGAAGCTGTGGTTGCCGCTGGAGATCATCGTTGCCAGCCGTGAGGGCGTGAACTCCAGCACCATGTGCCAGCCCAGGGTCATGATGTTGCGCTGGCCTTTCCAGGCCGAGCTGATCAGCACGATCGGGCCCGGCTCCAGGAAGCGGCGCACATCGTCGACCGGGTAGTCGAATTTTCGGTAGCGTCTCATCGAGGGCTCCGTGGGGCGTGCGCAGATGCTGGCAGCGGCTGCATGAACCGGCTGTCGAAGGGTTGACACCCAGGTTGATTACGGGCGTAATCGATCTGTCGATTACGGGTGTAAATGATGAGCCAGATCAGTGAAGCCGAAGCGGTGGTGATGGAGGTGTTGTGGCGCAGCCATCCGCTGGGCGCTGACGAGGTGGTGACCGCGCTGGCCAGCCGCGACTGGGCCGAGCCCACCATCAAGACCCTGCTCAACCGGCTGCTGACCAAGGGCGCGATCAGCGCCAGCCGCGATGGGCGTCGCTATCTGTACTCGCCGGTGCTGCAGCGCCAGGCCTGGGTGGCCGAGCAGAGCGAGGGCTTCCTGGACCGGGTCTTCGACGGTCGCGTCGCGCCGCTGGTGGCGCACTTCAGCCAGCGCGGGGAGCTGAGCGCGCAGGACATCGCCGAGCTGAAGCAGCTGATCCTGGAGCTGGGCCATGACTGAGCTGCTTGATGGACTGCTGCAGGCCAGCGTGTGGCTGTCGCTGGCGACGCTGGTGCTGGCCGCGGCCAGGCCGCTGCTGCTGCGCCTCGGAGGCGCAGCGCTGGCCTACCGCAGCTGGTGGTTGCTGCCGTTGATGCTGGTCGCGCCCTACCTGCCACTGCCACGGCTGCCGATGACTGAAACGGACCCGGTCATGGTCATGGCTTCGGCCCTGCGCGCGCCGGCCGTGCCCACCGACGCCTCGCAGTGGCCGCTACTGCTGTTGACGGTGTGGTTGCTGGGCGCGGTAGCGGTGGCCTGCGTCAGCTGGCGCGCGCAGCGCCGCTTCGAGCACGCACTGGGCGTGCTCCAGCCGCGCATGGATGGCAGCTGGCAGGCCAGTGGCGATCCCGGCCTGCCGGCGCTGGTCGGCCTGTGGCAGCCGCGCATCGTGGTGAGCCCGGACTTCGAGCAGCGATTCAGCCCGGCCGAGCAGGAGCTGATCCTGCGCCATGAGCACAGCCATCGCCGCCATGGCGATCCCTGGGCAAACGCCGCGCTTGCCGTGCTGCGCTGTGTGTTCTGGTTCCACCCCTTGCTGCCGTGGGCGGCGCGCCGCTTCCTGCGCGATCAGGAACTGGCCTGCGACGCGCGCACGGTCGATCCGCATCCGGCCCTGCGCCGGCTCTACGCCACTGCGCTGCTGAAGGCGCAGTTGGTCCACCCGGTTGCCCCGATGGCCTGCCACTGGCGCAGCCAACCGATGTTGAAGGAGCGTATTGCCATGTTGAAGGAACACAAGCGGAAGGCATTGCCGTGGATGACCGGGCAGGTGCTGGTGGTCGGGCTGTGTGTCGGGCTCTGCACGGTGGCCTGGGCCAGCCAGAGCGGCGCCGGCGACGAGCCGGCGAAGGCCAACGCGGCAACGAGCGATGTGGGCGCGCAGGCCCGTGACCTGACGCCGCCCAGGTATCCCAAAGCCGCGTTTGATCAGGGCATTTCCGGCAAGGTGGTGCTGCGCGTGGAGGTGGATGCGGCTGGAAAGCCCGGCGATGTAAGGGTACTCAGTTCGACCCCGGCCGGCGTGTTCGACGAGGCCTCGATCGCTGCGGCCAAGCAATGGACGTTCGAACCGGCGCGCCAGAATGGACACGCCGTTGCCTCGGCGTTGAAGATTCCGATGACATTCGAACTGGATGCGTCGGACCCGACGCTGTGAAGCGGGGGTCACTCGCCGTGGTCCTGGCGATGCTGGTGGCCGGCTGTGCCAGTCACCCCTCGCCGACCACGGTGGACACGCGTGCCGAGAACGTGGCTCACCAGCGTCTGGATCCGAACGTCGGCGCTCAGGGGAGCGGGAAGGTGGAGACGTATCAGCTGGGGCCGAGCGAGGGCTACCGGATGCCGCAGCTCAATGCGGGGCCGGACCCGGCGGTCGGTGATCGCGACCCGCGCCGCGCGCTGGCACCGACGACAGTGTGCCTGCAGCTGGTGATCGATGCGGAAGGCAAGGTCGAACGCAGTCTGCCCGTGATCGATCGCAGCGATTGCGCCGCCGGCAATGCCCCGGAGAACGCGCCCCTCGTGCAGGCTGCCCAGGAAGCGGTGGCGATATGGCGCTTTGTCCCCGCGGCCGTCTGTCATTTCCCTCCGCAGCGCGTACCCACGGATCGAGGCAACTGCGAGGGCGCCGAGCGCATCGAACCGGTACCGGTGAGCCTGCTGTACGGCTTCACGTTCGAGATCGTGAAAGGGCAGCACGTGGTGCGCGGGCAAGGCCGCTGAGGAAAACGGGGGCCACCCGTTGCAGGGGAGCCGGCCAGCGGCCGGCACTACCTCGGCGGGCCGCCCTGGATGTTGGCTTTCACCGAGGGGTGCATCAGTTTCGGCTCGGCCAGCGTGGCATCCCGGGCCTGGCGGGTGGCCACGAACTCGGCTTCGCTGATGCCGTCATGCAGGTGGATGTTGTGCGCGCGCTGCGCGCCGATGGTGGTCTCGTTGGCGACCTCGCGGCCGCCCGGACCGTAGTCGTGGCAGATGAACACACGGGTCGCGTCCGGCAAGGCCAGCAGCCGCCGGATCGAGCGGTACAGCTGCGCCGCGTCACCGCCCGGGAAGTCGCAGCGGGCGGTGCCGCCGTCAGGCATGAACAGCGAATCACCGGTGAACAGCGCATCGCCGATCCGATACGCCACGCTGTCACTGGTATGGCCGGGCACCGCGATCACCTCGGCGTCGATATCACCGAGCGTGAAGCGTTCGCCATCGGCGAACAGATGATCGAACTGCGAGCCGTCGGTCGGCACCTCCAGCGCGTAACGGGGTGCGAAGGTGCGCTGCACCTGCACGATGCCCGCGCCCATGGCCAGAGTCGCGTCCGGCCAATGGCGCTTCAGCCAGCGCCCGGCGCTGACGTGGTCGGCGTGGGCATGGGTGTCCAGCAGCCAGCGCACCTGCAGGCGGTGCCCGCTTACGTGGGCCAGCAGCGGCTGAAGCGGCCCGGCACCGAATGCATCGGTCTCCGGGTCGTAATCCAGCACGGGATCGATCACCGCCGCCTGCAACGTCGCCGGGTCATGCACCACGTAGCTGAACGTGTGGCTGTCCGGATGGAAGAAACTGGCGACGTGCAGTGACATGGTGATGGCCTCAGCGTTTGCCCAAGGTGTCGTTGAGCAGCACCGCCAGGCGTTCACCGGCCAGGCGCAGCTCGCGCTCGGCGACCGGGCGATAGGTCGCCGCATAGCTCGGGGCCAGCGTACGCTTGTCCGGGTAAACGCCAGGTGCAATCGCGATCCGGCAACTGGCCTCGGCCCACTGCACGGCATCGGCATCGATGTTGGAGCGCGTTGCGAACACCGGCTTGGGCAGGGCCAGCAGGCGCTTGAGGTACTGGTCGTCGTCCAGCGTCTGCTCATTCAGCATGCCGCTGTCCCACAGTGAATGCAGGTTGGTACCGCGGTTGTTGAACTGCACCTGGAAATCGTTGCCGCCCTTGTCATGGCCGTAGCCGGCATGCATCGGCTGGTGGATGTCACCGGCGAAATGCACGACGAACTTCAGCGCCTGCGCGCGCTCTGCATCGGACTTGCTGCGGTCGCCAAGGATCGCGGTCTGTGCTTTCAGCGCCTCGACCACGCAATTGCCGATCCTGCAGTGCTTCTGCACTTCGTAGTGGCAATCGTCTTCGCCGATGTTGACGTAGTGCCAGCCGGCCGAGCGCTTGCCCAGGCCGGGGTCCTTGGCGCGCAGCTGATCGGCCCACGGGGCGATGCCGTGCAGTGTCGGATCCGGCTCGGCGGCGAGCAGACGGTCCACCTCGGCCTGGGTCTGCGGGGTCAGCCGGGTCTCGGCGATCCGCGCCACCAGGCGGTGGCCTTGCGCGCCCCAGGCCAGGGCATCGGTGGAAACAAGGGTGAGGGCCAGCGCGAGCGCGGTGGCCGGGAGCAGAGAAGGCATTTTCATCCGCGGCATTCTAGCGGGCTGGCCACGCGCGGGCTTGCCGCGATCTGGCCGGCTGCAGTGCAGCTCGGGTTAGGCTAGGCTCGGCGGGTGCCCGGCATCGGGCGGACGCAGGAGCGACCCCATGGCCCACATCGTTGGCCTGATCGGCGGCATGAGCTGGGAAAGCTCGGCCCACTATTACCGCCTGATCAACGAGCAGGTGCGCGACACGCTGGGCGGGCTGCATTCCGGGCGGATCCTGCTGTGGTCGTTCGATTTCGCCGAGATCGAGGCGCTGCAGCATGCCGGCGACTGGGACAGTGCCACGCAGCGGATGATCGATGCGGCCCAACGCCTGCAGGGCGCCGGAGCCACCGCCATCGTGATCTGCACCAACACCATGCATCGCATGGCGGATGCGGTGCAGGCGGCGATCGCGATTCCGCTGCTGCACATCGCCGACCCGACGGCCGAAGCGATCAAGGGCGCCGGGTTGCGGCGCATTGGCCTGCTCGGCACCGCGTTCACGATGGAACACGATTTCTACAAGGGTCGGCTCACGCACGCGCATGGACTGGAGGTACTGGTCCCGGAGCCCGAGGACCGCGCGGCGGTGCACCGGATCATCTATGAGGAGCTGGTGCAGGGGCAGGTGCTGCCGGCATCGCGCGAGAGGTATCGCGCGGTCATGCAGCGGCTGGTGGATCGCGGCGCGCAGGGCATCATCCTGGGCTGCACGGAGATCATGCTGCTGGTCGGCGCGCAGGATGCAACCGTGCCGGTGTTCGATACGACCACGCTGCATGCGCAGGCCGCGGCGCGGCATCTGCTTTCCGCAGCGTAACCGCGAGCGTCACGCCCCGCAGCGCCCCCCGGACCGCCGCGCCTGTCCAAAAAAAACCCCGGCCGAAGCCGGGGAAACTGTCTTGCTGCGAGGGTGTTGCCTGGTTGGGTCCTGATCCGCCGATCAGAACTTGAACACGTACGACACGCCGTAGGCGAGCGGGTCGATGTTGACGGTGCCGATCTTTTCGCCATCGAGCTTGACCTTGCTGTCGATGTCCATCCAGCGCACATCGACGCGCAGCGAGCCCTTGTCATTGATCGCGAAATCCAGGCCGGCATGGGCGGCCAGGCCCCAGGAGTCCTCCATCTTCAGCTTGCTGCCGGCCAGCGCGCCGCCGGTCTTCTCGCTGAAAAACGTCGTGTAGTTGATGCCGGCACCCAGGAACGGGGAGACCTTGCCCGCGCTGTTGAAGTGATACTGCAGCGACACCACCGGCGGCAGGTGCTTGGTGCTGCCCACGTTGCCCAGGCCGGCGATGTTGATGTCGTGCTTGAACGGCAGCGCGGCCAGGATCTCGATGCCGAGGTTGTCGGCGATGAAGTACTCACCGGTGATGGTCGGCTTGATGTCGTTGTCGACATCGACCTTCAGGGTGCCGCCGGCCAGCGAACCGTTGTTGGACTTCGGGGCGACCTGGTGCACGCCGGCACCGATCGTCCAGTCGCCCTTGGACTGGGCCATGGCCGGGGCGGCGGCCAGCGCCAGGGCGGCGGCCAGGCTGGTGAGCAGGAGGGGGGAGGTCTTGCGCATGAGACGGTCTCGTGGCGGGTTGGAATGGGGCCAGTTTTGCCGCCCGCGCGGTTGCGCGCCTTGATCCGGATCAATCCGGGTATTTGCCGTTGTAACCGGTTCCCGTTCGGCTTGCGCGGGCCTGCCCGGGTCCGGCCCTGCTAGAATGAACACCCCTTTCCATCGGCGCCGCACCGTCGCGGCTGCAGGAGCTTGTGAACATGGCAATCAAGGTTGGCATCAACGGTTTCGGTCGCATCGGGCGCAACGTGCTGCGTTCGGCCGTGCTGAACTTCGGCAATGACATCGAAATCGTCGCCATCAACGATCTGCTGGAGCCGGATTACCTGGCGTACATGCTGAAGTACGACTCCGTGCATGGCCGCTTCAAGGCTGACGTGGCAGTCTCCGGCAACGACCTGCTGGTCAACGGCAAGAAGATCCGCCTGACCCAGGAGCGCGATCCGGCCAACCTGAAGTGGGACGAGGTCGGCGTGGACGTCGTCATCGAATCCACCGGCCTGTTCCTGACCAAGGAAACCGCGCAGAAGCACATCGACGCGGGTGCCAAGAAGGTCATCCTGTCGGCACCGTCGAAGGACGACACCCCGATGTTCGTGTTCGGCGTGAACGACAAGACCTACGCCGGCCAGGCGATCGTCTCCAACGCCTCGTGCACCACCAACTGCCTGGCCCCGCTGGCCAAGGTCATCAACGACAAGTGGGGCATCAAGCGTGGCCTGATGACCACCGTGCACGCCGCGACCGCCACCCAGAAGACCGTCGATGGCCCGTCCAACAAGGACTGGCGCGGTGGCCGTGGCATCCTGGAAAACATCATTCCGTCCTCCACCGGTGCGGCCAAGGCCGTCGGCGTGGTGATCCCGGAATTGAACAAGAAGCTGACCGGCATGAGCTTCCGCGTGCCGACCTCGGACGTGTCGGTGGTCGATCTGACCGTGGAGCTGGAGAAGGAAGCCACCTACGCCGAGATCTGCGCTGAAGTGAAGGCACAGAGCGAAGGCGCGTTGAAGGGCATCCTGGGCTACACCGAAGACAAGGTCGTGGCGACCGACTTCCGCGGTGAGACCCACACCTCGGTGTTCGATGCCGATGCCGGCATCGCGCTGGACGGCACCTTCGTCAAGCTGGTGTCCTGGTACGACAACGAGTGGGGCTACTCCAACAAGTGCCTGGAAATGGTCAAGGTCGTCGCGGCGTAAGCCAGCGCGTCCCCTGCGTCATTCCACAGACCCCGGCCCCGTGCCGGGGTCTGTCGTTTCAGGCAGGCGCTGCGGGGCGTTGATCCCGCGCCTGCCGCCGATCCATTAGCATGGCCCGCGTGCCGCCGGCACTGTGCCTACCGGGTACAGCCGTGGCGACCTCTTGAGGATGGCCTGGAATGGAAGCTCTGATTGTCCTGCTGGTGCTGGTACTGCTGGCGATCCCGCTGCTGCTGATCGTGGCGCTGGTGATGATCGCCGGGCTGCGCCGACGCGTCGCCGCGCTGGAGCAGCGCGCCGCCGGGTCCGCCTGGGAGGCTTCACCGGCGCCGGCGCCGGCGCCGGCGGAGCGGGAAAGGTCGCTGCACTGGACCGACCTGGCATCGGTCGACACCGTCGGCGCCGCGAGGGCCACCTCTGCGCCTGTCTCCACGACGGCCGCCGAGGCGCTGGAGCCGAGGATCGAACCGGTGATCGACGTGGCGCAACCGCCGCCATTGCCGCCATTGCCGCCCCCGCCCGCGCAGCCGGTCGCCCCGCCCGAACCGCAGGGCCCCGGCATCGGCGAGCGGCTCGTCGGCACCCTCAAACAGTGGTTCACCGAAGGCAATGTGCCGGTCAAGATCGGCATGCTGGTGCTGCTGGCCGGCGTGGCCGCACTGCTCAAGTACGCCAGCGACCAGGGCTGGTTGAATGCACCGATCGAGCTGCGCCTGGCCGCCATCGCCGTGGCGGCGCTGGCCGGGCTGGTATTCGGCTGGGTGCAGCGCGATACCCGGCGCATGTTCGCGCTGGCATTGCAGGGCGGGGCGATCGGCATCCTGTTGCTGACCATTTTCGCCGCGTTCAAACGCTATGACCTGATGCCTGCCGCGCCCGCTTTCGTGCTCAGCGTGTTGCTGATCGCCGGCATGGGCGTGCTGGCGGTGGTGCAGAACTCGCGCACGCTGGCCGTGCTCGGCATCCTGGCCGGCTTCATGGCGCCGATCTGGCTGTCCACCGGCAGCGGCAACCATGTCGCGCTGTTCTCGTATTACGCCGTGCTCAATGCAGCGATCCTGGCGATTGCCTGGTGGCGCCCGTGGCGCGCCCTGAACCTGCTCGGTTTCGCCTTCACCTTCGGCATCGGGACGGCCTGGGGCGTGCTCCAGTACAGCGCCGACAAGTTCGCCAGCACCGAGCCGTTCCTGCTGCTGTTCTTCGCCTTCTATCTGCTGATCCCGATCCTCTATGCGCGCCGGCAGAGTGCGGAAAAGCGCGACCTGATCGATGGCAGCCTGGTGTTCGGCACGCCGCTGATCGCCTTCTCGCTACAGGCCGGCCTGCTGCATGACGACCGCCTGCTGCTGGCGTTGTGTTCGCTGGCACTGGCTGCGTTGTATGCAGGCCTGGCGTGGGCGTTGATCAAGCGTGAGCGCTACGCTGCGCTCGGCCAGTCGCATGCGGTACTCGCGGTCGGCTTCGCCACGTTGGCGGTGCCGCTGGCGCTGTCTGCACGCGCCACCGCCAGTGTGTTCGCACTGGAAGGTGCCGCGCTGGCCTGGCTGGGCCTGCGCCAGCAACGCTGGCTGCCACAGGTCAGCGGGGCAGTGCTGACCCTGGGGGCCGCGTTCGGCTTCGTCGTGGGCGCGGACTACTGGCACCTGGATGCCACCGCCATCGCCAACCCGACCTTCATGAGTGGCTTGCTGCTGGCGCTGGCCGGTTTTGCGGCGGCCTTCAGCTACCGCCGCGCGCAGCGCGATGCGCCGGCCATCGTGTACTACCTGTGGGGCCTGCTGTGGTGGCTGGGCAGCCTCAGTCACGAGATCCTGCGCTTCGTCACCCACCGCACCGAGCCCGATGCGCTGCTGATCGCCGCAGCCGTGACCGGTTGGCTGGCCGCCGAGATGCATCGCCGCTGGCCGGCGCGTGCGCTGGTGCTGACCACGCTGGCGATGGTGCTGGCCGCCTTCCCGTTGGCGCTGTGGCAGGCCGATGTACATGACCAACCGTTCGCCGGCTATGGCGCGCTGGCCTGGGCGGTGTTCGCGCTGCTGGGCGTGCGCAGCCTCTGGTGCCTGCGCGGGGGCGACGACCGCACCTCGCTGGCGGCGCAGTTCCTGTGGTGGCTGCTGTGGCCGTCGGTGGTGTCGCTGGCCAGCCTGTGGCTGGCCGATCGCTTCGCGCTGGCGCGGGGCTGGGGCCTGGCCCTGATGCTGTTGCCGTGGCTGCTGGTCACGGCGGTCGCGTTGTTGCGCTGGCGCTGGCTGACGGTGCCGCTGGGCGAGCGCTTCGACCCGATGCGTACGCCGCTGCAGATCACCTTGTTCGCCGTGCTGGGCGTGAGCTGGGCCGGCCTGTTGCTGGTTCCGGCCGGCGCCGCGCCGTTGCCGTGGCTGCCGCTGCTCAACCCGGTGGAGCTGGCGCAGCTGGCGGTGCTGGTGCTGGCCGCGCGCTGGCTGTGGTCCGCGCACGCGCCCGACGGCCTGCGCGCCCTCCGCATTCCGCTGCTGGCCATTGCCGGCTTCGTCGCGCTGACCAGCATCACCCTGCATGCCGTGCATCACTGGGGCGGGGTGCCGTGGAACGAACGCCTGTGGTCCTCCACCCTGGCCCAGACCAGCCTGACCGTGGTGTGGAGCGTGCTCGGCGTGATCAGCTGGGTATGGGGCTCGCGCCGCGGGCAGCGCGCGCTGTGGCTGGTCGGTGCGGTGCTGATGGGCGTCGTGCTGGCCAAGCTGGTGCTGATCGACCGGCAGCACCTGGGCAACCTGCTCGGCATTTCTTCCTTCATCGCCTACGGCCTGCTGTGCACGGTCGTGGGTTATCTGGCACCGGCGCCGCCCCGCGCGCCGGACCCTGCCGTGGAGCCGCACCCTTGAAGACCTTCCGCCCGCTGATCCTCCTTGCCGCATTCGCACTGCCGGCGCTGGCGCAGACCGCCGATGACCGCCAGGCGTACCGCCAGCAATGGCCGCTGCAGCTCGCGCAACCCCAGGCTGGTGCATATCGGTTGACCCTGGATGACGGGGTGTACCGCACCGCGGTGTCGCCACGCCTGGCCGATGTGCAGGTGTTCAATGCACAAGGTCAGGCACTGCCCTCGGCGTTGCTCGCGGCCGACCAGCCGCTGGCCCAGGCACCGCAATGGCAGACGCTGTCCTGGTTCCCGCTGCCCCCCATGGCGGGCACCTCCGGCGATGACCTGCAGTTGCTCACCGAGCGCAACACCGATGGCAGCGTGCGCCGGGTGGAAGCGCGCCTGGGGCGGGGTGGGGCGGCCGGGCAACCGGCGGGCTGGCTGATCGATGCCAGTGCGCTCAAGACCGGGGTGCAGGCACTGCGCCTGGATTGGCAGACCCAGGTGCCCCTGCAGGCGCGCGTGCGGGTGGAAATGAGCAACGACCTGCGCGACTGGCTGCGCATCGCCGACGATGTGCCGCTGGTCGACCTGCAGCACGAAGGCCGCCGCCTGCAGCAGCGCCGCATCGAGATCGCGCGCCAGGCCAGGTATTTCCGGATCCTGCCGATCGGCGCGGATGCGTTGCCGGCGCTGTCCACCGTGCAGGCCGAGCTGGTGCCGACCGCGCAGGCGATCGCCTGGCGCTGGCAATCGTTGAGCGGCACCGCCGGCAAGCCGGGCGAGTTTGAATATCAACTCGATGGGCGCTTCCCGATCGCGCAGGCCGACATCGCCACCGCCGACAACAGCGTGGTGCAGTGGACGCTGTTGAGCCGCGATGACGCCGGCCAGCCATGGCAGGTGCGCGCAGGCCCGTGGGTGGCTTATCAGCTGCAGGACGCCGCCGACCGCCGCCAATCCCAGACCCAGCCGCTGACGCGCAGCACGCGCGATCGTTACTGGAAACTGATCGCGGGCCAGCCGCAGTCGATGCCGGCGCCAACGCTCAAGCTCGGTTACCAGCCTGAAACGCTGGTGTTCCTCAGCCAGGGCGAGCCGCCGTATGCGGTGGCCGCCGGCAGCGTGCGCGCCGAGCGCCAGGACGCGCCGGTCGCCACCGTGATCGCCCAACTGCGCCAACAGCATGGCGCGCAGTGGCAGCCGGCACAGGCCACCGTGCACGGCGCACCGGAAGTGCTCGCCGGCGATGCTGCGCTGGCAGCGCAGCGCGACTGGAAGCAGTGGCTGCTGTGGGCCCTGCTGGTGATCGGCGTGCTGATCGTCGGCGGGTTCGCGCTCAGCCTGCTGCGCCAGCCACACCGGAACGGGTAGGTACCGATCGTTGGTCGGTACGGCCTGTCCGCGCGCGACGACCAACACTCGCCACTGCGCCTTTCCCACTGGATTTGCGATGCACCGCGCCAGCCGGGACAATGACGGTCTGCGCCGCGCGGCGCCTTTCCTTCTTCAGAGCCAAAGAGTTGCTTATGTCCATTGTTCGCATGACCGACCTCGATCTCTCCGGCAAGCGCGTGCTGATCCGCCAGGATCTGAACGTGCCGATCGACAACGGCCAGATCACCTCCGAGCAGCGCATCACCGCCTCGCTGCCGACGCTGAAGCTGGCCCTGGAGAAGGGCGCTGCCGTGATGGTGACCTCGCACCTGGGGCGTCCCAAGGAAGGCGTGTGGAGCGAGGCCGAATCCCTGGCGCCGGTGGCGCTGCGCCTGTCGCAGCTGCTGGGTGTCGAGGTGCCGCTGGTGCGCGATTGGGTGGACGGCGTGCAGGTCGCGCCGGGCTCGATCGTGCTGCTGGAAAACTGCCGGATGAATGTGGGCGAAGGCAAGGACGATGAAGCGCTGGCGAAGAAGTACGCCGCGCTCTGCGATGTGTTCGTGATGGATGCCTTCGGCACCGCGCACCGTGCACAGGCCTCCACCCATGGCGTGATCCGCTTCGCTCCGGTCGCTGCCGGCGGCCCGCTGCTGATGGCCGAACTGGACGCGCTGGCCAAGGCGCTGCTTGCCCCGGCCCAGCCGCTGCTGGCGATCGTGGCCGGCAGCAAGGTCAGCACCAAGCTGGAGCTGCTCTCCAGCCTGGTCGGCAAGGTCGACCAGCTGATCGTCGGCGGCGGCATCGCCAACACCTTCATCGCGGCCGCCGGTCATTCCGTCGGCAAGTCGCTGTATGAGCCGGACCTGCTGGACACCGCGAAGAAGATCGTGGCCGATGCCAAGGCGCGTGGCGCTGACATCCCGCTGCCGACCGACGTGGTCGTGGCCAAGCAGTTCCTGCCCGACGCCGAAGCCACGGTGAAGGCCGTCGCCGACGTGGCCGAGGATGACCTGATCCTGGATATCGGCCCGGATACCGCCCAGCACTATGCGGGCCTGATCGCCAAGGCGGGCACCGTGGTCTGGAACGGCCCGGTCGGCGTGTTCGAGTTCGAGGCCTTCAGCCATGGCACCGAAGCGCTGGCCCGTGCCATCGCCGCCTCGCCGGCGTTCTCGATCGCGGGCGGTGGCGACACCCTGGCCGCAGTGGACAAGTACGACATCGCGGGCGAGGTGAGCTACATCTCCACTGGTGGCGGCGCCTTCCTGGAGTTCCTGGAAGGCAAGACCCTGCCGGCCGTCGCCGCGCTGGAGGCCCGCGGCTCGTGAGCCGCGATGTGCTGTTCTTCGACCTCGACGGCACGCTGATCGATTCGGCCGTCGGGATCACCCAGTGCGTGGCGCATGCGCTCACGCAGATGGGCCAGCCGGTCCCGCCGCAGGCCGAGCTGCGGCGCTGGATCGGGCCGTCGCTGCGGACCAGCTTCGCGCCGTTGTTCACTGACCCGGCCCAGGTCGAGCAGGCGGTGACGTACTACCGCGAGCGCTTCGACGTGGTCGGCTGGCGCGAGCATGAGGTCTACCCGCGGATCGGCCAGGTCGTGCAGGCGTTGAAGGATCGCGGCCACCGGCTGGCGATCGTCACCGCCAAGAACGAGCCGCACGCGCGGCGCATCGTCGAGCACCTGCCGTTCGGCGACTGCTTCGAGGACGTGATCGGGGCCACCCCGGACGGCAGCCGCAGCGAGAAGCCGCAGCTGGTCGCCGAGGCCCTGCACCGGCTGTCGTTGACCCCGGCCCAGTGCTGGATGATCGGCGACCGGCGCATGGATATCGAAGGCGCGCGTCATCACGGCTTGCGCAATATCGGCGTGTTGTGGGGCTTTGGCGGTGCCGAAGAACTCACGGCGGCCGGTGCGGAGCACCTGGCGCAGGCCCCCGATGAGCTGCTCACGCTGATCGATTGAGGCACCCGGCGGCGTCCCGTACGCCGCCGCATGTCCTGCGCAAAGCCCCGCCGGGGCTGGCGCTGGCCGGCGGGCAGCCAATGCGCTGTCCGCCCGGTCGTCTCGCGCTGTCTGCAGGACAACAGCGAAACCCAACTGCGCCAATGCTGTAAACGTATTCATGGGACGTGAAGGGTGTGCTAATTTCGCTCCTTTAACGGGAGCCCCTTAACCATGATTGAGCGTCAGCGTCGCACCAAGATCCTCGCCACCCTCGGACCGGCCACCGACCCGCCGGGCGTGCTGGAGGATCTCTTCCGCGCCGGCGTGAACGTGGTTCGCCTCAACTTCAGCCACGGTGACCCGTCCGGCCAGGCCAAGCGCGCCGCCGATGTGCGTGCCGCGGCCGCCCGCGTGGGCGTGGAAGTGGGCATCCTGGCCGACCTGCCGGGCCCGAAGATCCGCATCGAGCGTTTCGCCGAAGGCAAGATCAAGCTCAAGGCCGGTGACCGCTTCGACCTGGTCGCCTCGCCGAATGCGCCGGCCGGCGACACCACCCAGGTCGGCGTGAGCTACCTGGGCCTGCCGCAGGACGTGACCGCCGGTGACATCCTGCTGCTCGACGATGGCCTGATGCAGCTGCAGGTCACCGAAGTGCAGGGCGAGCGCATCATCAACACCGTGCTCAACGATGGCGTGCTGTCCGACCGCAAGGGCCTGAACAAGCAGGGCGGTGGCCTGTCGCTGGGCGCGCTGACCGAGCGTGACAAAGAACTGATCGGCATCGTGGCCAAGATCGGCGTGGACTTCATCGCCGTCTCGTTCTGCCGCAATGCGCAGGACATGAACGATGCGCGCGAGATCGCCGAGTCGCACGGCTGCTACGCCGCGCTGGTCTCCAAGATCGAGCGCACCGAAGCGATCGACAACCTGGAAGAGATCGTCGACGCCAGTGACGTGGTGATGGTGGCGCGTGGTGATCTGGGCGTGGAAATCGGCGATGCCGAACTCCCGGGCCTGCAGAAGAAGATCATCAAGGCCTCGCTGGCGCAGAACAAGGTGGTGATCACCGCCACCCAGATGCTGCAGTCGATGGTGGAAAGCCCGATCCCGACCCGCGCCGAAGTGCTGGACGTGGCCAACTCGGTCATCGACGGTACCGATGCGGTGATGCTGTCGGCCGAAACCGCCGCCGGCATGTACCCGGTCAAGGCGGTCGAAGCGATGGCCCGCATCTGCCTGGGTGCCGAACGCCAGTTCCAGACCGAGACGGACTTCGGCGCCTCGCCGCGCAACCTGGAACGCGCCGACCAGGCGATCGCCATGGCCACCATGTTCCTGTCCCAGCACGTGGGCGTGCGCGCGATCGTGGCGATGACCGAATCCGGTGGCACCGCGCGTTACCTGTCGCGCTTCCGTGCCTCGGCCCCGGTGTTCGCGGTGACCCGCCATGACGGCGCGCGCCGCCAGATGGCGCTGATGCGCGATGTGTTCCCGATCAACTTCGACAGCCGCGGCCTGACCCCGCGCGAAGCCGCACGTGGCAGCATCCGCCTGCTGTTCGAAGCGAACCAGCTGCAGGGCGGCGACCGCGTGGTCTTCACCAGTGGCGAACACATGGAAACCCATGGCGCCACCAACACGCTGCGCCTGCTGGAAGTGGGCGAAGACGGCCGTGCCAGCGGCCTGGGCGAGCTTTAACCGACCCCCCGCGCAACACCCGGACCCGCGTGGCTTTACGGCCGCGCGGGTTCGTCGTTTCAGATGGAATCGTTTCCAGATTCCGTGGACGGTCAGTTCACGGGAGGCGGGGTCTATAATTGGCGTTTTCCCGCACCCGCCACAGGAAGTACATGAGCATCGAACAGCTGGCTGAAACCGCACAGGCCATGGTCGCCCCGGGCAAGGGCATCATCGCGATCGACGAATCCACCGGCACCATCGGCAAGCGCTTCGCCAGCGTCGGCCTGGAGAACACCGAGGAGAACCGTCGCGCCTACCGCGAACTGCTGCTCACCACGCCCAAGCTGAACGAGCACATCTCCGGCGCGATCCTGTACGACGAGACCATCCGTCAGTCCACCAAGGACGGCGTCCCGTTCGCCAAGTACATGGCGGCCCAGGGCATCATTCCAGGCATCAAGGTCGACAAGGGCGCCCATGCCCTGGCCGGCTGCCCGGGCGAGCTGGTCACCGAAGGCCTGGACGGCCTGCGTGAGCGCCTGCAGGAGTACTACAAGCTGGGTGCGCGCTTCGCCAAGTGGCGTGCGGTCATCAACATCGGCGAAAGCATCCCGTCGGGCACCTGCATCGAGTCCAACGCCCACGCGCTGGCCCGTTACGCCGCGCTGTGCCAGGAATGTGGCCTGGTGCCGATGGTCGAGCCGGAAGTGATCATGGACGGCGACCACGACATCGAGACCTGCTACGAAGTCACCGAAGCCACCCTGCGTTCGCTGTTCGACGCGCTGTACCAGCAGAACGTGCTGCTGGAAGGCACCATCCTGAAGGCCTCGATGGTCATCTCCGGCAAGGGCTGCGAAGAGCAGGCCGACGTCGAGGAAGTGGCCGAGTCGACCGTGATGTGCCTCAAGAGCACCGTGCCGGCGATCCTGCCGGGCGTGGTGTTCCTGTCGGGTGGCCAGAGCGATGAGCAGTCCACCGCGCATCTGAACGCCATGAACCAGATGGGCAACCTGCCGTGGCCGCTGAGCTTCTCCTACGGCCGCGCGATGCAGCAGGCCGCGCTGAAGCTGTGGGCCAAGGACACCAAGGCCAACGTCGCCAAGGCGCAGCAGACGATCTACGATCGCGCCAAGGAAAACGGCCAGGCCGCCCTGGGCAAGTGGAACGGCTGATTCACGCCTGACCACCGTCAACGAAAACGCCGGCCTTATGCCGGCGTTTTTGTTTGGGCGGGACAGTGGTGCGCACATGCACGCGTGCTCTGGCACGATGGGATCCATCTTCGCGTGGATGGATCCCATGGTCGTACGTCTCTGTGTCTCGCTGTGCGTAGTGCCATGGCTGCTGGGGAGCGCACCAGCGTACGCAGTGGCGCCGCGCGGCTTTGATGTACTGCATTACGACGTCGCGCTGGTGCCCGACATCGCCAACAAGCGCGTCACCGGGCAGCAGACGCTGCGGTTCAGAGCCGAGCAGGAACTGCGCGCAGTGACCCTGGACAGCGGTTCGCTCAAAGTGACGGCCGTGATGCAGGGGGATCACGCGCTGGACTTCGAGCAGCACGCGGCGAAGGTGCGGATCACGCTGGCCGAACCACTCGCACGGGAAGCCACCTCCAGCGTGACGATCCACTATCACGGCGAACCGCCGTATGGCCTGGAATTCGCGCCCGAGCGCGATGAGGTCTACACGATTTTCTCGACCAGCCAGTGGATGCCCTCGGTGGATGCCCCCGACGAGCGCGCCACGCTGGACCTGTCCGTGACCCTGCCGGCGGGCCTGTTGGCCGCCGGCACCGGTCGCGCGCTGCCGGTACGCACGCTTCCCGATGGGCGCATCGAACATCGCTGGCAGCTCAAGACGCCGATGCCGGGGTATGTCTATGGCTTCACGGCCGGCCGCTATCAGGAAGCGACGCAGCGCCATGGCGCGACCGGCTTGCGGTTCCTGTCCATGCAGCGGTCGCCCGAGCAGCTGCAGCGCGTGTTCACCGCTACGGGCGAGATGCTCGACTTCTTCGCCGACCGCGCCGGCCTGCCGTATCGCGGTGACTACCAGCAGGCGCTGGTGGCCCGCACGATCGGACAGGAGATGGCCGGGTTGTCGCTGATGTCCGAGCGCTATGGCCAGCAACTGCTGGAGGATCCCACCCAGACCGCCTTGATGGCGCACGAAGCCGCGCATCAGTGGTGGGGCAACCGGGTGACCTGCGCCGGCTGGGAGCATTTCTGGCTCAACGAGGGCATGGCCAACTTCATGACCGCCGCCTACCTCCAGCACGCGCAGGGAGAGGCGGCCTACCAGGCGCAGGTGACGATCTGGCGCACGCGGCTGGAGGCGCTGCGTGCCAAGGGGGCGGATCACGCGCTGGTGTATGCCGACTGGAGCGCGCCGAGCGGCGATGACCGCGCGGTCGTGTACCAGAAGGGCGCCTACGTCCTGCACCTGCTGCGCGTGGAAATGGGCGAGGCCGCGTTCTGGCGCGGCATCCGTGACTACACGCAGGCCAACGATGGACGCTCGGTGGTGACCGTCGATTTCCAGCGGGCGATGGAAGCAGCGGCCGGCCGCTCATTGCAGCCGTTCTTCGCCCAGTGGGTCTATGGCGTGGGCGAAGGTGTCAGTGCGCCGCCGCCGGCGGCAGCCCCAACGCCAGCGGCGCGAAGATCGCCGAGGTCGAGGGTTCCACCGGCTGCCCCAGTGCAGCCAGCGCCGACTGGTACGCCTTGAACGTCGCCGCGTTGTAGGCCACCAGGATGATCCGGCGCGGCTGGCGGTGCGAGCGCTGCCAGGTCAGGGTCTCGGTGGCGGCGATGTGCGCAGCCTGGTGCAGCGGATAGCCGAACACCCCGCAGCTGATGGCCGGGAACGCGATCGATTCCACGTCCAGCTTCTCGGCCAGCTGCAGCGACTTCCAATAACAGTTGGCCAGCAGTGCCGGCTCATCGCGCAGGCCGTCCTGCCAGACCGGGCCGACGGTGTGGAACACATGCTTTGCCGGCAGATTGAAGGCCGGTGTCTGGCGGACCTCGCCGGTCGGGCAGCGCATGCCCGGGCGGATCTCCGGCAGGGCACGGCAGGCGTCGAGCAACTGCGGGCCGGCCGCGCGATGGATCGCGCCGTCCACGCCGCCGCCGCCCAGCAGGGATTCGTTGGCCGCATTGACGATCGCATCCACCGCCAGGGTCGTGATGTCGCCCTGCCACACTTCGATCTTCATGCGTACCGCTCCTTACTCACTGTTACCGGGTCCATACAACGGAATGACGTGCCTGACCTGCACGGTACCCGGCAGGACATCTAGGCTGCGTCATCATCGTCTCAGGCAGTGCGACCCGCCCGAGCGCTGGCTGACCTTCACACGATGCCGCCGGATCGCTTCACCGCAGATGAAGCGCTGCATGCAAAACGCCCGCCGGTCAGGGCGGGCGTTGCGTTCTTCCGGACCAACGGGGGGATCAGGGCAGACCGGCCAGCCAGTCGTCGTCGGAGCCTTCATTGATATCGGCAAACAGCGGGGTGGAGAAGTAGCGTTCGCCGGTGTCGGGCAGCATCGCCAGGATCACCGACCCCGGCGCGGCCTTGGCCGCGATGTCCAGCGCGCTGGCAACGGTGGCGCCGGCCGAGATGCCTACGAAAATGCCTTCCTCGGCCGCCAGCCGGCGCGAGGTCTCGATCGCCCGTGCATCGTCGATGGTCAGCAGTTCGTCGTAGACGCCACGGTTGAGCACCTCCGGCACGAAGTCCGGGGTCCAGCCCTGGATCTTGTGCGGCTTCCACTCATCGCCCTTGAGCAGGGCGGCGCCTTCGGGCTCGGTGGCGACGATGCGGGTTTCCGGGCGGGCGACCTTGAGTACCTCGCCGACCCCGGTCAGGGTGCCACCGGTGCCCCAGCCGGTCACGAAGTAGTCCAGCCGCTTGCCGGCGAAATCGCGCAGGATTTCCGGGGCGGTCGTGTTGCGGTGATAGGCCGGGTTGGCCGGGTTGGCGAACTGGCTGGCCAGGAACCAGCCATGTTCCTCGGCCAGTTCCTTCGCCCGGCGCACCATGCCCGAGCCGCGCTCGGCGGCCGGGGTCAGGATCACCTTGGCGCCATAGGCGCGCATCAGCTTGCGGCGCTCGATGGAGAAGGTCTCCACCATGGTGGCCACGAACTTGTAGCCGCGCGCGGCGGCCACCATGGCCAGGGCCACGCCGGTGTTGCCCGAGGTCGCCTCCACGATGGTGTCGCCCGGCTTGAGCAGGCCCTTGGCCTCGGCGTCGAGAATGATCGCCAGCGCCAGCCGGTCCTTGACCGAGCCGCCGGGGTTGAACGACTCGACCTTGGCATACAGGGTGACGTGCTCGGGGGCGAGACGGTGCAGGCGCACCACCGGGGTGTTGCCGATGGTGTCCAGGATGGAGTCGTACAGGGCCATGGGGATGCTCCGGAAAAGTCGTTGCCGCCCGGAGGCCGAGCGGCAGGGGAGGCTCGGGCCGGTGGTGGCGCAGGGCGCCCGCTTGCGGCCGGGCCGGGGTCGGTCAGACCGTACCGCCGGCATATGACCGCGCGAAATGACCTGATTACCTTCTTAAACAACGTTTGGTTATAAGCTGGTGACGGCATTTGCCCTACAGTCGGATGGCCCCCTCTCCATGCGCCGTATCGCCCGCCCATGACGCTGACCCAACTTCGCTATCTGGTCGCCATCGCCGACGCCGAGCTGAACATCACGCTGGCGGCGTCCCGCGTGCACGCCACCCAGCCCGGCCTGTCCAAGCAGCTCAAGCAGCTGGAGGATGAACTGGGCTTTCTGCTGTTCGTACGCAAGGGCCGCAGCCTGGAAGCGGTGACCCCGGCCGGGGTGGAAGTGATCGGCCGCGCCCGCGCCGTCCTCGGCGAAGCGAACAATATCCGGACCTATGCGGCCAACCAGCGCCGCGAGAGCCAGGGCCAGCTGGTGCTCACCACCACCCATACCCAGGCGCGCTTCGTGCTGCCGCCGGCGGTGGCGCGGATCAAGCAGGCCTACCCGCAGGTCAGCGTGCACCTGCAGCAGGCCGCCGAAAGCGATGCGCTGGACCTGCTCAGCCAGGGCGATGCGGACATCGCCATCATCAGCACCGCCGGTGGTGAGCCCACTGCCGGTCTGGCCATTCCGCTGTACCGCTGGCGCCGGCTGGTGCTGGTGCCACGTGGGCACGCGCTGGACCGCCCAGGTGCCGCGCCGGATCTGCAGGCGCTCGCCAGCCATCCACTGATCAGCTACGAATCCTCCACCCGCGGGAGCTCCTCGCTCCAGCGCGCCTTTGCCAGCGCCGGGCTGACCCCGGATATCGCGCTGACCGCGCTCGATGCGGACCTGATCAAGACCTATGTACGTACCGGGCTGGGCGTGGGCCTGCTCGCGGAAATGGCGGTCAACGCCAGCGATGAAGACCTGCGCGCCTGGCCGGCCCCGGCCCCGATCGACGAGTGCATCGCCTGGGCGGTGCTGCCGCGCGACCGCGTACTGCGCGACTACGCGCTGGAGTTGGTGCACGTGCTGGCCCCGCAGATCGACACCCGCGACCTGCGCCGGGTGATCGACGGCAACCAGGAGGCCAACTGGCCGTTGCCGCCGACCTGGGAATCGCTGACGCAGACCATCACCGTCTGACGACGGTGATGGTCTGCCCGCGCATTCCCCCTCTACCCCGCGCCGTTGGCGCGCCCCCTTCAACAGAAGGGGGCTTTTCTCCAGAGGTTGAGGGGTTCGGTGGGGTGCTTCGAGAAGGCCACTGCGACGGTTGGTCGCAGGGTTTCGGGCTGCCCGGCGCACGGTCGGGCGCTACCATGACGGGGTGAACGTCCGCCGTCGCCCGTATGCCGTTTTTCTGCAGCTTGCCTTCGTGGCGACGCTGCTGATGGCGCTGGCGCCGCTGCTCAGCCGCTGGCAGCAGGCGCATGCCGGGGCGCCGGTGATGCTGATGCCGACCGGCATGACCCACGCGCTGCCTGCGCCGCCGGATGCGCACGCGGGGCATGGCATGCAGCACGACATCGCGCAGCGCGACCTGCACCACCACGACATGCAGCAGCACGACATGGCGCGCCATGACATGGCGATGCAGCCCATGCCGACGCACGCCCTGCCAAGCGCCCACGGCACCCCCGCATCATCGCCACCGATGAGCGAGCATGCCGGGCATGGCGACGCCTGCGAGTACTGCATGATGGCCTCGCGGCTGATGCCGTGGCTGGCGGTGCTGATCCTGCTGTTGCCGGCGATGCCGGTGATCGCACCGCGTGTGCTGCGCGCGGTCCCCACGCCTCGCAGCCTGCGCTGGCCGGCCCACGCCGCGCGCGGCCCGCCCGCACTCTCCTGAAACCACCGCCCTTCCTGCCCGTGTCGCCGTGATGGCGGCGCGTGCCTGCGTGTTTTTCTGGAGTTCCACCATGACGGTTTCTTCCCGCAGCGCGGGCGCACTGACGCGCCTGTCTGTTTCCCTGTCGCTGGCCCTGGTCGCGCTGCCGCTGCATGCGGCCAATGACGATGCTCGCACCCTCGATACGCTGGTGGTCACCGCCACCGCACCGTCCTCACCGCTGCACTGGGTCACCGATCCGCGCCTGCCGCGGCAGCCGGTGCCGGCCAGCGATGGCGCCGATTACCTGAAGACGGTTCCCGGCTTCGCCGCGGTCCGCAACGGCGGCACCAACGGCGATCCGGTGTTGCGCGGCATGTTCGGCTCGCGCCTGAACATCGTCAGTAACGAGGGCAACCTGATCGGCGCGTGTCCCTCGCGGATGGACAACCCGCTGTCCTACATCGCCCCGGAAACCTTCGACCGGCTGACCATCATCAAGGGGCCGCAGAGCGTGCGCTGGGGCGCCGGTGCCTCGGCCGGGACAGTGCGCTTCGAACGCGACACGCCACGTTTCGATCAACCGGGCATGGACATCAACGCCAGTGCGCTGGTCGGCTCGCGCAACCGCAACGACCAGGTGCTCGATCTCACCGCCGGCGCATCGCCGGGCTATGTGCGCGTCAACGGCAACCGCTCCGAATCGGATGACTACAAGGACGGCAACGGCGATGTGGTGCCCTCCAGGTGGCGCAAGTGGAACAGCGATGTCGCGGTCGGCTGGACGCCCGACGCCGATACCGTGCTGGAGCTGTCGGCCGGCACCGGCGATGCGATCGCGCGCTACGCCGGCCGCGGCATGGACGGTGCCGCGTTCAAGCGCACCAGCTACGCCGCCCGCTTCGAGAAGGACAACCTGCCCGGTGCGTGGGACAAGCTGCAGGCCAACCTGTACTACAACGACGCCGACCACGTGATGGACAACTACACGCTGCGCACGCCGAACCCGGCCAGCAGCATGCCGATGCCGATGGCCTCCAACGTTGATCGCCGCACCACCGGTGGCCGTATCGCTTCGGAATGGCGCTGGCAGGACATCGCCATCGTGGCCGGCGTGGATGCGCAGGACAGCCGTCATCGCAGCCGTAACGCGATGGGTCGCAACGTGTACCGCCAGCAGCCGTGGCGTACCGACGCACGCTTGGAGAACCTCGGGGCGTTCACCGAGATCACCCTGGGCGAGGGCACCGCGCAACGCTGGGTTGGTGGCCTGCGCATCGACCGCGCCGAAGTGAAGGACGAGCGCGCCACCGCCGGCATGATGGCGATGCCCAATGCGACCGCCGGGCAGACCCGTCGCGAGAACCTGGGCAGCGGCTTCGTCCGGTTCGAGCGCGACATCGCGCCCGCGTTGACCTGGTACGCCGGGATCGGCCATAGCGAGCGCATGCCCGACTACTGGGAACTGTTCTCGCCGGATCTCGGCCCGGTGGGCGCGATCAATGCCTTCACCGGTGTGCAGCCGGAGAAGACCAACCAGCTCGATCTGGGCCTGCAGTACCGCACCGATCGCCTCAACGCCTGGGTCTCGGCGTATGCCGGGCGCCTCCAGGACTACATCCTGTTCACCTACCGCGACGGCGGCATGATGGGCAGCACCAGCCAGGCCACCAACGTCGACGCGCGCATCGCCGGTGCCGAGGCGGGTGCGGAATGGCAGCTGGCCCGGCAGTGGAAGCTCGGCGGCACACTGGCCTACGCCTGGGGCGAGAACCGCAGCGACGGCGGCGCGCTGCCGCAGATGCCGCCGCTGGAAGCCCGGTTCAGCACGGCCTGGGAAGGCGAGCGCTGGAGCGTGGGGGCCTTGGCGCGTGCCGTGTCCCGCCAGGGGCGGGTGGCAGCCGGGCAGGGCAACGTGGTCGCCCGCGATCTGAGTCCCAGCGCCGGCTTCGCCACCCTGGCCTTGAACGCCAGCTACCGGGTCAACGCGGCGCTGCTGGTCAGTGCCGGCGTGGACAACCTGTTCGACCGCACCTACAGCGAGCACCTGAACCTGGCCGGCAGCGCCGATTTCGGCTTCCCGGCCGACCCGGTGCGCATCAACGAGCCCGGCCGCACCGCCTGGCTGAAAGTGAACTATCGTTACTGAGCCTCACGGCCGGGCGGGGGCCAAGCCTCCCGCCCGGCCTCTGCCGCTGCCGGGCGCGACCACCCGGCGCCGCCCGCGCATTTCGACATGCGTCGATACATGGCGATACATCCGGTGCAGGCCCCAGCACGAAAAGGCTTTCGCCTGTCACCAGCGGATGTGAAGAGGCCGGTAAACGCTTGGCACATATGCCCCGGCTCGACCCCTCTATACACTCGGCGGTCGAGAAACAACCGGGAATGGATTACATGTTGGGACGCATCGCAGCGCGCTTCGCCGCTGGCATCACCCTGGTCGCGTTGGCTGGGTGTGGCAGCAAAGACGAGGCCGCTCGCCGGCAGGCAGACGCCGTACCGGTCACCACCCAGGTGGTGCAGACCTCGGCATGGAGCGACACCCTGCAGGCACTGGGCACGGCCAAGGCGCGCGAATCGGTCACGGTCACCGCCAAGGTCAGCGAAATCATTGAGACGGTGCACTTCGAAAGCGGGCAGCAGGTCAGTGCCGGTACGCCGCTGGTGACCCTGCGCGGGCAGGCCCAGGAAGCCGCGCTGCTGCAGGCCCAGGCCACCTTCCTGGAAGCGGACCAGCTGTACAAGCGCCAGCGCGAACTCGCCGCCCAGCAGCTGGTGGCCAGCTCCACCCTGGATACGCAGCGCGCCATCCGCGATGCCGCCGATGCACGCGTGCGTGAGATGCAGTCGGATATCGGTGATCGCCGCGTGCGCGCGCCGTTCGCCGGCGTGCTCGGCATCCGCCAGGTCAGCGCCGGTTCGCTGGTCACGCCCAGCACCGCGATCACCACGCTGGACGACATCGAGCGCATGCACGTGGACTTCCAGGTGCCCGAAGCCGAGCTGGCCTCGCTGAGCACCGGCGACAAGGTCAACGCGACCAGCGTGGCCTACCCGGGCCGCAACTTTGAAGGCCAGGTCGCCACCATCGATACCCGCGTGGATCCGGGCACGCGTGCGGTGACCGTGCGCGCCGATTTCATCAACGCCGACCACGCCCTGCGCCCGGGCATGCTGCTGGATGTGCGCATGTTCCGCCCCGAGCGCCAGGCGCTGGTGATTCCTGAAATCGCCGTGGTGCAGGTCGGGCGCGATTCGTATGTGTTCCGGGTCAAACCGGACCAGGTGGTGGAGCGCGTGGACATCACCGCCGGCGCGCGCCGCAGCGGCGTGGTCGAAATCCGCGATGGCCTCGCCGCCGGTGACCGCATCGTCGTGGACGGCACCGGCAAGCTGCGCCCGGGCCTGAAGATCCAGGCCGAAGAGGCTGCACCGGCCACGCCGGCCGCCGCTGCCACGGCTGAACCGGACACCGCCGGATGAAGCTTTCCGATATTTCCATCCAGCGGCCGGTCTTCGCCGTGGTGATGAGCCTGCTGCTGGTGGTGCTGGGCTTCATGTCGTTCACCCGCCTGACCCTGCGCGAACTGCCGGCGATCGATCCGCCGATCGTCTCGGTATCGGTCGATTACACGGGTGCCTCGGCGGCGGTCATCGAAAGCCGCATCACCCAGGTGCTGGAAGATGCCCTGGCCGGCATCGAAGGCATCGATACCATCAACGCGCGCAGCTCCAACGGGCGCTCGCAGGTCAGCATCGAATTCACCTCCAACCGCGATATCGAAGCGGCCGCCAACGACGTGCGCGATGCGGTCAGCCGTGTCGCCGACCGCATGCCCGAAGAGGCCCGGCCGCCGGAAATCGCCAAGGTCGAGAGCGACGCCGATCCCATCATCTGGCTCAACATGAGCTCGACCTCGATGGATACGCTGGAGCTGAGCGATTACGCCGACCGCTACATCGTCGATCGCTTCTCCAGCCTGGATGGCGTGGCCCAGGTGCGCATCGGTGGCCGCCAGCGCTATGCGATGCGGATCTGGCTGGACCGCGACCAGCTCGCCGCGCGTGGCTTGACCGTGGGCGATGTGGAAACCGCGCTGCGCAACGAGAACGTCGAGCTGCCCGCCGGCCGCATCGAATCCACCGACCGCGATTTCACCCTGCGCGTGGAGCGCAACTACGTCAAACCCGAAGACTTCGCCGGCATCCCGCTCGGCAAGGGCGCCGACGGCTACGTGGTGCGCATGGGCGATGTGGCCAAGATCGAACTGGCCTCCTCCGAGCGCCGCGCCTACTACCGAAGCAACGGCGAGCCGAATATCGGCCTGGGCATCGTCAAGACCTCCACCGCCAACGCGCTGGATGTCGCCCGCGAAGCGCGCGCCGAAGCCGACCGGATCAGCAGCACGCTGCCGGAAGGTACGCGCATCTTCGTCGCCTTCGACAACACCACCTTCATCGAGGCGGCTGTCGATCGCGTCTACGCCACGCTGGTCGAAGCGATGCTGCTGGTGCTGGCGGTGATCTGGCTGTTCCTGGGCAGTTTCCGTGCCGCCTTGATTCCCGCGGTCACGGTGCCGGTCTGTCTGATCGCCGCCTTCATCGCCCTGTATGCCTTCGGTTTCTCGATCAATCTGCTGACCCTGCTCGCGCTGGTGCTGTGTATCGGCCTCGTGGTGGATGACGCCATCGTGGTCGTGGAAAACGTCCAGCGCCGCATCGATCTGGGCGAGCCGCCGCTGGTCGCCTCCAAACGCGGTACCACCCAGGTGGCGTTCGCGGTGATCGCCACCACCGCCGTGCTGGTCGCGGTGTTCCTGCCGGTCGGCTTCCTGGAAGGCAACACCGGCCGCCTGTTCCGCGAGCTGGCCGTCGCGCTGGCCGCGGCGGTGGCGTTGTCCGCGTTCGTCTCGCTGACGCTCACCCCGATGATGGCCTCCAAGCTGCTCAAGCCGCACACCGGCCAGGCGCCGAAGGGCCTGCACGGTGTCATCAACCGCAACCTGGATCGCCTGTCGGGCGCGTACGGCCGCTTCCTGGAAGCGCACGTGACCCGCACCTGGGTCTACATCGTGGTGATGATCCTCTCGTTGCTGGCCAGCGCGCTGCTGCTCAAGGTGCTGCCCTCCGAACTGGCCCCGGCCGAAGACCGCGGCTCGTTCCAGATCATGATCGACGGCCCGGAAGGCGCCGGCTTCGACTACACCGTCGGCCAGGTCCAGCAGGTCGAGAAGATCGTCTCCGGTTTCGTCGGCGAGGACGAGCCGATCGTGCGTGCCAACCCGCGCGTGCCCGGTGGCTGGGGCTCCAGCGAAGAAATGCATACCGGCCGCATCAGCGTGTTCCTGCAGCCGTGGCGCCAGCGCGATGTCTCCACCCCGGACGTGGCCGCCGAACTGCAGACCCACCTCAATGATCTGCGGGGCGTGCGCGTGCGCACCCAGGTCGGTGGCGGCCTGGTCCGCAGCCAGGGGCAGCCGTTCCAGATCGTGCTCGGTGGCCCGGAATACGCAGAAATCGCGCAGTGGCGTGACCGCATGCTGCTGCGCATGGCCGACAACCCCGGCCTGGTCGGCACGGATTCGGACTACAAGGAAACGCGCCCGCAGATGCGCGTGAACATCGACCGCCAGCGTGCGGCCGATCTGGGTGTGTCGGTCACCGCGATCGGCAGCGCGCTGGAAACCATGATGGGCTCGCGCCGCGTCACCACCTTCGTCGACAACGGCGAGGAGTACGACGTGCTGGTCCAGGCCGGTCGCGAAGGCCGGGCCTCGCCGTCGGATCTGGCTGCGATCCGCGTGCGCGCCAGTGGCGGCGAACTGGTGCCACTGTCCAACCTGGTCACGCTCAGCGAAGTGGCCGAGGCCGGCAGCCTCAACCGCTTCAACCGGCTGCGCTCGATCACCATCAATGCCGGCCTAGCCCCGGGTTATCCGCTGGGTGAAGCCATTGCCTGGGCCCAGCAGGTGGCCAGTGAAGAGCTGCCGCAGCACGCGCAGATCAGCTGGAAGGGTGAATCGCGCGAGTACCAGAACGCCGGCAGCGCCGTCCTGCTGACCTTTGCGATGGCCCTGCTGGTGGTGCTCCTGGTGCTGGCCGCGCAGTTCGAGAGCTTCATCCATCCGCTGGTGATCATGCTGACCGTGCCGCTGGGCGTGCTCGGCGCGCTGCTGGGGCTGTATGTCAGCGGCGGCACGATCAACCTGTTCAGCCAGATCGGCATCGTGATGCTGGTCGGCCTGGCGGCCAAGAACGGCATCCTGATCGTGGAGTTCGCCAACCAGCTGCGCGATGAAGGCCGCAACGTCCACCAGGCCATCGTCGAATCGGCCATGGTCCGCCTGCGTCCGATCCTGATGACCTCCATCGCCACCGTGGTCGGTGCGATCCCGCTGGTGGTGGCCGGTGGCCCGGGCTCGGCCAGCCGCGGCACGATCGGCGTGGTGGTGATCTTCGGCGTGACCGTGTCCACGTTCCTGTCGCTGTTCGTGGTGCCGGCGTTCTATTCGCTGCTGGCCCCGTACACGCGTTCGCCGGAAGCCGTGGCGCGCGAACTGGCCCGCCAGGAAGCGGAAACACCCTCCGTGGGCGGCCATGCCTGACCGGAATGGGCGGCATTGCCGCCCATTCATCGAAATTGCCACTACGCAGCCCGGCGCGGATCGTGGAGAATCGACCGGGTCCCAGCCGACGGGGACGTTCCTTTTGTTTCCGCCGACTGGAGAGAGCGCGTGGAAGAAGTAGTCAGTTTCATCAACGGGATCATCTGGAGCAAAGCCCTGATCTTCCTGTGTCTTGCCGCAGGCCTGTACTTCAGTGCCCGTACCCGTTTCATGCAGATCCGCGGGTTCGTGGAGATGTGCCGGCTCACCGTGCAGGGTGAGAAATCCGAGGCGGGCGTGTCCTCGTTCCAGGCGCTGGCCATGTCCATGGCCGGGCGCATGGGCATCGGCAACATCGCCGGTGTGGCCACCGCGATCGCCTTCGGTGGCCCCGGTGCGATCTTCTGGATGTGGGTGATGGGCTTCCTCGGTGCGTCCACCTCGTATGTGGAATGCACCCTGGCGCAGATCTACAAGACCAAGGATGCCGAAGGCCGCTACCGCGGTGGCCCGGCGTACTACATTGAAAAGGCCATGGGCCTGAAGTGGTACGCCTTGGCCTTCGCCGTGGCCACCATCATCGCCGCCGGCTTCCTGATGCCGGGCGTGCAGGCCAATGCCATCGCCGACAGCATCATCAATGCCTGCCGCGGCGGTGCGCTGTGCGGGCCACTGGATGGTCAGTTCATGGGCCTGGAATCGGTGCAGGCGCTCAAGCTGGGCATCGGCATCGTGGTCTCGTTGCTGCTGGCCGTGGTGATCTTCGGCGGCGTCAAGCGCATCGCCAACTTCGCCGAGGTGGTCGTTCCGTTCATGGCCGCCGCCTTCATCCTGATGGCCATCGTCATCATGATCATCAACTACGACCGCGTGCCGGACATGTTCCACACGGTGTTCAGCAGCGCCTTCGGTGCGCATGCCGCGTTCGGCGCGATGATGGGCCTGGCGGTGGAGTGGGGCGTCAAGCGCGGTATCTACGCCAACGAGGCCGGCCAGGGTACCGGCCCGCATGCGGCGGCCGCCTCGGAGGTTTCGCACCCGGCCAAGCAGGGTTACGTGCAGGCCTTCGCGATCTACTTCGACACCATGATGGTGTGCACCGCCACCGCGTTCCTGATCCTGGCCGCGGGCACCTACAACGTGTATTCCCCGGTCCCGGGCGGCGCGCCCGTGTTCGCCGGCCTGGCCGGTGTCGCTGAAGGCGCGGGTTACGCCCAGGCGGCGGTGGAAACCGTCATCCCGGGCTTCGGCGCGGCCTTTGTGGCGATCGCGATCTTCTTCTTCGCCTTCACCACGATCATGGCCTATTACTACATGGCCGAGACCAACCTGACCTACGTCAACAACAACGCCAAGCGCCCGCTGACCGTCCTGCTGCTGCGCCTGGGCATCATCGGCATGGTGATCTTCGGTGCCTTCCACAATGCCGGCATGGCCTGGGCGCTGGGCGACATCGGCGTCGGCCTGATGGCGTGGTTGAACATCATCGCGATCCTGATCGTGCAGAAGCCGGCGATGCTGGCCCTGCGCGACTACGAACGTCAAAAGAAGCTCGGCCTGGATCCGACCTTCGACCCCGATGCACTTGGCATCAAGAACGCCGATTTCTGGCGTCAACGCAAGCTGGAGCTGTCCCGTAGTGAATGATCCCTGGAAGAATGCGCGCCGTCCGTCCTCGCGGCCGCCGCGCGCCACGCCGTTGCCGCCGCGCGAAGGTGGCACGCCGCCGCCGCCCGGCCGCGGCAACGACGAGCTGCGCCTGTACGGCTGGAATGCCGTGCAGGCACTGTTCGAGCATCGCCCGCAGGCGCTGCGCAAGCTGTACCTGACCGAGTCGCTGATCCCGCGCATGCAGCCGGTGCTGAAATGGTGCGTGGCCAACCGCGTCGGTTACCGTGTGGTGGAAGACGGCGATCTGAACAAGCTCGCCGCGACCACCCACCACGAGGGCCTGGTGGCTGACGTGCTGCGTGCGCCGATGCTGGAGCTGGACGAATGGCTGGCCACGTTGCCGGCCGGCGCGCCGGTGCTGGCGCTGTGGCTGGATGGCGTAGGCAACCCGCACAACTTCGGCGCGATCCTGCGCTCGGCGGCGCATTTCGGTGTGGCCGGGCTGCTGCTGCCGCCGGGGTCCACTCTGGCATTGTCCGGCGCGGCCGCGCGCGTGGCCGAAGGCGGCGCCGAGTCGGTGCCGCTGGTGCGTCTGCCGGAACTGCCCGAAGCGATGGCGCAGCTGCGCGCGGCCGGCATCGGCCTGGCGGCAACGCTGGTGGAGGGAGGCAAGGACCTGTTCGCCACGGAACTGCCGCAACGCCTGGTCTATGTGATGGGTGCCGAGGGCGAGGGCATGGACCGCGATCTGGCCGACGACTGCGATCTGCAGGTGTCCATTCCCGGGTCCGGTGCCGTGGAAAGCCTCAACGTCGCTTCGGCGACGGCGGTGTTGTTGGCGCACTGGTACGGCAGCCGCTCGCGCTGATCGGAAGGTGTGCGTTTGTCGGGAACGGCGCGTTGCGCCGGACCCGCGGTGTGATCGGTTTCACCGAACGCGTCGTGACTACATCCGATTCGGATTTTCCGCATAGCGCTCGACGTGAGAACTGAGCACAGTGCGGGGTGGACGTTGTGCTGCGTAGATGAGGAGAGACATCCACGCAGTGCGACGGTCCGTTTCTCCGGACCGTGAAAGTAGTACGGCGCTCACCGCGTGGGGTGTGACGAATCCCGGTAGCCCGGTCGCATTGCGACCGGGTTTTTTTTTGTACCGACCCACGGTCGGTACCTGCCGCCTGCGTGTCGGGATTACTCGTTCGGCGGCGTGGTCGGCTTGGCTTCGCTGCCGAAACTGCCGTCGGCCTCGGCGGCCAGATACGCGAACACCGTGTAGGCGGCGACGTTCTGCGCCAGCGCCGCCGGGTCGATCTTGTCCAGCGTGTCGTCGGCGGTGTGGTGCAGGTGGAAGTAGTCGCTGCCGTCCTGCGCCAGCCATGCCCACGCGCCGCCCTTGGCCGCCAGCGGACCTACGTCCGGGCCCGGGCCGCCCTTGTCGGCGGCGTACTCGATGCCCAGCGGCTTGAGCACCTCGGCGATCTGGCGGGTGGCCTCGCGCGAATTGGCCGGGTTCGGCGAGCCGGTGTTGAAGGCATAGATGCGGCCGGCACCGAAATCGCTTTCGGCGGCCAGCTGGTGCCGCACCACGTCCTTGGCATGTGCCTCGGCGTAGGCCTTGCCGCCGTACAGGCCCTGCTCCTCGTTGGCGAACGCGACCACGCGGATGGTGCGCTTGGGCGCCTGCTTGAGCTGGCCGATCAGATGGCCAGCGGCCATGGTGATGCCCACGCCGGCCCCATCATCCACCGCGCCGGTGCCCAGGTCCCAGGAGTCGAGGTGACCGCCGATCACCACCACTTCCTTGGGCAGGCTGCGCCCGGTGATCTCGCCGATCACGTTGTGCGACGTGGCCGTACCATCCCAACCGCAATCCAGGCTCAGCTTCAGCGTGGTGCTGCCGAGCGCGACCAGGCGCGCCAGCTGGTTGGCATCGGGCACCGACAGCGCGGCGGCCGGCACCGGGGTCAGGCCGTCATCGAAGCGGGTGATGCCGGTGTGCGGCACGCGGTGCGAATCGGTGCCTGCCGAGCGCATCACGAAGCCGATCGCACCCTTGCGGATCGCCTCGGACGGGCCCTTGCTGCGCACGGCGCCACCGTTGCCGTAGTCGCGGCCATCGCGGTAGGCGGTCATCTGGTAATCGACGAAGGCGATCTTGCCCTTCAGCGAACCCTCCGGCGCGGCCTGCAGCGCGGCCAGATCGGCGAAGCGCACGACGTCGGCCTCCACCGTGCCGCCCGGGCTGCCGCCCAGGGCGGTGACCGTCAGCGGCTGGGCATGCTTGCCGATCACTTCGGCGTGCTCACTGCGGCGCTCCCACTTGGGGAAGGTGACCGGCTCGGTCCAGACCTTGTCGAAGCCCAGCGACTTGAACTTGGCCACCGCCCAGGCCACGGCGCGTGCGTCGGCTTCACTGCCGGCGATGCGCGGGCCGATCTCGGTGGTGAGCGATTCGACCACCTTCCAGCCGGTGTCGTCCTTGAGGGCCTGCTCGCGCAGCTCGGCGGCGGTGGCCAGCGACGTCGGCGGCAGCGTGGTGATACCGGTCGCCGCGAACGCGGGCGCGGCCAGCAGGGCGAGGGAAGATGCGATGGCAAGGACGCGGCGACGCATGGGACGAACTCCGGGAAACGGGGCGGAAGCGTCCGAGCTTACCAGTCTGTCCGGCGCGTACATGGGCGGGAGGTCATGCTCCGGCGAATGCTGTTTTCCAAACGCGAAAACCCCGCCGGAGCGGGGTTTTCAGGCCGGCACTACCGGGGGGGGGTCTTACTGCTTGAGGTTGTCGCGGATCTCGCGCAGCAGCAGCACTTCTTCGCTCGGTGCCGCCGGGGCGGCCGGCTCGGCCTGCTTCTTGCGGGCCAGGCGGTTGATGAACTTCACGACCATGAAGATCGCAAAGGCCACGATCACGAACTGCACCACGGTATTGAGGAAGTCGCCGTAGCCGATCACCACCGCCGGGATCTCTTTGCCATCGGGCGCAATGCGCGCCGGGGCCAGGGTCCACGCCAGTTCGGAGAAGTCCACGCGGCCGATCACCCAGCCCAGCGGCGGCATGATGATCTTGTCCACCAGCGCGGTGACGATCTTGCCGAACGCCGCACCGATGACCACACCGACCGCCAGGTCGATGACGTTGCCACGCATGGCGAATTCTTTGAACTCAGTCAGTACACCCATCGGGCTCTCCTGTCGTAGTGGGGGAATCAAATGACGCCGCAGCGTAACGCAGCCATTGTCATCCGGCGATGATGCCGTGGCGCTCGGCCACGTTTTCCAGACGTGCGCTGAAACGGTCGCCGGGCTTCAACGCGGCCACGCCCGAAGGCGTCCCCATGAAGACCAGATCGCCCGCGCGCAGCGCCCACAGCTTGGAGAGCTCGTGCAGGATTTCCGGCACGTTCCAGATCATCTGGTCCAGCAGCGACTGCTGGCGCACTTCGCCATTGATCTCCAGCGAGAGGTTGAGCGCGGCCAGATCGCCGACTTCGCCGGCCGGCACCAGCTCGCTCACCGGGGCGGACTGATCGAAGCCCTTGGCCGGGTCCCACGGGTGGCCCTTGGCTTTGGCCTGCGCCTGCAGATCGCGGCGGGTCAGGTCCAGGCCGACGCCGTAACCGAACACCAGCGCTTCGGCCTGGTCGACCGGCAGTTCACCGGCAGGCGCGTCCTTGCCGATCGCCACCACCAGCTCCACTTCGTGGTGCAGGTCCTGGGTGGCGAGCGGGTAGGGGATCACATCGTCATGCCCGACCACGATCGCATCGGCCGGCTTGCTGAAGAACATCGGGCGGCCGCGATCATCGGCGGCGGGCACGGCCGCGCCCATTTCGCGCGCGTGATCGGCGAAGTTGCGGCCCACACAGTAGATCCGGCGCACCGGGAAAGTACCGCCGCCGGCGACCGGAATGCGGGGCTGCTCGGGCGTGGGGATTACATCGGTCATGCGCGCGTCCTGTGGAGAGGTTTCGCCGCAGTCTAGAGCGTTTTCCTGCTCCCACAAACAGAAACGGCCGCGCAGGGCGCGGCCGTCATCAGGAGGGAAGCGCGTCGATCAACGCGACATCGGCAAGGCCTGCTTGCGGACCACGCGGTATTCACCGTCCACGACCTGCGACGGAGCGGTGCGCGCATTCTTGCGCTGGGCGAGCAGCTTCCATGCCAGGCCGGCGATGATCATCGCCGCGCCCACGAATACACCAACGAACACCAGCGCGGCCAGGATCGCCAGGCCCAACAGACCGACCGCGACGCGCACCAGCGGGTGGCGCGGCTTGCGCGGCGCGAACAGGGTGCGGAACTGGTTGAACTGGAAGATGCGGCTGTACATGGCACTCTTTTTTGGCTGAGGTCAGCAGTGGATGAGTATCCGTGCTGGCCTTTGTGACTGAGTGAAAAAAGCGTTAAACGTACCCCGCACACATTGCAAATCAATGACTTGTATTCATCCGGGAGCCAGTGACATGAGCGCGTGAGACACTACGGTTTCCGTTGCCTGCTGCTGGATGCCATGTCCCCGCCCGAGACCACCGCCACCGCCCTGATCACCCTGCAGGCCATTGCCGACGGGGGTTTTGCCGAGGTCGACGCCAGCATCGAGGGCGACAGCGAATCGGTGGTGCTGTACCGCCAGGGCGACCAGGTGCGCGCGTGGCTGAACATCTGCCCGCACGCCGGCCGCCGGCTGGACTGGGCCCCGGGTCAGTTCCTGAAAAGCAGGGAAGGCCACCTCGTTTGCGCGGCACACGGGGCCTCGTTCTCCCTGGACAACGGCGACTGCGTGGCCGGACCGTGCCGCGGTGATCGCCTGCGCGCGGTGCCCGTGCAGGTGCGCGATGGGCAGGTCTGGTTGGGATGACGATGAACGGCCGGCCACTCATTATCTGACGGCCGGCACTACCCGGTGCATTGCGGGAGCCGGCCAGCGGCCGGCACTACCCGGTGCATTGCGAGAGCCGGCCAGCGGCCGGCACTCCCTAGAACATCAGGTTGATCATCAGCACCACCACCACCGTATAGATCAACGACAGCGGGGCGCCGACGCGCCACAGCTCGCGCGGGGTGTAATTGGCCGGGCCGGTGATCATCGAAATCACCGGGTTGGAGGCCGTCATCAGATTGTTGGAGGCCGACAACGCCACGATCAGCGCGAACGCGGTCGGGCTGCCCCCGGCCGCCAGCGCCAGGTTCACCGCGATGGGCACCATCACGATCGTCGCGCCCACATGGCTGATCACCAGCGAGAACATCGTGGTCAACAACGCCAGCGCGATCTCCAGCACCCAGACCGGGATGCCGGTCGGCAGGCGGTCGATGGTGTGGCCGGCGATCCACGCCGCCGCGCCACTGCTGTCCATCGCCCAGCCGAGCGGAATCAGCCCGGCCATCATGAACACCGTCTTCCAGTTGATCGAGGCATAGGCCTCATCCATGCGCAGCACGCCGGTCAGCAGCATGCCGGCCACGCCGGTCATCAGGGTCAGCGCCACCGGCAGCTTGGAGGTCAGCGCGATCAGGATGGTGATGGCGAAAATGCTCATCGCGATCTTGAACTTGTGCGGGCGCTGCTCGCCCTTGGGGTAGTCGGTGACCACCACGAAGTCGCGGCTCTTGGCCGCCTGCGCCAGGTCGGTCCAGATGCTGTGGAAGACCAGCATGTCACCGGCGCGCAGCGCCACGTTGCGCACGTCCTCGCGGATCACCTGCTTGTCGCGGTTGATCGCCAGCAGGCTGATGCCGCGCTGCTTGCGCAGGCGCAGGTCCGAGGCGCTCTTGCCGATCACATCGGAGGTCGGCGGCACCACCGCTTCGGAAATGCCGGCGCGGCTCGGGTTGAACAGATCGCCCAGGTGCTTGAGCCGCGAGGACATCCGCAGGAACTGGTTCTGCGCGAAATCGCTGACCTGCTGGCGCGCGCCCATCACGCCGAGCACGCTGCCCACCCAGATGCGCATCTCCGCCGGCGGCGCCAGGCGGGTGTCGTTGCCGGTCTTGAGTGCCAGCAGCAGCGGCGCGTCGTGCACGTTCTCCGCTTCGCCCAGGGTCATGCCGACCAGCGGGCTTTCGGCAGTGACCACCAGCTCGAACACATCGCCTTCGATGCCGTAGGTCTTGGCGAAGTAGCTTTCCGTGCGCGACGGGGTGACGCCATCGTTGGCCAGCGTCTCTTCCTCGACCAGCTTGCGGTCGCCGAAGTAGCGGAAGTACAGCAGCGAGGCGATCAGCAGCGCCACGCCGATCGGCAGCGGCGCGAACATGCGCAGCGGTTCGATGGTGGCCAGGCCGGAGGGCAGGTTGTTGTTGGCCGAGGCCAGCAGGTCGTTGAGCAGGATCAGCGGCGAGTTGCCGACCATGGTCAGTGCGCCGCCCATCACGATGGCCGCGGCGATCGGCAGCAGCAGGCGCTGCAGGGTCAGCCCGGTGCGCGCGGCCAGGCGCGAGGCGACCGGCAGGTACAGCGCCATCACCGAGGGGTTCTGCATGAACGAGGAGTTCAAGCCGGCGATCGCGGTGGTCATCATCAGCAGGCGCGTCTCCACGCCATGCCCGCGCCGCAGCAGCCACGCCGCCAACCGGTTCAACGCCCCGGTGCGGTCCAGGCCCGCGCCGAGGATGGTGGTGGCGATGATGCTCATCACCGCGTTACCGGAGAAGCCCCCGAAGATTTCTTCCGGGGCGATCAGGCCGGTGACGCCGAGCACCACCAGCACCACCAGCGCCACCACATCGGCGCGGATGCGCTCGAACAGGAACATCGCCATCGTGAAGCCGACCAGCCCCAGGACGAGCTTCATGTCGGTAGTCAGCGTCAGCGCGGTATCCATGGGGTGGCGCGGTTCCTAGTCGGATCAGGTGCGGTCGTACAACAGGTCCCACACACCATGGCCGAGCTTCTGGCCACGGGTTTCGAAATGGGTCTGCGGGCGCCATTCCGGCCGCTCCACCTGCCCACGCGGGCCGGCCCGGTTGGTCAGCCCGGCGGTGGCGTCGAGCACCTCCCACATCTGCTCGGCATAGTCTTCCCAATCCGTGGCGCAGTGCAGGCGGCCACCGATGCGCAGCTTGCGTACCAGCAGCGCGGCAAAGCCGGGCTGGATCAGGCGGCGCTTGTTGTGGCGCTTCTTGTGCCACGGGTCCGGGAAATAGATGCGCACTTCATCCAGCGCGCCATCGGCGATTTCCTTTTCCAGTACTTCCACGGCATCGTGGTGGTACAGGCGCACGTGGTCGGCGTTGTCGTCGGCCAGGGCGTTGAGCAGGCGGCCGACGCCGGGCGCGTGGACCTCCAGGCCGATGTAATCGCGACTCGGGTCCTGCTGGGCGGCGAAACGCAGCGCCGCGCCGTTGCCGAAACCGATCTCCAGTACCTTGTGCGCATCGCGCCCGAAGGTGGCATCCAGATCGCGCGGCTCACCGGTGAAGTCCAGCCCGAAACGCGGCCAGCGGTCGTCGAACGCACGCTGCTGGGCGGGGGTGAAGCGGCCCTGGCGCAGCACGAAACTGCGGACCTCGCGGCGGCCTTCGGTGATGGTGAAGGGCTTGGGCGGTGCCTTGGCACCGGCGCTGTCGAAAGGATTGGTCATCAGCCGATCAACCCGTCGATCGGCGAGGACGCACTGGCGTAGCGCTTGCGCGGAATGCGGCCGGCCAGGAAAGCCTCGCGGCCGGCTTCCACGGCCTTGCGCATCGCGCTGGCCATCAGCACCGGGTTGCGTGCACCGGCGATGGCGGTGTTCATCAGCACGCCATCGCAGCCCAGCTCCATTGCGATCGCCGCATCGGAGGCCGTGCCCACGCCGGCATCGACGATGATCGGCACCTTGGCGTCTTCGATGATCTGCAGCAGGTTGTACTTGTTCTGGATGCCCAGGCCCGAGCCGATCGGCGCGGCCAGCGGCATCACCGCGGCGCAGCCGATCTCTTCCAGGCGCTTGGCCAGGATCGGATCATCGGAGGTATAGACCATCACCTCGAAGCCATCCTTGACCAGCTGCTCGGCCGCCTTGAGGGTCTGCACCACATCCGGGTACAGGCTCTTCTGGTCGCCCAGCACTTCCAGCTTGGTCAGGTTGTGGCCGTCCAGCAGCTCGCGGGCCAGCCGGCAGGTGCGCACGGCGTCCTCGGCGGTGTAGCAGCCGGCGGTGTTGGGCAGGATGGTGTAACGGTCCGGCGGCAGCACGTCGAGCAGGTTCGGCTCGCCCGGGTTCTGCCCGATGTTGGTGCGGCGGATCGCCACGGTGACGATCCGGGCGCCAGCGGCCTCGGTGGCCAGGCGGGTTTCTTCCAGATCCTTGAACTTGCCGGTGCCGGTGAGCAGGCGGGAAGCATAGGTCTTGCCGGCGATCACCAGCGAATCAGTGGGGACAGGTGCGTTCATGCCCCGAATTATCGCCTATCGCGCGTCACGATGCTGCCTCAACCACCGCCCAGCGCATGCACGATCTCCACCACGTCGCCATCGCGCAGGGAGTGGCTGGCGTGCTGGCTGCGGGTGACGATCTCGCCATTGACTTCGACCGCGACGCGGCGCTCCAGCAGGTCCTCGCTGCGCAGCAGGTCGTGGACAGTGGCGGTGTGCGGAAGCTGGCGGTTCTCGCCGTTGAGCTGGATGTTCATGACGCTATTGTCCTTCAATCACCCGTCAGTGCGTACCCTGTGCGCCGCGCGTCAACAGTGCCGCGAGCGCCAGGCCAACGATGGCCGGGCGGCGGGGCTGGGGCGTTCATGCGGCAGCGCAGCGTGATGCGGGCCGGGTGCAGTGGAAACATGGCACCGTGCGCCGGCGTACGTCCCGCCGTCTTCCCCACCTGCAAGGAGTTTCCATGTTGCTCAGCAAACGCCCGATCCGTTCCCTCATGGCCGTGGCCATTGCCCTGGCGGCAGCGCCGGCCATGGCGCAGTCGCCGTATACCAAGACCGTCTTCATCGGCGACAGCCTGACCGATGCCGGCTACTTCCGTCCGCTGCTGCCCGCCTCGGTGCAGCCGGTGACCGGCCAGTTCACCACCAACCCGGGCTGGACCTGGGCCCAGCACGTGGCCAACTACTACGGCACCAACGGTGCGGCCCACGGCAACGGCCAGAACGGTGACAACTACGCCATCGGCGGCGCCCGCGTCGGCGTGGACACCAGCCAGGTGCTGGCTGCCGGTACCCCGGCCATCCCGGTGTACTCGCTCAAGACCCAGACCGCGCAGTACCTGGCGGCCAACGGCGGCAAGGCCGATCCGAACGCGCTGTACACCGTGTGGGGCGGCGCGAATGATCTGTTCGCGATCCAGGCCGGCGCGCCGCTGGTCTCCACGCTGACCAATGCGGTGCGCGACCAGGTCGGCATCGTCGGCACCCTGAAGGGCGCTGGCGCCGAATACATCGTGGTGCCGACCATTCCGGACGTCGGCCTGACCCCGGGCGCCCGTGCCGGTGGCCCGGCCGGCATGGCTGCCGGCACCGCGCTGGCCAAGGCGTACAACGACGCCCTGTTCGGTGGCCTGAAAGCCGCCGGCCTGCAGGTGATCCCGGTCGACACCTTCCACATCCTGCAGGAAATCGTCGCCAACCCGGGCCAGTACGGCTTCGTCAACGTGACCAGCCCGGCCTGCACCACGGCGTCGTCGCTGACCTGCAACCCGACCAGCTACGCCACCCCGGACGCTGCCAACAGCTACGTGTTCGCCGACGGCGTGCACCCGACCACCGCCACCCACGAGATGCTGGGCCAGTACACCCTGTCTATCCTGGAGGCCCCGCGCAACCAGCAGGTCCTGACCCACTCGGCGCAGACCATCGGCCGCTCGCGCGCCGACCAGGTCAGCTGGCACGTCGATGGCCGTCCGGCCGACGGCCTGAGCTGGTGGGGCAACCTGCGCGGTGACATGCAGCGCTACGCCCACGCCGATCTGTACGACGGCATGGCCCCGGCCGGCCTGTTCGGTGTGGATTGGGCGCGTGACGGCATGGTTGTCGGCGGCTTCGCCGGCTATGGCCGCATGGACGCCGATTTCGGCAACAACAAGGGTGACTTCACCCAGTCCGACACCACGCTGGGCCTGTTCGCCGGCTGGTACGGCGACCGCGCCTGGGTCAACGGCCAGCTCAGCTACAGCTGGCTGGATTACGACGTGACCCGCAAGCTGCAGCTCGGCCCGGCCACGCGTATCCACAAGGGCTCGCCGGAAGGCAGCAACCTGACCGCCGCGTTGAACGCCGGCTACGAGTTCGGCACCGAGGGCGGCTTCCGCCACGGTCCGGTCGCCGCGGTGATCTGGCAGAAGGTCAAGCTGGACGGCTACACCGAGTCCAACCCGAGCGCCTCGGCGCTGGGCTATGGCGACCAGGACACGGATTCCACCGTCGGCCGCGTCGGCTGGCAGGCCCGCTTCGACGGCGGCAACGTCAAGCCGTATGTGCAGGTCACCTACGATCATGAGTTCGAGGACACCAAACAGGCCAGCGCCTGGCTGCAGTCCATGCCGGACGTGGGCATGTACAAGGTGCCGGGCCTCGAGTTCGACAAGAACTACGCCACCGCCGTGCTGGGTGCGCGCCTGAACCTGTGGGGCCTGAGCAGCAACATCGGCATGAGCACCACCACGATGCAGAAGCGTGCACGTGACGTGTCGCTGTTCGCCAGCTTCGGCGGCAGCTTCTGATCCAACGTGCGCAGTGCCCGTTCGCGGGCGCCGCGCACGGCGCCGGAAAGCGTGAAACAACGGGCGGCCCAGTGCCGCCCGTTGCGTTTGAGGGCCCCGCCCGAATAGACTTACGCCGCGCCGTGCGGGTGTAGCTCAATGGTAGAGCTGTAGCTTCCCAAGCTACTGACGAGGGTTCGATTCCCTTCACCCGCTCCATGTCCTCCTGTGCTTTTGGGGATGCCGGCCGCTCCGCACCCTCCGATCCCCTCCGCAATTTTCGTGCTCAGGTCAGGCCTATGTCTCGATCCGGCCTTCAGCTGGGGCTTGCTGGCGGGTTTGCCAGTTTTCGACGCCAGTGATACGGTCACTGCATGCCACTTGTACGCGCCCGCACGTTGATTATTGCCACCCTCCATAAGGGTGGGTAGAGCGCGTCTTGTTTCAGACAACGCAACCCGCCGCGAGGCGGGTTTTGTTTTTCCGCCGCGGCCATTTTTGGAGTCAAGAATGTCCGATCATCCCCTGAAGACCCTTATCGAAGCCGCAGACCGATCCATATCGGCGAAGGACTTCGATGGCCTGATGCGGTTCTACACAGATGACGCCACCCTGGTGGTGAAGCCGGGCATGTACGCCAGGGGCAAGGACCAGATCAAAAGCGCATTCGAGGCAATCTCTTCTTACTTCGACGGCACACTGAAGGTCCGCCAAGGCAAGATGGAAGTGATTGAGGGCGGAGAAACGGCGCTGGTTGTCATGGAAACCTGGCTGGATACCACCGATGAAGAGGGCGCTCCGATCTCGACGGTTCGCCGGGCCACCTACGTGTTTCGTCGGGAACCGGACGGCAACTGGCTTTGCGCTGTAGACAACTCGTACGGCACTGCTCTGCTTGATAGTTGAAGACGGCGCCCCGGTCTCGCGGCGTGCACTCAGCCCATTAACAGCGGGAAAGTGCCGGATGCGGGCAGCTGGATCGCGAGCGGGGTCCGTCATCGCGGCCTACACGCCACGCGCTATGCTTCGCGCTTTCCAGCCCCTGCGCCGCGATGAAACTCGCCATCCTGTCCCGCAACAGCAAGCTGTACTCCACGCGTCGCCTGGTGGAGGCCGCCCGTGCGCGGGGCCATACCGTGCGCATCCTCGATCCGTTGCGCTGTTACATGCGCATCGCCGCGGATGGTTTCACCATGCATTACAAGGGCCGGCCGATCACCGGGGTGGACGCGGTGATCCCGCGCATCGGAGCTTCGGTCACCCGCTACGGGACGGCCGTGCTGCGCCAGTTCGAGATGATGGGCGCCCGCACGCCCAACCCCTCCGACGCGATCCTGCGCGCGCGGGACAAGCTGCGCGCGCACCAGATCCTGGCCTCCAAGGGCATCGACATGCCGGTCACGGTGTTCGGCGACAACCCGGACGACACCGTCGATCTGCTCTCGATGCTCGGCCCGCCGCCGCACGTGGTGAAGCTCAACGAGGGTACCCAGGGCCGTGGCGTGATCCTGACCGAGAAGGCCAGCGCCTCACGCGGCATCGTGGAGGCGCTGCGCGGGCTCTACGCCAACTTCCTGATGCAGGAGTTCATCGGCGAGGCGCAGGGCGCCGACCTGCGCTGCCTGGTGGTGGGTGATCAGGTGGTCGGGGCGATGCAGCGGCAGGCGCCTGAGGGAGATTTCCGCTCCAACCTGCATGCCGGCGGCAGCGCCCGCGCCGCCAAGGCCAGCCGGGCCGAGCAGCTGGTGGCGGTGCGCTCGGCCAAGGCGCTCGGGTTGGGCGTGGCCGGCGTGGATCTGATCCGCTCCAGCCGCGGCCCGCTGGTGCTGGAGGTCAACTCCACCCCCGGCCTGGAGGGGATCGAGGCGATCTGCCAGGCCGACCTGGCCGGGCGCATCATTGATCACGTCGCTTCGCTGAAAAAGCCCGCAAATACAAAGGGTTGACCGGGTATTTCAATGCCGCTCGAGGTCTTAACATCGGTTTAATCGACCCCGGCGTAGGCTCTGTCGAACCGCAGCTCTGCCCTCCTCAGCAGGATCGGTAATCGGGAAACACCTTCAGGCCCGGCCAGCTTCGTCTGTCCGGGCCTTTTTCTGCCCGCGCAGGGCCTGCGGCCCCTGCCATGAGTAACTTGTCGGGCCCAGTGCATCCTCGTAGAGTTGGTGTTCATTCATGTGGATAAGGAAGTCGCAGATGTCACAGATGCATCGAATCATCGCTGTCGCGCTGCTCGGCTGTCTTTCGCTGGGTGCCCATGCCAAGCCGCCGGCGAACCCCGATGAGGCCGCGATGGCGCTTGCCGACGATGCGCCGGTTGCCGAGCAGCTGGCCAAGGTCGAGCGCGCGCTGCACAGTGAGGATTACAGTGAGCTGAGCGTGGCCGACAAGAGCCGCGTCCAGGCCGCTCTGGACCGTATCCGCACCAGGATGGCGGGCCGTGAGCGATTCGATCAGCTCACCCCGCCGCAGAAAGTAGAGGTCTTCAACGACCAGGAAGTGGTCAATACCTTGATGACCAACGCCAAGGAAGACAGTCGCATGGTCTGCCGCAGCGAACGTCCGATCGGCAGCAACCGCCCCCAGCGCACCTGCATGACGGTGGCCCAGCGCCGCCAGGCGACGGAAGACGCCCGGCAGATGAAGCGCGAGCTTCGGATTTCCGAACCCAAAGATGCCAGGTGATCGCCGCTGGGTTTTGACGCTGCGCCAGCATTCGACGGTGTCTAATGTTAAGAATCGACGCTGTATGGTCAGCGTGAGGTCGCGCAGTCCCGTTCCCATCGCTGCCCTGCGGCTCCGTTCTTTCCGTTGAACCCCCACGAATCAGAGGTCCCAGTGCGAATTCTCGTCATCGAAGACAACAGCGACATTGCCGCCAACCTCGGCGATTACCTCGAAGACCGCGGTCACACCGTCGACTTCGCCGCCGATGGCGTCACCGGCCTGCACCTGGCGGTCGTCCATGAGTTCGACGCGATCGTGCTGGACCTCAACCTGCCCGGCATGGACGGGATCGAGGTCTGTCGCAAGCTCCGCAACGAGGCGCGCAAGCAGACCCCGGTGCTGATGCTGACGGCCCGCGATTCGCTGGACAACAAGCTGGCCGGCTTCGACTCCGGCGCCGACGACTACCTGATCAAGCCGTTCGCGCTGCAGGAAGTCGAGGTGCGTCTGAACGCCCTGTCGCGTCGCGGCAAGGGCGTGCAGACCCGCGTGCTGGAAACCGGCGATCTGGAATACAACCTGGACACGCTGGAAGTGCGCCGCCAGGGCAAGCTGCTGCAGCTCAACCCGACCGCGCTGAAGATCCTGCAGGCGCTGATGGAAGCCTCCCCGGCCGTCGTCACCCGCCAGGAACTGGAAACCCGCGTCTGGGGCGAAGAGCTGCCGGATTCGGATTCCCTGCGCGTGCACATCCACGGCCTGCGCGCCGTGGTCGACAAGCCCTTCGAAGTCCCGATGATCCAGACCCGCCATGGCATCGGATACCGCATCGCCGCGCCGGAAGCCTGATCCGGTGACGGGGAAGGGGGAGCGTCGCCGCGCGCCATATCGGCGGCGGCTGCGCAGCCGCATCATCGTCTCGTTCGTGCTGTTGGGCTTCTGCCTGACCACGCTGTTTGCGTTTGCCACCAACTGGGCGCGGGCCCGGGTGGAGAACCAGCTCGTCGAAGACGTGATGAACCGCAACATCGATGAGTTCGCGCGCCGGTTCTACGAGAGCCCGGGGCGCAATCCCGCCGTCCCCGTGCAGCAGATCCGTGCTTTCGCCTATCCCAGCGACAAGTTCGACCGCGTGCGCGAAGAGCGTCCGGAGTGGGCGGCGTTTGCCACAGGCAATTACAAGCTCAGCGGCGTGGACGAGCACAACGAACCGTTCTCCTACAAGCTGGCCGTCCGCAAAGCGCCGGATGCATGGTTCTTCCTCGCCTATGACATGACCGAGAGCATCCGCGGCGAGGAGCAGCTCAAGCGCGCGCTGTTCTTCTCCGTGCTGGTGTTCAGCGCCCTGTCCCTGGTCCTGGGCTGGTGGTCCGCCTCCAAGGTGATGAAGCCGGTCTCCGATCTGGCCGCCCGCCTGCGTGCGTATCGCGGTGGCACCAGTGAGCCCGAACCGCTGGCACCGCGCTTCCCGGACGATGAAGTGGGCCAGCTGGCCCAAGCGCTGGATGACTACTCCGCGCGGCTGACCGAAGTAGTGCAGCGCGACCGCGAGTTCAACGCCGACGTCAGCCATGAGCTGCGCACGCCGCTGGCCGTGATCCGCGGTGCTACGGAGCTGCTGCTGACCCGCCCGGATCTCGATCCCAAGGTGCTGCAGCGCCTGCAGCGCATCCAGCGCGCCGAGCAGCAATGTACCGACCTGATTGGCGCGCTGCTGCTGCTCTCGCGCAACGAGCGCGGGCAGGGCAGCAGCAATGTCGCGCGGGTCTCCGAGCAGCTGCTGGATTCTCACCGCGCCCAGCTCGGCGGCAAGCCGCTCGAACTGATCCTGGAAGGCAACCACGACCTGGTGATCGATGCACCGGAATCGGCCCTCTCGGTCGCGTTGGGCAACCTGATCGGCAATGCCGTGAAGTACTCGAAGGAAGGCGCGGTGCGCGTGCGCGTGGGCAACAACGCGGTCGAAGTGATCGACAGCGGCCCCGGCCTGAGCGAGGAAGATGCGGCCAAGCTGTTCCAGCGCGGCTACCGCGGCACGCATGCGGGTCATTCGCAGGGTGGGGGTATCGGCCTGTCCATCGTCAGCCGCCTGTGCGATCTCTACGGCTGGCAGGTCAACGTGCGGCCGGGCGCCGGGCGCGGCGTCATCGCCACGCTGACCTTCTCCCCCGCCTGAAACGGTAGAGCCGACCGTTGGTCGGCTCCCCCAGTTCTATCGCGCCGCCAACTCCCGATAGGCCCGATCCAGCCGCTCCACATGCGCCTGCAGGTGGTCCGGGTGCCCATCATTGACCACCACGTCGTCGGCCAACGCCAGGCGCGCCTCGCGGCTGGCCTGGGCGGCAATCATCCGATCGGCCAGCGCGGCATCGATGCCATCGCGCTGCATCAGCCGCGCATGCTGCACGGCTACCGGCACGTCCACCACCAGGATGCGGTCCAGCCAGGGGTACTGCTGGCGGCCGCCAGCCTCGGTGAGCAGGGGAATGGCGGCAATCGTGTACGGTCCCTCGGCCTGCTCGCAGGTTTCGCGCAGCAGCTGGCGGATCGCCGGGTGGGTGATCGCCTCCAGCGCCTGGCGCGCCTGCGCGGAATCGAAGATGCGGGCCCGTAGCGCGGCACGGTCCAGCTGGCCGTCGGCCTGCAGGATGGTGTCTCCGAAGTGGGCGGCGATCCGCGCCAACCCCTCGCTGCCCGGCGCCACCACCGCGCGTGCGGCCAGGTCGGCGTCGGCCACGGTGATGCCCAGCGCCTCGAAGCGGCGGCTGACCTCGCTCTTGCCGGCGGCAATGCCGCCGGTCAGCCCGATCACGAAGCGGCTCATCGCGCGGCCCTCAACGCAGGCCGGCGTAGCTCAGGTAGCCATTGATCAACGGCTCGCCCCACATGAAGACGATCCAGCCGGCAATGGCCAGGTAGGGCCCGAAGGGGATCGGCGTGGCCCGGTCGCGGCCGCGCGAGTACAGCCAGATCGAGCCGACGATGGCGCCCACGATGGACGACAGCAGGATGATCGGCAGGATGCCCTTGAGCCCACACCAGGCGCCCAGCGCGGCCAGCAGCTTGAAATCGCCGTGGCCCATGCCTTCCTTGCCGGTGAGCTGCTTGAACAGCCACCACACCGACCACAGCGACAGATACCCCGCCAAGGCACCCAGCAGGGCCGGTTTGGCGGGCATGTAGAGGTTGTCGCTGGCCGCGATCAGGCCCAGCCACATCAGGGGCAGGGTCAATTGATCCGGTAACAGCTGGGTGCGCAGGTCGATACCCGACAGCGCCACCAGGAAGCAGCTCAGCACGATCGCGCCGAAGCCCTGCCAGCCGAACCCGAACTGCCAGACGCTGGCGGCCACCAGCAGGGCGGTCAGCAGCTCCACCAGCGGGTACTGGATCGAGATCGGGGCATGGCAATGGCGACACTTGCCGCGCAGGACCAGCCAGCTGAACAGCGGGATGTTCTCGTACCAGGACAGCTTGTGCTTGCAGTGCGGGCAGTGCGAGGGCTCCACCACGATGCCCGGTGGTGGTGGCTCGTAGATGTCCGGCTCTTCCAGCACTTCGCGCGCATCGCGCTTCCACTCCCACTCCAGCCGCTTGGGCAGGCGCAGGATGACGACGTTGAGGAAGCTGCCAAGGAGCAGCCCCAGCCCGACCGCGGCGGGGTAGCCGAGGCCGGGATGCTGGTCGAGAAATGCCATTTATTGATTATCCAACCACGGAGGCGAGTTTGAAGATGGGCAGGTACATGCCGACCACCATACCGCCGACGACCACACCGATGAAGACCATGATCATCGGTTCGAGCAGGCTGCTCAAGGCATCGACCGCATTGTTGACCTCCTGCTCGAAGTACTCGGCCACCTTGAACAGCATGGTGTCCAGGGCGCCGGCCTCTTCGCCGATGGCGGTCATCTGCACCACCATGTGCGGGAAGATGTTGACCTGCTTCATGGCCATGTTGACCGGGTAGCCGACGGACACGTCGTCGCGCATGCGCAGCACGGCCTCCTCGTAGATCTTGTTGCCGGTGGCGCCGGCCACGATGCCGAGTGCCTCCACCAGCGGCACGCCGGCCTTGAAGGTCACCGCCGTGGTCCGGGCGAACCGGGCGATCGAGCTGTTGTGCATGATCTGGCCGATCACCGGCACCTTCAGGATGAAGCGGTCCATGCCGTGCTGCATCGAGGGAGATCGCCGGTAGGCGAAGATGAAGCCCACGATCCCGCCAATCACGATGAGCAGAATGAGCCACCACCACGCGACCATGAACCTGGACGCGGCCACGATCAGCTGGGTGAAGGCGGGCAGGTCCGCACCGAAGCTCTTGAACACGTCTTCGAACTGCGGCACCACGAAGATCAGCAGGATCGCGCTGACGATCAGGGCCACCGCGATGACCATGGCCGGGTAGAACAGGGCCTTCTTGATCTTGCCCTTCAGGGCCTCGATGTTCTCTTTGTAGTTGGCCACCGTGTCGAGCACGGTTTCCAGCACACCGGCGCCTTCGCCGGCCCGGACCAGGTTGCGGTAGAGCTCGTCGAACTGCACCGGGTGCTTGCTGATCGCCTCGTACAGCGAGGAGCCGCCTTCGATATCGGTGCGGACGCTCTCCACCATCTTGCGCATGCGCGGGTTCTTATGTCCGCTGCCGATGATCTCCAGCGAGCTGACGATCGGCACGCCGGACTTCATCATCGTCGCCATCTGGCGGCTGAAGAAGGCGATGTCCTTGGTGCTGATCGCACTGCCGGCCGCCCCGAACAGGGGCTTGGGCTTGGGCTTGACCACGTTGGGCGTGATGCCCTGGCGGCGCAGTTCGGCGCGCAGTAGATTGGCATTCTTGGCCGGCGTCTCGCCTTTCATCTTGACGCCGCGTTTGTCGGTCCCCACCCAGACAAACGGTTGCAGCTCCATGGTGTTGCGGACCACGGGCTCTTTCTTGATCGCACTACGGCTGACAGACATTTTCTGGCTCCCCAGCCACGCCATCCCCAGGCGGGCTATCTCGCGGCATGGTAGCCGGTTCCGTTGGCGCTGGGCAGTCCTACGGGGTGCCCCGAAGCGATGGGTTGGCCGGACCGGCTGGGTCAGAAGGTGACGCGGCCGGTCACATTGCCGGGTCCGTCGCAATTTGTTGCGCGGGGGGTTCCAATCCGGAAGATTGCTGCCATCATTGCGCCGGGGAATGCTGGGGAGCATTGCTGGTCCAGTTGGCATGCAACCTGCTTCGATCCACCCGCACAGGGCGCCCGCCCCGCTCAACCGGCCTGCCGGCATGGCGACGGCCCAGTGCCCTACACCTTATCTATCTCTAGGGGATGTACACATGAAGAACCAGAAGGGCTTTACCCTGATCGAACTGATGATCGTCGTGGCGATCATCGCGATCCTGGCCGCCATCGCGCTGCCGCAGTACAAGAACTACACCGCGCGCGCCAAGATTACTCAAGCAATTGGTGCGGTGGCTGGTGAGAAGATTAAGGTCGCTGAAAACTATGCTTCGGAAGCGTCCAGCCTGTGTGCGGGTGCTTCCGGTTGCACCGCCGGCGCCGCCTTGGGTGATTTGAAGCTTGTTGGTGAGTCCAACGATAAGACTGCCGGCGTAGAGATTCAGCCGGTTGCTCCGGCCAATGACACCGCGCCGATTACTTGGACCTGCAAGGTAACCAAGTCCACCGGTCCATACGCGAACAAGCCGTGCGACAACCTGAACGCTGCTACGCCGTAAGTGCGCTCATGCCGCGAAAAGCGGAATGACTGTTAGCGTTTTAGAAAATGCCCGCGAGGAATCGCGGGCATTTCTGTTTGTGCACCATCATGCCGCGCTGTTGCTACTCTAGATCCGACCTGATCGAGCCCATCCCATGAACACTGTCGCTGCCACCGCCAACCTCGTCGGCATCACCGGCATCGCCCGCCGCCTGGTCCAGGACGGCGCGCTGGACGAGGCCGCCGCCCGCACCGCCATGGCCGACGCCACCGCCGCCCGGCAGCCGCTGCCGCAGTGGTTCGCGGAGAAGAAGCTCGTTACCGCCGCGCAGCTGGCTGCGGCCAACGCGCTGGAGTTCGGCATGCCGCTGCTGGACGTGTCGGCGTTCGACAGCAGCCACAACGCCATGAAGCTGGTGAGCGAGGAGTTGCTGCGCAAGCACCACGTGCTGCCGCTGTTCAAGCGCGGTGGCAGGCTGTTCGTGGGCACCAGCAACCCGACCCATTCGCTGGATGAGATCAAGTTCCACACCAACCTGGTGGTCGAGCCGATCCTGGTGGACGAGGAACAGATCCGCCGCACGCTGGAGCAGTGGCAGACCAGCCAGGACACCCTGGGCTCGGCGCTGGGCGGCGGCGACGATGACATGGGCGACCTGGATGTCTCGGCCGGCGACGAGGAAGGCGGTACCACCGATGCGGGGATCGACGCCAAGGGCGATGACACCCCGGTCGTCAAATTCATCAACAAGGTCCTGATCGACGCCATCCGCAAGGGCGCCTCGGATATCCATTTCGAACCCTACGAAGACGACTATCGCGTGCGCCTGCGCATCGATGGTCTGCTCAAGAACGTGGCCAAGGCCCCGGTCAAGCTCAACCAGCGCATCGCCGCGCGCCTGAAGGTGATGGCGCAGCTGGATATCGCCGAGAAGCGCGTGCCGCAGGATGGGCGCATCAAGCTCAACCTCTCCAAGACCCGCCAGATCGACTTTCGCGTCAGTACGTTGCCGACCCTGTTCGGCGAGAAGGTGGTGCTGCGTATCCTCGATGGCAGCGCTGCCAAACTGGGCATCGACAAGCTCGGGTATGAGCCGGCGCAGCAGAAGCTGTTCCTGGATGCGATCCACAAGCCGTACGGCATGGTGCTGGTCACCGGCCCGACCGGCTCGGGCAAGACCGTTTCGCTGTATACCGCGCTGGGCATCCTCAACGATGAGACGCGCAACATTTCCACCGCCGAAGATCCGGTGGAAATCCGCCTGCCCGGCGTCAACCAGGTGCAGCAGAACGTCAAGCGCGGCATGACGTTCGCCGCGGCGCTGCGCTCGTTCCTGCGCCAGGATCCGGACATCATCATGGTCGGCGAAATCCGCGACCTGGAAACGGCCGAGATTGCAATCAAGGCGGCGCAGACGGGCCACATGGTGCTCTCCACGCTGCATACCAACGATGCCCCGCAGACCATCGCGCGCCTGATGAACATGGGCATCGCGCCGTACAACATCACCAGCTCGGTGACCCTGGTGATCGCCCAGCGCCTGGCGCGCCGGCTGTGCAACCACTGCAAGCGCCCGGTGGAGCTGCCGGCCAACGCGCTGCTGGCCGAGGGCTTCACCCAGGCCCAGCTGGACGCGGGCATCAAGCTCTTCGAGCCGGTCGGCTGCGATGAGTGCACCGAAGGCTACAAGGGCCGTACCGGTATCTACCAGGTGATGCCGATGACCGACGAGATCTCCACGATCGTGCTGGCCGGTGGCAATGCGCTGCAGATCGCCGAGGCCGCGCAGCAGGCCGGGGTGAACGATCTGCGCCAGTCCGCGTTGGCCAAGGCCGCCGCCGGGGTGACCGGTCTGGCGGAGATCAACCGGGTCACCAAGGATTGATCAGCGCGGTTGGCTGATACGGAAAGGCCCGCGCAAGCGGGCCTTTCTGGTTCTGGGCTGGCGGATGCTGGGTCGCCACCCATGGGGTGGCGCTACTCCATGCCGAGCTTTTTCAGTTTGTAGCGCAGCGCCCGGAAGGTGATGCCCAGCTGGGCCGCGGTACGCGTCTTGTTCCAGCGGTTCTCCTCCAGCGCCTTCTGGATCGCGGTGCGCTCCATCTGCTCGATGTAGGAGGGCAGGGCGCCGTTGCCGGCCGGCAGGTCGACCACGGCTTCTTCCTGGGTGGCGGGCGCGCTGCCGGCGCCGAAGCGCGGCGCGTGCTGGGGCAGGCGCAGGTCGCTGGCACCGATCCGGTCTTCCTCGGCCAGGGCCAGGGCGCGCTCGAGGATGTTCTCCAGTTCGCGCACGTTGCCGGGGAAGTGGTACTGGGCCAGGGCGTCCAGCGCCGAGGGCGCCAGCAGCGGGGTCGGGCGGCCGTGGGTGCGGGCCAGCCGGGCCAGGATCGAGGCGGCCAGCGCGGGCAGGTCGCTGCGGCGTTCGCGCAGCGGTGGCACGCGCAGTTCGATCACGTTGATGCGGTAGTACAGATCGTGGCGGAAGCGGCCGTCTTCAACCAGTTCGCCCAGGTCCTTGTGCGTGGCGGAAAGGATGCGTACGTCCACTGGCACTTCGGTGGCGGCACCGACCGGACGGATCGATTTCTCCTGGATCGCGCGCAGCAGTTTGACCTGCATCTGCAGGGGCAGCTCGGCCACTTCATCCAGGAACAGGGTGCCGCCGTGCGCGGCCTGGAACAGGCCGGGCTTGTCCGCATGGGCGCCGCTGAAGCTGCCCTTCTTGTGCCCGAAGAACTCGCTTTCCATCAGTTCGGACGGAATCGCGCCGCAGTTGACCGGCACGAAGGCGCCGGGGGCGCGCGCGCTCTGCGCGTGGATCGTGCGTGCGACCAGTTCCTTGCCGACGCCGGATTCGCCAAGGATATAGACCGGCGCCTGGCTGCGCGCGACCTTGCCGATGGTGGCGCGCAGCACATCCATCGAAGGTGAGTCGCCGAGCAGGCGTGCGGCCTGTTCCGGCGCGAGCGGTGCGGGGGCGGGGCGCTCGGTGTTGTTGAGTTCCAGCGCGTGCTTGACCAGGCCGCGCAGCACCGAGATGTCGACCGGCTTGCTGACGAAATCGAAGGCGCCGGCCTTCAACGCTTCCACCGCCAGGTCCATGCTGCCGAAGGCGGTGATCATCGCCACCGGCGTGCGCGGGTAGTGCTGCGCGATCTCGGTGACCAGCTCGATGCCGTTGCCGTCGGGCAGGCGCATGTCGGTGATGCACAGGTCGTACGGGTTGCTGGCCAGCAGTTCACGGGCTTCGGCGAGGTTGGCCGCGGTGCTGATGCGCAGGCCCATGCGGCCCAGGGTCAGTACCAGCAGTTCGCGGATGTCACGCTCGTCATCGACGACGAGGGCGCTGCGGGTGTCATTCATAAGGAAGGAAGATAGCCGAGGGCGGTCATTGGCGACAAATGTTTGACGGAGGTGACCGGGTATGCGCCGCTCATCCGGCCATCATCGTGTGCGGGCCGGCCAGCACGAGCCGGAAACAGGCGCCACCGGCAGGCACCGAGACGTACTCCAGCCGTGCCTGGTTGGCGCGGCACAGCTCGCGGGCGATATACAGGCCCAGCCCGGTGCCGTGCTCGGAGGTGGTGAAGAAGGGACGGAACAACTGGCTGGCGACCGTCTCGGGAATGCCCGGGCCACGGTCCATCACATCGATGATGGCGGTGCGCTCCTGGCGCGCCACGCGCAGCCGCACGCGGGCCGGCTCATCGGCCACGCGGCCGTATTTGAGCGCGTTGTGGACCAGCACGGTGAGGATCTGGTGCAGGTGGCGCGGGTCGACCAGCGCGTGCACCGAGGTCTCGCTGATGATCGGTTCCACGCTGTCGGTTTCCAGCGACAGGCCCTGCTTGTACTCCAGTACGAAGCGGCGCACGAACGCGGCCAGGTCCACGTTCTCCGGGTTGGCGCGTTCGCGCCGCGCCAGCCCGAGCACACTTTCGACGATGCCGTTGGTGCGCTGGCATTGCTGGTTGATGATCTGCAGCAGGCGGCGGTCGGTGTCGCCGATATCGGTGGATTCCTCCAGCAGCTGCGCGGCGTAGTTGATCGCCGCCAGCGGGTTGCGGATCTCATGGGCCAGGCTGGCCGAGAAGCGTCCCATCGCCGAGAGGGTCAAGGACTCGGCACGCCGCGAGACCACGGTCGAGTCATCCAGGAACACCAGGGTGAGGTCGCTGCCGGCCAGCAGGCGGGCGAAGCGTGGCTGCACTTCGGGTTGGTCCGGCGAGAGCTGCAGGGGCATCTCTTCATTGGTCCAGCCATTGCGCCAGCGCAGCAGCCGGCGGCTCAGCTCGGGCGCGGCACTGCCCAGTTCCAGCCGGCCGCTGCCACTGTTGCCGTCGGCATCGCCGAGCAGGGTGGAGGCCGCTTCGTTGGCCAGCGTGATGCGGTTGGCCCCGTCCACCACGATCACGCCGGTGCGCATGCGGCGGATGATCAGTTCGTTGATCTGGAACAGGTTGGCCACTTCATCGCCACGCTGGTTGGCCAGTTGCTGGTTCATGCGGGCGCGGTTGCCGACCTGGTAACTGATGAAGGCGATGGCCAGGTAGCTGGTGACGAACATGGCCAGTTCGGCCAGCGTGCGGGTCGGGTCGCCGCCTTCGATCTGTTTCCAGAGATACTCGCCGGCGGTGGCGGCACTGGCGGCCGCGGCCAGGCCCAGCCCCATGCTCAATGGGAGCAGCGTCGCGGCGGCGGCGACGTTGAACAGCAACGACATCGAGATGCCCGCGCTGGCCCCGGGCAGGGCATGGGCGAGCAGGGTGGCGGCGATGATGTCGGCAGCCACGCTCCACACCACGATGGTGCGCAGCCAGCGCTCGTTGCGGCCGAACAGCAGCACCAGCACGGCCACCGCCAGATAGCCGCTGGCCACGAACGTCGCCAGCCGGGGATGGTCGGCGGTTCCTACCAGGCCGCTCAGCGGGCTGAACAGCAGCGCGCCGATGACGGTGGCCATCAGCAGGCGGTACAGCGCGAAGAAATACAGCTCGCGCCGCGGTATCGATTCGATGCGGTCGATCAATGAAGCACTGGGTGACACGCCGGAACTCCCCTTCTGGCATGGGGGCAGTGTAGGGGGTCCGGCCGGGTTTGGGGGCCGGTGGCCGGGGCGGGGTGTGTGAAGGCCGGACCGCGTGCGGGTGCCTGCAGGCTGCGCGGGCGTGCCGCGGGCGACCCGGGTGGCTGTTTCCGGCACCTGCCGCAACTGTCTGAAATTGCGCCGGAAACGGTGCCTGGCCGGTGTCTTGCCACTGACTTCTTTGCGCCTGCGCGCCGGGTCGTCCACAATAGTGGGCCCGCCGCGGTCCTTACCGGCGCCCCCGTGAGGGAGCCTTGGAGATGCGTGCGGTCGTTCCTATTCCCACGGTGACGCATGAATTTCCACGAATACCAGTCAAAACAGCTGCTTGCCGAGTACGGCATTCCCGTTCCGGCCGGCAAGGTCGCGGCTACCCCGGACGAAGCGGTTGACGCTGCCAACGCCCTGGGCCAGGGCCCTTGGATGGTCAAGGCGCAGATCCACGCTGGCGGCCGCGGCAAGGCTGGCGGCGTCAAGTTCTGCAAGACCACCGACGACGTGAAGGCCGCTGCGGCCAAGATGCTCGGCACCAAGATGGCCACCTACCAGACCGCCGGCGTTGAACTGCCGGTCAACCTGGTGCTGGTGACCACCGCTGGCGAGATCGTCAAGGAACTGTACCTGTCGGTGCTGGTTGACCGTGGCACCAAGACCATCACCTACATCGCCTCTTCGGAAGGCGGCGTGGAGATCGAGCAGGTCGCCGCTGAAACCCCCGAGCTGATCCACTCGCTCAACGTTGATTTCGTTGAAGGCGTGCAGGGTTACCACGGCCGTGATTTCGGCTTCAAGCTGGGCCTGACCGCCAAGCAGGCCGGCCAGTTCGCCAACATCATGGTGAACCTGTACCGCCTGTTCAACGAAAAGGACCTGGCCCTGGTTGAAATCAACCCGCTGGCCATCCTGGACGACGGCAACCTGTACGCGCTGGACGGCAAGTTCGACAGCGACGACAACGCCGCGTTCCGCCAGAAGGCCCTGGTCGCCATGCGCGACAAGACCCAGGAAGATCCGACCGAAGTGATCGCTTCGGAGCTGGACATCAACTACGTCACCATGGACGGCAACATCGGCTGCATGGTCAACGGCGCCGGCCTGGCCATGGCCACCATGGACGTCATCAAGCTCAACGGCGGCGAGCCGGCGAACTTCCTGGACGTGGGCGGCGGTGCGAACAAGCAGCGTGTCATTGAAGCCTTCAAGCTGATCCTGTCCTCGGACAAGGTCGAAGGCATCTTCGTCAACATCTTCGGCGGCATCGTCCGCTGCGACATGATTGCCGAAGGCATCATCGCGGCCGTGAAGGAAGTGGGCGTCAAGGTTCCGGTCGTGGTGCGCCTGGAAGGCACCAACGTGGAAGAAGGCAAGCAGCTGCTGCGCGACAGCGGCATGGCCATCATCCCGGCTGACAACATCAACGATGGCGCCAAGAAGATCGTTGAAGCTGTCAAGAACGCCGCCTGATCCCGACACCAAGGAATTCCCATGTCTGTTTTGATTAACAAGAACACCAAGGTGATCGTGCAGGGCTTCACCGGCCAGCAGGGCACCTTCCACGCCACTCAGATGATCGAGTACGGCACCCAGGTTGTTGGCGGCGTGACCCCCGGCAAGGGCGGCACCACCCACATCGACCTGCCGGTCTTCAACACCGTTGCCGACGCCGTGCAGAGCACCGGCGCCAATGCCTCGGTCATCTACGTGCCGCCGCCGTACGCGGCTGATGCGATCCTGGAAGCGGCGGCTGCCGGCATCCAGGTCATCGTGTGCATCACCGAAGGCATCCCGGTGCTGGACATGCTGCGCGTCAAGAACGTGCTGACCCGTTCGCATCCGGACACCGTGCTGATCGGGCCGAACTGCCCGGGCGTCATCACCCCGGGTGAGTGCAAGATCGGCATCATGCCGGGCCACATCCACCAGCCGGGCAAGATCGGCATCGTGTCGCGTTCGGGCACCCTGACCTATGAAGCGGTCAAGCAGACCACCGAAGTCGGCCTGGGCCAGTCCACCTGCATCGGCATCGGTGGTGACCCGATCAACGGCCTGAACTTCGTCGACTGCCTGAAGCTGTTCAACGAAGATCCGCAGACCGAAGGCATCATCATGGTCGGCGAAATCGGCGGTGACGCTGAAGAAGCCGGTGCCGAGTACATCAAGAACCACGTGAAGAAGCCGGTCGTCGGTTTCATCGCGGGCGCCTCGGCTCCGGCCGGCAAGCGCATGGGCCACGCCGGTGCGATCGCATCGGGCGGCAAGGGCACTGCCGAAGGCAAGTTTGCTGCCATGGAAGCTGCTGGCGTCGTGACCGTCCGTTCGCCGGGCGACCTGGGCGCTGCCATCGCCAAGCTGGTGAAATAAAACGCCGGCCGCACCGCGGCCGACGCGTAGGTAGAGCCGACCGTTGGTCGGCTGCCCGTAGAGCCGACCGTTGGTCGGCTGCCCGTAGAGCCGACCGTTGGTCGGCTGCATCAAACAGAAAGGCCGCCTCCGGGCGGCCTTTCTGCGTTCAAGGCAACACCGGGACCGGTAGGTCCCCACGGTTGTTCGGTACGCACGCCACGTCGTGCCGGCCGCTGGCCGGCGCCGCATCGTGCTGCCGCCGAATGCGTGGTTGCCGGCCAGCGGCCGGCACTACAATGAGCGCAGTACACCTACAGGCTGGAACCCCATGACGTCGCTCCGCATTGCCCTGGCGCAGTTCGATTTCCCGGTTGGCGCGGTGGCGCAGAACACCGACAACATCATCGCGATGATCGCCGAGGCGCGCGATGAGTACGGTGCCGAGCTGGTGGTGTTCCCCGAGCTGGCCATCAGCGGCTACCCGCCGGAGGATCTGCTGCTGCGCCCGGGCTTCCTGTACGACTGCCAGCAGGCGCTGGAGCGCATCGCGGCGGCCACCACGGGGATCGCGGCCGTGGTCGGTTGGCCCCAGGCAGCCGGCGCGGTGGTCTACAACGCGGCCAGCGTGCTGCGCGACGGCAAGGTCGAGCACACTTACCGCAAGCGCGAGCTGCCCAACTACGCGGTGTTCGATGAGCGCCGCTATTTCGATGTCGATCCGGACGGCGGCAGCTGCGTGTTCGAACTGAAGGGCGTGCCGGTCGGTGTACTGGTCTGCGAGGACCTGTGGTTCGCCGAACCGCTGGCCGATACCGTCCGCGCCGGCGCGCAGCTGGTGGTCGTGCCCAATGCCTCCCCGTATGAGCGCGGCAAGCACGCCCAGCGCGACGCGCTGCTGGCCGAGCGTACCCGTGAGAGCGGGGCCGCGATCGCCTACCTCAACGTGGTGGGCGGCCAGGACGCGCTGGTGTTCGATGGCGCCTCGGTGGTCGCCGATGGGGATGGCACGGTGCACCCGGCCGCCGCGGCCTTCACCGACCAGTGGCTGGTCGTGGATTACGACGCGGGTGCGCGCCGCTTCCTGCCGCGCGAGTGGATCGACGACGGCGACGAAAGCATGGATGCGCTGGCCTGGCGTGCGGTGACCCGCGGTATCCAGGATTACTGCCGCAAGAACGGTTTCAAGAAGGTCTGGCTCGGCCTGTCCGGCGGCATCGATTCGGCGCTGGTGCTGGCGATGGCGGTGGACGCGCTGGGCGCGGCCAACGTCACCGCAGTGCGGCTGCCGTCGCGCTATACGGCGGACATGTCCAACGACCTGGCGGCCGAACAGTGCCGCGCGCTGGGCGTGACGCTGGAAGCGGTCTCGATCGAGCCGGTGTTCGAAGGCCTGATGGCCGCGCTGGGCCCGATGTTCGAGGGGCCGGCGGCGGATGTGACCGAAGAGAACCTGCAGTCGCGCAGCCGCGGCGTGATCCTGATGGCGCTGTCCAACAAGTTCGGCGGGCTGCTGCTGACCACCGGCAACAAGAGCGAGTATGCGGTCGGCTACGCCACCATCTACGGCGACATGTGCGGTGGCTATGCGCCGCTCAAGGACCTGTACAAAACCGAGGTGTTCGGCCTGTCCAAGTGGCGCAATACCGTAGGCGGTGCGCCTGTGATCCCACCGGCGGTGATTTCCCGCCCGCCCTCGGCCGAGCTGCGCGCCAACCAGACCGACCAGGATTCGCTGCCGGCCTATGACGTGCTGGACGGCATCCTGTACCGCTACGTGGACCAGGAGCAGTCACGCGAGGAGATCGTGGCCGCCGGCTACGCCGCCGAGGTGGTGGACCGTGTGCTGCGCCTGGTGCGCACCAGCGAGTGGAAGCGCCACCAGGCAGCCCCGGGGCCGAAGGTCTCGCGCCGGGCGTTCGGGCGTGAGCGGCGCTACCCGATCAGTAACGGGTACAAGGGCTGAGCTGCCCGGCGAGGAACGATTGCCGGCTACGGTGACGTATCCAGCAACGCTTCCAGTGCGGTGACTTCGTCCAACGCGTTGTAGGCCGGCGCGCCGGCGTCCAGGCGCGTGCGCACGAAGGCGAGGCCATCGGCTGCCGCTGCGTCCAGCGTGCCGCGGTGATCGACCGGGTAGGCGCGGAACGCGACCGGTTCCCCGCGCAGCGCCAGGCCAGCGGCGTACAGAAGCGTGGTGACATAGGGCACATCGCGGTCCTGGCGCCCGTGGCCGAGCATCAATGGCTGGCTGAAGCCGCGCCGTGGCACGCCCAGATAATCGTGCAGCAGCGTCCAGATGCCAGGCACGGTGTACAGCGGCGCGCTGAACATCTCGCCGGTGTTGGCGCCTTCCAGCAGCGTGCTCAGGGCACCCAGGCAGTGCTGGCGGGCCAGCGCGACGCGCGCGCGCCCGTGTTCGGACAGTACCTGGTCGATGTGTGGCGCAAGCTGCAGCAGACCGTCCAGCAGGTAGGCATGGTACGCATTGAGCGCGCCGGGATTGGCTGTGAGGTTGTCGGGTTTCATCACCAGTGCGGTCAGTTCCACGGCAGTGGGGGTGCCGGTGGTGAAACTGCCCCGGTACTCCAGCGACGGGCCGCCGTAGCCAGGCCCGATATGGCCGGCGGCGAGCGCGGCCGCCCCTCCCTGGGAGTGGCCCACCGAGACCCAGCGCGGGGCGAGGGTCGCCGGGCCGAGGTACTGACGGCTGGCCTTGATCATGTCGATGGTGTTGCGCGCAGCGGTCCCGACGTGGAGATAAGCATGCTCGCCGGGGCTGCCCAGCCCCTGGTAGTCCGCAGCTGCCACGGCGTAGCCCCGGGCCAGGAACTGGTCGAGGAAGCGGCCATCGCGCTCGGGCTGGAAGGGACCGGAAACCGATGGCGCACAGTGATCGGCAACGCCCTGGGTGCCATGCGCCCAGGAGACGACCGGCCAGCCACCGGGGGGTGCAGTGCCCGCTGGCAGGTACAGAAGACCCGTGCCTTGGGCCAGGTGGCCGTGGTGGTCGGGGGTGCGATAGCTCAGCTTGTAGGCACGGGCGGCCCGGGAAGGCACCCAACTGGCCTGATAGGACTCGGCCGAGATGAGATCGCCTGCCTGCGACGGCGCAGTGGAACCGGCTGCACCGGCTGCACCGGCGGCGAGGCCGAGGGTGGCGGAGACGAACACGAGGGATGCGGCGCGCAGATGGACGATCTTGAGCATCATGCAGACTCCTTGCGGGCGGGTGTGGCCGTGAGGTGTCAGTCTGAATAGCGCGGATCGTTGGCGCTGAGATGCCAGTCCCAGAAGGAGCGGCTTGGGAAACGTCCCTTGACGGAAAAGGCCCCTTTCGGGGCCTTTTTTGTCTTACTTGCGATTCATCGTGGCGTTGCGTTCGCCGGTACTGGCGGACTTCTCGCCGGCAAACGGGTTCAGCTTGCGGACCATCCACGGGTACTTCGGCCAGTTGCCCTGCAGCCACGGGTGGTCGGGCTGGTTCAGCTCGAGCACGCGGCGGGCATCGTCGGCCAGGGTCTTGTTGCCCAGGCGGGTGTAGGCCTCGCCCAGCGCGGCCACGGCGTCGTACTGGAACGCGCTCTGCGGGTAGTTTTCCAGCAGGAAGTTGGCGCGGCCGGCGGCCGAGACGTAGGCCTCGCGGCGCAGGTAGTACAGGGCGTTGTCCAGCTCGTACTGGGCGAACACGTCGCGCAGGGCGATCATCCGCTGGCGCGCATCGGCGGCGTAGCGGCTGTTGGGGTAGCGCTCGGTGACGATGGTGAAATCGGCATAGGCCTGGCGCGGGCTCGACAGGTCGCGGCGGCTCGGGTCCAGCGACCAGACGCGGCGCAGGAAGACCGTGTCGCGGTTGCCATTGGCCAGGCCGCGCAGGTAGTACATGTAGGCGATGTTGCGGTGGGTCGGGTAGGTACGGATGAAGCGGTCCACGCTGGACACCGCGTCATCGTGCTTGCCGGCCTTGTACTGCGCGTAGGCGCTTTCGATCATGGCCTGCTCGGTGTACGGGCCATACGGGTACTGGGCTACCAGGCGGCGGAAGCTGGCTTCGGCACCGCTCCAGTTCCCCCCTTCCATGAGCTTGTGGCTCTTCTCATAGAGCGTTTCGACCGGCAGGCCTTCATCCGGATTCTTGCCCTTGGTGCCGCGGTGACAGCCGGTGGCGACGAAGAGCAGCACCAGCATCAGGGCGGCGAGGCGGACGGGCGCGGACAGCATAACGGAGCGTCGGATCATGGGGTCAGGGCGGGACGCGGCTGGAATACGAAGGGTCGATGATAGCCTAGTGGCCTGTCCCGCGACTGAAACTGGTCGGCCGGACCCCAAAATTGTCCCTATTGCGGTGTTCCCCCATGTCCGATACCCCTGCTGATTCCGATTCCCCCCGCCAGGCCATCGTGCCCGATACCGCCGCCGGCCGGCGTTTCGACGCGGTCCTGGCCGAGCTGTTCCCCGAATTCTCCCGGTCCAAGCTGACCGAGTGGATCAAGTCCGGGGACGTCCTGCTGGACGGCGACACCGTGCGCGGGCGCGACCCGGTGCGCGGCGGCGAGGTGGCCAGCCTGCATGTCGTGCTCGACACCCAGACCCATGCCGAGCCGGAGGACATCCCGCTGGAGGTCCTGTACGAGGACGAGCACGTGTTCGTGATCAACAAGCCGGTCGGCCTGGTGGTCCATCCCGGCGCGGGCAACCCGACCGGTACTCTGGTCAATGCGCTGCTGTTCCGCGACCCCTCGCTGTCGGTGCTGCCGCGCGCGGGCATCGTGCACCGCCTGGACAAGGACACCAGCGGCGTGATGGTGATCGCCCGCACGATCCAGGCGCAGACCGCACTGGTGGAGCAGCTCTCCGCCCGTGAAGTGCACCGCCAGTACCTGGCCGTGGTGGTGGGTGCGCTGGTCTCCGGCGGCACCGCGACCGCCGGCATCGACCGCCACCCGCGCGACCGCATCCGCATGGCCGTGCGCGAAGACGGCAAGGAAGCGATCACGCATTACCGCCTGCGCGAGCGTTTCCGTGCGCACACCGCGCTGGAGTGCCGCCTGGAAACCGGCCGTACCCACCAGATCCGCGTGCACATGGCGCACCTGCGTCACCCGATCATCGGCGATCAGCTGTATGGCGGTGCGCTGAAGCTGCCCAAGGGCGCCAGCGATGAACTGGTCGCCGAGCTGCGCGGCTTCAAGCGCCAGGCGCTGCACGCTGAAACGCTGGAATTCGTGCACCCGATCACCGGTGAGAAGATTACCAACAGCGCGCCGCCGCCGGCTGACATGCAGGCCCTGCTGCACGCCCTGCGCGAAGACAGCAAGCGCTTCGCCGAGCAGGAACGCAACCGCCGCTGATGGACGCCACCGTGCCCGTGCTGCGCGCCGACTGGCAGGCCCCGAGCGGGGTCCATGCGCTGACCACCCTGCGTTTCGGCGCGGGCGGTTCGGTGGCGCCGTTCGACCAGTTCAACATGGGCAACCGGTACTCGGCCGATGGTGACGACCCGGCGCAGGTGCAGCGCAACCGTGACCTGCTGGTGCCCGGGCTGGGCCTGCCCTCGGCGCCGCATTGGCTGCGCCAGGTGCATGGCACCGGCGTGCGCCGCTTCACCGCGCCGCCGACCGCCGCGGGTGTGGAGGCTGAACCGACCGCCGATGCCGCCGTGACCTCGGTGCCGGGCGTGGTGCTGGCGATTCTCACCGCCGACTGCCTGCCGGTGGTGTTCGCCGCGCGCGATGGCGGTGAGATCGGCGCCGCCCATGCCGGGTGGCGCGGGCTGGCCGATGGGATGCTGGAGGCCACCGTGGCCGCCCTGCAGACCCCGCCCGTGCAGCTGCAGGCGTGGCTGGGGCCGGCCGCCGGGCCGGCGCTGTACGAGATCGGCGAGGACGTGTTCGAGGCCTTCGTGGAGCGCGACGAGGGCGCTGCGGCGGCATTCGTGGCAACACGGCCGGGGCACTGGAAGGTCGACCTGTACGCGTTGGCCCGCCGGCGCCTGCAGGCCGCCGGGCTGGACCCGGCCAGCATCAGTGGCGGGCAGTACTGCACGCTGGCCGATCCGCAGCGGTTCTACTCGCACCGGCGCGACCGCCGCACCGGGCGCATGGCGACCCTGGCGTGGATCGCGCCGTGACCGTCTGAACGATCGTGACGAGCCGGCCAGCGGCCGGCACTACCGTACGCGCTTCCCGTAGCCCGGCGGGATCACCCTTCCAGGGCCTGAAGATACGTCTGCCGCCAATGATTGATGTCGTAGGTGCGCAGGTGGTCCATCATCGCCTGCCAGCGCTCCACGCGCTTCTTCAGCGGCATCGTCGCGGCCGTGGCGATCGCATCGGCCACGCCATCGAGGTCATGTGGATTGACCAGCAGTGCCTGCTTGAGTTCATCGGCAGCGCCGGCCAGCAGTGACAGCACCAGTACGCCCGGATTCTCCGGATCCTGCGAGGCGACGTATTCCTTGGCGACCAGGTTCATGCCGTCGCGCAACGGGGTCACCAGGCCCACCGCCGCCGCCCGGTAGAAGCCGGTCAGGGTGGCATGGGTGAAGTTCTGGTTGACGTAGCGCAGCGGGGTCCAGTCCGGCGCGGCATGCCCGCCGTTGATGTGGCCGGCGATCTGTTCCAGCTGGCCGCGCAGCTGCCGGTACTCGGTGACATCGCCACGGGATACCGGGGCGATCTGCAGATACGTGAGCGAGCCATGCTGGTCCGGGTGGCGTTCCAGATACCGCTCGAAACCCTGGAAGCGTTCGGGCAGGCCCTTGGAGTAGTCCAGCCGGTCCACGCCGATCGCCAGCTGGCGATTGCGCAGGCTGCCGCGCAGGTCCTTGACCGCTGGCTTGTTCGCCCCGGCCTTGGCCTGCCGCGCAATGAACTCGGTATCGATGCCGATCGGGAAGGCCGCGGCGCGGAAGCGTCGGCCACCGGGCGCTTCCAGCTCGCCATCGGGCAGCACCCGGCCGCCACCGAACAGGCGCACGTAGGACTGGAAACGGTCCGCATCGCGCTGGGTCTGGAAGCCGACCAGGTCATAGGCGTACAGGCTGGAGAACAACCGCAGGTGGTCGGGCATGGCCTGCAGCAGGTCCGCCGAGGGCATCGGCACATGCAGGAAGAAGCCGATCCGGCAGCCGATGCCACGCTCGCGCAGCAGCGAGGCGAGTGGGATCAGGTGGTAATCGTGGATCCAGACGATGTCGTCTTCGCGCAGCAGCGGGGCGAGCTTCTCGGCGAACAGCGCGTTGACCCGGCGGTACGTTTCGCGCGTCCCGCGGTCGTAGTCGACCAGGTCCAGCCGGAAGTGCAGCAATGGCCACAGCGTGCGATTGGCGAAGCCGTTGTAGTAGCCGTCCACATCGCGCTTGTTGAGGTCCATGGTGACGTAGCGGATGTCACCGTCCACCTGCTCGTGCAGCGTGCCGCTGTTGTCGCGTACCGACTTGCCGCTCCAGCCGAACCACAGGCCGCCACGTTCCTTGAGCGCGGCGAGCAGGCCGACCGCCAGGCCGCCGGCGCGGGATTCACCGGGAACGGCGACCCGGTTGGACACGACGACCAGGCGGCTCATGATGCCTCCTGCCAGCTGCGCGACAGGCGCATGGCGGCGGTGATCAGGCCCACGTGCGAATAGGTCTGCGGGAAGTTGCCCCAGGCCTCGCCATTGTCAAAGGCCAGGTCTTCGGAGAGCAGGCCCAGGTGATTGCGGCGCTCCAGCAGCATCTCGAACATCTCGCGCGCTTCGTCCAGGCGACCGATCGCGGCAAGCGCATCGATGTACCAGAAGGTGCAGATGGTGAAGCTGGTTTCCGGTTCGCCGAAGTCATCCGGCGCCACGTAACGGTACAGCGCGTTGCCATGTTTGAGATCGCGGCCGATCGCCTCGACGGTGGCGACAAAGCGTGCGTCGGTGGCGTCGATGAACCCGATGTCGGCCAGCAGCAGCAACGAGGCATCCAGGCGGTGGCCACCGAAGGTATCGGTGAAGTGCCCGAGCGCTTCGCTCCACGAGTCGCGCATGATCCGCGCATGGATGATGTCGGCTCGCTCGCGCCAGTAGGTGGCGCGATCATCCAGCTTCAGTCGCACCGCGATCTTGCACAGGCGGTCGCAGGCGGCCCAGCACATCGCGCTGGTGTAGGTATGCACTTCGGTGCGGCCGCGGAACTCCCACAGCCCGGCATCGGGCACGTCATGCAGGGTGAAGGCCTGCTCGCCGAGCGGCTCCAGCCGCGCGAAGGTGTGTGCATCGCCCGGGTCCTGCAGGCGGCGATCGAAGAACAGCTGCGTGGAGGCGAGCACCACGCTGCCGTAGACATCGTGCTGGCGCTGCACCCAGGCCAGGTTGCCGCGGCGCACCGGCCCCATGCCGCGGTAGCCGGACAGCGAGGGGACTTCGCTTTCTTCCAGCTTGGCCTCGAAGCTGATGCCGTACAGCGGCTGCAGGCTGCCATCGGCGGTGGCCAGGTTGAAGATGTAGCCCAGGAACTGCTCCATCGTGCGCGTGGCGCCGAGGCGGTTGAGCGTACGCACCACGAAGGCGGCATCGCGCAGCCAGCAATAGCGGTAATCCCAGTTGCGGATGCTGCCGGGCGCTTCGGGAATGGAGGTCGTCATCGCGGCGATGATCGCGCCGCTGTCTTCGTACTGGCACAGTTTCAGCGTGATCGCGCTGCGGATCACCGCGTCCTGCCATTCCAGCGGGATGGACAGATAGCGCACCCATTCGCGCCAGTAGTCGCGCGTGCGCTGGAAGGATTCCTGCACGTAACCACTGAGCGAACGGTTGAGCGATTCGTCCACCCCCAGCACCAGGTGCACCGGGTGGTTGAGCACGAACGGCAGGCCGTCGCGCACGAAGCGCAGCGGCACATCCGTGGTCAGGCGCAGCACGTGGTCGGGCAGCACCCAGCGGATGTGGTTGCTGCCCCAGGTCGAATCGGGAACGCGCGCGCCCCAGTCGGCCAGTGGCCGGGCGCGCACGATGATGCGCGGGTTGCCGGACAGCGGGCGGACCTGGCGGATCAGGCTGACCGGCCGGTAGAAGCGGTCGTTCTGGCGCCAGCGCGGCGCGAAATCGATGATTTCCAGCGCGCCGCCATGCTTGTCGCGCAGCACGGTGCGCAGGATGGCGGTGTTGGTCAGGTAGCTCTGTTCGCTCTCGACCATGTCCTCCAGCTCGATGCCGAAGTCACCGCCCTCTTGTTGATTGGGGCCAAGCAGGGCGCAGAAGGTGGGGTCGCCGTCGAAGGTCGGCAGGCAGCTCCAGACGACGCGCGCGTGCTTGTCGATCAGCGCGCCGAAGCTGCCATTGCCGACCACGCCCAGATTCAGATCGGGTTCGCTCATGATGCAGGAAGTCTCGTGTCATGCCGCGGCGGCACACCGGTGGGGGAGACCTGCGCGCGGCGTCAGGGGGCCTTGGGGTCAAGGCATCAGTAGGCATTCTCGCGAAGCCAGGCGTGGACGCTGCGTATCGTCGGCAGCGAGAACACCGCATCGCTCGGCTCGCGCGCTCCGACCAGCACGCTCCAGCCATGCAGGTCATTGGCCGCGCCGAAGCCGAATTCATCGGTGAGGTCATCGCCGACGAACACCGGCATGCGATCACGGAACGGCGGCTGCAGCAGCAGCTGCCGCATCGCACGCCCCTTGTCGCTGCCCTCAGGCAGGAATTCGATCACATGGTCGCCCGGCTGCAGCCGATAGCCGCCATGCCCGCGGATATGCCGTTCGGCAAACGCACGCACGTCATTGGCGGCATGCGGAGCACCACGCCAATGCAGGGCCAGGCTGCGGCCCTTGTCTTCAACGAGCACGCCGGGGTAGCCGTGCGCGAACCGCATCGCCTGCTGGTGCAGGGCGTGCAGCCACTCACTGGTATCGGCGGAGGGATCACTGCTCTGCGCGCGCTGCTCGTGGTTGCGCAGCTCGTGGCCATGCAGGCCGGCGGCGGGCAGGCTCAGGGGCGCAAACAGCTTGTCCAGCTGCGCCAGCGGTCGGCCGCTGATCAGCGCGACCGCGCCATCCAGGCGGTCGCTGATGCGCCCGATCGCCTCACGCACATCCGGCAGCAGCGCGACCGACTCGGGGTCGTCCGCGAATTCGATAAGGGTGCCATCCACGTCCAGGAACAGCGCACAGGCATCGTCCAGCAGCGGCGGCGGCGGACGTTGGGGGAAGTCGTTGGCCATGGTGACCAACATGCCAGCGTGGATGTGATCGCCAGGTCATGGCATCACCCACGCATCCTCCCGTTCACCACCGGTAGAGCCGACGGTCAGCCGGCTGCACCAACCCGGTAGAGCCGACCGTTGGTCGGCTGCACAAACCCGGTAGAGCCGACCGTTGGTCGGCTGCACCCCGTCAGAACGTATACCGCACGCGCCCGTAGTAATACGCACCATTGCTACCGATCGGTGACAGCACGTCATACGGCAGGTTGCCGAAGTAGTAGATATCGTCGTTGGACAGATCCGAGTAGTTGTCGGTCAGGTTCTGCCCGCCCAGCGCCACGCTCCACTGCGGGGTGATCTTGTATTCCACCTCGGCATCCAGCTGCCACTCGGCCCCGTAGGTCTGGCGCGGAATATAGCCATCACCGAAGTTGAACACGCGGGTGACGCTGCCATAGCGGCTCAGGCGGCTGCTCAGCGACCAGCGATCATCGGCCCAGCTGGCGGCCAGCGCGGCGCGGGTGCGCGGGGTGGCATCGGTCAGCGTATTGGTCTCTTCCACGCCGAACAGCACGTAGTCCGGGTCCAGCGCGAGCAGTCCCGGCGGGGTGGCGAGCACGTTCTTCAGCGTGGTCTTGGTGTAGGCGTAGGTGCCGGTCAGCACCAGCTCGCCATCGCCCAGCGACTGCCGCCAGTTGCTCACCAGTTCCGCGCCGCGGGTGCGGGTATCGGCGGCGTTGACGAAGAAGCTGGCGCTCTGCAGGCCGGCCACGCCGAACTGCTGCTGCACGTAGTCGGTCAGGGCATCACCGGTGATGCTTTCCGACAGTGCGATGCGGTCATCGATGTCGATCTGGAAGAAGTCCAGCGAGACATCGAAGTGCTCGCCGATACGGCTGGTGAAACCCAGGCTGGTGTTGAGCGACTTCTCCGGCTTCAGGTCGGTGGCGCCCAGGCCACGCGCGATCGGATTGTTCACCGACAGCACGCGGCCCTGCACCAGCTGGCCGGCCGCGTTGTAGCCGGTGGACGTGGATTCGTAGCCGATCTGTGCCAGCGACGGGGCACGGAAGTTGTTGGAGATCGCACCGCGCAGCGCGAAGGCCGGCGTGAATTCGTAGCGCAGGCCCAGCTTGCCGGTGAGCTCGCCACCGAAATCATCGCTGTGCTCGTAGCGTGCGGCCAGATCGCTTGAGAAATGCTCACCGAACTGGCTGGACAGGCTGGCGTAGGCGCTGGCGACATCGCGCGAGAGCGAGGTCGCATCCTGCGGGGTCAGGCCACCACCGGCCTGCGAGCCGGTCGGGCGATCGGTGAACGGACCCGCGGCATAGCTGGTCGGATCACCCGGGCGGGTCTGGTAGTGGTCGCGGCGCGCTTCCAGGCCCAGGCCAAGGCTGTGGGAGATGCTCTCGCCCTGCGAGAAGACACGGCCGAGGTCGACGTTCGCGACCGTCAGCTCATTGCGGTAATCACCGGTCTTGAACCGGGTCGGGCTGGTCGGGCCCAGCGAGGCGTTGAGCGAGTTGCGCAGGCGGTAGGTGAACGTGTTGATGCCGTAATCCAGGCTCGCATCGTAGTTCCACTCGCCCCACTGGCCCTTCGCGCCGGCCACGGCCTGTACGTCGCGGTTTTCGCCCTCGGAGATCGGGCGGTAGCCGTTCGGGTAGATCTGCGCCCAGTTGGCGTCGCTGTCCGGGTAGCGGAAGTAGTTCGCGCCTTCGCTGTCGCGCTGGTTGAAGGTGGCGAAGCTGTAGAACGTGGAGGTTTCACCGAACGGCAGCTGCGCGTTGTACCAGGCGTTCAGGTCCTTGGTCTTGCCATCGCCGAGCACGTAGTTGCGCTTGCCCTGCAGCGCAAGGTTGGTCGGGGTCTGGTCCCACGGCGGGATCTGGTCGAAGCCGGCACGATTGGTGCCTTCATGATTTTTCAGCTCCAGGCCCACGCGCAGGAAGCCGCCCTCATCGCCCAGGCGGGTGCCGACCTTGGCACTGGCGTAGCTGGTCTGGCCGTCGGTGAGGGTGCGGTCGATCGGCTTGAGGTCGGTGTGGTTGGCGCCGAAGCTCGCTTCGAATGCACCGCCTTCCGGCGCGTCATCCAGGATCACGTTGATCACGCCGGCCACCGCATCGGAGCCGTACAGCGCACCGGCGCCATCGCGCAGCACTTCGATGCGCTTGATCGCGCTGACCGGGATCGCGTTGAAATCGACCGGGGTGGTGCCCTTGCCGATCTTGCTGTCGGTGTTGACCAGGGCGCTGCTGTGGCGGCGCTTGCCGTTGACCAGCACCAGCACCTGATCGGGCGAGAGGCCGCGCAGCTGGGCGGCCCGGATGTGGTCGGCACCGCCGGAGTTGGACTGGCGCGGGAAATTGAACGAGGGCAGCAGCGCCTGCAGGGCGCTGCCCAGCTCGCCATTGACCACGCCGGCCTTGCGGATGTCCTCGGCGGTGAGCACATCCACTGGCGAGGTGGATTCCAGCACGGTCCGGTCAACGGCACGGGTGCCGGTGACGATCACGGTGTCCAGCGTTTTGGCGGTGTTCGGCGCGTCCTGCGCAAGTACGTCCTGGGCGAGCAGGGGGGAGGTAAGGACGAGCGCGATGGCAAGGCCAAGGCGCGACGCGGACGGACGGGACATGCGGACTCCAGCGGGACGACGAGGGGAGGGGCGGGGGGAGGGGGAGGAGCCGGCGTTGCCGATCCAAGGTCGGCACTACCAATCCATCCGGATGAAGCGATATATTATCTTCGCGTGATGTCCCTGTGTGACGCAAGTCCCATCGGGGTGGTTATCAGCAGATAGCGATTGGCGATCTGCGCCGGACCGGGATGTCCGGCACGCTCCTTCCCCCTGCCTGTCCCCGAGTTTCCGGAGAGTTGTCCATGTCGTTCCGCGCCATCCTGATTGCCCTGGTCCTGGCCACCAGCGGCTGTGCCACCGCCGCCCCGGCCGCCAAACCCACTCCGCCAGCCGCCGCCACGGCGACCCTGCAGGGCGACGCCGCGCGCCCGGACGCTGCGGCCGGCTGGGTCCGCAGCGAGCTGTATTTCGGCGTGGGCGAAGAAACCGGCGTGGCCGACCGCCCGCAGACCGAGGGCATCAGTGACGCGCAGTGGCGCGCCTTCCTCGACAAGGAAGTCACCCCGCGCTTCCCGGACGGCCTGACCGTGTTCGATGCCTACGGCCAGTGGCTGTTCCGTGGCGCCGCCGAACCGAACCGCCTGCGCACCAAGGTGCTGGTGGTGTTGCACGAGAACACCCCGCAGCGCCGCGCCGACATCGAAGCGATCCGGCTGGCATGGAAGCAGGCCACCGGCCACCAGTCGGTGCTGTGGGCGCAGCAGGCGGTTGAAGTATCGTTCTGACCCAGGGCGCCGTAGCGGCGCTGCACGGAGCGATGATGAAACACGGCAATGCGATGCTGGCCGCGGTGTTGATCGGCGCGGCGGCAGCGTCCGCGCACGCGCAGGACGGCGCCCGGGCCCGGCTTCTGCTCGAGGTGGCTGGCGGCGTGCAGGTGCAGGCGACGCTGCAGGACGACGGCGGTATTGCCGTCGTACTGGCCCCGTCGGGCAAGCGTCAGGTGCTGCCGGGGGTGACCGACGCGGACGGCAACGCACGCCTGTCCGCCGAGGATGTCGATTTCGATGGTCACCCGGAGCTGGTCGCGCGCGCCGCGGTCGGCATGGTCAACGAAGCGGTCGCGGTGTACCGCTACGCTCCGGCGCGACAGGAACTGGTGGCGCTGGCGCCCATCGCGAACGACCGCGCGCAGTGCGGTGACCTGATGGGGCTGACGGTGGAGGCAGACAACCGCACCCTGAGCAGCAGCTGCCGCAGCGGGCCGATGTGGTACGTGGATCAGTACCGCTACGACGGCGGTCGCCTGTACCTGTACCGCGCCGAGCGCATGTTGATGCTCGACGATCTGCTCGAGCCGTACGTGTTCGTGAAGCAGACCGCCGACAGCGGTCCCCTGGCGGTCTGGAGCACCTTCGATCCTGAAGGCAACGTGCTGGAGACCGCGATCGGCGATGGTCTGGAGGCACCGCGCGCCGGCTCGCCGCTGCTGCGCATTTCCGGGCATGTGATGGTGGCGCGGCTGCCGTTGTACCGCCAGCCCGGTGATGCCACGACCCCGCGGTATCTGGTGCGCGATGACCGCGTGGAGCTGCTCGATGAGCGCGATGGCTGGGTGCAGGTAAGTTATGACCACCCCACGCGCGGCGCGGTGCTGGGCTGGGTGAACACGCAGCCGTGACCCAGCGCCGGCACGCGTAAGCCCACACGAGTGTCACTTGCCCGGGACTAGGCTGACGCTTCCCCCTCGTCGTGGAAGCATGTCATGAGCAAGCGCGTTGCCGAGATCGTGGTTGAGACCCTCCAGGCCGCCGGTGTCCGTCACTGTTACGGCATCGTCGGCGATACCCTCAACTACGTCACCGATGCCATCCATCACAGCGAGATCGAGTGGGTACACATGCGGCATGAGGAAGTGGCCGCGTTTGCCGCCGGTGCCGAGTCGCTGATCAGCGGGCAGCTCACCGCCTGCGCCGGCTCGTGCGGCCCGGGCGGGCTGCATTTCATCAATGGCGTGTTCGAGACCAACCGCAACCGCGCGCCGATGGTGCTGATCGCCAGCCAGGTGGTCACCGCCGAGCTGGGCATGGAGTTCCCGCAGGAAGTCGATTTCAAGGCGGTGTACGGCAGCTGCAGCGTGTTCTGCGAGCAGGTGCAGAGCGCCGAGCAGGCGCGCCGCGTGGTGACGTTGGCGTGCCAGGCGGCGATCAGCCGCCGCGGTGTGGCGGTGGTGATCCTGCCGGCCGACATCAGCGAAGCGGAGGTCAAGCACGATGTGCCGTTCTCGGTGCATTACACCCAGCCGGTGCTGCGCCCGTCGGACGATGAACTGCAGCGCATCGCCGCGTTGATCGGCGAGGGCAAGCGCATCGGCATCTACGCAGGTGCGGGCTGCGAACATGCGCATGATGCCCTGGTCGCGCTGGGTGCCCGGCTCAAGGCACCGATCGCGCATACCTCGCGCGCGAAGGACTTCGTGGAGTACGACAACCCGTACAACATGGGCATGACCGGCATCTTCGGCATCGAGTCCGGGTATCACACGCTGATGGCCTGCGACACGCTGCTGCTGCTCGGCGCGGACTTCGCGTGGGGCCAGTACTACCCGGACAAGGCCACGCTGATCCAGGTGGACCGCGATGGCAGCCATCTGGGCCGCCGGCATCCGGTGAATCTGGGCGTGGTGGGGGATATCGGCCCGACCCTGGAGGCATTGCTGCCACTGCTGCCCGAACGCGAGGACCGCAGCTTCCTGGATGAGTGCATGGAGCACCGCGAGAAGGCGCTGGCCACGCGGGCCAAGGAAGAGCAGCCGGGCGAGGGCGAGCTGATCCACCCGCAGCATCTCACCGCCCTGATCGACCGCCACGCTGCCGACGACGCGCTCTTTACCGCAGATGGCGGCTCGCCGATGGTCTGGATCCTGCGCCATATCCGCGTCAATGGGCGCCGCCGCACGCTGACCAGCCTGCTGCACGGCACGATGGCCAACGCGATGCCGCAGGCGCTGGGCCTGCAGAAGGCCTACCCGGGCCGCCAGGTGATTTCGCTGTCCGGTGATGGTGGCCTGGCGATGCTGCTGGGCGACCTGCTCACCGCCGTGCAGGAGAACCTGCCGATCAAGGTGGTGGTCTACAACAACAGCTCGCTGAATTTCGTCGAGCTGGAGCAGAAGGTCGAAGGCCTGCTGGACAACTACACCGACCTGAAGAACCCTGACTTCGGCCGCCTGGCCGAGGTGATCGGGTTCTACGGCCGCACCGTGACCCGCTCGGAAGACCTGGAGCAGGCCGTGCAGGACATCCTGGCCCATCCCGGCCCGGCGCTGCTGGACGTGCACACCAGCCCGACCGAGCTGGTGATGCCGCCGCAGGTGGAAGCCAAGCAGGTGGCCGGTACTGCCCTGTACGCGGCCAAGGCGCTGCTGAGCGGGCGGGTCGGGGATGTACGGGACCTGCTGGCGAACAACTTCCTCAACAAGCCCTGATCCCCACGCTCCGGTAGTGCCGGCCGCTGGCCGGCTCCCGCCATTGCCCGAAGCATTCTGAAGGAGCCGGCCCGCGGCCGGCTCTGCCCGGAGGCAATCGCGTATGCGATGAGCCATACATCCCGGCGTTCCATCGGTGTGCCTGTTACTGGGGGCGGCGAGGCCCTACCATCGGCTACCCCCTCCCCATGGCCGCCCCCGCGCATGTCCGCCTCCGCTCCCGTCCCCACCGGACGCCCCCGCTGGTTCGTCGCCGGCGATCTCAACGGTTTCTTCGGCCTGGTGGTCGACAACCTGTCCATCCTCGGCTTCATCGCGATGGCCCTGGTCGGCATTTTCCAGTTCCCCGCGGATGTGGTGTTCGGCCGCATGTTCCCGGGTACCGCCTTCGGCGTGCTGGTCGGCAACGTGCTCTACACCTGGATGGCGCGCCGCCTGGCCGCGCGCACCGGTCGCGATGATGTCACCGCGATGCCGCTCGGCCTGGACGCGCCGACCAGCATCGGCATGGCGCTGCTGGTGCTCGGCCCGGCCTTCCTCGCCTTCAAGGGCCAGGGCCTGGCCCCGCACGATGCAGCCATCGCCACCTGGCAGCTGGGCATGGCCTCGCTGGTGATCATGGGCGTGCTCAAGGTGATCCTGTCGTTCTTCGGCGAGGCGGTGACCCGCGCGCTGCCGCGCGCCTCGCTGCTCGGCTCGATCGCCGGCATCGCGATCGTGCTGATGGGCTTCCTGCCGCTGCTGGAAACGCTGCGCTCGCCGGTCGTCGGCTTCGTCACCCTGGGCCTGCTGCTGTACGTGCTGATCGCCAAGCGCAAACTGCCGATCCGCGCGCCCGGCGTGCTGGTCGCCTTCGTGTTCGGCACGATCCTGTATTACGGACTCGGCCTGGCCGGCCTGGGTGCGCCGGGCTTCAAGGTGCCTGAGTGGGTACCGCCGCAGGTGGTGCTGCCCTGGCCGACACTGGGGTTCATCGACGGCCTGCCGACCGCGATCACCTACCTGCCGCTGCTGCTGCCGTTCGGCCTGCTGATGGTGGTCGGTGGCATCAACGTTTCCGAAAGCGCGCGTGCGGCCGGTGATGATTACCGCACCCGCGACATCCTGCTGGTGGAGGCCGTCGCTACGCTGGTGGCCGGGTTCTGCGGCGGCGTCGCGCAGACCACGCCGTACATCGGCCAGCCGGCCTACAAGCACATGGGCGCGCGCAGCGGTTACACGCTGCTGACCGGCCTGTTCGTGGGCATCGGCGGCATGCTGGGGGTGATTTCGGGGCTGGTGCAGTGGCTGCCGCTGGCCGTGCTGGCGCCGATCATCGTGTACGTGGCAATCGACATCACCACCCAGGCCTTCCAGGCCACGCCGCGCGAGCACGCCGGCGCGATGGTGCTCGGTTTCCTGCCTTCGGTGGCCTACCTGCTGGCGATCAAGGCCCCGGGCTGGATCGCCCCGGAACAGCTCGCGGCGATGACCACTACGCTGGACGGGCATGGCCTGCCGGAGCTGGCGGTGATCTTCACCCTGGGCAACGGCTTCATCATCACCTCGATGCTGTGGATCGCGGCGGTGGTGGCGATGATCGATGGGAAGCTGCTGCGCGCCTCCGGGTTCCTGCTGGTGGCGGCGGTGCTGACCCTGTTCGGCCTGATCCACTCGGTGGATCCGCGCGGTGGCATCTATCTGCCGTGGCAGCTGGAGGGCCTGCCGAAGATCATCAGCTGGCAGTTCACCGGCGCGTACGTGGCGCTGGCCGGGTTGTTGGCGCTGTTGTCGCTGCAGAAGCAGCCTTCGGAACGCGCGTAGCGCTGTAGTGCCGGCCGCTGGCCGGCTGCGTTTCATTGTGCTCACGCCCGACGGTCGTGAGCTACCGAATGGGGTAGGTCTGCTGCGGAGCCGGCCAGCGGCCGGCACTACCTGCTCACGCCCGACGGTCGTGAGCTACCGAATGGGGCGGGTCTGCTGCGGAGCCAGCCAGCCAGCCAGCGGCCGGCCCGGCATCATTGCTCGCCATCCAGCTCCGGGTAATGCCGGAAGATGCCGTTGGTGTTGAACGCCAGGCGTCGTTCCGAGGCGAGATAGGCGGCGATGTTGGGCCGGGCTTCCACCCGGTCCTTCAGGGCGCGCAGTTGCGGCAGCGTCGGCCAAAGGGCCTGCATGCGGCGCGGGAACATGTACTCCAGCCCGCTCAGCAGCTGGAACAGCGACAGATCGACATAGGAGTGCTCGCGCAGCGGATGACGCCCACCGTTGTGCTTGAGCACGTTCTCGAAGTAACCGAGGAACTTGGGCATGCGCTCGGCGCGCATCGACGCCGCGCGCGCCTTGGCTTCGTGTTTCTGGTCGTCGTAGTACTTCGAGGCCGCGATCGGGTGGTGGGTGTCATGCACCTCGGCCACCAGATCGGCGATGGTCAGCTGCAACTGCAGGGCCTGCTGCCGCCGTGAACTGGCATCGGGCACCAGGCCGAGTTCCGGTCCCAGATGATCCAGGATCGCGCCGACCTGGGCGATCACCTGCCGGCCGGTGCGCAGGAATGGTGGGGCAAACGGCTGCAGGCCCTCGACCTTGCCGTCCAGATACGGCTGCATCACGGCATCGCCGTGGACCCGCGCCATATCCGTGTAGCCCGCGCCCGCATCCTCCAGCGCCAGCCGCACGAACTCGCCGCGGCCCTGGATGCCGGTCCAGTAATACAGTTCGTAATGCATGCAGCCACTCCGTGCGGAACCGGTGGCCAGCATGGCCCGCGCAGCCGAAAGCAGGCGTGAGCGCAGCGTGGTTCCCGTGCTAGGGTCGGGCGGGGATGTCGATGGGAGCAGGCGATGCGGATGTGGGCGATGGGCGTGTGCGTGGCGATGTTGCCGGCTGCCGTAGCGGCCGACCCGGTGGCCCTGCACGATGGCTTCGGCTACAGCGATGCAGTGCTGCGTGCGGAACTGACGACGCTGCGCGAGATGAGCGGGGTATCCGGTGCACGCCGGCACCTGGGTGCGGCAGGCTATCACCGCGTCCGTGGTGAGCTGGCCGCCTCCAATCGGGCTGCACGCCAGTGCCTGGACGAAACCCGTGATGCGCCGCCTGCGCTGCAGGGGCTGGCCTTCCTGTGTGAATCCACCTTGGCCGGCAATGCGCTGATCGAGGGCGATATCGCTGGATGGGCGAGCCTGATGCTGCGCGTGCGCGAGGACTACCAGCGCACCATTGTGCCGATGCTCAAGCCCGGCGACGAAGTGCCCGATGTCACCCGCCCGGCATTCGCGGCGTTCACCGCCTGGCCGCGCAGTGCGCCGCCCGTTGCCGAGCGCGAGCAGGAGGTGGCGGTGCCGATCCAGTTCAGCAACGAGCTGCCCTCGGTCACGCTTACCCTGCACGGCACGCGCGACGGCCATCCCGTCAGCCAGGAGGCGGCCTTCATCGTCGATACCGGCGCCCCGCGTTCGCACATCACGCGCGCGCTGGCCGAAACGCTGGGCCTGACAGTGACCGAAAGCTTCGTGGTCTCACGCATCATCGACGGCGACATCCAGCAGGCGGGGCTGGCTGCACCGATCGATATCGAGCTGGGCGGGCAGCGGGTGCGCGACGTCTCGTTCAACAGCGAAGCCACGCGCGAGCTCAACCTGATCGGCCTGGATGTGCTGCGCGCGCTGGGACGGGTCCGCCTCTCCCGTGAAAGCCTGACCCTGCTCGGGACGCAGACTCCAGCCGCCTGCACACGGCGGATGGTGTTCACCTCCTCGTTGTGGGGGCCGTTCCAGCAGGCCCGCTACCCGATCCGCGGTCGCGAAAACACGCTCATGCTGGTCGACACCGGCTTCAATGGGGCATTCCAGATGCGTGGTGCGCCGCGTTCGTCGGTGCCGGCCGCCGCAATCCAGCGCAAGAATGTCATCACCACGCGCGGCGCGGAGGACATCGAGTACGCGCCGGCCAGCACGCCATTGCAGGTGGCCGATACGTTGGCGAACATTCCGGTGGATATCGCCTTCCAGTCACCGGATCTGTTTCCCTCGTCCTGGCGGGTCGGCTACGGCGTCACCGGCGGCTACGACGTGGCCCTGGACCTGCCGGCCGGCATCGGCTGCCTCGTGCCATTGCCGCCGGAACCACCCCTGCTGGGCCGCCCGCCAGGGGCCTGACGAAGCCTGAATCGGCATCTCATCCACCCTTGAAACACGCCCCCGTAACCGCATCTCAGGGACAGTGCTGGCACGGCCAGCCCCGTTTACATCGAGGACAAGAACATGCGGATGGACAAGCTCACCTCGCGTTTCCAGCAGGCGCTGGCCGACGCGCAGTCGTTGGCCGTGGGCCGCGACCACAACATCATCGAACCGGTACATGTGTTCAGCGCGCTGCTGGACCAGCAGGGTGGCAGCACCCGCCCGCTGCTGGCCCAGGCCGGCGTCAACGTGCCGGTACTGCGCGAACGTTTGAATGAAACCCTGGAGGCCCTGCCCAAGGTCTCCGGGCAGGAAGGCAACCTGTCGATCGGCAACGATCTGAACCGGCTGCTCAACAACACCGACAAGCTGGCCCAGCAGCACGGCGATGCCTTCATCGCCAGTGAGTGGTTCGTGCTGGCCGCGGTCGACGATGGCGGCACCCTGGGCATGGCGCTGCGCGCCGCCGGTGCCGACAGGAAGAAGATCGAAACCGCCATCGACAAGGTGCGCGGCGGCGAGACCGTGCAGTCGGAAAATGCGGAAGACCAGCGCCAGGCGCTGGAGAAATACACCATCGACCTGACCGCGCGCGCAGAGAGCGGCAAGCTGGATCCGGTGATCGGCCGCGATGAGGAGATCCGTCGCACCATCCAAGTCCTGCAGCGCCGCACCAAGAACAACCCGGTGCTGATCGGTGAACCCGGCGTGGGCAAGACCGCCATCGTGGAGGGCCTGGCCCAGCGCATCATCAACGACGAAGTGCCCGAGGGCCTGCGCGGCAAGCGCGTGCTGTCGCTGGACATGGGCGCGCTGATCGCCGGTGCCAAGTTCCGCGGCGAGTTCGAAGAGCGCCTGAAGGGCGTGCTCAACGACCTGGCCAAGAGCGAAGGGCAGGTGATCCTGTTCATCGACGAACTGCACACGATGGTCGGCGCCGGCAAGGCCGACGGCGCGATGGACGCGGGCAACATGCTCAAGCCAGCGCTGGCGCGCGGTGAGCTGCACTGCGTCGGTGCGACCACGCTGGACGAATACCGCAAGTACATCGAGAAGGATGCTGCGCTGGAGCGTCGCTTCCAGAAGGTACTGGTGGGCGAGCCGAGCGTGGAAGACACCATCGCCATCCTGCGTGGGCTGAAGGAAAAGTACGCCGTGCACCATGGCGTGGAAATCACCGACCCGGCGATCGTCGCCGCGGCCACGCTGTCGCACCGTTACATCGCCGACCGGCAGTTGCCGGACAAGGCCATCGACCTGATGGACGAGGCCGCCTCGCGCATCCGCATGGAGATCGACTCCAAGCCGGAGGAACTGGATCGCCTGGAACGCCGCGTGATCCAGCTCAAGATCCAGCGCGAAATGCTCAAGAAAGAAAAGGACGACGCCTCGCGCCAGCGCCTGGCCGATCTGGAAACCGACATCGATGCGCTGGAGCGCGAGTTCTCCGATCTCAATGAAATCTGGAAGTCGGAGAAGGCGACGCTGCAGGGTGCCACCCGGATCAAGGAGCAGATCGAACAGGCCAAGCTGGAGCTGGAATCGGCGCAGCGCCGCCAGGATTTCGGCCGCATGAGCGAGATCCAGTACGGGCAGCTGCCGCAGCTGGAAAAGCAGCTGGCCGCCGCGCAGGAAGTGGAAACCAGTGAGTTCAAGCTGGTCCAGGACCGGGTGACCGCCGAGGAGATCGCCGAAGTGGTCTCGCGCTGGACCGGCATCCCGGTCAACCGCATGCTCGAAGGCGAGCGCGACAAGCTGCTGCGCATGGAAGAGGTGCTGCACAACCGCGTGGTCGGCCAGGAGGAGGCGATCAAGGTGGTCTCCGATGCGGTGCGGCGTTCGCGTGCGGGCCTGTCCGATCCGGACCGTCCCAGCGGCTCGTTCCTGTTCCTGGGGCCGACCGGCGTGGGCAAGACCGAGCTGTGCAAGTCGTTGGCCGAGTTCCTGTTCGACAGCGCCGACGCGATGATCCGCATCGACATGAGCGAGTTCATGGAGAAGCACAGCGTCGCGCGGCTGATCGGTGCACCCCCGGGCTACGTGGGCTACGAAGAAGGTGGCTACCTTACCGAAGCGGTGCGTCGCCGCCCGTATTCGCTGATCCTGCTCGATGAGGTGGAGAAGGCGCATCCGGACGTGTTCAACATCCTGCTGCAGGTGCTGGACGATGGCCGCCTGACCGATGGCCAGGGCCGCACGGTGGACTTCCGCAATACCGTCATCGTGATGACCTCCAACCTGGGCTCGCACCAGATCCAGGACATGAGCAGCGATGACAGCCCGGAGGCCTACACGCAGATGAAAGCCGCGGTGATGGGCGTGGTGCAGGCGCACTTCCGCCCGGAATTCATCAACCGCCTGGACGACATCGTGGTGTTCCACCCGCTGGACAAGGTGCAGATCAAGCAGATCGCCCGCATCCAGATGCAGGGCCTGGAAAAGCGCCTGGCCGAACGCGGCCTGCGCATCGAGGTCAGCGACGAGGCCTTCCAGCTGCTGGGCAACGTCGGCTTCGATCCGGTCTATGGTGCGCGTCCGCTCAAGCGTGCGATCCAGTCGCAGCTGGAGAACCCGCTGGCGCAGAAGATCCTCTCCGGCGAGTTCCTCAACGGCGATGTGATCCGGGTCGATGCGGCCGAGGGCAAGCTGGTGTTCGTGAAGGGCTGAGCCCCGCGCGCACCGGCGGCCTGATAACCGTTGAGCCTCACACCATGCGTGTTCGGCATGAACCCCCGCCTCGGCGGGGGTTTTTTGTTCGGTATCGTCGGCATTCACCTGGAGGCGATGCGCTATGTCCGAACACGGCAGTCCCGAATCACAGTGGCGCGCGGAGACCATCGCCTTGCATGGCGGTTACCGGCCCGACCCCACCACGCGCGCGGTGGCAGTGCCGATCTACCAGACCGTGGCCTACGCCTTCGATGACACCCAGCACGGCGCGGACCTGTTCGACCTGAAGGTGCCGGGCAACATCTACACCCGCATCATGAACCCGACCACGGACGTGCTCGAGCAGCGCATCGCCGCGCTGGAGGGCGGGATCGGTGCACTGGCACTGGCCTCGGGCCAGGCCGCGATCACCTACGCGATCCAGACCATCGCCGAGGCGGGCGACAACATCGTCTCGGCCAGTGCCCTGTACGGCGGCACCTACAACCTGTTCGCGCACACGCTGCCGCAGTTCGGGATCGAAACGCGCTTTGCCGACTACCGCGATCCGCAGGCGTTCGGCGCGCTGATCGATGAGCGCACCAAGGCGGTGTTCGTCGAATCGATCGGCAACCCGCGCGGCAACATCACCGACATCGAGGCGGTGGCAAAGATCGCGCATGCGCATGGCGTGCCGCTGATCGTGGACAACACGGTCGCCACGCCCTACCTGCAGCGCTCGTTCGATTTCGGCGCGGACATCGTGGTGCATTCGTTGACCAAGTACCTCGGTGGCCATGGCACCAGCCTGGGCGGGGCGATCGTGGATTCCGGGCGCTTCCCGTGGGCGGAGCACAAGCAGCGCTTCCGCCGCTTGAACGAGCCGGACGTGAGCTACCACGGCGTGGTCTACACCGACGCCCTCGGGCCGGCCGCCTACATCGGCCGCGCGCGGGTGGTCCCGCTGCGCAATACCGGCGCGGCCATCTCACCGTTCAATTCCTTCCTGATCCTGCAGGGCATCGAGACCCTGGCGCTGCGCCTGGACCGGATCAACGCCAACACGCTGGCGGTGGCCGAACACCTTCAGCGCCATCCCAAGGTGGCGTGGGTCAACTACGCCGCGCTGCCCGATCATCCCGAGCACGCGTTGGTGCAGAAGTACCTGCGCGGCCACGGTTCCGGCGTGCTGACCTTCGGCCTGCCCGGTGGCCGCGCGGCCGGCGCGCGCTTCCTGGACGCGCTGCAGCTGTTCACCCGCCTGGTGAACCTGGGCGATGCCAAGTCACTGGCCACGCATCCGGCCTCGACCACCCACCGGCAGCTGGATGCGGCCGAGCTGGAGAAGGCGGGCGTCAGCGAAGACACCGTGCGGTTGTCGGTGGGCATCGAACACATCGACGACCTGCTCGCCGATCTGGAGCAGGCGTTGGCCAAGGCGTAGTGGCAGGACCCATGGCGGCCGGTGCGGGCCGGCCGCCGTGGGGTTTTTCGTTGGCCATGGGATTCTCTGCCATGGGGTAGAGCCACGCCATGCGTGGCTGCTACTTCTTCCGGCGCCGCAGCCACGCATGGCGTGGCTCTCCCGGCAGGGTTAGGATCGGCCGACGATCGCCCAACTGCGCAAGATCGGCCACGCGGCCGCCTGTGGAACGACGCACGCTGAGCGTCACCTAGAGAGGGAGCCCGCCATGCGCCGCATTGCCCAGGTCCGCCAGCGCCACGGTATCGACCGCGTCATCGCCCATCTGCAGGCCTGCCTGCGTGCTGGCGATCCCTTGCCGGATCTGGAGGCACTGGCTGCGATCGCGCACCAGTCACCGTTCCATTTCCATCGCCTGTACCGCGCGCTGACCGGCGAAACGCCCGGGCGCACCGTGGCGCGCCTGCGCTTGCTGCAGGCGCTGCAGCTGCTCGGCCAGGCGGACAGCCGGGTGACCGAGGTGGCCTTGAACGTCGGTTACGAAAGCCCACAGGCGCTGGCCCGCGCCTGTCGCCAGGCGCTGGATGCCACGCCGAGCAGCCTGCGCGAGGATCCCGGGCTGCGCAGCCACTGGCAGCAGCGGCTGGCGCTGCCGGCGGGCGATCACGCCGACGGGACGGTGCCGTTGCAGGTCACGGTGACCACGCTGGAACCCTTCGATGTGGTGGCGCTGCGCACGCAAGGGGCCTTCGATGATCTGGATCAGGCGTTCGGCGAGATCTTCACCTGGGCCGCCGAGCAGGGCTGGGCCGAGCAGCTGCAGCAGCTGATCGGCATCGCACGGACGGACCACCGCGATGCGCCGGCGCAGGAATGCGTATTCGATTGCGCAATGGGCTTCGGGCGCACGCCGCAGGCGCTACCGACCCCGCTGCGTGCGCTGACGCTGGGCGGTGGCACGTATGCCGTGCTGCGCCATGTGGGCAGTTACGCGGGCCTGGAAGCGGCCACTGATGCCCTGCTACGCGACTGGCTGCCCGACAGTGGTCACACGCTGCGCGATGCAGAGCTGTACTACCACTACCTGGATGACCCCGAAGAGGTGCCCGACGCCATCCTGCGCGCCGATATCTGCGTGCCGGTGGGGTAGCGGGGTCAGACCACCGGAATGCTGTGCTGCTGCCCCATCGTGCGGTACGGCGGGGTGGACATCACCATCTCGGCCAGCGAGTAGGCCAGCTCGCGCTCGGCCATGACCGTGCCATCGGCGCCGTGGGCGAGCAGGTGCTTCACCTCGGCATCGCTGTGTGCGCGTGCCAGCAGGGTCAGGCCCGGATTGAGCGCGCGCAGCTTGGCCAGGGTCTCACCGGCTTCCAGCGGCTGCGGAATCGCCAGCACGGCGATCTTGGCGCGCTCGGGGTGTGCTTCGGCCAGCACGCGATCAGAGGCCGCGCTGCCACGGATGCCCGGCAGGCCGGCCGCATGCGCCTCGGCGACGTGCTCCTTGTTGTCGTCGATGATCATCACCGGCACGCCACGGTCGCGCAGCACCTGCGCCAGCGCGCTGCCGACGCGGCCGTAGCCGATCACGATGGCATGGTCGTGCAGGTCCAGCGAGGGGCCGGGCGGCAGCTCGGTCTCCACCGCAGTGGGGGTGGTTTCCTGGTTCTTCAGCAGCCAGCGGTCGAGCAGGCCGAACACCAGCGGGTTGAGCATGATCGAGATCAGCGCACCGGCCAGTACCAGGGCCTGGCCGGTCGGCGGCAGGATCTTCAGGGTCACGCCGAGGCCGGCGATGATGAAGGCGAATTCGCCGATCTGCGCCAGGCTGGCCGAGATGGTCAGCGCGGTACCGGTCGGGTGGCCGAAGGCACGCACGATCACGAAGGCGGCGGCAGACTTGCCGAACATGATGATCGCAGCGGTGGCCAGCACCTGCCACGGGTGCTCGATCAGGATGGCCGGGTTGAACAGCATGCCGACCGAAACGAAGAACAGCACCGCGAACGCATCGCGCAGCGGCAGGGAATCGTTGGCGGCCTTGTGGCTCAGCTCCGATTCGTTGAGCAGCATGCCGGCGAAGAACGCGCCCAGCGCGAAGGAGACGCCGAACAGCATCGCCGAGCCGAATGCCACGCCCAGCGCGATCGCCAGCACGGCCAGGGTGAACAGCTCGCGCGAGCCGGTACCGGCGATGCGTTCCAGAATCCATGGGATCACCCGGCGCCCGACCACCAGCATCACCGCCACGAACAGGCCCAGCTGCACGAAGGTCCAGCCGATGCTGGCCAGCACGCTGCCGACGGTATGGGTTTCATTGGCCGCATCGGGGCCGAACACGCCGGCCAGCACCGGCATCATCACCAGGGCCAGGACGCAGGCCAGGTCTTCCACGATCAGCCAGCCGATCGCGATCTTGCCGCGCGTGGTTTCCAGCAGGCGCCGTTCTTCCATCGCGCGCAGCAGCACCACGGTACTGGCGGTGGCCAGCGAGAAACCGAACACCACGCCGTAGATCACCGGCCAGCCCATCAACGCGGCCAGGCCCCAGCCGAGCAGCGTGGCGACCAGGATCTGGCCGATCGCACCCGGGATGGCGATCGCTTTGACCTCCATCAGGTCCTTCAGCGAGAAATGCAGGCCGACCCCGAACATCAGCAGCATCACACCGATCTCGGCCAGCTGGTTGGCCAGGGCCTGGTCGGCAACGAAGCCGGGGGTGAACGGGCCTACGCAGATGCCTGCAATCAGATAACCGACCAGGGGAGACAAACGCAGCTTGTTGGCCAGCGCGCCGAAGATGAAGGCGAGCCCAAGGCCAACGGCAACGATGTTGATCAGGTCGGTGTCATGGTGCATCGGGGCTCGCAAAGATGGGGGGTGCCCCGATTTTCACCGATGCGGCCGGTCCGGGCAAACATCCTTGCCCGCAATGCTGCTATGTCCCCGTGGTCAGGTCATGTGCTGTCCGGGACAGCGAAGGCGCGCTGCGATGAATGCGCAGATCCCGGCATTTCGGCGGCCCAAACGCACATGCCCCGGGGGACCGGGGCATGTGCGTTTTTCAGGCGGTGACCGCGATGTTCGGTGGTGCCGGCCAGCGGCCGGCACTACCCTGTTACCACTTGTAGGTCACGCGCCCGTACACGTAGGCACCATTGAACCCGTACGGCGAGTAGTTGCTGTACGGCAGCATGCCCCAGGTGGAGTTCTGCAGGTCCACGGTGCGGTCGGGGTACTCGTCCAGGATGTTGTCCGCACCCAGGGTCAGGGTCCAGTTCTCGCTGGGCTTGTAGCTGGCCGAGGCATCGAGCACCCACGAGGCGTCGTAGGTCTGGTCACGCAGGGCGGTGGCCGAGTTGCGCACGGTGAACGAGCCGTAGCGCGTGGCGGCCAGGTTGAGGTCCCAGCGGTCCGAACGCCACGTGCCGCTGAGGATGGTCTTGTCGCGCGGGTAGCTGTCTTCGATGCGGCCGATCTCATCGCGGCCGATCAGCGACTGGGTGACGCCCAGCGCGCCGAACACCGCCGGCGAGGCGATGAACTTCTTCACCTCGGTCTCGTTGTAGCTGTAGGCCGCGGTCAGTTCCAGCGAACTGGCGGCGAAGGGGATGGTGTAGCTGGAGACCGCATCCACGCCGCGGGTGCGGGTGTCCACGCCGTTGGTGAAGTAGGAGAACGCCGTGACGCCCGGCAGCCCCAGGTTGGACAGCAGCGCATTGGCGGCGTCATTGGTGGTGATGTTGGTGGACAGCACGATGCGGTCATCGATGTCGATCTGGTACGCATCCACGGTCAGGTACAGCCGGTCCACCGGCTGCAGCACCAGGCCCAGGCTGTAGGAGGTCGAGCTCTCGGCCTTCAGCGGGCTGGCGCCCAGCGCCTGCGCGGCCGGGCTGGTGGTCGGGAAGGTGCCGCGTTCGACGAACACGCCGTTGACGATCGTGCTGGTCACTGCCTGGTAGCTCTGCTGGGCCAGCGACGGCGCGCGGAAGCCGCTGGACGCCGTGGCGCGCAGGGCAACCTTGTCGGTGAAGGCATAGCGTGCGGAGAGCTTGCCGGAGAACTTGTCGCCGAAGTCCGAGTAGTCCTCGTAGCGGCCGGTGACACCGGCGGAGAACTTGTCGCTGAGGTCGGCTTCCAGGCCGGCGTAGACGGCGTAGTTGTCGCGGTCGGCGTCCACGGCGTTGAGCGGGGTGAAGCCGCCGAAGCCCTGCGCACCGCTGCCGGTGTAGGAATTCAGTTCACCGGCCGATTGCTCCCACTTCTCCTTGCGGTACTCACCGCCGAAGGACAGCGTGACCGGGTAGGCCAGGCCCCAGTCCAGTGTCTTGGTCACATCGGCATTGACGATGTTCTGGGTGTACTCCAGCGCGCCGTCGTAGAACGAGCGCGGGCTGTTTACGCCGAGCGCGTAGTTGATGCTGTTGCGGGTGTGGAAATCGATCTTGTTGGCGCCGTAGTTGTAGCTGACATCCCAGTTCCAGCCGCTGTCCGTATCGCCCTTGACGCCGGCGACCAGCGAGCGGTCCTTGGAGTACTGGTTGATTTCCGGCACGAAGCCGTCCGGGTAGGTCTGCGCCAGCAGCGCGCCCTGGCTGAGGTGGTTGCGCGAGCGGTAGAACGCGAACGAGGTGATGTCACGGTTGCTGGCCATCGCCGTGGCGTAGGCCGAGACGTGGTCGCTGAACTGGAAGCTGGCGTTGGCCGAGGCGGCGGTCGCATCCACCTGCGGATCGCCGACCACGAAGGTGGTCTGGCCGATGCTGGGGAAGTTGCTCGTGTTCGGCGTGGTGCCCTGGTAGGGACCGGCGCGGTTGCTTTCGTCCTGCTGGATGATCTGGCCGGCCACGTGCACGCTGCCACGGCCGTCGGCGAAGCCGATGCCGGTATCGCCGGAGAGCTGGTACTTGTTGCCGTCACCGGCCGAGTACTGGCCGGCATCCAGCGCCAGACTGCCGCCGGAGGACGAGCCCTTGAGCACGATGTTGATCACGCCGGCGATGGCGTCCGAGCCGTACTGCGCCGAGGCGCCGTCGCGCAGCACTTCCACGCGCTCGATCGAGGCGATCGGAATCGCGTTGATGTCCACCGCCGAGGAGCCGCGGCCGATGCTGCCGTTGACGTTGATCTGGGCCGAGGTGTGGCGGCGCTTGCCGTTGACCAGCACCAGCACCTGGTCCGGGGAGAGGCCGCGCAGCTGCGCCGGGCGGATGCCGCTGGTGCCGTCGGTCAGGGCCGGGCGCGGGAAGTTCAGCGAGGGCAGGGCGCGGGCCAGGGCCGTGGCCAGTTCGGTGGTGCCGGTGGACTGCAGCGCCTCGGGGGTGATGATGTCGATCGGCGACTGCGACTCGGCCACGGTGCGGTCGGCCACGCGGGTGCCGGTGACGATGATGGTGTCCAGGGTGTTGGCCGCCGTGCGGGCGGGCGCATCCTGGGCCGTAGCGGCGAAGCTGGACATACCGAGCGCGACAGCTACGGCGGCGGCGAGCGTACTGGTCTTGCGGTTCATCAGGATGTGGCTCCGGTAGTGGCGGTGCTGCACCAAAGCGACATCACGACATCGAGGATCGGGTCTGCGAAGGCGGTTGTTGCGGTGCGCAATAGACGGATTAACGGGATATTCATCGCTTGTCAAATGTTTGCCGTTTTCGCAAAAAACGTTGCAGCAGCAACCATTTACGTGAGGCGGGGGATTCGACAGGAGGGTCCCGGGGAAGCGCGGGCAGGGTCGTGGGAGAGAGAAACGAGGCCTGCCGCGCATCCCGGGGCCCGTCAAGTATTCGTTAACGCTAGAATTACGTCGCAGGAAAGGTGCTCACCAGCACATTCCATTCCGTTATATGGACCCCCAAGATGATTTCCCTTCGTAACTTCGCCTTGCGCCGTGGCGAGCGGCTGCTGTTGTCCAATGTCGACCTGACCCTGCACGCGGGGTACCGCGTGGGCGTGGTCGGCCGCAACGGGGCCGGCAAGTCCAGCCTGTTCGCCGCCGTGAAGGGTGAGCTGGAGGCGGACAAGGGCGACGTCGATCTGCCCGGCAAGATCCGCATCGCCAGCGTGGCCCAGGAAACCCCGTCGCTGCCCGACCCGGCGCTGCAGTTCGTGCTGGAAGGCGACACCGAGGTGGCCGCCGTCATGCGTGAAGAGGCTGCGGCCGCGGCACGTGAAGACTGGGAAGCCGTTGCCACCGCCCACCAGCGCATGGCCGAGATCGGCGCCTATGACGCCGAAGCGCGCGCCGGCAAGCTGCTGCATGGCCTGGGCTTCCCGGCCGAGACGCACTCGCGTGCGGTCTCCTCGTTCTCCGGCGGCTGGCGCGTGCGCCTGAACCTGGCACGCGCGCTGATGATGCCCAGCGACCTGCTGCTGCTGGACGAGCCGACCAACCATCTGGATCTGGACGCGGTGTTCTGGCTGGAGCAGTGGCTGCTCAAGTACCCGGGCACCCTGCTGCTGATCTCGCATGACCGCGAGTTCCTGGACAACGTGGCCACCCACACCCTGCACCTGCACGGTGGCGGCGCCAAGCTGTACGTTGGCGGTTACACCGATTTCGAGCGCCAGCGCGCCGAACAGCTGCGCCAGCAGCAGCTCGCCCACGAGAAGGAACAGGCCGAGCGCGCGCATCTGCAGAGCTTCATCGACCGCTTCAAGGCGCAGGCCAGCAAGGCCGCCCAGGCGCAGAGCCGCATGAAGCGCCTGGCCAAGCTGGCCGGCACCGAGGCCGTGCGCGCCGAGCGCGAATTCCGCATCGAATTCGCCCCGCCGGCCAAGCTGCCGTTCTCGCTGATCCGCCTGAACCATGTCGAGGCCGGTTACGGCGCCGATTCGGTGATCCTGCACAACGTGGGCTTCGGCCTGGAGGCCGGCCAGCGCATCGGTCTGCTCGGCCCGAACGGCGCCGGCAAGACCACGCTGGTGAAGACCCTGGTGGGTGAGCTGGACCCGATCAGTGGCGAGCGTGCCGCGCATCCGGACCTGCGCATCGGTTACTTCGCCCAGCACACGGTGGAATCGCTGCACGAAGGGCAGTCGCCGATGGAGCACTTCCGCGACCTTGCCCCGGACGCGCCGAACCAGTCCTTCCGCGATTTCCTCGGCAAGTGGAACTTCGCCGGTGACCGCGCCTTCGAACCGGTGGATGGATTCTCCGGTGGCGAACGCGCGCGCCTGGCGTTGGCATTGATCGCCTACCAGCAGCCCAACGTGCTGCTGCTCGACGAACCGACCAACCATCTGGACCTGGAAATGCGCGAAGCGCTGGCTGAAGCGCTGGCCGACTTCGAAGGCGCGATCGTGATGGTCTCCCATGACCGCCATCTGATCGGCCTGGTCTGCGATACCTTCTGGCGCGTGGCCGATGGCGTGGTCGAGCCGTTCGATGGCGACCTGGATGCGTACGCGGCCTGGCTGCGGTCGCGTCCCGCCGCGCAGGGCACCAAGCAGAAGATGGCCGCGGCGGCTCCGGAGCCGGCACCGCCGACCCCGCCGCTGCCCGCGCGCAAGCCCGCCAACCCGCACAAGCTGGCCGCCGCGGAAGCCAAGGTGGGCGAGCTGGAGGCGCTGTTGGCCGACCTGGACCGCCAGCTGGCCGATCCGTCGAACTACGCCGATGCGACCCGCATGGCCGTGCTTGGGCGTGATCGCGAAGCCACTGCCACCCTGCTCAGCAAGGCCGAGCAGACGTGGATGGAGTTGCTGGACGCCTGATCGGGGCGGGCGATGCGGCACGCTGGTCGTGCCGCATCCCGTGTAGATCCACGCCATGCGTGGATGAGGTGCGTTCCGACGTTCGGCCATCCGCGCATGGCGTGGATCTACCGGGCTGCCAGCCATTCCCGGAACCGCCGCGCCGCATCACTCTCGGCCCGCGAGCGAAGCCGCGTCAGCCAGTACCGCCCCAGCTCCAGCGTCTGCGCGAAGGGCTGGATCAGGCGGCCGTGGGCCAGATCCTGCTCGAACATCTTCAACGGCAACAGCGCCACGCCGGCGCCTGCGGCGGCGGCACTGGCCAGCGTCAGTGACGAATCAAACACCGGGCCGCGGGCGTCCAGTTCCGGTACGCCTGCCGCCTGCAACCAGCGTGGCCACTCATCGCTGCGGTAGGAGCGCAACAGCGGCACGCTGGCCAGATCGCGCGGCTGCCGCAGCGTACGTGCCAGCGCCGGCGCGCACAGTGGCGCGAACGGTGCATCCAGTACGGGTTCGCTGACCTGCCCCTGCCAATCGCCATCACCGAACCGGATCGCCAGGTCCAGCCCTTCACCGGCCAGGTCGATGCGGTTGTTGTGGGTCTGCAGGCGCAGCTCGATATCCGGATGGCGCGCATTGAAATCCCCCAGGCGCGGCAGCAGCCAGCCGGTGGCGAAGGTGCCGACCACCCCCACGCTCAGCACCTCGCGGAAATGCCCGCCGACGAACCGGTCCAGGCTCACCGCGATACGGTCGAAGGCCTCGTTGAGCACCGGATACAGGCGCGCGCCTTCGTCGGTCAGTGCGACGCCACGCGGCAGGCGGGTGAAAAGCGACACCCCGAGCCGGTCCTCCAGTGCCCGGATCTGATGGCTCAGCGCAGCCTGGCTGACGCACAGCTCCAGCGCGGCGCGGGTGAAGTTCTGGTGCCGGGCAGCGGCCTCGAAGGCGCGCAGGGCATTGAGCGGCAGCTGGGGGCGGAGCATGGGCGAGCCGTGAGCAGGGATGATGCATCATCGCACCGCGGGGCGGTGCCGGCACGCCAATCACCACGGATACACCGGATTTCGTGGGGTTGGGAGGCGTGCTTCAGTCGGTGGTATTAGGTGAGCTGATGGCTCCCGATGAAAATCCTCGCTGGTGGCCGGCGCGCAACCTGCCAATACTCGGGCCTTCGCCAAGGAGAACCCCATGATCGCTCGACGACAGTTCCTGCAATGGACCGGCGCGGCTGCCGCCTCTGCATTGGCCGCCACCGCCTTCGCCAAGACGCCGCTGCCCTCGCCGCAACCTGCCGTCGCGGCGAAGGATTTCGCGGCGCTGGAAGCGGCCAGCGGCGGTCGCCTGGGCGTGACCCTGCTCAACACCGGCACCGGCTGGCGCACCGGCAACCGGCAGGACGAGCGCTTCCCGATGTGCAGCACGTTCAAGTTCGTGTTGTCCGCTGCGGTGCTGCATCTGGCCGACCAGGGCAGGCTCCCGCTGGACCAGCGCATCCCCGTGCGCCAGCAGGACATGCTCTCGCATGCGCCGGTGACGACGCGACACATCGGCAAGGATGTCACCGTGCGCGACCTGTGCCGGGCAACGATGATCACCAGCGACAACCCTGCCGCGAACCTGCTGCTGGGGGTGGTCGGTGGACCGGCCGGGGTGACCGCGTTCCTGCGTGCCAATGGCGATGCGGTGACCCGCAATGATCGGCTCGAGCCGGAGATGAACCGCTTCACTCCCGGCGACCCGCGCGATACCACCAGCCCGGCCGCGATGGCGGCCAGCCTGCAGCGCTTCGTGCTCGGGGATGTGCTGAAGCCTGCCTCGCGGCAGCAGCTGGCGGATTGGTTGATCGACAACGAAACCGGCGATGCGCGGCTGCGTGCCGGTTTGTCCAAGGCGTGGCGGGTCGGCGACAAGACCGGCAGCAACGGGGAGGACACCACCAACGACATCGCCATCCTGTGGCCGCTCGCCGGCGGTGCGCCGTGGGTGCTGACCAGCTACCTGCAGGGCGCGACGGTGGACGATGCCGGCCGCAACGATGTGCTGCGGCAGGTGGCCGTGATCGCCGAAGGCATCATGCAGCAGGCCGGGTAGGCGATACCGCCCGGCAGGCACCTACCGTTGGTCGGTGCGCACGCCGTAGTGCCGGCCGCTGGCCGGCAACCCATGAAGCCGGCATCGCCCGCAGCCGGCACCGCTTGGAGCCGGCCAGCGGCCGGCACTACCGTTCCCGCGTCAGCCTTCGGATTGGCTGGTGCGCACGGCCTCCAGGAACTCCCGGCCCCAGCGATCCACGTCGTAGTACTCCACGCTGCCGAACAGCTGGCGCATGCGTCCGGTGGCTTCCTCGTCGGGCATCGACAACGCCTGCAGCAGGCCAGCGGTGAGGTCGGCCGGGTCATGCGGGTTGGTCAGCACCGCCCCCTTCAACTCGGCCGCCGCACCGGCGAATTCGCTGAGCACCAGCACGCCGTTGCTGCCCTCGATCCCCTGCGTAGCGACGAACTCCTTGGACACCAGGTTCAAGCCATCACGCAGCGGGGTGATCCACATCACCTGCGCGGCGGCGTAATGGGCCACCACTTCTTCGAACGGCAGCGCCTGGGCGAAGAACCGCACCGGCGTCCAGTCCAGCCGCGAGAAGCGGCCGTTGATCCGCCCGACCGCCTGTTCGATCTGGTTCTGCAGCGTGCGGTAGATGGTCATCTCGCGCGCGGCGGGGACGCAGATCATCAGCAGGGTGACCTTGCCTTGGCGATCCGGATGCTGTTCCAGCAGGCGCTCGAAGGCTTCCAGCTTGGCCAGCGTGCCCTTGGTGTAGTCCAGCCGCTCCACCGAGAGCACCAGCTTGCGCGCGCCGATCTCGCGGCGCAGCTTGAAGATGTCGTTGCGCACGTCACTGCGTGCGAGCACGTTGTGGATGCGGCGCAGGTCGGTGCCCACCGGATGTGCACCCAGAGCGACTTCGCGATCGCCCACACGCAGGCGCGTGGTCATCGTGTCCAAGCCAACCGCGCACCCGTAGGTGAGGAAGCGCGGGGCGCAGCTTTCCCACGCCAGGCGCTCGGCCGGCATCGCACCGCGGACCACGTCCACGAAGTTCTCCACCTGGCGTGGAATGTGGAAGCCGATGTAGTCGCAGCTTAGCAGGCTGCCGATGATCTCGCGGCGCCACGGCACCACGTTGAACACATCGGCCGAGGGGAAGTAGGTGTGGTGGAAGAAGGCGATCTTCAGGTCCGGGCGCAGCTCGCGCAGGGTGGCCGGCACCATCCACAGGTTGTAGTCGTGGATCCACACCGTCGCGCCATGCGCGGCTTCGGCGGCAGTGGCCTCGGCGAACTTGCGGTTGACCTTCAGGAACACCTGCCAATCTTCCTCGCGGAACTTGGCGCGCTCCCAGAACACATGCAGCATCGGCCAGAACGCTTCCTTGGAAAAGCGCTTGTAGAAGATGTCCACTTCCTGCTTGCTCAGCGGCACGCGCGCAGCGGTCAGGGTCGGGTAGCGCTCGGCATCCACCGCCAGGTGGGTCTGGAACGGGCCGCGCTTGGGCTCATCGATGCCCCAGGCCACCCAGGAGCCTTTCTGGCCGCCTTCGAAGAAGCTCAGCAGCGAGGGAATGATGCCGTTCGGCGAGCGCGGCGGACGCTGCACCAGCACGCCGTCTTCCATGACTTCATCGAAGGGCAGGCGGTGGTAGACCATCACCAGGTCCGCCCCGTCGGCGCGTGCCTGCGCCGGCGGGCGCAGGAAGGGATCGTCATCGGCAAGCAGGTGGAAATGTTCGATCGCTTCGAGAATGCCACCACACCCCGGTGCCTGCGCGTGGAAGGTGTGGTCCAGATCGGCAGTGGCGGCGGTCAGTGCCGGCTCGGAATCGCCGACACACACACCGCGGAAACCGGAGGTATACATCGACAGGTCGTTGAGGGTGTCACCGGCGACCAGGATGCGGTCGCGCGGCAGTTCCAGCAGGCGCGCAAGCGCGGCCAGGGTGCGGCCCTTGTCGGTATCCGGCGGCAGGATGTCCAGATAGCGGTCGGCCGAATACAGCACATCGCAGCCCAGCGCCTGTGCGGCCGCCTGGATCTGCGAGCGCAGTGGCGCCAGCGTGTCCGGATCGCAGAAGTAAGAGCAGCGGCGTTCCTGCGGCACGTCCTGGCGCTGCAGCGCGGTGAACGGACGCATCGCCGCGGCGACCACCTGCTCGCCCGGCCAGTGCGCGTCGATCATCGATTGCAGGGGCTGCAGCGGCTGCAGGGTGTGGCCATCGACGACGGTGGCGCCGACATCGCAGACTACGTAGTCCGGGCGCGGAATGGCCGGATCGGAGAGCAGGGGCATCACCGCTTCCAGGCCGCGGCCGGTGATGAAGATCAGGCGGATGCCGGGGTGCTGGTCGACCAGCCGGTAGAGCCGATGGCGCGCGGCGGCATCGCCGGCGAGGAAGGTGCCATCCAGATCGGTGGCAAGGATCAGTTGCGGTGCCGGCGGCGCCGGCGGTGTACGGGTTGGAGTGAGGGAGGTCGGTGTCGAAACAGTCAATGCACTTCCTTATCGGAGTCAGAGGGGAGGGGGGTATCGGGATCCGGCGGTGCGGTGTCGGTCTCGGGCATGAGCTCAAGGGCCGAGGGCGTAGTGCGCAGCATCAGCCGGAACCCGACCGGATGCGTGCGCAGGCGCTGGAAACTGAGCAGGCGCGCGGTGGTGAACAACGCCAGCAGCATCAGCACCACCGCGAAGTACAACGGCAGCGCAGGCGCGCCAAAGCGTTGCATGGCCGCACCGGCCAGTGCCGGGCCAAGCGCAGCGCCCACGCCATGCACCAGCAGCAGGCTGGAGCACCCGGACAGCAGGTCTTCGCGTGGCAGATAATCGAGCATGTGCGCCACGGCGAAGGGATACAGGGCGAAGGCCAGCCCGCCGTAGAAGAAGAACAGGCCGAACAGCAGATGGGTCTGCAGCTGGATCATCGGCAGCGACGCCACGACGGCGATGCCGGCCGCAGCCAGGCTGAGGGCGACCAGCCCGGTGCGGCGGTCATGCCCGTCGCTGATATGGCCCAGCGGCCACTGCAGCAACGCGCCACCGGCGATGGCGGTCAGCATGAACAGGGCCACGCCATTGCCATCCAGGCCGACCTCGCCGGCGTACACCGGCAGCAGGCCCCAGAACGCGCCCATCGCCAGCCCGGACAGGCCGGCGGCAACGGTCGCCACCGGCGCCATCGCGTACAGGCGCGCCAGTTTCAGGCGCGGCACCGAGGGAATCTCCGGCGGGCGCAGCCGCGTGGCGGTGACCGGCAACACCGCCGCGCAGACCAGGATGGCGGTGAGCATGAACATCGAGGTCGCGCCGGCGTCGCCGAGCATCAGCAGCACCTGGCCCAGGGCCAGTGCCGAGAGATTGACCACCATGTAGAGCGAGAAGGCGCGGCTGCGCAGCCGGGGGTCGGGCTCGGCGTTGAGCCAGCTCTCGATCACCGTGTACAGGCCGACCAGGGCGATGCCGGTGAGGATGCGCAGTACGCCCCAGCCCACCGGATTGATCCACAGCGGGTGCAGCAGCACCGCGATGGCGGCGAGGGCGGCAAAGAAGGCAAACGCACGGATATGGCCGATGCGGCCGATCAGCGAGGGGGCGAAGAAGGTGCCGATGAAAAACCCGGCGAAATAGCCGGACATCACCAACCCCAACGTGCCGGCACCGAAGCCGGCTTCACCACCGCGCACCGCCAGCAATGTCCCGAGCAGGCCGCTGCCGGTCAGCAACAGCGCCACACCGGTGAGCAGGGCGGTCAGCCGCAACACGCGTGCGTCCTTCGTGGGGAAGAAGGCGAACGAATCACGTGACCGACCATAACACAGGGGCAATGAAGCGCTGGTTGCAGCGGCGCGGATGCGTTGGCAACCCTGTCTGTCGCATCAAGCGCGCGGTTTGCGCTGCCCGCTCGCGCCCGTTAGGGTGGGGGCATGAACGCAGTCAAACTTCTTCCTTTGGTCACTGCGCTGGCGATCACCGCCTGCAGCGGCACCAATGACACCGTCGGGCACGAGGTGTCGATGGCACCGTCCGATGCCTTCATGTCCGCCGTAGCCGCGCACTGCGGCAAGGCGTTCGAAGGCCGTATCGCGGTCAACGAACCGCGCACCGATGCGCCTGATCCTTTCGAGGGCAAGCGCCTGGTGATGCATGTGCGTGGCTGCGAGGATCCGGCACACGAGCTGCGGATCCCGTTCCATGTCGGCGACGACCACTCGCGCACCTGGGTGCTGAGCCGCACCGAGAACGGCCTGCGCCTGAAGCATGATCACCGCCACGAGGATGGCAGCCCGGATGCGGTCACGATGTACGGGGGTGACAGCAAGCCGCCGGGGACCGCGCAGCGCCAGTCGTTCCCGGTGGATTCGGATTCGGTGGCGATGTTCCGCAAGGCCGACATGCTGGCCTCCGTGCAGAACACCTGGGCGATGGAAGTGGACCCCGACCAGCGCTTCGTCTACGAGCTCACCCGGCCGGGCGGGCGCCACTTCCAGGTGGTGTTCGACCTGACCAAGCCGGTGGCTTTGCCGCCGGCGCCGTGGGGCAGTGAGACGCCGGCACCGTAACCCGGTCTCCCGACGCCGGCCGCAGGTGGCCGGCGCCGCAAGGTGCCGACCCACGGTCGGCACCGGGTGCAGGGCTGGCCCGCTCAGCGCGCCCCGAAGCGGGCGCGGCAGCCGCCGCTGACCCACAGGCTGCCATTGCTGTAGCCCCAGCTGCGGCCCTCCACGCAGGCCGTGCCGGACAGCTGCTGGACCAGTGCCGGGCGCCCCTGGCGGTCATCCCACGCGCAGGTCTGCTGGCGTTTGTCGTTGCTGCTGCAGGTCACGCTGTAGTTGCTGTTGCCACCGCCGCCCCAGTTGCCGCCGCTGTTGCCACGCGCCTCGGCGAACTCGCCGCGGCACCCGCGGTTGACCCACACCGCGCCATTGCGCACGCCCCAGGTCTGGCCTTCGACGCAGGCCGTACCGGAGATCTGGCGGACCAGGGTCGCGTTGCGCCAACCGGTGTTGCAGGTGCGCTCGCGGTTGTCCTGGCTCTCGCAGCGGATGGTCGCCCCGGTGCCGCTACCGCCGCCCCAGTTGCCGCCATTGCCGCGTCCCTCGACGAATTCGGCCCGGCAGCCGCCGCTGACCCAGACGGTGCCATTGCGCGAGCCCCAGTTGCGGCCCTCGGTACAGGTCGTGCCTGAAATCTGCCGGGACAGCCGGGCGCTGCGCCAGCCGGTGTTGCAGACCCGCTCGCGGTTGTCCTGGCTTTCGCAGCGGACCGTGCCGTTGTTGCCGGATCCGTTGCCGCCGCCATTCCAGCCGCCGCCGTTGCCGTTGCCGCGCAGCGAGGTGGCGATGTCCTGCTTGATGCGTGAGAAGCTCCAGCCCGAGTTGACCTGGGCCAGGTAGAAGCGCAGCTGGTCATCCGGGATCCGGCGGCCATTGGACTGGTCGGCGTATTCCTGGGTGATGACCCGGCTGCGGTCGGAGGAGGACAACTGCGACAGATTCTCCGGGGCATAGGCCCGGGTGCTGATCTGGGCGTGCAGGGCCGGGGCCATACAGGCCAGGGCAAGGGTGAGGCAAACGGTGCTCAGACGGCGTTGCATGGCGACATCCCCGTGCGGTCGTTGGTGCGCGGACTATAGGAACGCCCCCGGTTCAGAGCGCGTGATGCCGGGCCGCGGCGCCCGGATTTGCCCCGCCGGGCTGGCGGCCGCAGAATAACGGGCTTTCCGGCGCAGCTTGGCGCCGGCACTCTCCTGCGGAGCTTTACCCCCATGCGTACCCACTTCTGTGGCCTGGTCGACGAGACCCTGATTGGCCAAACCGTTACCCTCGCCGGCTGGACCGACGTTGCCCGCAACCAGGGCGGCGTGGTCTTCATCGATCTGCGCGATCATGAAGGCATCGTGCAGGTGACGGTGGAAGTCGACAACGCAGCCGTGTTCGCCGTAGCCGCCAGCCTGGGCTACGAGGACGTGCTGCAGGTCGAAGGCGTGGTGCGTGCGCGGCATGCGGCCAACGACAAGCTCCGCACCGGCAGCGTGGAAGTGATCGCCACGTCGATCACCGTCCTCAACAAGGCCGAGCCGCTGCCGTTCCACGCGCACGAGAACCCGGGCGAGGAAACCCGCCTGAAGTACCGTTACCTGGACCTGCGCCGCCCGGAAATGCAGCGCATGCAGCGCACCCGCATCAAGCTGGTGCAGGCGCTGCGCCGCCACCTGGACGCCACCGGTTTCCAGGACATTGAAACCCCGATCCTGACCAAGGCCACCCCGGAAGGCGCCCGCGACTTCCTGGTGCCGGCGCGCATGCACCCGGGCGAGTTCTACGCCCTGCCGCAGAGCCCGCAGCTGTTCAAGCAGATCCTGATGGTGGCCGGCTTCGACCGCTATTACCAGATCGCGCGCTGCTTCCGCGATGAAGCCCTGCGTGCCGATCGCCAGCTGGAATTCACCCAGCTGGACATGGAGTTCGCCTTCGTGCGCGAGCGCGACGTGCAGGACTTCGTGGAAACCATGATCCGCGCCATCTTCAAGGAGGTGGTGGACGTGGAGCTGGCCGCCAGCTTCCCGCGCATGACCTGGGCCGAGGCGATGCGTCGCTATGGCTCGGACAAGCCGGACCTGCGCATCGCGCTGGAGCTGGTGGACGTGGCCGAACTGGTCAGGACCAGCGAGTTCCCGGTGTTCACCGCGGCCGCCAACGATGCCGACGGCCGCGTGGCTGCGCTGCGCATCCCGGGCGGTGCCAGCCTGTCGCGCAAGCAGATCGACGAGTACGCCGCGCATGCCGCCAAGTACGGTGCCAAGGGCCTGGCCTACATCAAGATCAGCGAGAGCGGCGAAGTCAGCTCGCCGATCGCCAAGTTCTTCAGCGAAGAAGCCTTCGCCGCGCTGGTCGCCCATGTCGGCGCCGGTAACGGGGACATCGTGTTCTTCGGCGCCGGTGGCTACAACAAGGTCTCCGACTTCATGGGCGCCCTGCGCCTGAAGGCCGGCAAGGACTTCAACCTGGTCGCCGACGGCTGGGCACCGCTGTGGGTCACCGATTTCCCGATGTTCGAGTACGACGACGAAGCCCAGCGCTACGTCGCCCTGCATCACCCCTTCACCGCCCCGGCGGTGGACGACATCGCCGACCTGCGCGCGAATGCGAAGACCGCCGTGTCGCGTGGCTATGACATGGTGCTCAACGGCAACGAGATCGGCGGTGGCTCGATCCGTATCCACCGCTCGGACATGCAGAGCGCGGTGTTCGAACTGCTGGGCATCGGTGCCGAAGAGGCCGAGGGCAAGTTCGGCTTCCTGCTCGATGCGCTGCGTTTCGGCGCGCCGCCGCACGGTGGCATCGCCTTCGGCATCGACCGTATCGCCGCGCTGATGGCCGGTACCGAGTCGATCCGCGACGTCATCCCGTTCCCGAAGACCACCGGCGCGCAGTGCCTGATGACCGGCGCCCCGTCGCCGATCCCGGACGAGCAGCTGGCCGAAGTGCACGTGCAGGTCCGCCCGCGCGCCGTCAAGGAATAAGCCGGGACGCGCCGGCCCCCGGTCGGCGTCGACACGTGGCAGGTACCGACCGGTGGTCGGTACCTGCTGCGGATCCTGCCCACCAGGATCGACAGGTTCGTGGGTGGTGGGGCGCCATCGCCGCCACGTTCAGGTAAATTGGCGGTTCTTGCCGATGCCGATGCTCCCGCCGTGACTCCAGGCCGCTATACCATCCGCCGCGCCACCCCGGACGACGCCCAGACCCTGTCGGTGCTGGCCACGCGCACGTTCGTGGAAACCTTCGGCTCCCTGTACCCGCCCGAAGACCTGCAGGCCTTCCTGGATGAGGCGTACCCGGCGCAGCGCCAGCGCATCATCCTTGAACACCCCGATTACGCGGTCTGGCTGCTGGAGCTCGATGGCGTCGCCGTGGGCCATGCCGCCGCCGGCCCCTGTGGCCTGCCGCATGCCGAGGTGCAGCCCGGCGATGGCGAACTCAAGCGGCTGTACCTGATCAAGGACCAGCAGAGCTGCGGCTGGGGCAGCCGCCTGTTCGAAACCGCGCTGGCCTGGCTGGAACGGGAAGGCCCGCGCACGCTGTGGCTGGGCGTCTGGTCGGAGAACTTCGGCGCGCAGCGGTTCTATGCCCGCTATGGCTTCAGCAAGGTCGGCACCTACGAGTTCCCGGTCGGCAGCGTGCGCGACCTGGAGTTCATCCTGCGCCGCCCGCCCACGGCGGGCTGAGCACGACATCGTCATGGCCGCAGCGGCTTCACCTGCCGTTGGCTGGCCCATTTGTCTAATGACGCTGTTTCCTTCTGCAGGCGCCCCGCCCAATGGGCGAGGCTGACATCATGAATCCCCCCGTTTTACTGCTGCATGGCATCTGGAACGCACGCGCCTGGGTCGGCCCGTTGGCCTGGCGCCTGCGCGCCCGTGGCTTCACCGTGGATACCTTCGGGTATTCGAGCGTGTTCGGTGGTCCCGAGGTGGCAGTGCCGCAGCTGCTGGAGCGGCTCAAGGACAGTGGTCCGGTCTCGCTGGTCGGCCACAGCCTGGGCGGGCTGGTCGCCCTTGAGGCCCTGCGGCGCGCCCCGGAACTGCCGGTGTCGCGCGTGGTCTGCCTGGGCTCGCCACTGCGCGGCAGCGTGACCGCCCGCTCCCTGAGCGATCACGGCTGGTCGCTGGCGCTGGGGCGCAGCTCGGAACTGCTGCTCGATGGGCTGCCGGCCTGGGAGGGCAGGGCCCAGGTCGGCCTGATCGCCGGCTCGGTCCCGCATGGGTTGGGCAGCCTGCTGGGCGCCTGTGGCGAGGCCTCCGATGGCACCGTGGCGCTGGATGAGACCCAGCTGCCGGGCCTGGCCGACCACTGTGTGATCCCGGCCAGCCACAGCGGGCTGGTGTTCTCGCCCGATGCCGCGCGGCAGACCGCCGCCTTCCTGCGCGATGGCCGGTTCCGGCGCGATGATGCGGCCCACGCCGCCTGAGCGGGCGGGGTGGTGACACGGGCGGGGCGGCGGATCAGGTAGAATTCGCGCCCTGTTCCTGACAGAAGCACGAGAGTCACCCCATGGGTAGAGGCCCCTCCATCGAGAACCGCAAAAACGCGTCTGACGCGAAGCGCGGCAAGATTTTCACCAAGATCATCCGCGAGATCGGCGTTGCCGCGCGCGGCGGTGGAGGCGACCCCAACAACAACCCGCGCCTGCGCGTTGCCATGGACAAGGGCCTGTCCTCGAACATGTCCAAGGACGTGATCGAGCGCGCCATCAAGAAGGCGACCGGTGAGCTGGAAGGCGTGGAGTACGAAGAGATCCGCTACGAGGGCTATGCCCCCGGTGGCGTGGCCGTGATCGTGGACTGCCTGACCGACAACCGCGTGCGCACCGTGGCCGATGTCCGCCATGCGTTCAGCAAGTGCGGCGGCAACATGGGCACCGAAGGCTCGGTGGCCTTCATGTTCAAGCGCCTGGGCGTGCTGCACTTCGCCGCCAGTGCGGACGAAGAAGCCGTCACCGAAGCGGCGATCGAGGCCGGTGCGGACGACATCGTGGTCTACCCGGAAGATGGGGCGATCGATGTGCTCACCGCGGCCGACAGCTATCACGCCGTCAAGGACGCGATGGAAGCAGCCGGTTTCAAGCCGGACCATGCCGAAATCACCTTCCGTGCCGACAACGACATCAAGGTCGAGGGCGACACCGCTCTGCAGGTCAAGAAGCTGCTGGACATGCTCGAAGACCTGGACGACGTGCAGGACGTGTTCTCCAACGCCGATCTCGGCGCGGACGCCTACGCCTGAGCGGGCCCTTCACCGGTCGCTTTGCGCGACCGGTGAGCGGACAATGCGGACCATGATGACTCCAGCCGTTCCCTGTTATCCCCGCCGCATGTGTCCCTTCCGGGCCGCGGGCGGCCGTGTGCGTGCCGCATGACACGCATCCTCGGCATCGACCCCGGTTCGCAGCGCACCGGGGTGGGCATCATTGATGTGGACGCCGCCGGCAGGGTGGTGCATGTCCACCACCTGCCGCTGGTGCTGCTGGGCGCGGACGACTTCCCGCAGCGGATGAAGCTGCTGGTGGTGGGCCTGACCGCCCTGGTCGAGGAGTACCGCCCCGACGAAGTGGCCATCGAAAAGGTGTTCATGGCACGCAACCCGGATTCGGCACTGAAGCTGGGCCAGGCCCGCGGCGCGGCCATCTCGGCCGTGGTGATGCGCGACCTGCCGGTCAGCGAATACGCGGCCACCGAGATCAAGCTGGCCGTGGTCGGCCGCGGTGGCGCGGAAAAACAACAGGTCCAACACATGGTCGGGCTCATGCTCAACCTGAAAACCAAGCTGCAGGCCGACGCCGCCGACGCGTTGGCCGTGGCGATCACCCACGCCCATGTCCGGGCCACGGCGCTGCGCCTGGGCGTCAATGCGCGCCAGGCCTGGAGCCGGAAATGAGGAAAACTGCATGATTGGTCGTCTGCGCGGGATCGTGGCCTACAAGGCGCCGCCGTGGCTCATGGTCGACGTCAATGGCGTCGGTTACGAACTGGAGGCGCCGATGAGCACCTTCTACGACCTGCCCGAGCTGGGCCGCGAGGTCACGCTGTTCACCCATTACGCGCAGAAGGAAGACAGCGTCTCGCTGTACGGTTTCCTGCGCGAGGGTGAGCGCCGCCTGTTCCGCGATGTGCAGAAGGTCAGCGGGATCGGCGCCAAGATCGCGCTGGCGGTGCTCTCCGGCGTCAGCGTGGACGAGTTCGCGCGCATGCTGCAGGCCGGCGACATCACCGCGCTGACCCGCATCCCGGGCATCGGCAAGAAGACCGCCGAGCGCATGGTGCTGGAGCTGCGCGACCGCGCGGCCAACTTCGGCGGCGGCGGGGCACCCATCGCCGGCGCGGCACCGGCCACCGATCCGGTCTCCGAGGCGACCGTGGCCCTGCAGCAGCTGGGTTACAAGCCGGTCGAGGCTGCACGCATGGCGCGCGACGCCAACGCCGAAGGCGACGATGTCGCCACGGTCATCCGCAAAGCCCTGCAGGCTGCGCTGCGCTGAGCCGCGCGCCCGCCTGTTCCTGATCCGATACCGACCGCGTCCGCCCGGAGCCTCATGTCCACCACTTCCCCCCAGCACAGCGACGGCCAGGCCCCGCACGGCCACGCGCCGGCGGCCGGCGGCATGGCGCTGATGATCGGCGCCATCGGCGTGGTGTTCGGCGACATCGGCACCAGCCCGCTGTATACGCTGAAAGAAGCGTTCTCCCCGCACTACGGCCTCAACAGCGACCATGACACCGTGCTGGGCGTGCTGTCCCTGGCGTTCTGGGCACTGAACATCGTGGTGACGCTCAAGTACGTCACCATCATCATGCGCGCCGACAACGACGGCGAGGGCGGCATCATGGCGCTGATGGCACTGACCCAGCGCACGCTGCGGAACGGCTCGCGCTCGGCCTACGTGGTGGGCATCCTGGGCATCTTCGGCGCCTCGCTGTTCTTCGGCGACGGCGTGATCACCCCGGCCATCTCCGTGCTGGGTGCGGTCGAAGGCCTGGAGGTCGCGGCCCCGGGGCTGCACAACTTCATCGTGCCGATCACCGTGGTGGTGCTGCTGGCGGTGTTTGCCGTACAGCGCTTCGGCACGGCCAAGATCGGCAAGCTGTTCGGCCCGATCACCTCGATCTGGTTCATCTCCCTGGCGGCGATCGGCATCTGGAACATCGTCGATGCGCCGGAAGTGCTCAAGGCCTTCAACCCGATGTGGGCGCTGCGCTTCTTCATGGAGCACGGCTGGCACGGCATCTTCATCCTCGGCGCGGTGGTGCTGGCGGTGACCGGTGGCGAGGCGCTGTATGCCGACATGGGCCACTTCGGCGCCAGGCCGATCCGCCACGCCTGGTATTACTTCGTGCTGCCGTGCCTGGTGCTGAACTACCTGGGGCAGGGCGCGTTGGTGCTCAAGCACCCCGAAGCGGTGAAGAATCCGTTCTTCGAAGCGGTACCGGAGTGGGGCCTGTACCCGATGATCGTGCTGGCCACGATGGCGGCGGTGATCGCTTCGCAGTCGGTGATCACGGGGGCGTTCTCGGTTTCGCGCCAGGCCATGCAGCTGGGCTACATCCCGCGCATGCGCATCACCCACACCTCGCACGACACCATCGGCCAGATCTACATCCCGGGCATCAACTGGGGCATCGCGGTGATGGTGATCGGGCTGGTGCTGGCCTTCCGCAGCTCCTCCAACCTGGCCGTGGCCTACGGCATTTCGGTGTCGGCCACCATGCTCATCGATACCCTGCTGCTCGCACTGGTCGCCCGCGCGCTGTGGCCGAAGGCGCGCAACTGGATCCTGCCGCTGTGCGTGATCTTCTTCGTGATCGACCTGGGCTTCGTGATCGCCAACGGCGCCAAGCTGCTGCAGGGCGCGTGGTTCCCGGTGGTGCTGGGCATCGTGCTGTTCACCATGATGCGCACCTGGCGCCGGGGCCGCGAGCTGCTGCGCGATGAGATCCGCAAGGACGGCATCCGGATCGACACCTTCCTGCCGGGCCTGATGCTGGCCCCGCCGGTGCGGGTGCCGGGTACCGCCGTGTTCCTGACCGCCGACCCCTCGGTGGCCCCGCACGCGCTGATGCACAACCTCAAGCACAACAAGGTGCTGCACGAGCGCAACGTGTTCCTGCACGTGGTGACCCTGCCGGTGCCGTACGCGCCTTCGGGCCAGCGCCTGAAGATCGAGTCGGTGGGCGATGAGTTCTATCGGATCTACGTGCGCTTCGGCTTCATGGAGACCCCGGACGTACCGCTGGCGCTGATGCGCTCGTGCGACCACGGCGGGATCTACTTCGACCCGATGGACACCACCTTCTTCGCCAGCCGCGAGACCATCGTGGCAACGGCCAACCGCGGCATGCCGATCTGGCGCGACAAGCTGTTCGCGCTGATGCACCGCAACGCGGCGCCGGCGACCGGGTTCTTCCGGATTCCGGGGAATCGGCTGGTGGAACTGGGCGCGCAGGTGGAGATCTGACTGCGCCGGATCGCCCCTTGCGGCCCAAGGTTTGCTGCGCAGACCTTGGGACCCGGGCGCCTTCCACTTAAAACCCCGCACCTTCGGTGTGCCCCTCCGATGCTTAACCGGTAGTGCCGGCCGCTGGCCGGCTCCCGGTGACCCCTGCATCGCGTGGAGCCGGCCAGCGGCCGGCACTACCTGGAGCGTGCATCGTGCGGAGCCGGCCAGCGGCCGGCATTACCTGGAACGCGGATCGCGCTCCTTTTGCCGCATAATTGCCGCATGACAGACGACCGCATCATCGGTGCCGGTGCCACCCGCGAAGACGAGGGCACCGACGCCAGCATCCGCCCCAAGCGCATGGCCGATTACCTGGGCCAGGCGCCGGTGCGCGAGCAGCTGTCGATCTACATCGAAGCGACCAAGGCGCGTGGCGACGCGCTCGACCACGTGCTGATCTTCGGGCCGCCAGGCCTGGGCAAGACCACCTTGAGCCACGTGATCGCCAACGAGCTGGGGGTCGCGCTGCGCGTCACCTCCGGGCCGGTGATCGAGAAGGCCGGTGACCTGGCCGCGCTGCTGACCAACCTGCAGCCGCACGATGTGCTGTTCATCGATGAAATCCACCGCCTCTCGCCGGTCGTCGAAGAAGTGCTGTACCCGGCGATGGAAGATTTTCAGATCGACATCATGATCGGCGAGGGCCCTGCGGCCCGCTCGATCAAGATCGATCTGCCGCCGTTCACGCTGATCGGTGCGACCACCCGTGCCGGCCTGCTGACCGCGCCGCTGCGCGACCGCTTCGGCATCGTGCATCGGCTGGAGTTCTATACGCCCGAAGAGCTGACGAAGATCGTCCGGCGCTCGGCCAGCATCCTCAACATCGACTGCACCGCCGAAGGGGCGGCCGAGATCGCCCGGCGCTCGCGTGGCACGCCGCGTATCGCCAACCGGCTGCTGCGCCGGGTACGCGACTTCGCGCAGGTGAAGGCGGCCGGCCACATCGACCAGGACGTGGCCCAGGCCGCCATGCAGATGCTCAAGGTCGACCCGGAGGGCTTCGACGAGCTCGATCGGCGCCTGCTGCGGACCATGGTCGATTACTTCGACGGCGGTCCGGTCGGGATCGAATCGCTGGCCGCCGCGCTCTCCGAAGAGCGTGGCACGCTGGAAGACGTGGTCGAACCCTATCTGATCCAGCAGGGCTTCCTGATCCGCACCGCCCGGGGCCGCATGTGCACGCACAAGGCTTACCGGCACATGGGCCTGAAGCCGAAGAATCCGCCGGCCGACCTGTTCGCGGAGGTCCCGGATGTCGGTTGATCCCCGGGTTGAGCCCCGATTCAGTTGGCCGACACGCATTTACTGGGAAGATACCGACGCTGGCGGGGTCGTGTACCACGCCCGCTACGTGGCCTTCATGGAACGGGCGCGGACCGAATGGATGCGCGCATTGGGGTATGGTCAGGAGCGCATGCGCTGCGACCATGGCCTGGTGTTCGCGGTGCGCAGCATGACCATGGATTTCCTCAAGCCGGCGCGGCTGGACGATGCGCTGGCGGTCACCGCCACGCTGGTGCAGTGCAAGCGTGCCAGCATGGTGTTCGCCCAGGCCGTGTGCCGGGGCGAGGAAACACTGCTGACCGCGCAGGTGAAGATCGCCGCGCTCGATGCAGCCACCTTCAAACCGCGTGGCATGGACGATGCACTGCATGCCGCGCTGAAACACCTCGAATTTCCAGAATCCGCATACTGAGGAACAACGGATGATCGCAATGCTCCTGGCCCTGCAGGCCACGGTGACCGAAGCGCTGCCGCAGGAAGTCACCAGCGCCGCGGCGCAGACTGTCGCCCAAGCCGCGCATGGCGGTGGCATCAACTACCTGGACCTGATGGTCAAGGCCAGCATCCCGGTGAAGATCATCGTGCTGCTGCTGCTGGCCGGCTCGTTCATCAGCTGGGTGATCATCTTCCGCAAGGCGCGCGTGTTCAACGCCGCCAACCGCGCTGCCGACGAGTTCGAAAGCCGCTTCTGGTCCGGTGCGGACCTGGGCAAGCTGTACAGCTCGGCGACCGACCGCAACCGCCAGGTCGGTGGCCTGGAAGCGATCTTCGAATCGGGCTTCCGCGAGTTCACCCGCCTGCGCGACAAGCGCCGCTTGGATGGCCGCGCCCAGCTGGAAGGTGCCCAGCGCGCCATGCGCACCACCTATACCCGCGAAGTGGACCAGATGGAGCGCAGCCTGGAGCTGCTGGCCAACATCGGCTCGACCGCCCCGTACGTGGGTCTGGTCGGCACCGTGTTCGGCATCATGGTGACCATGCACGACATGATCAACAGCGGCGAGCAGGCCGGTATCGCCTCGGTCGCCCCGGGTATCTCCGAAGCCCTGTTCGCCACCGCCATCGGCCTGTTCGTGGCGATCCCGGCGGTGTGGGCCTACAACCGCTTCACCACCCGCGTGGAGCGCATGTCGGTGCGCTTTGAAACCTTCGCAGAAGAGTTCAGCTCGATCCTGCAGCGTCAGACCGCGGGCGACGAGTAAGCGCCCAGCACAGGAGTCCTGCCATGACCGCAGCCATTGGCCGCCGCAAGCGCCGAAAGCTCAAATCCGAAATCAACGTCGTGCCCTACATCGACGTCATGCTGGTGCTGCTCATCATCTTCATGGTGACCGCGCCGCTGCTCACGCTGAGCTTTGAAGTGGATCTGCCGACCTCCCAGGCCAAGGCGCTGGAGAGCAAGCAGGATCCGGTGATCGTCTCCGTCCGCCTGGATGGCCAGCTCAGCCTGAAGCTGCCCGAGGCCAAGGATCCGGAACCGATGGATGCCGCCCGCCTGCAGGCCCAGCTGTCCGCGCTTTCCTCGCAGGACAAGAACCTGCGCGTGATCGTTGCCGCCGACAAGGCCGTGGCCTATGAGAAGGTGGTCGCGGCCATGGACGTGATCAAGCGCGCCAACGTGGAAAAGGTGGGCCTGGCGACCGATGCACGCTGAAGCCCTGCCACCGCAGCGTCAGCCTGAAGAGAAGTGGGGTCTGCCGATCGCGCTGGCGCTCGGCGTGCACCTGCTGCTGGCCCTGATCTTCATTGCCGCCTGGTTGTGGTCGCCGCAACGCACCACCGAAGCGGCCGCTGGCGATCCGGCCATCGAGGCCAGCCTGCAGCTGTCCGCCTCCGAAGCCTCGGCCGCGCGCCAGGCCCTGCGCGCCTCCGAGACGCTGCCGGACCTGCCCGAACCGGTCGCCGAGCCCGAGCCCATTCCCGAAGACACCGTGCCGCCGCCGCAGCCGTTGCCCGAGCCGCGCCCGCAGGACGCGCCGACGCCGCAGCAGTCGCAGGCGCAGGAGCGCATCGCCCAGCCCGACACGGTCGACCAGGAAGCGGTCAACGCGCTGGCGATCTCGGCTGAAAAGGCCAAACAGGAGCAGGAAGCCAAGCGCCGCCAGGAACAGATCGACCTGACCGAGCGCAAGCGCCAGGAACAGGCCGAGCAGAAGCTGCGCCTGGCCAAGCAGCAGGAAGAGGCCGAGCTGAAGAAGAAGCTGGCCGAGCAGGAACAGAAGGCCAACGACGCCAAGGCCGAGGCCGAGCGCGACAAGAAGCTGGCCGAGATCCGCCGCAAGCGCGCCCAGGCCGAGAACGAAGCCAAGCTGGCCGAGCAGAAGCTGCGCCAGGTCACCGCCGCGCGTGCCGCCAATGCCTCGGCCTCCACCGCCGGTGCCACCGGTGCCGCCAAGCCGGCGGCCGGTGCGGGCGGGACCAGCGACGATCTGAGCGCCAAGTACGCCGCCGCGATCCAGCAGAAGGTCTCCGCGCAGTGGACGCGTCCGGATTCGGTGCCATTGGGCCAGCGCTGCCAGGTCTCGATCACCCAGATTCCGGGCGGGCAGGTCATCCAGGCCAAGGTCAGCGGCAGCTGCCCGTTCGACGAAGCCGGCCGCCGCTCGATCGAGGCCGCCGTATTGAATGCCCAGCCGTTGCCGTACCGCGGTTTCGAATCGGTGTTCGCGCGCACGATCAACTTCACCTTCACCGCCCAGGATTGATCCCGGGCGGTCCGGTGAAGTTCCGCCGGCACGCTGTACAGGGGCTCATGGCCAAGTTGGGGGGCGGAGCGCGCCGAATCCGGCCGGTTGGTTAACGGGCCGTGAGATTTGTGCGCTCGGTGACTCGGAATTCACACTGCCTTGGTTCATGATTGCGAAACTGTTCACCGCGGTCCTGTTATCCCTCGTTCTGGTTTCTCCCCTATTGAGCGCTCCATGAAAAAAATGCCTCGCTGGCTTGCCGTTGTTGCGGCCCTGTTGTTGCCCTTTGCTGCCATGGCGCAGCAGAAGGGGCTGGATATCGACATCATTGGCGGCAATGCCTCCGCCACGCCGATCACCGTCGTCCCGATGCCCTACCAGGGTTCGGCCGGTGCCCCGCAGACCGACGTGGCCGCCGTGGTACGCGCCGATCTGGACCGTTCCGGCCAGTTCCGCAACCTGCCGGAAGCCCAGATCGTCGAAAAACCGACCCGTGGCAGCGAGATCCAGTTCGCTACCTGGCGCGCGCTGAAGCAGAACTACATCGTCGTCGGCCGGGTCATGGACGCCGGCGCCGGTGCCTACCGCGTGGAGTACGAGCTCTACGACGTGCCCAAGGGTGAGCGCCTGCTCGGGCTGGCGATGACCGCCCGTGGCAACGCCATGCGCGATGTCGCCCACCAGATGGCCGATGCCATCTACGAAAAGATCACCGGTGTCCGCGGCGCCTTCTGGACCCGCATCGCCTATGTCACCGCCAGCGGCAAGGGCGATGCCATGCGCTATGCGCTGATGGTGGCCGATTCGGACGGCTTCAACCCGCAGACCATCGTGCGCTCGGCCGAGCCGCTGCTCTCGCCCAGCTGGAGCCCGGACGGCAACAAGCTGGCCTACGTCAGCTTCGAACGCGGCAACTCGGCGATCTACATCCAGAACATCTCCAGCGGCGCCCGTGAGCTGGTCACCAGCTTCCGCGGCATCAACAGTGCTCCGTCGTTCTCCCCGGACGGCCGTCGCCTGGCCCTGTCGCTGTCGCGCAGCGGCAACCCGGAGATCTACGTGATGGACCTGGGCAGCAAGCAGCTGACCCAGCTGACCAACCACTTCGCCATCGATACCGAGCCGACCTGGAGCCCGGACGGCAGCAGCGTCTACTTCACCTCCGACCGTGGTGGCCGCCCGCAGATCTACCAGGTGGCCTCCAGCGGCGGCAGCGCTTCGCGCGTGACCTTCCAGGGCAACTACAACGCCACCCCGAGCCTGTCCTACGACGGCAAGAAGCTGGTGGTCGCCCAGGGCAGTGGCAACACCTACAAGATCGCGATGATGGACAGCAGCACGGGCTCGGCCCGCTGGAACACGCTGTCGCCAGGGTCGCTGGATGAATCGCCGAGCTTTGCGCCCAACGCGAGCATGGTGTTGTACGCCGCCCGCGAGGGTGGTCGTGGCGTGTTGTATGCCGTTTCGGCCGATGCGCGCGTGCGCCAGCGGCTGGTTCTGGCCGACGGTGATGTTCGTGAGCCTTCTTGGTCGCCATACCGTACAAAGCGCTAACAGAGTGTTAAGATTTCGCCGTATTCATCCCTCATCCGGCTTTAGGAGCCTCAAAGGTATCGCCATGAACAAGACCACCCGCGTTCTGCTTGTCTCCCTGTTGTCCGTGGCCGCCCTGGCCGGTTGTTCCAAGAAGGTCAAGGAAGCGCCTGTTGCCCCGGTTGATACCGGCAGCACCACCGCTCCGACCGGCCCGTCCACCTCCGGCCTGTACGGCCCGGGCGATCTGGATACCGACTCCTGCCTGCGCCAGCGCGTGGTGTACTTCGACCTGGACAAGGAAGACGTGAAGCCGGAATTCCAGGCCATCATGGCTTGCCACGCCAAGTACCTGCGTGACCGTCCGTCCTCGCGCATGACCCTGCAGGGCCACACCGACGAGCGCGGTTCGCGCGCGTACAACCAGGCCCTGGGCGAGCGTCGTGGCAACGGCGTGTCCTCGGCACTGCAGGCCAACGGTGGTTCGGCTTCGCAGCTGACCGTCGTGTCCTACGGTGAAGAGCGTCCGGTCTGCACCGAGTCGGGCGAGTCCTGCTGGTCGCAGAACCGTCGCGTCGAGATCGTGTACACGGCTCAGTAATAGATGCGCTTTCGATTTCTATCGATGATCGTTGCGGCAGCCCTCGTGGCTGCCGCACCGGCCAATGCGCAGCGCCAGAGTCTGGCCGACCGCGTCGGCGCGCTTGAGCAGCAGGCGAACAACAACCAGTCCAACATGGACATGCTCAACCAGCTGAACCAGCTGCGTACCCAGTTGCAGGCCCTGCAGTCGCAGGTCGAGCAGCTGCAGCACGACAATGAGCAGCTCAAGCAGACCGGCAAGGACCAGTACCTGGACCTGGACAGCCGCCTGAACCGCCTGGAAGGTGGAGCCCCCGTGCTTCCCGCCGCCCCGGCCGCAGCCGCGACTGCCCCCGCTGCACCCCCGAAACCGGCAACGGCCGCTTCCGAGCGGCCGCCCTCCGTGCACGGCGATGCCGGCAGCCTGGCTGCCAGTGGCGACGAGCGCACGGCCTACAATGTCGCCTTCGATTCGCTCAAGGCCGGCAAGTACGACGACTCGGCGCAGCTGTTCATGAGCTTCCTCGAGCTGTACCCCAACGGTGTCTATACCCCCAACGCGCTGTACTGGTTGGGCGAAAGCTATTACGCCACCCGCAATTTCCCGCTGGCTGAGGCGCAGTTCCGCGACCTCATCTCGCGCTACCCGACCCATGACAAGGCGTCCGGTGGCCTGCTCAAGATCGGCCTGTCGCAGTATGGCGAAGGCAAGGTCGACCAGGCCCAGGCGACCCTGGAACAGGTCGTGTCCACGTACCCCGGCTCCGACGCCGCGCGCACCGCGCAGGACCGTCTGCAGTCGATCCGGCTGGGCCAGCAGATCCGCTGAACCCGCCCCGGGCCGCTGAGGCGGCCGGGCCCGGTATAATGATTGATCGCCAACCGGGCGTTGCCCGGTCTTCCGTGCCGGGCCATGCCCGGCTGTTGTCGTTTCCGAAGCCGTCCCCCAAGAATCACCGCCATGACCACGACCCTGTCCGCTGCCGCCGCACTCCCCAGTGAGATCGTGCAGTCCCCGCTGCCGCGACTGAAGATCACCGAGATCTTCCTGTCCCTGCAGGGCGAAGCCGATACCGCCGGCTGGCCGACCGTGTTCGTGCGCCTGACCGGCTGCCCGCTGCGCTGCACGTACTGCGATACCGCCTACGCCTTCCATGGCGGCACCTGGTGGGACATCGACGCGATCGTGGAAGAGGTGCTGGCCCAGGGCGTGCACCACGTCTGCGTGACCGGTGGCGAGCCGCTGGCGCAGAAGCGCTGCCTGGTGCTGCTGGAGAAGCTCTGCGATGCCGGCCTGGACGTCTCGCTGGAAACCTCCGGTGCGCTGGATGTCAGCGCCGTCGATCCGCGCGTATCGCGGGTGGTCGATCTGAAGACCCCCGGCTCCGGCGAAATGGCCCGCAACCGCCTGGAGAACCTGCCGCTGCTGACCAAGCGCGACCAGATCAAGTTCGTCCTGTGCAGCCGCGAAGATTACGAATGGGCCCGTGGCATGGTCCGTGAGCATCGCCTCAACGAGCGCAGCATGGTGTTGTTCTCGCCGAGCAAGAGCGAGGTCAGCCCGCGCGAGCTGGCCGACTGGATCGTCGCCGACCGCCTGCCGGTGCGCTTCCAGATGCAGCTGCACAAGCTTCTGTGGAATGACGAGCCGGGCCGATAAGCCGCCTTGGCATTTCCTGATGTACCCGGCGCGGGACAGCGTGCTGGTTCCCTGCAAACCACCGGAAACACCCCCATGAAGAAAGCAGTCGTCCTCCTGTCCGGCGGCATGGACTCCGCCGCCGTCGTCGCCATCGCCCGCGAGCAGGGTTTCGCCGTCCACGCCCTGAGCGTGCGCTACGGGCAGCGCCACACCTCCGAACTCGATGCCGCCGCGGCGGTCGCCAGCGCGCTGGGCGCGGTGGCCCACAAAACCGTCAACGTCGACCTGCGCAGCATCGGCGGCTCGGCCCTGACCGATGATATCGACGTCCCCGAAGCGGGCGGTGAGGGCATCCCGGTCACCTACGTGCCGGCCCGCAACACCATCATGCTGTCCGTCGCGCTGGGCTGGGCCGAAGTGCTGGGCGCCAACGACATCTTCTGTGGCGTCAACGCCGTGGATTACTCCGGCTACCCCGATTGCCGCCCTGAGTTCATCCAGGCCTTCCAGGCGCTGGCCAACCTGGCGACCAAGGCGGGTGTGGAAGGGGCGGGCATCCAGGTCCACGCGCCGCTGCAGTTCCTGAGCAAGGCCGACATCGTGCGTGAAGGCGTTCGCCTCGGTGTGGACTTCGGCCTGACCGTGTCCTGCTACAACGCCGACGACCAGGGCCGCGCCTGCGGGCACTGCGACGCCTGCCGCCTGCGTGCGCAGGGTTTCACGGATGCCGGCGTACCGGATCCCACCCACTACGTGTGATGCCGGACGGGTACGCATGAGCGCGAAGATGCGTTAGAATGCGCACCCCCGGCGTCATGTCGGGGATGCAATGGGCCGTTAGCTCAGTTGGTAGAGCAGAAGACTTTTAATCTTTTGGTCGATGGTTCGAATCCATCACGGCCCACCATTGCATCCATGATCAAGGCGACCGCGAGGTCGCCTTTTTCATGCCTCCCGTTCGGCCCGGATCGCATCAAGCCCCGTCCTTCTGCATGGAACGCGTCGTGAACAACCAGCTCCCACATCCCCGGTCTACCTTCCGTCCCCACGCGCTGCTGCGTGACACTGCACTGGTCCTTGCGCTGATTGCCCTGGATGCGGGCGCCGCGCAGGATCTGACGATCACCTACTACGACGTGCAGGGCGACACCCTGCAGGAACTGCGCGCGTCACTGAACGCGCACGGGCCCGTCGGCAAGGACGGCGTGCGCCATCACGGCCACGTGGACTGGTACGTGGGGTGGAACTTCGACTATGCCCCACGAGGTGCAGGTTGCAGGCTCGGCAAGGTGCGCATGGAGGTGAGGGCCACCATGGTGCTGCCGCGCTGGACCGGCGCGGACACGGCGCCCGCCTCGCTGCAACAGGAATGGGCGCGCTACAGCCAGGCGCTGCGGGTGCATGAAGACGGCCATGCAGCGCATGCCGATCAGGCTGCCGAGGACATCCAGCGACGATTCGCCGCCGTTGGCGGCGGGATGCGCTGCCCGCAGCTCGGTGAGGAACTCAACCGCATCGGGAAAGCGGTTCTCGATGAATACGCCGCGCGCGACAAACAGTACGACGAAATCACCGAGCATGGTGCCACGCAGGGCGCGCGTCTCTAGCGCGCAGGAGGCACTGCAGTGAGCGGCTCAGTGCCGCGTGATGTCCTCGGCAACGGTCTCCAGCAGTCGTTGCGCGCGTGCGCGTGCCCCTTCGCCAGCGCGGGGCGTGATCGGTAGATCGGGCGCGATGCCCGCCACTTCATCGGTGCCGTCGGCGCGCAACCGGACACAGTCCGGAATACGCATGCGCAGGTGTGAGTGGGGCAGCTCGCGCGATGGGGCGCCGCTCATGAAACCGCAGCCGTAGCCACCACTACCGGTGCCGACGATGCGCGCGATGCGGTTGTCCTGCATGCGCGCGGCAAACATCTCCGCCGAGGACACGGTCTTGCCATTGGTGATGACGTAGACCGGCCCGTCCCACGCACCCCAGTGGGCGCGCAGGTCCTGTGCCCAGTCGAGACGGTGGGCGATCAGGAAATCGTCCAGCGTATCCACCGCCTGGCTTGGCAGCGGGCCACCGGAGGTGCCTGCCGCGACCAGGCGGCGGCACTGGCCGCCGTTCCATGGCTGCTGGGTCTGCCACACCCAGGACAGGTCACAGGCTGGAAGGCTCAGTGCACGCCGCGAAGCATCGAAGCTGGCGCGCTCAGCCGTCAGCAGGCGGCGGGCGGTGGCGGCCGGATGATGGCGGCGCAGGGCATCGTCGAGTCGCTCGTACTGTTCGTCGAGATAGGGCCTGCCTGCGGCGGACTGACTGACCAGCAGCGTGGCCGACGTGACCGGCCGCGGGGTGAACAACCGCGCAAGCGTGTCGCCACTGTCATCCCCGCCCGGGTTGTCGCCGACATCGACCAGCACGGCATCGACGCCATCGTGCTGGAACCGGCGCAGGCTGCCGGCGATCATGGCCACCCAGCCGTTCACCAGCACGCTGCGCATGTCGCCGATGGAATCGGCATGGCGCAGCTGTGGCCACAGCGCGTGGCATAGACCGGGATAGCGCAGCGCATCGAACTCGTGCAGCCGAAGCACGCCCACCTTGCGTCCCTCGGGCAACGCGAGGATGCCGGCGCGCAGCGCAGGGTCGGCCTGGCCGTCCAAGGGGGTGTAGCCGGGCAGTGTTTCCAGCGGAAGGCTGAAGTCCTGCCGGCCTTCATCGGCGACCCCGAGCGCGGCGCAACCGGCACTCGGGCCCAGCGTGCGCGGATCGACAGCCCGTGGTGGCTGGGACGTGCCGCCTGCATCCAGCCGGTCGAGCAGCGCTAGGTGGCCATCATGGAAGCCGGCCAGAAAACTGCGCAGCGCCTGGGTGGCCTGGGCGTCATTGCGTGCCTCGGCGAGGTCGCGCTGTGCCCGGGCATCAAGGGTCGGCAGATCGACGCCGCTCTCGGGCGAGGCCATCCAGGCCAGGTGCGCGTAGTCGCTCTGCAATGCTGCTTTGAGCACCGCGTAATCTGCCCGCCAGGCATCCCGATCCACTGCCGCGGCCGCGCTCACGCCACTGGCCGAGAGCGTGCCCACCGCCGCCAACAGGCCCGCCATCCATCGCATGGTTGCCATCACATCCTCCCTGAGTCGGGCCGGCACATCCGGCTTCCACGTGACTGTCCACCCTCGATCTTAGTCAAGGGGACGCCTCGCAGGTAGTGGCAGCGGTGCCCTGCGCACACCTGCACGTCGAGGCGGAGAAGCGCCATGAGCATCGCAGGGAAGGACGCCCGGGCCGATCCTTGCGCCTGGCGGACCGTGTCGGCTGGAGGAGGCGCCGCATACACCCGCTACGCACGCGATCGCGCACAATAGGCCGTCTTTGAGCTGATTGCTGTTGGAGGTGCCATGAAACGTGTCGTCCTGCTGAGCCTGGGGGCGCTTGCGCTCGCGGCGTGCTCCAAGCCTGAATCCGCCGATCAGGCGGGCCCGTCGGCCACCGCCGAGGCCCCTACCGCGGCCAAGCCTGCCGACCCTGCCGCTGCCGCGACCCAGTCCCCGTCGTTCGATTGCGCCAAGGCACAGTCCGAGGCCGAGAAACTGGTGTGCGTCGACCCACGGCTGGCCGCGCTGGACCGTCAGCTGGCCGCGCTCTACAAGCGCGTGCAGACCAGCCCGGACGAGCTGGACATCGCGGCCGAGCAGCGTGGCTGGATCAAAGGGCGCGATGCCTGTTCGCGCGCGGTGGATCCCAATCGCTGCCTGGTGGAGTCCTATCAGACGCGCCTGGTCGAGCTGACCATCAACGGCGGCGGCATCCAGGTGCCGGCGAAGGTCGAGTACCGCTGCGACGACAACAGCAAGCCGGTGACGGCGGTGTTCTACAACGACATCGACCCGACCGCGGCCGTGGTCAGCTGGGGCAACGATCAGGCGATCGTCTTCCCGATGCCCGTGAGCAAGGACGAGAACAATGGCGGCCGCTGGGGCCGGGAGGGCGTCGACCTGCGTATCCACGACGACCAGACCACCCTGGACTTCTACGGCACCACGCTGCAGTGCCAGATCGCCCGGTGATGCCGGCCACCGCCGCGTCGCTCAGCGCACGCGGCGGTAGCGCACCTCGTTCTGCCGGTCGCCGACCTCGGTGGTGACGAACCCGTCGCGGCTCTGGCTAATATCGAACACGCTGCTGCCGACGTTGAGCTGGCCGCCGTTGACCCAGCCATTCAACGTCTGGCCGCCGGTCTGCGCGCTCATCCGGCCATCGCTGTCGATGCGCATGCGGATGTCGGCATTGAAGGTCGGGTTGTAGCCCTCGAATTCTCCGATCATCCAGCCGGGTACGTAGGAGGTATGCCGGGCGCCCTGGTAGGTGTCGTCGTCGTAGCGCGCGTCATCCTTGTTGGCGTTGTGCGCCAGCGCGCCGAGGATGGCCGCGCCGATCAGCACGCCGGCGGCGACCTTGGCGTCGTGGTTGTCATCATCGTGGCGATCATCACGGTCGCTGCCGCCGTGGACCCGGAACGAGGCCCGGCAGCCATCATCCACCCAGACCTCGCGGCGGTCGTAGTCCCAGGTGCGGCCTTGCCGGCAGTCCGCACCGGACAGCTTGCGGTCCAGGGTGACGTAGCCGGCGCGGGGCAGGGTGCAGGATTGATAGCGGTTGTCGCGGCTCTCGCAGGTGACGAAATCATCCGCACGCGCGTTCTCGAACGGAAGCAGCAACAGCAGGGGCGTGGCCAGCAGCGTACGAAAAAGCATGACGTCGATTCCGGCAGGGAAAAGAAGCGCGTTTCACTGACGCCGACGATGGGCACGCGGGCATGAAATCCGGATGAAGATCACCCGCCGTTCAAACCGATCAGCCGCCTCAGGCGCAGGCCGCCAGCGGTTGCTGGAAACAGGCCCGGATCGCGTCGAGCAGTTCGCTCATGCTGTACGGCTTGGGCAGGAAATGCATGCCAGGGCCGAGCTGCGGCACCACGACGGAAGGCTCCAGGCCCGAGGTGACCAGCACCGGCAGCCCGGGCCGTTCCTGCTTGACCCGATGGGCGGCCTCGATGCCGCTGACCGCGCCCAGGCAGACATCGGTGAACACCAGATCGAAGCGCTCGCCGGCCTGGAGCAGCCCCAGCGCGGCTTCCGCCGAACTGACCGCAACGACTTCGCAGGCCTGGCTTTCCAGTGCCATGCGGCTCAGTTCGCGGGTGTCTTCGGTGTCTTCGATCAACAGCACGCGGGGTTCGGGATGGTGCTTGGACAACAACATGGAGCGTGGTTCCTGCTTACCCCCGGACAGGGGCGCGCAAGTATCGCGGGCCGCCGGTGAGGAGGCCGTGGACGGCACCGAAATGCCAGGTAAACCCCCTCGCGTGACCTGCCTTCGGGTGGCTCATGCCGATGTGAGGGACCGGGGCCTGCGGCGGTGCCAGGCCCAGACCAGCGCCACCGCCAGTCCTGCTGCTGACAGGCGCAGCACGGTAGCCGGCCAACCGACGGCCGTGGCCTCGGTGATCACGAACACGTTCCAGGCCAGGTTGAGCGAGACATGCAGGGCCAGCCCGCTCCACAGGGTGTAATCGTCCAGAGTATTGAGCCAGGCGAACACCAGCCCACCGATGCCGGTGATGGCGAACACCTGCAGGGCCATGCCGCCGCCACCGCCGAACGACCACCAGTGGATGGCGCCGAAGATGACAGCCTGGACCAGCGCAGCAGCCAGCCACGGCCAACGCTGCTGACGGTGCGCGAAGATGAAACCGAAACCGCGGAAGATGATCTCTTCGGCGAGTGGAAACAGCACGCCGAGCATCAGCAGGGCGAGCACATCCTGGGTCGGATTGAACCCCCCAGCCACCACAGACCCAGCCAGCACGGCAGCGTCGCCAGCAGCGCCAGGGCCGGCCCCTGCCAGCCATTCCAGCGCAACCCGAGCAGCGCACTCAGGCGCTGCCCCGGCCGCACCAGCAGCGCGGCCACGAGCAGCACCAGCAGCACGCCCAGGCCGTTGTCGAGGATGGCGCCGCCATAGGGAATCGGCAGTTTCGGGATCGGTGCGCCCAGCCACGCGGCAAGGTCGCGCAGGTTGATCGAGATGGCCAGGGTCAGCACGACCACGCAGGCGGCCAGCCAGGTGGGCAGGCGGAAGGACGGCATGGGACGCTCCATATCCAGGGATGCGTGGATTGTTGGCGAGGACAGGCCGGGCAGCATGGGGCATTGGTCGGGGGGCCATCGGTCATGGCCGCGTTGCACCACGGTCAGGTGGGACCGGCTAGAGTGCGGCTTTGCCCCTTGGATAACTGCCCATGCAATGCCCCGTATGCAAGACCCAAGCGCTGCAGATGTCCGAGCGCCAGGGCATCGAGATCGATTACTGCCCGCAGTGCCGTGGCGTGTGGCTGGACCGTGGCGAGCTGGACAAGATCATCGAGCGCTCGGCCGGTGCCGCAGCACCGGCCCCGGTACGCGCGGCTGCTCCGCCGCCGCCGGCCGCCGTGCAGCACCGTGACACCCGCCATCTGGGCCAGCAGCCGTACGGCGACCAGCACGGCTACCGCAAGAAGAAAAAAGAAAGCTTCCTGTCGGACCTGTTCGACTTCTGACAGGCGCCTGTGCCGTGCTCAGGCGCGGCGCAGGATGAATTCCCGGTCGACACTGTCGCCGACCGGAAAATCGTATTCGCCGACCTTGCTGCAGCCATAGCGCGCATAGAAGCGCTGCGCACCTAGATTTTCCGACCATACGCCGACCCACAGCGTGCGCCGCTGCGGTTGATCGAGCCACGCCAGGAACGCGTCCATCAGGCGCGCGCCGTGACCACCGCCCTGGTGGCTGGCGAGCAGGTAGAGACGTTTGAGTTCGATATCGCCCTCGGCGGCATCGGCATGCGGCAGGCTGTTCGGCCCTGCGGCGAGATAGCCCACCACACGTGCGCCGTCTTCCAGCAGCCACGCCGCATTGCGTGGGTCGGCGAGCTCGCGGCGTTGTGGCTCGACCGCGTAGTGGCTGTCCAGAAAATCGCGCAGGTCCTGCGGCGGGTACGAATCGCCAAAGGTCTCGGTGTAGGTGGCGATGGCGATCGCCGAGAGCGCATCGGCATCGGCAAGGGTGGCGCGGCGGAGGGTCAACGTCATGGCGCAGGGCAGGCAGATCGGGCCGGCAGCTTACGGCATCGGCGCAGGCGGCAGGGGTTCCGGGCACCTTGGTACCCGGAACCTGTCACGGCCGCTGGATCAGAACCAGACGCGCACGCCCGCCACCCAGCGGGTATCGCGCGCGCGCTCACCGGCCACCTCGTGGTAATCAGCGGTATCGCCGAACAGCCGCTCGTGGCTGATGCCGATGTAAGGCGCGAAGCGGCGGCTGAACTCGTAGCGCAGGCGCAGCCCGGCCTCGACCTTGTTGAGTCCCGAACCGTTGCCGTACGCCGGCTCGTCCTTGGCCGAGAACGTGGCCTCCACCAGCGGCTGCAGGATCAGGCGGTTGGTCAGCAGCAGCTCGTACTCCACTTCCACTGTCGCAGCAAACTGTCCGCCTTCGCCGATGTAGGCCGTGGCCGAGGTCTCGAACTTGTACGGCGCCAGGCCCTGGATGCCGAACGCCGCCCACGTGCGCGAATCCGCCGGGCGGAAATCCTGCTTCACGCCGACCAGCACGTCCCACCACGGCGAGACGCTGCGGCCGTACATCACCTCGAGATTGGCCGACTCGGTGCGGCCGTCACCGCGCTCGCCTTCGCTGCGCAGCCATAGCCGGTTGATGTTGCCACCGACCCAGCCGCTGGCCTCCCACGCCTGGCCGGTACCGCGCTGGCCGTCCCAGTGTTCCAGGCGGTTGACCAGCAGCATGCTGTGGATCTCCGGTGCATGCTCCATCGCACCGTGGTCGATCGGAGGGAACGCGGCGAGGCGGTCGGCGGGCGTGACGACCGGAATCGGTTCGCGTGGCTCAGTGAGCGCGGGTGGCTTCGGCATGCCGTGGTCCATCGTCGAATGGTCCATCTGGCTGTGATCTGCGCTGCCATGGTCCATCGTCGAATGGTCCATCTGGCTGTGATCGGTGCTGCCGTGGTCCATCGTCGAGTGGTCCATCTGGCTGTGATCGGCGCTGCCGTGGTCCATCGTCGAGTGATCCATCTGGCTGTGATCGGCGCTGCCGCCATCTGCCGGTGGCGCATCGGCCGTGATCGGTGCCGTGGCATGGCCGGCATGCGACTGCGCCCACGTCGGGGCGGACAAGGCCAGCAGCAGCGCAGCGCTGAGGGTGGGCATCGCGGTAAGCGGAGCGCGGCTCATTCTTCGATCCTCACTTCGCGCATCATGCCCGCTTCCATGTGGTACAGCAGATGGCAGTGGTAGGCCCAGCGGCCGAGCGCGTCGGCGCGCACGCGATAGGTGCGGCGGGTGCCGGGGGGCATGTCGATGGTGTGCTTGCGCAGGTGGAACTGGCCATCGGCGTTTTCCAGGTCGCTCCACACGCCATGCAGATGGATCGGGTGCTGCATCATCGTGTCGTTGACCAGCACGATGCGCATGCGTTCACCGTAGTTCAGGCGCAGCGGTTCGGCGCTGGCGAACGGAATGCCGTCGAAGGACCAGCTGAATTTCTCCATGTGGCCGGTCAGGTGCAGCTCGACCTCGCGGCCGGGATCGCGGCCATCGGGATCGTCGAACAGGCTGCGCATCGCACCGTAGGTCAGCACGTGACGACCGTTGTCGCGCAGGCCGATGCCGGGATCATCGAGCTTTGGGTCGGTGGCCATGCTCTGCATGTCGACCAGCGGATTGCCTTTTTCGCTGGCCGGGTGGCGCGGCGCCTTGGAATCAGCGCCGTGCGCGCCGTGGCCCATGCTCGCGCCGCAGCCACCTTCCATGCCCTTCATGTCGTGACCCGCCATACCGTTTCCGGCATGGCCCATGTCATGGCCCATGTCGCTCATGGTCAGCAATGGGCGCGGGTCGCGCTCGGGAACCGGCGCCTGCAGGCCGTGGCGGACCGCCAGCGTGCCGGCGGCATGGCCGGTGCGGCCCATGTCCTGGCAGAAGATCGTGTAGGCATCCTGTCCACTGGGTTCGACGATCACATCGAAGGTCTCGGCCGGTGCGATGCGGAACTCATCGATGCTGACCGGGTGGATGTACTGGCCATCGGCGGCGACCACGGTCATTTTCAGGCCGGGGATGCGCACATCGAAGTAGGTCATCGAGCCACCGTTGATGAAGCGCAGCAGCACCTTCTCGCCACTGCGGAACAGCCCGGTCCAGTTGCCCGCCGGTGCGGTGCCGTTGAGCAGGTAGGTATAGGTGTGGGCGTTGATGTCGGAGATGTCGGTCGGCGTCATCCGCATCCGGCCCCACATGCCGCGGTCGGCGGTGGCTGCGGCCCAGCCATCCCGGCGCACATCACGGAGGAAGTCGGGCAGGGTGCGCTTGTAGTAGTTGTCGTACTCGGCGAGCTTCTTCATGCGCCGGAACAGCGCGCCGGGGTCCATGTCGGTCCAGTCCGAGAGCACGATCACGTGCTCACGGTCGAAGCGGTACGGCGCCGGCTCGAGCGGGTCGATGATCAGCGCGCCGTACAGGCCGGCCTGTTCCTGGAACATCGAATGGCTGTGGTACCAGTACGTGCCCGACTGCTTGAGGGTGAACCGGTACTGGTAGGCCTCGCCGGAGGCGATGCCGTTGAAGCTCAGGCCGGGCACGCCGTCCATGTTGGCCGGCAGCAGCAGGCCGTGCCAGTGGATGGAGGTGGGGTGCCCCTGCAGCGTGTTGGCCACCCGGATGTTGACCGTCTGGCCTTCGCGCCAGCGCAGGATCGGCGCCGGCAGGCTGCCGTTGACGGTGATCGCCGGGCGGGTGCGCCCGGTGAAGTTGGCCAGCGATTCGCCGATGCTCAGCTGCACGTCATGGCTGCTGAGCACCTGCGGGGCACCGGCCAGGCCGGGACCGGCGGCCGCGAAGGCGCGTGGGCTCAGGCCGGTGGCGGCCAGACCGGCGACCACGCCGCCGGCAGCCACGCCCTGCACGAACAGGCGGCGTGACGGCATGGGCGGGGTGCCCGTGCCGGGTGTTTTAAGGAAAGACATTGCAACTCCGGATCCGATTCGAATGGCACGCGGGGTGCCGGCAACGCCCGCAGGCGGGGCCATACGGGCAGGGCATCAGGCAGGCGCTCGCAGAGCGCTGCGGATCAGGCGATCGGAGGGCGGGTGATGCGGTCCAGCGGCGGTGTCGGTTGCGACGGATGCGCGGCCGGCAGCGGGGCCAGCGACAGCGGCGGGGGCGTGGCCAGCCAGGCGACCTGGGCGGTCAGGCTGGGTTGCTGCGCGCAGCTGCGCAGGCAGTCCTTGATCTTGCAGTGGTCGCCATCGTGAGGCGCCTGCACTCCGCTGGCAGCATCGGGCATGGCGTGATGGTCATGCGGGAGGGCGGCCGCCGGTGCTTCACCATGGCAGGTCGGTGCGGCACCGCTTGCGGTGGCCGGCTCGGCCAGGGCGAGCGCCATCGGGCCGGCCATGGCCACGTTCAGCCCGTTGAGCAACAGGCTGAGCATCAGGACGACTCGCAGGAGCAGGCCACTGGCGGACATGGGGCTCACCTTACTGCCAAATCCGCACGGTCGCACCCATGGCTGAACACGTGGTTCAACTCTGGAGCAAGGTCTGTCTGGCCGCCCCGGCGCATCAGCCTTCCTCGCGCACGATCTCGACCAGGCGGTCGCCGTAACGGGCCAGCTTGGTGCCACCGATGCCCCCGACCCGGCCCAGCGCATCGACGCTGGTGGGGCGCTGTTCGGCAATGTTGCGCAGGGTGCTGTCGTGGAAGATCACGAAGGCCGGCACGTTCTGCTCGCGCGCGAGTTCGGCGCGCAGGCCCCGCAGGGCATTGAACAGCGCCAGGTCCTGCGGCAGCACCGACAGGCCGGTGCGCTGGCCGCTGCGATCGCGCTCGCGGGCCGCCTTGGGCGTCTCGCGGCGCATCATGACCTTGCGCTGGCCCTTGAGCACCTCGCGGCTGCCATCGGTCAGGCGCAGCCCGCCGTAGGCGCTGCTGTCCACCTCGAGCAGGCTGGAGGCGACCAGCTGGCGGAACACGCTGCGCCAGGTACGCGCGTCCAGATCCTTGCCGATGCCATAGGTGCTCAGTTCGGTATGCCCGAACTGGCGGACCTTCTCGTTCTCGCCCCCGCGCAGGATGTCGATCAGATGGCCCACGCCGAAGCGCTGGCCACTGCGGTAGACGCAGCTCAATGCCTTCTGGGCGGCGACGCTGGCATCCCAGGCATCGGGCGGCAGCAGGCAGTTGTCGCAGTTGCCGCACGGCTGGGGGTAGGTTTCCCCGAACCCCGCCAACAGGACCTGGCGGCGGCACTGCATGGATTCGCAGTAGCCGAGCAGGTGATCGAGCTTGGAGCGCTCAAGCGTTTTACGTTCTTCGCCGGCCTCGGACTGCTCGATCATCTGCTTGAGCAGCACCACGTCGCCCAGGCCGTAGCAGAGCCACGCTTCGGCGGCTTCGCCATCGCGCCCGGCGCGGCCGGTCTCCTGGTAATACCCTTCCATCGATTTGGGCAGATCGGTGTGCGCGACGAAGCGTACGTCCGGCTTGTCGATGCCCATACCGAAGGCGATGGTGGCGCACATGACGATGCCATCTTCGCGCAGGAAGCGGCGCTGGTTGGCCGCACGCACCTCGGCAGGGAGGCCTGCGTGGTAGGGCAGGGCGTTCATGCCCTCCTTGCACAGGAACTCGGCGGTTTCCTCCACCTTGCGCCGCGACATGCAGTAGACGATGCCGGCTTCCTGGCGGTGGACCTTGAGGAAGTCCAGCAGCTGGCGCTTGGCGTTGTCTTTCTGGACGACGGTGTAGCGGATGTTGGGCCGGTCGAACGAACTGACGAAGTGCTGGGCGTTGGTGAGGTCCAGGCGTTCGGCGATTTCGCGCTGGGTCGGCGGATCGGCGGTGGCGGTCAGCGCGATGCGCGGGACGTCGGGCCAGCGTTCGTGCAGGACGGTGAGCTGACGATATTCCGGGCGGAAGTCGTGGCCCCATTGCGATACACAGTGCGCCTCGTCGATCGCGAACAGGGCGATCCGGCTGCGCGAGAGCAGCGAGAGGAACCGTCCGGTGAGCAGGCGCTCGGGGGCGACGTAGAGCATGTCCAGTTCGCCGGCGAGCAGTTCGCGCTCGACCCGGGCGGCGGTGTCGCCATCGAGGGTGGAGTTGAGGTATTCGGCGCGGACGCCAAGCTGGCGCAGGGCTTCGACCTGGTCCTGCATCAAGGCGATCAGCGGCGAGATGACAATGCCGGTGCCGTCGCGGAGCAGGGAGGGAACCTGGTAGCAGAGCGATTTGCCGCCGCCGGTGGGCATGAGGACGAGCGCGTCATTGCCGGCGGCGACATGCTCGACGATCGCCTGCTGCGGACCGCGGAATTCGTCGTAACCAAAGATGCGGCTGAGCAGGTCGTGCGCGGGGCGGGAAGACATCGCGCTAGTTTACCTTGCCCACGCTCCGGGCCGTGTCCTCTGATGCCGGATCGGTCTGTAGGGAAGCCGAGGCCGGAGCCAGAGCCAGAGCCAGAGCTGAAGGCGCAAAGCGCCGGGCGTGGCCTCCTACGGGGTTGGCGCGGTGTGGGTGGGTCTGCTGGACCCGCCGTGAACCCGTCCATGGGGGCTCGATGTGCGCCATCCATGGCGCACAACGGTCCTGCAGACCCACCCACACCGCGCCGTCGACACTTGGCTGGTGTTCAAAGGAGAGCCAGTCCAGAGCCAGTCATGCGCCAGTCAAACGCAGACAGGCGCCAATAGGCGCCTGTCTGCTGTTGCTTGCCTTTGAGCTTTGAGCTTTGAGCTTTGACCTGTGGCCCGAGCCCCGAGCCCGAGGCCTGTTACCGCTTGCCGAAGAGGCCGCTCTGGCTTTCCCAACCGTCCATCCAGATCTGTCTGGCGAGTGGGGGCCAGGCCCTGACGGGACCGTCGTGCGCCATGGATGGCGCACGTCGAGCCCCCAAGGATGGGTTTACGGCGCGTCCCGGCAGGGACTGGCCCCCGCTCGCCAACACGGAGACCCCGTCAGCCAAAGCCCTTGTCTTTGCCTTTGCCTTCAGTCAGCCAAGCCCGCCGGCACGCGAACCCTTACTGCAGCAGCGACCGCAGCATCCAGGCGTACTTCTCGTGGGTCTGCAGACGCTGGGTCATCAGATCCTCGGTCGGTGCGTCGTCCGCATCATCGGCCACGTCCAGCACTTTGCGCGCCGTACGGCACACCGCCTCGTTGGCAGTGACCAACTGGCGTACCATCTCACGCCAGTCCGCGCTGTCGGTCAGGCCCGGCTCCTCGGCAATCGAGGTCAGGGCCGCGAACTCGCGGTACGAGCCCGGGGCATTGAAGCCCAGTGCACGGATGCGTTCAGCCACGTCATCCAGGGCCGCCCATTGTTCGGTGTACTGGGTCTCGAACATCGTGTGCAGCGAGTTGAACATCGACCCGGTCACGTTCCAATGGAAATTGTGGGTCTTCAGGTAGAGCGTGAACGCATCGGCTTGGAAGGCCGACAGCCCATCGGCGATCTTCTTGCGATCGCCCTCCTTGATCCCGATATCAATGTTCGGGGCCGACGGGGCTGCCGCGCCGAGCTTCTGCTTGGCCGTCTTGGGCTTTGCCGGGGTCTTGGTCGTCTTCGCCATGGGAGAACTCCTTATGGATGGGATGAATCGGATGGCCTTCACAATAGATCAGACTACCCTTTCAGTAGTAAACAAAAGTTCTAAACGAATCGATTGATGAGCGCTATCGAAAAACCACATGCAGCACGCCTGGCCCAGCAGCAGGCCGCCATCAACGGGGCCATGAGCCGCGACCGCGGTCGTTTGCTGGGGATGCTCTCGCGTTGGCGGGCCAAACCGGCGGATGCGGGGCTGGCGGCGGCGTTCGAGCAGGCCTTGCAGGCGTCCGTGCAGCGCCGTGAAGCGCGTGCGCTGAATCAGCCGGCCATCACTCTGGACGAGCAGCTGCCGATTGCGCGTGAAGCCGAGGCCATCACCGCGCTGATCCGCGACCATCAGGTCGTGGTGATCGCCGGTGAGACCGGCTCGGGCAAGACCACGCAGCTGCCCAAGCTGTGCCTGGCCGCCGGCCGTGGCACCGCCGGCATGATCGGCTGCACGCAGCCGCGGCGGATTGCCGCACGAGCGGTGGCCACGCGTGTCGCGCAGGAGCTGCAGTCCGAACTGGGCACCACCGTGGGTTACCAGGTGCGCTTCACCGACCGTGTCGGTGACGATACCCGCATCAAGTTCATGACAGACGGCATCCTGCTGGCCGAGATCAGCAGTGACCGCTGGCTGTCCAACTACGACACGATCATCGTCGACGAGGCGCACGAACGCAGCCTCAACATCGATTTCCTGCTGGGCTATCTGAAGCAGCTGCTGAAGAAGCGGCCGGATCTCAAACTGATCGTCACCTCGGCGACCATCGATACCTCGCGCTTCGCCCAGCACTTCGATGATGCGCCGGTGATCAGCGTGGAAGGCCGCACCTTCCCGGTGGACGTGCGCTACCGCCCGCTGGAAGGCGAGGGCGGCGGCGATGCCGACGGTGGCCGCGATGGCGAGCGCACCGTGAATGATGCAGTGGTCGCGGCGGTGGATGAAATCACCCGCATCGATCCGCGCGGCGACATCCTGCTGTTCTTCCCGGGCGAGCGCGAAATCCGCGATGCGCACCAGGCACTGGAGCGGCGCAAGTACCGCGGCACCGACGTGCTGCCGCTGTATGCGCGGCTGTCGGTGAAGGATCAGGACCTGGTGTTCAACCCGGGCAGCAACCGGCGCATCGTGCTGGCCACCAACGTCGCGGAAACCTCCCTGACGGTGCCGCGCATCCGCTATGTGATCGACCCCGGTTTCGCCCGCATCAAGCGTTACAGCCCGCGCCAGAAACTGGACCGGCTGCATATCGAAGCGGTCTCGCAGGCCAGCGCCAACCAGCGCAAGGGCCGGTGCGGTCGTGTCTCCGAAGGCATTTGCTACCGGCTGTATTCCGAAGCGGATTTCCAGTCGCGCCCTGAGTTCACCGATCCGGAAATCCGTCGCTCCAGCCTGTCCGGGGTGATCCTGCGGATGCTGCAGCTGGGCCTGGGCAGGATCGAGGATTTCCCGTTCCTGGAAGCACCGGATGAACGCGCCATCGCCGATGGCTGGCAGCAGCTGGGTGAGCTGGGTGCGGTCGATGCCGAGCGCCGCCTGACCCCGATCGGGCGCCAGATGGCGCGCCTGCCGGTGGACGTCAAACTGGCTCGCATGCTGGTCGCCGCGCAGGCACAGGGCTGCCTGCGGCCGATGCTGGTGATCGCCTCGTTCCTGGGCATCCAGGACCCGCGTGAGCGGCCACCGGAAGCGCGCGCCGCCGCGGACAACGCACATGCGCTGTTCGCCGATGGGCGCTCGGAATTCGTCGGCGTGCTGCGCCTGTGGGACGGCTACCGCCAGGCCCACGAAGATCTCACCCAGTCCAAGCTGCGCGACTGGTGTGGGCGGCATTTCCTTGGTTTCCTGCGCATGCGCGAATGGCGGGAACTGCATCGCCAACTGCGCGTGCTGTGCGAAGAACTGGGCTGGAATGAAGAGCCGGCAGAGACCTCGTTGGCGCCGCTGCTGGCCGGTTCCTCTGCACCGGCGCCGGCGCGCGATGACGAGGCCAGGATCAAGGCGACGCGTGGCCAGCAGCACCGTGCCGCGCGCCTGGCCCGCGAAGGGAAATCCGAACCGGCGCCTGCCGAGGACAAGGCCGCGCCCGGCAACGGTGCCGATCCGGAGGCACGCAGCGCGTTCAGCGACAAGGTGCGCGCCGCGGCGTACCAGACCCTGCACCGCGCGCTGATCGCCGGCCTGCCCACGCAGATCGGCCATCGCAGCGACAAGGGCGATTTCCTGGCGCCGCGCCAGCGTCGCTTCCTGCCGTTCCCGGGCTCGGCCCTGGCCAAGCGGCCGCCGCCGTGGCTGCTCACTGCAACCCTGCTGGACACCCAGAAGATCTGGGGTCTGACCAACGCGGCGATCGAGCCGGACTGGGTCATCAACGAACTGCCGCACCTGCTGCTGCGCAAGCACTTCGATCCGCACTGGTCGCGTGCGCAGGGCCAGGTGCTGGCCTCGGAGCAGATCAGCCTGTTCGGACTGGTGCTGGCCCCGAAAAAACCGGTGCATTACGGCCGCATCGCGCCGGCCGAGGCGCATGACATCTTCGTGCGCCAGGGCCTGGTGACCGGCGAGATCAACACCCGGGCCGGCTTCGTGGCCGACAACCTCAAGGTGCTGGAGCAGGCGCGCGAAGAAGAAGCCAAGCTGCGCCGCGCCGGTATCGTCGCCGATGAAGGCTGGCAGGCGCGCTGGTACCTGGACCGGATACCGGCCGAGATCCATTCGGCGATGGGCCTGGATACCTGGTGGAAAGCACTGGCGCCGGAGAAGCGCCGGGCGCTGTCGTGGACGCTGGCCGATCTGCTGCCGGGCGAAGGCAGCGATGCCGAGCGCTATCCCAGGTACCTGCCGCTGGGCGATGCGCGGCTGGCGCTGCATTACACCTTCGAACCCGGTGCCGAGGACGATGGTGTGACGCTGGAGGTGCCGCTGCACCTGCTCAACGCGCTGGATCCGGCGCGGCTGTCGTGGCTGGCGCCGGGCTTCGTCGCTGACAAGGCCGCCGCATTGATCCGCAGCCTGCCCAAGGCGATGCGCCGCAACTATGTGCCGGCACCGGACTTTGGCCGCGCGTTTGCCGAGGCCTTCGCCGAACCGACCGCCGATGACATCCGGGGCGAACTGGCGCGGTTCCTCGCGCGCGCGACGGGTGCCAAGCTGGCCGCAACCGATTTCGACGAAGCCTCGCTGCAGCCGCACCTGCGCATGAACCTGCGCCTGCGCGATGCCGACGGCAAGGTGCTGGCGACCTCGCGCGATCTGGAGGCGCTGCGTGCCCGCTTCGGCGACAAGGCCGGTGAGGCCTTCGCCGCACGCGCAGGGCGTGCGCTTGCCGCGGAAGGGCTACGCGATTTCCCGGCTACCCCGATCCCGCTGCAGGTGCCCGGCGAAGCCGGCGTGCCGGCGTACCCGGCACTGGTCGATCAGGGTGAGACCGCAGCGCTGAAGATCTTCGCCGACCGCAACGAAGCGCTGGAACAGCATCCGCTCGGGGTTCGTCGATTGATGGAGATCGCGCTGGCCGACAAGGCCAAGCAGGCGCGCAAGCAATTGCCGGTGCCGCCCAAGACCGGGCTGCTGTACGCCGCGATCGAATCGCAGGAGCGGCTGCGGGGCGATCTGGTCGATGCGGCGATGAATGCCGTGCTGGCCGACGGGCTGGGTGATATCCGCGACCCTGCCGCGTTCGCCAAACGCAGTGCCGAGGCGGGCAAGGCGTTGTTCGGTGAGGCGATGGCGCGCCTGAAGCTGGCCGAGAACATCCTCGCCCACGTGGCCGAGCTCAAACCACAGCTGGAAGCGCCGCTGATGGGGTGGGCGCGTGGCAACCTCGATGACATGGAGCAGCAGCTTGCCGCCCTGGTCCATCCCGGGTTCCTGCGTGACACGCCGGCCGACGCGTTGGCGCAGTACCCGCGCTATCTGCGCGCGATGATCCTGCGCACCGAACGTGCCAAGCGTGATCCACCGCGCGATCAGGCGCGCATGCTGGAGCTGCGTCCGTTCGTGGAGGCGCTGGCGCAGGCCGACGCGCGTGGCCTGCGCCAGCGGCCGCAGTGGCAGGACCTGCGCTGGGACCTGGAGGAGCTGCGGGTTTCGCTGTTCGCCCAGGAGCTTGGGGCGCGTACCGGCATTTCGGCCAAGAAACTGGCCCAGCGCGTAGCCGCGCTGCAGAAGGCCTGATCCGGCAACCCCCGTGCCGGTGCGGCACGGGGAACCGGGTGCGGATTACTTGACGCGGCGGACCTTGGCGCGGGTGTTGACGCCCTGCACCTGCAGGTACCACACGCCGCCCAGGCCGGGAGCGATGCTGACCTCGGGCGATTGGCGGCGGACGCCACCGACCTGGGCGTCGTCGATCTGCTCCCACTCCTGCGCGTTGGCGAGCACGTAACGCTGGCCCTTGCCGAAGCCGCGGAACTCACCGGTCAAGGTGCTTTTGATCGGCTCCTTGGTGCCGAAATCGAAGAAACCGTGGTTCTTCACGATGACTTCCTGGCGCCCCTCTTCGCGGGCCTGCTCGCGAGCATCGGCGGCCAGGGCAGCCACTTTGCCCTGCAGCCAGTTGTTGAGCTCGGCCAGTTCCTGCGGTGTGAGTTTCTCCAGCCCGGCCGCCTTGAACTCGGCCGGCGACATCTGCTGCTGCAGATCGCCTTCCACCACGCGCTGGGCCAGCGCCGGCAGCGACACACTCATCACAATGGCCGCGCAGGCCAACAACCGCAGACGGGAAAAGCGCATGGCAGGGTCTCTCCTAGGGATGGCCGCAGTGTAGTGCCAGCGCCCGGGCATGTGCACATGCAGGCGACGGCGATTGTCGGGGGGGCGCTGCGGCGCTAGTGTAGATGGCCTCTGTCTTGTCTGTACGATGCTGTGAACCGCGCTTCTGCCCCCGGCCTGGATGCCTTGTTGAACCGACCCTCGGTGGCTTCGCTGCCGACCGAACTGCGCGAGGCGTTGCTGCAGCGCTGGCAGCAGCCCGAGGCCGATCTGGACATGCGCGCGGGCTGGCCGGTGCTGGCCGACACGCTTGATGCGCTGTCGCTGCTGTCGGCCGACGAGTCGGCGCTGCTGGCCACCCTGCTGTTCGATCTGCCGTGGCTGCGCGCCGGGCTGGACGCGTTGCCGGTCGGTGCGCTCAAGCCGGTGGTGGTCGGCCTGCTGGACGGGCTGGACGCGGCCGACCAGGTCTGGGCGCTGCATGCCGGGCGTGAGGCCGGTCGCAACAGCGAGGGGCTGCGTCGCCTGCTGCTGTCGATCATCCGCGATCTGCGCGTGGTGCCGATCCTGCTCGCCCGCCAGCTGGCCCGCATGCGCGGTGCCGATCGCCTGCCCGAGGAGGAACGGCGCGCGTTGGCCCAGCTCACCCGCGACATCCACGCGCCGCTGGCGAACCGGCTCGGCATCTGGCAGTTGAAGTGGGAGCTGGAAGACCTGGCGTTCCGCCACCTCGAACCGGAGACCTACCGCCGCATCGCCCGCGAGGTCGACGAAACCCGGTTGGCGCGCGAGCGCTATGTCGAGGCCGTCAAAAAGGCGCTGTCGCGCGAGTTGCTGGCGCAGGGCATCCGTGCCGAGGTCAGTGGCCGCCCGAAGCACATCTACAGCATCTGGCGGAAGATGCAGAAGAAGCGGCTGGCGTTCGAGCAGCTCTACGACATCCGTGCGGTACGCGTGATGGTGGAGGACGTGGCCGCCTGCTACGCCGCATTGGGCGTGGTGCACGCGCTGTGGGCGCCGGTGCCGAGCGAGTTCGACGATTACATCGCGCGCCCGAAGGCCAATGATTACCGCTCGCTGCATACCGCCGTGGTCGGCCCGGAAGGTCGCACCATCGAAGTGCAGATCCGGACCCACGACATGCACGCCCAGGCCGAGCTCGGCGTGGCCGCGCACTGGCGCTACAAGGAAGGCAGCAAGGGTGCGGAGAAGGCCTTCGACCGCAAGATCACCTGGATGCGCCAGTTGCTGGAGCAATCCCAGGAGGGGCACGGCGGTGAGCTGGCCGGCGCGCTGGATGCCGAGCTGACCGAGGACCGGGTCTACGCGCTCAGCCCCAAGGACGAGGTGATGGACCTGCCGCAGGGCGCCACGCCGCTGGATTTTGCCTACCACGTGCACACCATGGTCGGGCACCGTTGCCGCGGCGCGAAGGTGAATGGCCGCATCGTGCCGTTGACCTACCGGCTGCGCAGCGGCGACCGCGTCGAGATCCTGACCGGCAAGGAGGCCGACCCCCGGCGGGACTGGCTGCTGGCCTCCAGTGGCTTCCTGGCCAGCAACCGCTCGCGTGAAAAGGTGCGCGGCTGGTTCCACAAGCTGGACCGCGCACGCAATGTGCAGGCCGGACGCGAACTGCTCGAGCGCGAGCTGAAGCGGCTCGGCCTGCAGCATGCCGACCTTGCCATCGCGTTGAAGAAGTTCCACGCCGACAGCGTCGACGATCTCTATATCCAGGTCGCGCTGGGCGACACCGGGCCGAACCAGGTCAGCCGTGCGCTGCTGGAAGCCGAACGGGCCGCCAGCCAGCCGGCGGTGCCGGCGATGCCGCGGCCCACGGCGCGGCGCGACAGCGTGCGCAGTGCCAACTTCACCGTGCAGGGCGTGGGCAACCTGCTGGTGCAGCTGGCCCGCTGCTGCCAGCCGGTGGCCGGCGAACCGATCGTCGGCTACCTCACGCGGGCGCGTGGCGTCACCGTGCACCGCACCGACTGTGCGGCGCTGGCCCGGCTGGCCGCAGCCAGCCCGCAGCGCATTCTTCCCGTGGAGTGGGGCCAGGCCGGCGGTGGCTATGAAGTGGACGTGGTGGTCGATGCGGTCGACCGGCGCTGGCTGCTCAAGGACATCACGAACCTGATCGCGCAGGAGGATGCCTACGTCCTGGACATCCACAGCGACAACGTCCGCAACAGCGGCCGGGCGCACCTGCGGCTGCGGCTGAAGGTCAGCGACTACGGGCAGCTTTCCACCCTGCTGGGCAAGCTGGACGCACTGCCCGGCGTCAGCGAAGCCCGGCGTCTAGGCTGAGCTCACGTGCCCCACGCTAGGCTCGCGGCATGAGCCGGGACGATGACAGGCATGATGCCGCGCACGAGGCGCTGCGGCGGGTGCGCCGCGAGGGGCGCTGGTGGTGGGTGCAGGCGCGCCACGCCAAGCGCATCTGGCGCTGGGCGTTGCTGATCGCCGTGCTGCTGTTCGTGGCCCTGGCGCTGTTGCGCCGGCCGCTGGCGAACTGGTTCTGGAATGAACCGCAGATCGAGCAGCTGCTCGACCAGGGCGATCGCGCGCTGGCCGCAGGCCGCCTGACCCTGCCCGACGGCAGCGGCGCACGTGAGTCCTATCAAGCAGCGCTGGCGCTGGACAACGACCGGCTGCAGGCACGCACCGGCCTGGCCCGTACCGGCCAGGCGGCACTGCAGCAGGCGCGTGCTGCACTGGAACGCGGCGACCCGGCGGCCGCGACGACAGCGCTGGCCCTGGCGCGCGAGCTGCAGGTGCCGCAGCGCGAAGCCGACGCGGTGGCGCAGCAGCTGCGCGCGCACGACCAGGCACGCGCGGGGATCGGCGCCTTGCTCGGCCGCGCCGAAGCGGCCCTGCAGGCGCAACGGCTCGATGGCAGCCCGGACAGCGCGCTGCCGCTGTTCCAGCAGGTGCTCACGCTCTCGCCCAACCAGGTGCGTGCGCTGGAAGGGCGTGAGGATGCGCTGTCCGACCTCCTCCAGCAGGCGCGCACGGCGGCCGGGCGCGGCGATGTCGCACGCGCGGCCGAACGCGTGCGCAGTGCCCGGGGCTTCGACGCCGGACATGTCGATCTGCCGGCCACCCAGGAGGCACTGAACAACGCACTGGAGCGGCGCCAGCGCGAAGGCGAAGCCGCGCTGCGCCGGCAGAAACTGGAGGCTGCGGCGGAGGCCTTCGCCGCGGTGCTTGCCGCCTTGCCCGACGATCCTGCCGCACACCGCGGCCAGCAGCAGGTGGCCGATGCGCAGCTCTCGCGTGCGACGCGGCTGGCCGGCAATTTCCGTTTCGACGAAGCGGCCCAGGCGGTGCAGCAGGCTGAAACGCTGGGCGCTTCCACGCGCGCGCTGGAGACGGCGCGGCATGCCATCGAGCAGGCGCGTCGTTCGCAGGCCGCGTTGAAGACCCCGGCGGTGCCGCGGGCGCAGCGCGAACGCACGCTGCAGGGCCTGCTCACGCGCCTGGAAGAGGCCGAGGGCCGTGGCAATTTCCTGGATCCCCCCGGCCGCAGTGCCTACGACGCGTTGCGTGAGGCCCAGGGGGTTGCGCCGCAGGACCCGCGTGTTCGCGCGGCGGCGCAGCGGTTGTTGCCAGCGAGCCGGCAGTGTTTCGAGGATCGCCTGCGCGAGAACCGGGTACTAGGGGCCGGAGCCTGTCTGGAGGCCTGGCAGACCCTGTCCTCCAGCGACGCAGGCCAGGCTGCGGCAAGGCGCCGGCTGGCGCAGCGTTGGTTGGCGATCGGCAGCGAGCGGCTTGGCTCGGGCGATATCACCTTCGCGCAACAGGCGCTGGTGCAGGCGCGCCGCTGGCAGCCGGACCTGCCCGAGCTGCCGGCATTTGCCGAACGCCTGCGCAGTGCCGGTGGCGGCGCGGGAGCCTAGGCCAGGAACACCCGCTGTACGGTGGCGCGGGCGGCATCCAGCGAGAAGTGGTCCACGATGTTCTGCAGCCCGGCGGTGGAGAGCCGGCGCCACAGGGCCTCATCCTGGTACAGCCGGACCACGGCCTGGGCGAACGCCTCGGCATCATCGGCCACCAGTACATCCTCGCCATCGCGCAGGTGCATGCCTTCCACGCCGCAGGTGGTGGCGACCACGGGCTGGCCGTGCGCCATGCTGAGATTCACCTTGCCCTTGACCCCCGCGCCGAAGCGCAGCGGCGCCACGGCGATGCGCACGCCGTCCATGTACGGCACCACGTCCGGCACGAAGCCATGGATGTCCACACCGGGCTGGGTCGCGGCCAGCTCGCGCAGCGCATCGGGCACGGCTGCGCCGATGCAGTGGAACCGGATATCGGGCAGCTGCGCGCGGATGCGCGCGAAGACCTCACCGATGAACCACTGCATGGCATCCAGGTTCGGCGGATGACGGAAGCCGCCAACGAACACCAGGTCCCGACGCTCGGCCCAGTCGGGGCCCGCGCCTGCAACTTCATGCAGGTTGGAGATCAGTTCCACCGTCGCGCCCGGCGCATCGATGCGCAGCTGCTCGCGCTCGGCCGCGCTGACCAGCACGGTCACATCGACCTGATCCATCACCGCCAGCTCGCGTGCGCGGGTGCGCTCGGCATTGCGCAGCAGGCCTGCATCGCCGGCGATCTCCGCACCACGGCGCTCGCGCAGGTAATGCAGGTCGACGGTGTCGAACACGGTGCGCGCCTGCGGCGCGAAGCTGCGCAGCAGCGGCAGGCACTCGTGGGCAACGTTGTAGCGCACCATCATCACCACCCCGAAGCGGGCGCCGTTGGCGCGCAGCCACGGTGCCACGCCGTCGAGGTAGGGCGCGTACCAGACCTCCACGCCCAGTGCCTGCAGCGCCTCGGTGGCGGCGCCGGCATGCTCGCGCCGGGTCGGCACGAACACCACATGGACGCCCTCGTCGAGCAGCATCCGGATCAGGTTGTACTGGCGCAGCGAGGCCGAGTCGCGATCCGGCTGCGGCACTTCTTCATCCAGGATCAGGACCTGGCGCTGGGCGCGATGCAGCAGGGCCGGCGAGGGCACGCTGCCCACGCTCGGCTGCGCTTGCAGCGCCTTGGCCCACTTCGCCGCGAACACCCCACGGTTGCGGACCTGGTAGGCCTTGACCCCGCTGCCGGTATCGGTGCCGTTGCTGGTGCCCTCGTCATGCACCACGCGGCTGGCCGGCTGCACCAGCACGCGGTGGCCACTTTCGCGGACGGCGAAGGCCAGGTCGGTATCTTCGTAGTAGGCGGGCTTGTAACGTAGATCGAAGCCGCCAAGCTGGTCCCACAAGGCGCGGGGGATCATCAACGCCGCGCCGGAGCAGTAGTCGGCATCGCGCAGCGCGCTGTAGCGCGGATCCTCGGGTGACTCGAAGCGGCCATAGCTCCAGCCGCTGCCGTCCTGGAAGATCACGCCACCGGATTCCTGCAGGCGGCCATCGGGGTAGAGCAGCTGCGCACCGACCAGGCCGGCACGCGGCACCCGAGCAAAGGTGGCGAGCAGGGCATCCAGCCAGCCCGGCTGGGGCACGGTGTCGTTGTTGAGCAGCACCACGTACTGGCCACGCGAGCGGGCCACGCCATCGTTGCAGGCCTCGATGAATCCGCCGTTGGTTGGCCGCACCTCATAGCGCAGCCCGCGGACCTGCGGCATCCAGGCGGTGGTTTCGTCGCTGCTGCCGTCGTCCACCACCAGGATCTCGCAGTCGACCTGCGGCGGGTGGGCCGCCAGCGCCCGCAGGCAGGCCAGCGTGTGGCCGGCATGGTTGTAGACCGGAATGATGATGCTGACCACCGGGCGCTCGCTGGCCGGGACCGTGAACGGCGCGAACGGTGTGGCCTCCGGCAGGAACAGCGGTGCGCCGCGCGGGGCGGGCACGGCCTGGGTATGGACCCGGATGCGCTGCCAGGTGGCGCGCCAGCCCCGGGTGCGCAGGCTGGCCAGACTGCGACGGAACAGGCCGAGCATGCGGTTCAGGAAATAGCGAGCATCGGCCAAGGACATCGACATCCCGTTGCAACTCCAGCTTAAGCGGGGGAACCAGGGAGAACGCGCCGCTCGCGGTGGCTGCGTTAGACTCGCCGGACTTCATATTCTCGCATCCCCGTGCCCCGACGCTACGATTCCGACGACATCGACGAGTTCGACGACGACACCGAAAGCCGCGGCCCGCTGTGGCGGCGCCGGTTGATCACCTGGGGCATGGCGGCTGTCGCGCTGGGGCTGGGCTTCCTGGTCCCCTATACGGTGTACCTGAACCAACAGGTCACTCAGCGCTTCGGCGAGTTGCGCTGGCAGATTCCCACCCGTGTCTATGCGCGCCCGCTGGCGTTGGCGCCCGGTGTGGCCATGGATGCGGCCACGCTCAAGACCGAGCTGGCGGCGTCGGCCTACCGCGATGACGGGATCGGCAAGTCGCCGGCCACGTACACGCAGGAAGGCGGGCGTTTCGTCATTTCCAGCCGTGGCTACAACGATGTGGATGGCCGGGTCGCCCCGCGCCGCGTCGAGCTGAGCCTGTCCGGCGGGTCGATCGCCTCGCTGCGCGATCCCGACAGCCGCAAGGCCCTCAAGGCCGCGCGCCTGGATCCGGCCCGTATCGCCACGCTGTACGGCCAGAAGCAGGAAGAGCGCCGGCTGGTTCGCATCGAGGAAACCCCCGAGCTGCTGGTCACCGGCCTGCAGGCGGTGGAGGACAAGGATTTCAGCCGCCACCACGGTATCGATCTGAGCGGTATCGCCCGCGCGGTGTGGGTGACCGTGCGCTCCGGCGGCCAGAGCCGCCAGGGTGCCTCGACGCTGACCCAGCAGCTGGCCCGCAGCGGCCTGCTCGGGATCGGCAAAGAGCAGACCGTCACCCGCAAATTCAACGAGGTGCTGTACGCGCTGATCATGGAGGCGCGCTACGACAAGCGCACCATCCTGGAGGCCTACCTCAACCAGGTCTACCTGGGCCAGCGCGGCAGCCAGGCCATCCATGGCATGTCCTCGGGTGCGGAATTCTGGTTCGGCCGTGATCTGGCTTCGCTCAACACCGAGCACGTCGCGCTGCTGATCGGCCTGGTCAAGGGCCCGTCCTATTACGACCCGCGCCGCAATCCCGAACGCGCGCTGGACCGCCGCAACTTCGTGCTGGGCAAGCTGCGCGAAGCCAATCTGATCGACGATGCCGAGTACAAGCGTGCCGTCGAGGCGCCGCTGGGTGTCCCCAAGACCCCGGGGCTGATCGCGGCCAACCGCTTCCCGGCCTATGTGGATCTGGTCCGCCGCCAGCTCGGCCACGACTATCCCGAGTCCGTGTTGCAGGGCGCCGGGCTGAGCGTGATGACCGGCATGGCACCGTCTGCCCAGGCGTATGCCGAAGGCGCGGTCACCAAGACGATCAAATCGCTGGAGAGCAAGCGTCGCCCCGAGCTGCAGGCCGGCCTGGTCCTGACCGACGTCCACAACGGCGATGTGCTGGCCGTGGTCGGCAGCCGCGAAGTGTCCGAGCCGGGCTTCAACCGCGCCATCGAGGCGCAGCGCCCGGTGGGTTCGCTGCTCAAGCCATTCGTGTACCTGCTGGCGCTGGCGCAGCCGGACCGCTACTCGCTGTCCAGCTGGGTCGACGATTCCCCGGTGACGGTACAGCTCAGCCGCGGCAAGCAATGGTCACCGGGCAACGCGGACAACCGCAGTCACGGCACGGTCCGCCTGATCGACGCACTCGCCCATTCCTACAACCAGGCCACGGTGCGGGTGGGCATGCAGGTCGGCCCGGAGCGGGTCACGCAGTTGATCCACGTCTTGGCCGGGATCAAGGCCGACCCCAATCCAGCGGTGATCCTGGGCTCCACCGATCAGAGCCCGTATGCGATGGCCCAGCTGTACCAGTTCCTGGCCTCCGGCGGTGAAATCCAGCCGCTGCATGCGGTGCGTGGCGTGCTCGATCCGCAGGGCAAGCTGATGAAGCGCTACGACAAGACCCCGGCGCCGGCGCAGGAGGGCGACTCGATCGCCGCGAACCTGATCAGCATCGGCCTGCAGCAGGTCGTGGCCAGCGGTACCGCGCAGCGCCTCAACGCCGATGGGCTGGGCCGCCTGCAGCCGGCGGGCAAGACCGGCACCACCAATGATGGTCGCGACAGCTGGTACGCCGGCTACACCGGCGACCACCTGGCGGTGATCTGGATGGGCAATGACCAGAACCAGCAGGCCGGGCTGTATGGCGCGACCGGCTCGATGCGGGTCTGGTCGGGCATCTTCCAGCGCCTGCCGAGCGCGCCCCTGAAGGTGAGCAACAAGGGCCTGGACTGGCAGTACGTGGAGGCCAGCGGTACCGCCACCACCGATGAAGGCTGCCCGGGCGCGCGTCGTTTCCCGTTCGTGGTGGGGTATACCCCATCCTACGTCCCGTGCGCCGCGCCGAGCGCGTTGCCCGAAGGCGAGGGCGGCGAGCAGAGCGAAGGCGGTGGCTGGCGCAGCTGGTTCGGCCTGGAGAAGAAGCCCGAGCCCGCCCCCGAACCGGCGCAGAATGCACCGGCCACCCCCCCCGCCCGTCAACCCTGATCAAGGCCAGCCTGCATGACCACCCGATTCCTGATCCGTTCCGCTTCGCTGGCCACGCTCTGCCTGGCCCTGGCCGCCTGCGTCACCCCGCCGCCGGTGGTGAAGGCGCCCGTCGATACCACCACGCCGGCCCAGCGCCTGGCGGCCGTGGATGCCGCCGCCGGCAACGACGACAAGGAACTGGCCGTGCAGCCACTGCGCGACAGCGAAGTGGAAGATCTGCGCCAGGCCGCGCTGGCCCGCCGCCAGGCCAATGATCTGGCCGGCGCCGCGGCCGCGCTCGACCAGGCGCTGGCGATCATGGCCTCGGATCCATCGGTGCTGCAGGACCGCGCCGAAATCGCGCTGCTGCAGGGTGAGTGGGCGGCTGCCGAAACCTTCGCCCGCAAGTCGGTCGAGCTGGGCTCCAAGACCGGCCCGCTGTGCCGCCGCCATTGGGCGACGATCGAACAGTCGCGCTTGGCCCGGGGTGAAAAAGAGAATGCCGCCTCGGCGCATGCCCAGCTGGAAGGCTGCACGGTGCCGGGCATCATGCGTTACTGATGCAGCGCGAAAGCGGATGCGTGACGGCGTAGCGCCGGGCGCAACCCGGCAGCCTCTATCATTGTCGTCATGTCCCAACTCGCACACGCCAGCCGCGATGCCCTCAGTGAGGGCGGTGCGCTCGCCAGCCAGCTCGATGCCTTTGTGCCGCGCCCGGCCCAGCTGCGCCTGACCGCGGCGATCGCCGAAGCGTTCGACCAGCGCGACGTGCTGCTGGCCGAGGCAGGCACCGGCACCGGCAAGACCTATGCGTATCTGGTGCCCGCGCTGCTGTCCGGGCTGAAGACCATCATCTCCACCGGGACCCGCGCGCTGCAGGACCAGCTGTACCACCGCGATCTGCCGCGGGTGCGTGCCGCGCTCGGCGTGGGGCACAGCAGTGCGCTGCTGAAAGGACGTGCCAACTACCTGTGCCGCTATCGATTGCAGCAGGCCCGCGGCGAACCCCGCTTCAGCTCCCCCGAGCAGGTCGCACAGTTCCAGCGGATCCTCGCATGGTCCGGACGCACGAAATTCGGCGACATGGCCGAGCTGGACGCGCTGCCGGAAGACTCGCCGCTGTACCCGATGGTGACCTCCACCGTCGACAACTGTCTGGGCACCGAATGCCCGTTCTGGGACGACTGCTTCGTCGTGCAGGCACGGCAGCGGGCGCAGGCCGCCGATGTGGTGGTGGTCAACCACCATCTGCTGCTGGCCGATCTGGCGCTCAAGCAGGAAGGCTTCGGCGAAATCCTCCCCGGTGCGCAGGCGTTCGTGATCGACGAGGCGCACCAGCTGCCGGAACTGGCCGCCAACTTCTTCGGTGAAGGCTTCGGCATGCGCCCGTGGCAGGAACTGGCGCGCGACTGCCTGGCCGAGAGCCGCAGCGTGGCCGGTGCCCAGGCGGCGTTGCAGGTGCCGGCTGCCGCACTCGAGCAGACCCTGCGCGACCTGCGCGTGGCGATGGATGGGCTGCCGCCGCGCGGCACCCAGTGGCGTGCGCTGACCGTGCCGCAGGTGCGCGATGGCTTCGACATGGCGATGAGCACGCTGGTGCAGCTGCGCGATGCGCTGGCGGGCGTGCGTGAAGCATCGCCCGGCCTGGATGCCTGCCATGCGCGTGCGATGGACGCCGTCGCCCGCTTGTCGCGCTGGCTCGGTGAGGACGCACCGATGCTGGATTTCGACACCGACCCTGAGCAGGCGCCGCCACCGGCCGAGGTGCTCTGGTACGAGCTGACCCCGCGTGGCTTCCGTTGCCAGCGCACGCCGATGGATGTGTCCGGCCCGCTGCGCGAGCATCGGCAACGCTCGATGGCAGCCTGGGTGTTCACCTCGGCCACGCTGACCGTGGACGGCGGTTTCGAGCATATTTCCCAACGGCTGGGCCTGGATGATCCGGTCAGCCTGCTGCAGCCCAGCCCGTTTGATTGGGCCCATCAGGCGCTGTGTTACCTGCCGACCGATCTGCCCGATCCAGCCGCGCGTGGCTTCGGCACCGCCTTGATCCGCGCATTGACCCCGGTGCTGGAGGCCTCGCACGGGCGCGCGTTCCTGCTGTTCGCCTCGCACCGCGCGCTGCGCGAAGCCGCCGAGGCGCTGCGCGATGCACCGTGGCCGCTGTTCGTGCAGGGCGAGGCACCGCGTGCGACCTTGCTGCAGCGGTTCCGCGAGTCGGGCAATGGGGTACTGCTGGGCTCGGCCAGTTTCCGCGAGGGCGTGGACGTGGTGGGCGATGCGCTGAGCGTGGTGGTGATCGACAAACTGCCGTTCGCCGCGCCGGATGACCCGGTGTTCGAGGCGCGGCTGGACGCGATCCGCCGCGATGGCGGCAATCCCTTCCGCGACGAGCAGTTGCCGCAGGCGGTGATCGCGCTCAAGCAGGGGGTGGGTCGCCTGATCCGCAGCGAGACCGATCGCGGGGTGCTGGTGCTGTGCGACCCGCGCCTGCTCAGCCGCGGCTATGGCCGGATCTTCCTGGATTCCCTGCCGCCGTTCCGTCGCACCCGCTCGCTGGCCGATGTGCAGGCCTTCTTTGCGCCACAATGGCCCGTCCTCGGCGCTCCGCCTGCACCAGCGCCCGTCGCTGCGCCGCCCGTGCGGGCTGTACCGCCGACCGATGACTTTCCTACTTCCCTGTTCTGACCGCCATGAAACTGCTCGCCTTTGAAACCGCTACCGAAGCCTGCTCCGTCGCCCTGTATGTGGATGGGCAGGTCACTGAGCGCTTCGAGATCGCGCCGCGCCGCCACGCCGAACTCAGCCTGCCCTGGGCCGAGGCGCTGCTGGCCGAGGCGGGGGTGGCCCGTTCGCAGCTGGATGCGATCGCACTGGGCCGCGGCCCGGGCGCGTTCACGGGGGTGCGGCTGGCGATCGCCATCGCCCAGGGCATCGCCCTGGCGCTGGACCGCCCGCTGATCGCGGTCTCCACCCTGCAGGCGCTGGCGCTGCGTGCGCCGGCGGACGCCGATCAAGTGCTGGCCAGCATTGATGCGCGCATGGGCGAGGTCTATGCCGCGCGCCATGTCCGGATCGACGGGCAGTGGCAGTTGCAGGGCGAGGAAATCGTCTGCGCGCCCGAGCAGGTGGTGTTGCCCGGGGGCTCGCGCTGGTTCGGCGTGGGGACTGGCTTTGGTGCGGCCGAGGGCGTGCTGGCCACGCGGCTGGCCGATCAGCTGACCGGCGTGGACGCGCAGGCATTGCCGCGTGCGTCGGACGTACTTGCGCTGGCGGTGCCGGCGTTCCAGCGCGGCGAAGGCGTGGCACCGGAGTTGGTGGAGCCGGCGTATCTGCGCAACAACGTGGCGCTGACCCTGGTGGAACAGCAGGCCGCGCGGGCGGCGAAGCAGGCGGCCTCGTAGCGTCCAGCTGCGCATCGCATCGTAAGCCCCAGCCACGGATGGCGTGGCACTACCTGCGCGGCGTTCTTGTAGAGCCACGCCATGCGTGGCTGGACCTTGCGCGCGATCAGCGGTCGTCGCGCAGCTCCCCGCCGGGCAGGAACACCCAGGTGCGGGTGACCTGCAGGATGTCGATCGCATCCTCGGTCTTGGGCAGTGGCGGGAACGGCTGGGCGAGCGTGATCACGCGCAGCGCGGTTTCATCGAGCAGCGGGGTGCCGCTGGACTGCAGGATGCGGGCACTTTCCACCGTGCCGTCGTGGCGCACCCCGACGGTGATCACTACCTGCCCGCCGAGCCGGCGCGCGCGCGCCTCGTCGGGGTAATTCAGATTGCCGACACGCTCGGCGCGGTCGACCCAGGCACGCAGATAGTTGGCATAGGCGTATTCGCGGGTACTGGCCGAAACGAACTTGCGGTTCGGGCGCTTGGCGTACTGCGCCGAGCGCAGGTGCACTTCGGCGGCCAGCCGTGCCATCTCCACGTCACGCTGCTCGCGCGCGGTCATCGGCGCATCCGGGCGGGGCTGCTCGGGCAGCGGCTGTGGCTGGGCTGCCGCAACCGTGTCGGTGCCATTGCGGCTGTTGACCACGCGGGTCTGCGGCGGCGGCACGCTGGCCGCCTCCTGGCGCTGCTGCGGAACTGGCGACAGCCCGGCCTGCGCCTGCGGCACGATCCCGGCCTGGTTGTCGCGCGGGCGTTGCACCTTGTCGTGGTCGCCGCCACCCTGCTGGTTGGCCTGGGCCAGGAAGTCGGCCTGCTTGGGCGTCAGCGGTGTCTGGGTCTGGCTGAAGATCACATCCAGGGTCGGTACCAGCGGGGCGCTGTCACTCACCGCGAAGCCGACCCCGAGGATCAGCAGGGCGTGCACGAGCACCGACAGCGTCAGGGTCGCGCCCAGCCGCTGGGATTCGCGCGCCTGCCACGTCGGCACCGGGGCGACGCTGGCGCTCATCGCGGCAGGCCGGCCTCGATCGCGTCGAACAGGGTGCCGGCGATGTTCAGCCCGAACTGGGCGTCGAGCTCGCGCACGCAGGTCGGGCTGGTGACGTTGACTTCGGTCAGGTAGTCGCCGATCACGTCCAGGCCGACGAAGCGCATGCCGCGGCGCTTCATTTCCGGCCCGACCTGGGCGGCGATCCAGCGGTCGCGCTCGCTCAGCGGGCGGCCTTCGCCGCGGCCGCCGGCGGCCAGGTTGCCGCGGAATTCGTCGCCCTGCGGAATCCGCGCCAGGCAGTAATCCACCGGCTCGCCATCCACCAGCAGGATGCGCTTGTCGCCGGCGGTGATGTCCGGGATGAACTTCTGCGCCAGGGCCAGCGTGCGCTCGCCGTCGGTCAGGGTTTCCAGGATCACGTTGAGGTTGGGGTCGCCGGTGCCGCTGCGGAAGATCGAGCGGCCGCCCATGCCGTCCAGCGGCTTGAGCACGGCCTGGCCGTGTTCGAGCACGAAGGCCTTCAGGTCGGCGTTGCGGCGGCTGACCAGGGTCGGCGGACAGCACTGCGGGAACAGCAGGGCGGCCAGTTTCTCGTTGTAGTCGCGCAGTCCCTGCGGGTCGTTGACCACCATCGCACCGGCCTGCTGGGCGACGCTGAGCACGTGGGTGTCGTAGATGAATTCGGCATCGACCGGCGGGTCCTTGCGCATCAGCACGACCTGGCCGGGGCCGAACACGGTCTGGCTGAAGTCGCCCAGGGTGAACCAGTCGTTCTTGTCCTCGCGCACCTGCAGCGGGGCGGTGCGGGCGATGGCCTGGCCGTCGCGCAGGGCCAGCCCACCGGGGCTGACGTAGTGCAGGGCATGGCCGCGGCGCTGGGCTTCCAGCAGCATCGCGAAGGTGGTGTCCTTGGCAATCTTGATATGGGCGATGGGGTCCATCACCACGATGACATTCAACGGCATGGTCGCAACCTGGCGGGCAGGCCGATGATGGTAGCGACAATGGCCCGGCAATGCCTGCCCCGGGGGCCGGAACGCAGTGTCCGGCCCGGCCGGGGAACGGGCCGGGTTTGCGCAAAAGGGGCGTGCCGCGCACCGGCGGGGCCGCTCGCGGCGGGGCCGCGGTGGGTGTGCTTGAAGCGCGCGCCGGTATTGGGATATAGATACGCTTTCGCAGCGGCGCCGGGGATCAGCGCAAGCGTCGCGAGCTTGGGGAAAGGTAATGACTGAATACATGGCTGCGGGTGGGGAACTCGCAGGGCTGCGCGTGATGGTCATCGATGATTCGAAGACCATCCGCAGGACCGCGGAAACCCTGTTGAAGCGGGAAGGCTGCGAGGTGGTGACCGCGACCGATGGTTTCGAGGCGTTGGCCAAGATCGCCGACCAACAGCCGCAGATCATCTTCGTGGACATCATGATGCCGCGGCTGGACGGGTATCAGACCTGTGCGCTGATCAAGGGCAACCAGCTGTTCAAAGCCACGCCGGTGATCATGCTGTCCTCCAAGGACGGCCTGTTCGACAAGGCGCGCGGCCGCATCGTCGGCTCGGAGCAGTACCTGACCAAGCCATTCACGCGTGAAGAACTGCTGGGTGCCATCCGCACATACGTCAACGCCTGACCAGGGGGGAAAGGCACAATGGCTCGAATCGTACTGATCGAGGATTCACCGACCGACCGTGCGGTGTTCACGCAATGGTTGACCAAGGCCGGTCATGAAGTCCTGGAAGCGGACAACGCCGAGGACGGGCTCAAACTCGTGCGCGAGCAGTCCCCGCAGCTGGTGCTGATGGACGTGGTCCTGCCGGGCATGAGTGGCTTCCAGGCCACCCGTGCGATGGCGCGCGACGCGGCCACCAAACATATCCCGGTGGTCATCGTCAGCACCAAGGCGATGGAAACCGACAAGGCGTGGGGGCTGCGCCAGGGGGCGGCCGACTACATCGTCAAGCCGCCGCGCGAGGAGGAACTGATCGCGCGGATCAACCAGTTGGTGGTCTGATGCGTTCTCCTTTCGACATCCTCCAGGGCTATGAGCGGCGCAGCCTGGCCCATGCGGTGCAGCTGCCCGAGCGGCAGTTCTCGCAGGACCTGTGGCGTGGCGTCGGTTACCGGGTCGGCAAGCGCCGGCTGGTGTCGGATTTCCGCGAAGTGGTGGAAATCGTGCCGATGCCGCCGGTCACTCCGGTGCCCGGCGCGCAGCCGTGGCTGCTGGGCGTGGGCAACCTGCGCGGCAACCTGTTCCCGGTGGTCGACCTGAAGTTCTTCCTGGAAGGCGAGCGCACCGTGCAGCAGGAAGGCCAGCGCGTGCTGATCATGCGCCAGGCCGGCGGTGACGTGGCGCTGACCATCGATGAACTGTTCGGCCAGCGCAGCTTCGAGCTGGACCAGAACATCGTCGCCGGCGATCTGGCCACCGGCCGCTACGCACATTTCATCGATCGCGCCTTCCATGGCGATGGCCATGACTGGGGCGTGTTCTCGTTGTCGCTGCTGTCGCGTACCCCCGAATTCAGGCAGGCCGCGGCCTGACCGCAGGCGCCTGTCTCTCCGTATTGAAGATCGAGGTTGAACGATGAGTACTGCTTCGGAATCCGCCAAGGCCGGCAAGTTCGGTTCGGTGGGCACCAATTTCTGGCTCGGCCTGCTAGCCGTGTCGATGATCGTGTTCGGCGTCAACACCGGCGTGGCGACCTGGCAGGGCAGTCGCCTGGCCAGTGCCAGTACCGATGCCGCCAACCTGCAGGTGCTCTCGCAGCAGCTGGCCAACCAGGGCCGTGAAGCGGTGTCGGGCAACGCCCAGGCGTTCACCGCGTTCAAGCTGACCAAGAGCGACATCGAAAGCACCGTCAGTGGCCTGAAGGGTCGCTACGGGACCGAAACCAATGTCGCCGGGCCGCTGAACACGCTGATCCAGACCTGGGAGCCGCTCGGCAAGAGCGCCGGCCAGCTGGTCGCCAGCGAACCGGCCGTGCTGGCCCTGGCTGGCAATGCCAACAACTTCGTCAACGGCGTGCCCGCACTGCAGGCGCAGCTGAACGAAGTGGTCCGCGCGATGTCGGCCAGCGGTGCGCCGTCCTCGCAGGTCTACAACGCGCTGCAGCAGGTGGTGGTGGTCGGCTCGATGGCCCGCCGGGTGACGGAAATGCGCGCCGGCGGCGCCAATGCCGCAGCCGCCGGCGATGCGCTCGCCCGCGACTCGGTCGTGTTCACCCAGGTGCTCGACGCACTGCGCAATGGCAACGAGGAACTGGGCATCGCCGCGGTCCGCAACGGCCCGGCACTGGCCGCGCTGGAGCAGTCGCAGAAGCAGTGGGACACCATGAAGCAGGACGCCGACGCGATCCTGGCCAGCTCCCGCCAGCTGTTCGCCGCGCAGTCGTCGGCCGCTGCCCTGACCGGCGGTTCGGCGGACATGCTGCGCGACAGCAAGAAGCTGTTCGAAGCGTTCTCCTCGTTCGGCTCGCTGCGCGATACCCGCCTGTTCCCGAACTTCTGGCTGGGCGTGGCCTCCGGCGCGTTCTCGCTGATCGCCATCGTCGGGTTCGTCGGCAGCACCGTGCGCAGCCGCTCGCGCGAGCAGGAACTGCGTTACCAGACCCAGGTGGAATACAACAGCCGCAACCAGCAGGCCATCATGCGGCTGCTGGATGAAATCAGCTCGCTGGGTGAAGGCGACCTGACGGTGAAGGCCTCGGTGACCGAGGACATGACCGGCGCCATCGCCGACGCCATCAACTACGCCGTGGATGAGCTGCGCCATCTGGTGACCACGATCAACGACACTTCGGCCAAGGTCGCCGTGTCGACCCAGGAAACCCAGGCCACTGCAATGCAGCTGGCCGAAGCAGCCGGCCACCAGGCCAACCAGATCACCTCCGCCTCGGACCGGATCGGCGAAATCGCATCGAGCATCGAGCAGGTGTCGCGCAACTCGGCCGAGTCTGCCGACGTGGCGCAGCGCTCGGTGATCATCGCCGCCGAAGGTGCCGGTGTGGTGCGCGAGACGATCCAGGGCATGGACCAGATCCGCGACCAGATCCAGGAAACCTCCAAGCGCATCAAGCGACTGGGTGAGTCCTCGCAGGAAATCGGCTCGATCGTGGAACTGATCAACGACATTTCCGAGCAGACCAACATCCTGGCGTTGAACGCGGCCGTGCAGGCCGCTTCGGCCGGTGAGGCCGGTCGCGGTTTCGCCGTGGTGGCCGACGAAGTGCAGCGCCTGGCAGAGCGAACGTCCGGTGCGACCCGACGGATCGAGAATCTGGTCCAGGCCATTCAGGCCGATACCAACGAAGCGGTCAGTTCGATGGAGCAGACCACCGCCGAAGTGGTCTCCGGCGCGCGCCTGGCCGAAGACGCCGGTACCGCGCTGACCGAAATCGAGCGCGTCTCCAACGCACTGAACAACCTCATCAAGAACATCTCGATCGCTGCCCAGCAGCAGTCGGCCGCGGCATCGGACATCACCCGCACCATGGGCGTGATCCGTCAGATTACCGGCCAGACCTCGCAGGGCGCGGGACAGACCGCCGAGTCGATCGGCCACCTGGCACAGCTGGCGGCCGACCTGCGCCGCTCGGTTGCCGACTTCAAGCTGCCGGCGTGAGCCACGGGCAGGGCGGAGAGGGAAGGAACAAGCAGATGATGCATCGCGAGAAATCACCGCACGCCATGTGCGCCGAGCTGCCGGGAGACCTGGCATGAGCACGCTGCGCGATGCCATGAGCCATGCTGCGCTGGGCTGGGTCAAGCCGGAGCTGGACGAGACCCTGCGCCAGGTGCGCAACGAGGTCGAGTACTACGTGGAAGACCCTGCCGACGGCAGCCGGATGCGCTTCTGCGCCGGCTACCTGCACCAGGTGCAGGGCACCCTGCGCATGGTCGAGCTGTACGCCCCGGCGATGGTGGCCGAGGAGCTGGAACAGCTGGCCAACGCGATCGGCGCCGGCGACGTACCCGACCGCGATGAAGCCTGCGCCACGCTGATGCGTGGCAGCGTGCTGCTGCCCGATTACCTGGAGCGCCTGCAGAACGGTCACCGCGACATCCCGATCGTGCTGCTGCCGCTGCTCAACGACATCCGCTCCGCTCGCGCGGCACCGGGCATCAATGAAAGCGTGCTGTTCGCCTTCGCACCGGACAGCGCGAGCGCCACCGAGGCCGAGCTGGACCACGCGCGTGGCAGCCTGAGCGGCCGCAACCGCGAGCTGCTCGATACGGTCGGCAACGCGGTCAAGGAAGAGCTGCTGCGGATCAAGGACGCGCTGGACCTGCACCTGCGTACCGGCGGCGAGCCGGTGCAATTGCAGACCCAGGTCAACGAGCTGGGCGCGGTCGCCGATACGCTGGGCATGATGGGCCTGGGCGTGGCCCGTGGCGTGGTCGTGCAGCAGCGCGATGCGCTGCGCGAGGTGGTCGAGGGCGTGCAGCAGATCGATGAAACGCTGTTGCTGGATATCGCCGGCGCGCTGCTGTACGTGGATGCCTCGCTGGACGACCAGGTCGCCCATCTGGGCGCCGGCGGCAGTGGCGAGGACGATCCCAGCGCGGTGGAGAACCGCCGCACGGTGGAAGTGCTGGCCCATGAAGCCATTGCCAATTTTGCTGCCGCGCGTGAGCATTTCGTCGCCTTCATCGAAACCAACTGGAATCACCAGCAGCTGCAGGAAGTGCCGCGCCTGCTCGGCGAGGTGGCCGGCGCGCTGCGCATGCTCGATCTGTCGGCCCCGGCCGACTACCTGCAGGGCGTGCGCCAGTACATCGCGGTGGAACTGCTCGGCAAGCAGCGCGTGCCCAGTGGGCGCCAGCTGGATACCCTGGCCGATGCCATGGCCAGCCTGGAGTACTACCTGGAAGCCCTGCGCGAACGCCGGCCGGGCCGCGACGACATCCTGGACATCACCCGCAGCAGCCTGGAAACGCTGCGTTACTGGCCGCTGCCGGATGCGAACCAGCCAACCGCCGACACCGGCCCGGAATCGCTGCCGGTTGCGCCCGAGCCCATCGAACTGACACCGTGGGACGCGCCGGCCCCCGAGCCGATCGAGCTCGCGGTGACCGCCGAGGTACCGCGCCCGGCCAACCTGCCGCCGCCGCTGCCGGACTTCACCTTCGATCCGCCGCCGGCGGCAGCCGCGCCCGTGACACCGCCGCCGGTGGCGCTGGTGTTCGATGCCTCCACCGCGCCGGTCAGTGCCGATGCGCCGCAGTGGACGCTGGGCCAGCAGGACGACGCCGATGAAGGGCTGACGTTTGCCCATCTCGACCCGGTCATTGCCGACCTGCCGCCCGGCGCTGCGTGGGGGGTGGCCTCGCTGCCGCCCGCGCTGCAGGCCGATCGCATGGGCGACGACGTCGCCGACGCCCCGCTGGAGATGCCGGCCTTCGTTGCCACCGGCGCCGGGTTCGATCCGGTGGCCGCCGAGCATGAGCTGCTGGCGCTGAGCGACGAGCCGATCGAATTCACCTTCGATGACGGCCTGCGCAACGCCGATGACGTGCTCTCGCTGCAGGTCGATGACGCTGACATCGATACTGACACTGGCACTGGCACTGGCACTGACATCGATACCGATACCGATACTGATATCGACAGCGACAGCGACAGCATTGATGCAGGGGCCGCGGCTTCGTCCAGCGTCACGCCGGGCGAGGTGGATGTGGAAGCGCTGCCGACGTTCCTGCAGGAGATTCCCGTCGCATCGGCGCAGGACAGCGCCGCGCCGCCGCTCGACCCGTTCGCCGACGATGTCGACACGGCCGCCGAGGCCGCAGCCGATGCAGCGCAGCCGAACGCCACGGTGCGCGATGCGGTGATCGGCCGTATCGAGCTGGACGATGCCGCTACCCGCTTCCTGGCCGAGCTGGATGCCGCCGCGGCGCAGTTCCGCCCGGAAGGCGCCGACGCCGAGACCGTGCCGACGGCCGCCGCAGCGGGGAGCCCGACGGTGGTCGCGTCCGCCGATGACATCAGCATCGAGGCGGGCTTCGAAGACGATGGCGAGAACATCGACCAGGACATCCGCGAGGTGTTCATCGAAGAATTCGACGAAGAGCTGGTGAACCTGGGCAACCTTCTCCCGGCTTGGCGCGCCGCGCCGGACAACCTGGACAGGCTGCGCCCGATCCGTCGCGTGTTCCATACCCTCAAGGGCAGTGGCCGGCTGGTGGGTGCGCGCACCCTGGGCGAGTTCAGCTGGAAGATCGAGGGCATGCTCAACCGCGTGCTCGATGGCAGCCGCCCGGCCTCGCCGGCCGTGGTTGCGCTGGTCGGCCAGGCCTACGACGCGCTGCCGCAGCTCAATGCGGCACTGCGCGATGGCAGCCGTGTCACCGCCGATCTGCAGGCCATGCAGGCCATCGCCGATCGCGTGGCCGCGGGCGAAGAGACCTTCCACGTGCCGCTGCAGCGTGCGGTGAGCACCGCGGTGTCGACGGTCATGGAGACCGTTGCGGCCGAGGCTGTGCCGGTGATCGAGAGTACGCCGGCCAACATCGACAGCGTGCTGCGCGAGATCCTGGAAGCCGAGGTCGAGGTGCACCAGGCGACGCTGCAGGCGTGGCTGGATGCCGCTGCCGATGCCCCGCAGCCGGTGACCGACGGCCTGCTGCGCGCCGTGCACACGATGAACGGTGCTTTCGCCATGACCGATGTGCCGGAGATCACGGCCGTCACCGGCGCGGCGGAGAGTTACCTCAAGCGTTCGCTTGCGGCCGATGCGCTGCCGGCTGCGGCAGGCATGGACGCGCTCGCCGAGACCTGCGCCGCCATCACCACCACCATGGCGGCCCTGCAGGACGAGGCCCCGCGGGTGCCCGTGCAGACCGCCTTGGCGGCCCGTCTGGTCGCCCTGGCCGATACGTTGCCCGAAGCGCGCTGGCCGGCGCTGGCCGAGGACGATCTGGACCTGGTGCACGACGAACTGCCCGTCCAGGCGACTGACGCCGCCGGCACGGACGCATTGGACGAAGCGACCGACGCCGGCGAAACAGCTGAAGCGTATGCCGCCGAGCCTGGGCAGTTCGCCCCGGTCGCCGATGCGCGGACGGATGCGGTCGAAGTGATTGGCGATGAGGTTGAGGACGACGCCGCACCGGTGTTGGCGCGCGCCGATGACACCACCGGCATCGACGAGCTGGAGGCCGAGATCGACGCCGATGGCCTGAGCGTGATCGAGTCCAGTCACGCGGTCGCGCCGGCCAACGACGATGATGCGCTCATCGCCATGGAGCTGACCGGCACGGACGACCTGTCCGCCTACTTCGACGCGGAGCTGCCCGACAGCGCGCATGCCGCCGATGCGCAGGCAGCATCCGATGCGGTGGCCAAGGACACCGATCCGGCCGCTATGCATGCGGGCCTGGAATCGGCCGAATTGACCTCGGCCGAGGATCTCTCGCGCTACTTCGATCAGCTCGCCGAGCCGACCCCCCCGGCAAGCCAGGACGACGCCGAGGCTGAAACCAGGGCCGACGCTGACGCCCAGGCCGACACTCAGGCCGACACTCAGGCCGACACCCAGGCCGACACTCAGGCCGATCCGGCAGCGGCGCGCCCGGTCGGCCCCGACGGTCCGGCTGCCGACACCTCTGCCGATGCTCCTGCGCCGGGCAGCGTCTACGCGGCCTCCGTGGATGACGCGGCCAACGACAACTGGAGCGATGGCGAGCAGGACAGCGAGCAGCACGGCGAGCAGGTCGGCGAGCAGAGCAGCGACGAAGACAGCGACGAAGACAGCGACGAGGACGCGCAGGCACTGGCCGACGTCCTGCCACCGCCGCCGGCCTTTGGCGAGGTGGTGGACGCGCAGCAGGCGATGGACGACGGCCTGACCGTTGTCGATGCGCCGGATGCGCTGGACACCCGGGTGCTGGGTCTGGACGCCACCGACGAGAACACGGGTGAAGCCGACGCGTTCGCCGACGTGAGCGAGACCACGGCGCCGGATACTTCGGCCGACGCGGCCACCCCGGCCCGCTTCTTCGAACTCGAAGACGCGCCTGCGGCCAGCCTCACCAACGATCCGGAACCCGCCGACGTCCTCGCGGCGGCGTCGGCCGACAGCGACGACCTCGGGCCGGGCGACGCACTCGACTTCACCCAGCTCGACCAGGAGCTGGTCGATATCTTCGTGGAGGAGGGCAAGGACCTGCTTGACCACTGCGATGGTCTGATCAGCGAGCTGCGCGCTGCGCCCCAGGACCGCGACGTGATCGCTGGCCTGCAGCGCGATCTGCACACCCTGAAGGGTGGCGCGCGCATGGCCGGGATCAATCCCATCGGCGACCTGGGCCACGGCATCGAGTCGCTGCTGGAAGCCGTGGCGGCCAACCGCACCGATATCGACCGCAGCGACGTGCACCTGCTGGAGCGTGGGTTCGATCGCCTGCACCAGCTGCTGACCCGTACCGGGCAGCACCGCACCGTGGCCATGCCCGACGACCTGATCGCCGCCTTCGAGCAGCGCACCCAGGGCCGCATCGCGCCGGCGCCGGCCGACACCGCCAACGATGCGCTGCCCTCCGGCGATGCCAGGGTCGAGGCGGCGATCGCCGCGCTTGTCGCAGCGCCGCTCTCGGCACCCGTCCCGCTGGAAACCGTCAGCGAAGAGGATGGCCTGCCGCGGCCGCAGCAGGAACAGGTGCGCGTGCGCGCCGATCTGCTCGACCGCCTGGTCAACCACGCCGGTGAAGTGGCGATCTACCGTTCGCGGCTGGAACAGCAGCTCGGGGCCTTCCGCGGCGCCATGGGCGAACTGGACCGCACCAATGCCCGTCTGCGCGACCAGCTGCGCCGGCTGGACCTGGAAACCGAAGCGCAGATCGTGGCCCGTTACCAGCGCGAACAGGACCAGGCCCACCACACGTTCGATCCGCTGGAACTGGACCGCTTCTCCACGCTGCAGCAGCTCAGCCGCGCGCTGAACGAATCGGCCGCCGATCTGGGCGGCCTGCAGGGCGTGCTGGACGATCTGTCGCGCCAGTACGACGTGCTGCTCCAGCAGCAGTCCCGGGTCAGCTCGGAACTGCAGGACGGCCTGATGCGCGCGCGCATGGTGCCCTTCGATGGGCTCGTGCCGCGTCTGCGCCGGGTGGTTCGCCAGGCCGGACAGGACACCGGCAAGCAGGTTCACGTCACCCTGGAAGGGACCCACGGCGAACTGGACCGCAACGTGCTCGACCGCATGGTCGCGCCGCTGGAACACATGCTGCGCAACTCGGTGGCGCACGGTCTGGAAACCCCGGAACAGCGCCGTGCCGCCGGCAAGCCGGAAGAGGGCGAGATCGCCATCCGCCTGCGCCGTGAAGGCTCGGAAATCGTGCTGGAAGTGGCCGACGACGGCGTCGGCCTGGATCGCGGGGCGATCCGTCGCCGTGCCGAACAGCGTGGCCTGATCGCCGCCGATGCGGTACTGGGCGATGCCGAACTGGACGCGATGATCTTCTCGCCCGGCTTCAGCACCGCCGACCAGGTCAGCCAGCTGGCCGGCCGTGGCGTGGGCATGGACGTGGTCCACAACGAAGTGCGCCAGCTCGGCGGCTCGGTAGACATCCACTCGGTCAGCGGCCAGGGCGTGACCTTCACCCTGCGCCTGCCGCAGACGCTGGCGGTCACCCAGGCGGTGTTCGTGCAGATCGGCGAGACCACCTTCGCGGTGCCGGTGGCCTCGGTCAGCGGTATCGGCCGGATCTCGCGCGAGCGTTTCGAAACCGCCAACGGCGGCTACCACTACGCTGGCGAGGAATTCGCACTTCACGATCTGGGCACCCTGATCGGCCAGGCCCAGGCCCGTGCCGAAGGCCAGGCCCAGGTGCCGCTGCTGCTGGTCCGCGCCGGTGACCTGCGCGTGGCCGTGGCGATCGACCAGGTGCTGGGCAACCGCGAAATCGTGGTCAAGCCGGTTGGCCTGCAGATCGCGTCGGTACCGGGCATCTACGGTGCGACGATCACCGGCGATGGCCGCGTGGTCGTCATCCTCGACGTCGCGCCACTGGTGCGTCGTTACCTGGCCAATCCGCACAAGCCGATCACCGCCACCGCCAAGGTCAGCGACCGCGATGTGCCGCTGGTGATGGTGGTCGACGATTCACTGACCATGCGCAAGGTCACCGGCCGCATCCTGGAGCGCCACAACTTCGAGGTCACGGTTGCCCGTGACGGCATCGAAGCACTGGAGCGGCTGGACGAGCGCGTGCCCGACCTGATGCTGCTGGATATCGAGATGCCGCGCATGGACGGCTACGAGCTGGCCAGTGTCATGCGCGCCGACCCACGCTACCAGGGCGTGCCGATCGTGATGATCACCTCGCGCAGCGGCGACAAGCACCGTCAGCGCGCCTTTGAACTCGGTGTCCAGCGCTACCTGGGCAAGCCGTACCAGGAGCTGGATCTGATGCGCAACGTGTATGACCTGTTGGGGATCGCCCGTGCACGCGAGTGATGTCCACGCCCTGTTGTCGGTGGCGCTGCTGGCCCGGTCCGGGCCGGCGCGTGAGCGGCTGCGCGAGGCGCTCGACCATGCCGGCGCCCGCGTGGTGCTGGAGGACGACCCCAACACGCTCGAGCTGCAGGCCCTGCGTGATGCCGACCCCGGCGCGGTGCTGATCGCGCTGGAGCCGTCGATCGAAGACGCACTGGAACGGCTGGAGCCGGTGCTGGGCTCGCCGGCACTGACCCTGATCTTCGACGAGGCCGAGCTGGCCGCGCGCCGCGATGGCTGGGAAGCGCAGCGCTGGGCGCGGCATCTGGTGGCCAAACTGCACGGTCACCAGGACGTGCTCCCGCCGGGCTCGGAACAGGACCAGCAACTGCAGCCCGAACCGGGCCTGCCGGTCACCCCGGCGCAGTTGCATGCCGATGCGCCGCTGGAGTTCCACCTGCGCGAAGCGGAGGATGCGGCGTCCGACGTGCCTGCCGATGGCCTGTACCAGGTGCCGGCGGTGTTGAGCGAGCCGGTGTCGCTGGAAGAGGCATTGGCCGCGCTGGAGGTGGACGATGCGGCGAGCAGTGCGCCGGTGGACCCGATCGCCGCGATCGGGGACCACAGCCGCTGGTCGCTGGTCGAAGATGACGCCGTGGTCACTGGCTCACCATCGAGCACCCACACGGGCTCGGCGCCGGAGCGCTTCGACATCGAACGTCTGTCGCTGGTCGAGCTTGAGCCCGAGCCGGGAGCCTCCGGTGGCTGCACGGGTGCGGTGCTGGTCCTGGCCGGGATCGGCGGGCCGGATGCGTTGCGCCGCCTGCTGGCCGCGCTGCCCGAATCGCTGAGCACCGCGGTGCTGGTGCATATGCGCCTGGACGGAGGCCGCTACGGCAATCTGGTCAAGCAGATGGCACGGGTGTCCGCCCTGCCGGTGCTGCTGGCCGAAGACGCCCAGCCGGTGGAAGCCGGGCAGGCCTACATCCTGCCTGATGACATCGGCATCGTCGTGCGCCAGGGCACGCTGCATTTCATCGCCGAGCCCACCGGCATCCAGATCGCGGCACTGCCGGCCTTGCACAGCGGCGTGGTCCTGCTCAGCGGCGCCGATGCCGCCCAGGTGGATGCCGTGCTCGCCCTGGCGGCCGCCGGGGCCTGGGTGGGCGGTCAGATCGGGGAGGGCTGCTACGACCCGACGGCGGCCAGTGCCGTGGTCGCTGCCGGCCAGCAGGCCGGTGAACCGCCGCAGCTGGCCGCCACCATCGCCGAACGCTGGGGCGTGGACGCGTAAGCGCGCCGACGCACCCTTGAAGGAATCTCCATGAGCTACGCCAGCAACGACGAAATCCGCGGTGTCCTGATCCAGGCCGGGCACGAACGCGTGCTGCTGCCCAATGCCACCGTCGCCGAAATGATGTCCAAGGTGCCGGTCGAAACCGTGCCCGACGCACCGGCCTGGCTGGTCGGGCAGATCGCCTGGCACGGCTGGGACGTGCCGCTGCTGTCCTTTGCCCGGTTGTCCGGGCAGGGCGACGAGCCGGTGGTGACCAACAACAAGGTGGTCGTGCTCAAGGCACTGGGCGGCAATCCGCGCCGCCCGTACTTCGCCCTGCTGACCCAGACGTTCCCGCAGCTGATCGCGGTGCCGCGCGACGGCCTGCTCGCCGACGCGTCCGAAGAAACCCTGCCGCAGGGCGTACACATGCGCGTGCTGCTGGGTGAGCAGAGTGCGCTGCTGCCGGACCTGGACGCCCTGGAAGCGGCGCTGGACGAATCTTTCCCGGTCGCGGGGTGAAGTGTCCCCGCGCCTGTCGGCGTGCCCCCTGGACTCAAGGGCGCAATCGCTCCCGATGAATCAAGGGGGCTGAGGCGTCAGGCAAGCGCGATCGTCAGCCCAGATCGCCCAGGCGTGCCTGCACCGCCGCAATCGCCGCCAGCCCTGCGGTCTCGGTACGCAGCACGCGCGGGCCCAACTGCAATCCCTGGAAGCCCGCCGCGGCCAGCGCCTGGCGGTCGCGCGGCGACCAGCCGCCTTCCGGGCCGATCGCGATCACCACGCCGTCCGGTGCGGCCGAGAGTGTCGACAGACGATGCTCGCCCTGTGGATCCAGGGTCAGCTTCAACGCCTCGGCCGGCATCGCGTTGGCGGCGTCCTGCAGCGATCGCGGCGCGACCACGCTTGGCACGCGCGCGCGGCCGGATTGGCCACAGGCCGAGACCACCACGCTGTGCCAGTGCGCCAGGCGCTTCTCGGCGCGGGCCGCGTCAAGCTTCACTTCCGTGCGCTCGGCATTGACCGGCACGAAGGCCTGCACGCCCAGTTCGGTGGCCTTCTGCAGGATCAGGTCCATCTTCTCGCCACGGGCGATGCCCTGCAGCAGGGTGATGTGCAACGGCGATTCGTTGTCCAGCGCGGTGGCGGCCTCGATGCGCACCTGCGCATCGCGCTTGCCCACCACCACCAGGGTCGCGCTGTAGTCCTGGCCATCACCGTTGAACAGCACGCAGCCATCGCCTTCGCGCAGGCGCATCACGCGGACCAGATGGTTGGCCGCATCCTCGGGCAGCGACAGGGTCTGGCCGACAGTCAGCGGATGATCGATGTAGCTCCGGGTCACGCGCATGCGACGGCCTCGTCGATGGCAGCCAGGGTGGTCAGTGCAAGCAGATCCAGATGGTCGTCCTCCACGCAGTACGGCGGCATCCAATACAGCACATTGCCCAGTGGGCGCAGCACCACGCCGCGCTTGAGCGCGGCCTTGTAGGCGTGCAGCCCGATTCTGGCCTCGGCCGGGAACGGCGTACGCTTGTCGCCGTTGCGGGTCAGTTCGAATGCCACCACCATCCCGGCCTGGCGCACATCGGCGACATGCGCGTGGTCGGCGAACGGTGCGGCCAGGGTGCGCATCACTTCAGCGGTGCTGCGGTTGCGGGCGATCACGTCCTCGCCGGCGAAGATGTCCAGCGTCGCCAGCGCAGCGGCGCAGGCCAGTGGATTGCCGGTGTAACTGTGCGAATGCAGGAACGCGCGCTCGCGCGAATCGTCGAGGAAGGCGTCGTACAGCGCCTGCGTGGCCAGCACCGCCGAGAGCGGCAGGAAGCCGCCGGTCAGGCCCTTGGACAGGCACAGCAGGTCGGGCATCACCCCGGCCTGTTCGCAGGCGAACATCGTGCCGGTGCGGCCGAAACCGGTGGCGATTTCATCGGCGATCAGGAACGCACCGTTGGCATCGCACAACGCACGCGCACGCTGCAGATAGACCGGGTCATGCATGCGCATGCCGCCGGCGCACTGCAGGCGCGGCTCCAGGATCACCGCGCAGATCTCGCCCGGGTGCTGGTCGAACAGCGTGGCCAGCGCATCGGCCGCCTGGTGCGCACGCTGCGCCGCACTCTGGCCGGGTTCGGCCAGGTAGGCGTCGGGCGAGGGCGCGAACAGTGCCTCGGTCAGCAGCGGCGCGTATACCCGCCGGTACAGCGGGATGTCGCCGACCGACAGCGCACCCAGGGTTTCGCCGTGGTAGCCGTTCTCCAATGCCACGAAGCGCGTGCGGTGGTTCTCCCCGCGGTTGCGGAAATAGTGGAAGGCCATCTTCAGCGCCACTTCCACCCCGGCCGAACCGTTGTCGGCATAGAACACCTTGGCCAGCGGATCACGCCCGGCCTGGCGTGGCGCGATCGCCAGCAGGCGCTCGGCCAGCCGCACCGCCGGCGCATGGCTGAAGCCGGCCAGCATCACCTGTTCCAGCTGCGTGGCCTGCTGGGCGATGGCCGCGCCGATGCGCGGCTGCGCATGGCCGAACAGATTGGTCCACCAACTGCTCACCGCATCCAGATAACGATGGCCGTCGTGGTCGATCAACCACGGGCCTTCGCCACGGGCGATCGGCAGCAGGGGCAGGGTGTCGGGGTGCTCGCGCATCTGCGTGCACGGGTGCCACAGCACGGCCAGATCGCGTTGCCGCCACTGATCGGCCAGCGTGAGGGGGGCTGGGTCTGCTAGCATTTCGGGCTCATGAACACGTTTTCACCAGTACCCATTCTAGAGATGCTCGCATGAGCCGTCGCCTGCCCATCATCCACCAGATCACGGACGAGGAAAGCGGGCCGTTCCAGCGCCAGCATCTGGATCTGGAATTCTCCAATGGCGAACGCCGCCGCTTCGAACGGCTGGTGACCCGCGGCCATGGCGCCGTGGTGGTGGTGCCGATGCTCGACGACGAGACCGTGCTGCTGGTGCGTGAATACGCCGCCGGCATGCATCGCTACGAGCTGGGCCTGGTGAAAGGGCGCATCGATGCCGGCGAGACGCCCGAACAGGCGGCCGACCGCGAATTGAAGGAAGAGGCCGGTTACGGTGCCCGTCGGGTCGATGTGCTGCGCGCAATGACCCTGGCGCCGACCTACATGAGCCACCAGTCGTGGCTGGTGGTGGCGCGCGATCTGTACCCCGAGCGCCTGGCCGGCGACGAGCCGGAGGAACTGGAAGTCGTGCCGTGGAAGCTGGCCGACCTGGACCAGTTGATGCTGCGCGAGGACTTCTCCGAGGGCCGATCGCTGGCGGCGCTGTTCATCGCGCGCGAGTGGCTGGGACGGAAGGAATGATCAAACTCACGACGGATCTGCGCGAAACCGTCATCGCCATCGCCCAGGACGCGGCCGCCGCCATCATGGCCGTCTACGCCACCCCGTTCGATGTGGAGATCAAGTCCGACCACAGTCCGGTCACCGCCGCCGACCTCGGCGCCAACCAGGTGATCGAGCGCGGGCTGGCGCAGCTGACCCCGGACCTGCCGATCCTCTCCGAAGAATCGGCGCAGGTACCGTGGGAGGTCCGCCAGCACTGGGGGTCGTACTGGCTGGTCGATCCGCTCGACGGCACCCGCGAATTCGTCAAGCGCAACGACGAGTTCAGCGTCAACATCGCGCTGATCTACCAGGGCGCACCCGTCTTCGGCGTGGTGCTGGCCCCGGCCACCGGCCAGGTCTGGCACGCCATGCGCGGCGAGCTGGCCTATCGCCGCGACGGCATGCGCGATTCGGTACTGCGCACCCGCACGCCGGCCTCGGCGCCGCTGCGGGTCGCCGCCAGCCGCTCGCATCGCAGCGAGCAGACCCAGGCGCTGCTGGACCGCATGGGCGATATCGAGGTGCTCGCACAGGGCTCCTCGCTCAAATTCTGCCGGCTGGCCGAGGGCACGCTGGACGTCTACCCGCGTCTGGGCCCGACGTCCGAATGGGACACCGCCGCCGGTCAGTGCGTACTGCATGCCGCCGGTGGCGCGGTGCTCTCGGCCGAGACCGGCAAGCCGTTCCGCTACAACCGCCGCGAGACCCTCTTGAACGGTGACTTCATCGCGCTGGGCGATACCCGCCTGCCGTGGCGCGAGTGGCTGTCCGCCTGACCTGATTGGAGCAATGATGCCTGCCACCCCCGAACTGGACCGCCTGCTGGGCATCATGGCGCGCCTGCGCGACCCGCAGCAGGGCTGCCCCTGGGACCTGCAGCAGGATTTCGCCAGCATCGCCCCGTACACCATCGAGGAAGCCTACGAGGTCGCCGATGCGATCGACCGGGGTGACCTGGATGACCTGAAGGATGAACTCGGCGACCTGCTGCTCCAGGTGGTCTTCCATGCGCAGATGGCGCAGGAGCAGGGCGCATTCGGGTTTGCCGACGTCGCCCGCGCGATCAGCGACAAGATGGAGCGTCGCCATCCGCATGTGTTCGCCCAGGTCCAGGTGAACGGCGCGGAGGACGTCAACAGCAACTGGGAGGCGATCAAAGGCGCCGAGCGCGCCGCCAAGGGCCACACCGATACCTCGGCGCTGGCCGGGATCTCGCGCGGCCTGCCGGAATGGCAGCGGGCGGTGAAGCTGCAGGCGCGTGCGGCGCGGGTCGGTTTCGACTGGCCGGGCCCGGCGCCGGTGATGGATAAAGTACGGGAGGAACTGGACGAGGTCGCCGCTGAATTCGCGCGCGGCCCGGTCGAGGAAAACCACGCGCGCCTGCAGGAAGAACTCGGCGACCTGCTGTTCGTCTGCGCCAATCTGGCCCGCCACGCCAAGGTCGATGTCGGCGCCGCACTGCGCCAGGCCAACCAGAAGTTCGAGCGCCGCTTCCGCGCGATGGAAGCCCAGGCCCACGCGGCCGGGCAGACCATGGCCGCGCTCGATCTGGACGCGCAGGAAGCCCTCTGGCAGCAGGCCAAGGCGGACGAGCCCAAGCCGTGAAAACGCTGCTGCTGTTCGTGCTGACCGCCGTGGCCGAGATTGTCGGGTGTTACCTGCCCTGGCTGTGGCTGCGCAGGGAGGGCAGCGCGTGGCTACTGCTGCCGGCCGCTGCCAGCCTGGCAGTGTTCGCCTGGCTGCTGACCCTGCACCCGGCCGCCAGCGGCCGTGTCTATGCGGCCTATGGCGGGGTCTACATCGGCACCGCGCTGATGTGGTTGTGGCTGGTGGACGGCATCCGCCCCAGCCGCTGGGACCTGCTGGGCGTCGGCCTGTGCCTGGCCGGGATGATGGTGATCATGTTCGCCCCGCGCAGCGCCTGATCCTGACCTGCGGCGCGTCAGGCACCCCGATGCCGGCGTGAAGGCAGCGTGGCTATACTCGGTGCTACGAATCCGGGGAAAGGGAGTGACCTGATGTTTCCGACCATGCTGTTCTCGCTGGTGCTGGCCTTCGTGGCCGTTGTCATCCTGTTCAAGGCCGTGCGCATGGTGCCGCAGGGCTACGAATGGACCGTGGAGCGCTTCGGCCGCTACACCCACACCATGTCGCCGGGCCTGCATTTCCTGATCCCGATCGTCTACGGCGTGGGGCGCAAGGTGAACATGATGGAGCAGGTGCTGGATGTGCCCAGCCAGGAAGTGATCACCAAGGACAACGCTGCCGTGCGCGTGGATGGCGTGGTGTTTTTCCAGGTGCTCGATGCCGCCAAGGCCGCCTACGAGGTCGCCAACCTGGAGGTGGCGATGATCGCCCTGGTGCAGACCAACATCCGTACCGTGATCGGCTCGATGGACCTGGATGAATCGCTCAGCCAGCGCGAAGTGATCAACGCCCAGCTGCTGAGCGTGGTCGACCATGCCACCAACCCGTGGGGCGTGAAGGTCAACCGCATCGAAATCCGCGACATCCAGCCGCCGCGCGACCTGCTTGATGCGATGGCGCGGCAGATGAAGGCCGAACGCGAGAAGCGCGCGCAGATCCTGGAAGCCGAGGGTTCGCGCCAGTCCGAGATCCTGCGCGCCGAGGGCGAAAAGCAGGCCACGGTGCTCGAGGCCGAGGGACGCAAGGAGGCCGCCTTCCGCGATGCCGAAGCGCGCGAACGCCTGGCCGAGGCCGAAGCCAAGGCCACCACGATGGTGTCCGAGGCGATCGCCCAGGGCGACGTGCAGGCGATCAACTACTTCATCGCGCAGAAGTACGTGGAAGCCTTCAAGGAACTGGCGACCTCGCCCAACCAGAAGCTGGTGCTGATGCCGATGGAGGCAAGCGGGGTGATCGGCTCGATCGCCGGCGTCGCCGAGCTGGCACGCGAAGCGTTCGCCAAGCAGGAAGAGAAGAAAGCCACGCGCGGCGTCCCGCCGCGGATCGGAGGCTGACATGCGCTGGGAAGTGGTGGCCTGGGGCGCGCTGGCACTGGTGCTGTTCGCCGCCGAGGCGCTCGCGCCCGGTGCCTTCATGTTGTGGATCGGGATCGGTGCGGCTGCGGTGTTCGTGCTGGTGGCGGTGTTCGCCGAGATCCCGCTGCTGTGGCAGGTGGTCGCGTTCGTGGTGCTCAGCGTGGTCTCGATCCAGTGCTACCGCCGCTGGGGCCGGTCGCACGATCGCCGGAGCGACCAGCCGCTGTTGAACCGCCGCGCCGAACAGCTGATCGGGCGGGTGGTCGTGCTCGACCAGGCCATCATCGCCGGCAAGGGCCGGGCCAAGGTGGACGATGCCTTCTGGGTTGTCGCAGGTCCCGACCTGCCCGCCGGCAGCCCGGTACGGGTGGTGGCGGTGGAAGGGATGACGCTGAAGGTGCAGCAGGCCTGATCCGCGGTTTTCCCGCACCGCCGCAGGCGTTGTGAAGACGGTTCTGGGATAATGGATGTCTTGCCTTCATTCCCCCGGAACCGGTCATGACCCAGAAGACGCTTCTCAACGATACCCACCGCGCACTCGGCGCCAAGATGGTCGATTTCGGTGGCTGGGACATGCCCATTCATTACGGTTCGCAGCTGGACGAGCACCATCTGGTGCGCAGCGACGCCGGCATGTTCGACGTCAGCCACATGACCGTGGTCGACCTGCGCGGTGACCAGGTCAAGCCGTTCCTGCGCACGCTGCTGGCCAACTCGGTGGACAAGCTCAAGGCCACCGGCAAGGCACTGTACTCGTGCATGCTCAATGCCCGCGGCGGCGTGATCGACGACCTGATCGTCTACTACATGGCCGACGATTTCTTCCGCATGGTGGTCAACGCCTCCACCCGCGAAAAGGACCTGGCCTGGATCCGCCAGCAGGCCGCGGCATTCAACGTGGAGGTCATCGAGCGCGAAGACCTGGCCATCATCGCGGTGCAGGGGCCGACCGCGCGCGAGCGCGTGATCAGCCTGCTCGGCGAGGGCGACCGCGCCGCGCTGGAGAAGCTGGGCCGTTTCGCCGCGCTGGAAACCACCACCGCCGATGGCACCGCGCTGTTCGTGGCCCGCACCGGGTACACCGGTGAGGATGGTTTCGAGATCCTGTTGCCGCAGAGCGCCGTGGTCGCCTTCTGGAATGCCCTGAGCGCCGCCGGCGTGCGTCCGGCTGGCCTGGGTGCGCGCGACACGCTGCGCCTGGAAGCCGGCATGAACCTCTACGGCCAGGACATGGACGAAGAGATCACCCCGTACGAAGCCGGCCTGGCCTGGACCGTGGCGCTGGACGAAGGTCGCGACTTCATCGGTCGCGACGTGCTCGAAGCGCAGAAGGCGGCCGGCAACGCCCGCCAGCTGATCGGCCTGGTGATGGACGAGAAGGGTGTACTGCGCCACGGCCAGGTGGTACTCACCGCCGGCGGCGAGGGCGAGATCCTGTCCGGCACCTTCTCGCCGACCCTGGGCAAGGGCATCGCGTTCGCCCGCGTGCCTGGCGGCGAACTGGGCGAGGTCCGCGTGGATATCCGCGGCAAGCAGGTTCCGGTGCGCGTGGTGAAGTTCCCGTTCGTGCGCGAAGGCCAGCCCCAGCCCGGTGTGCTGATCGACGGCTGATGCCGTGCTTTACCCGGTGCGGATGCCTCCGCATCCGCGCCGGTTGGTTACACTACCCCCGTTTCTTGACCCCCCTGATATTCCTCGGAGCAGTCCCATGAGCGAGATCCCCGGCGACCTCAAATTCCTCAAGTCCCACGAGTGGGCGCGCGTTGAAGGCAATGGCCGCGTCACCGTCGGTATTTCCGACCACGCCCAGGGCCTGCTCGGCGACCTGGTCTACGTTGAACTGCCGGAGGTTGGCCAGGAGGTCAAGGCCGGCGAGCAGGCTGCCGTGGTCGAGTCGGTCAAGGCCGCCTCGGACGTGTACAGCCCGATCACCGGCACGGTGGTCGAGGTCAATTCGGCCCTGAACGACAAGCCGGAAACCATCAACGAAGACGCCTACGGCGAGGGCTGGATCTATGTCGTCGAAGTGGCCGGCCTGGAAGAAGTCAACGACCTGCTGGGTCCGGACGACTACGCCGAGCTGCTGGAAAACGACGATCACTGATCGTCGCCGCCGCTGAAGAACGGCCGCCTGGTGCGGCCGTTTTTTTTGCCCGTTCGCCGGGCGCGCGCGAACGGCGTTAGCAGTACGTGAGGATTGCAGTGCGCGCGCGGCGGCACGCGATCGCGACCACGGGCTCATGACGATCGGTTCGGTGCCGATGCATGCCGGTGATCTGGTCCGCGCCGCGCACCCGATCGCGCACCGATGTGGCATCGATATGGACGCGCACGGACGCTCGAAGTCGATCATCGCGGACGGACGCGCCGGTGCCAGGGCGGTCAAAAGTTTGCGCAGTTGCGCGAATCGGGTCGAAAAAAGTGCGCGCAGATGTGAAAAGTTTTCCGGTCTGTTTAAGGGGCGCACGGGGAGGCTGGCGAGGTGCGTGGTCGAGCAGGCTGCACGCGCGGGCACGCAATGGCATGCACCGCGATGTTGCGATGTCGCGACACGAAAGTGCTTCTTTTAAGTGTTTTTCTTTTCAGTGCTGTCAGCGTGTGCGGGCGTAGGGCGTTCGCGCCGGCGGCGGCAGCGTGCGTTCGGCAGGTCGCAGGCGGGCGCAGCGAGGGGGGCGAGGCAAGGCGCCGGTGTGAAAATTTTTCGCCGGGGTTGTTGACAGTCAAAAAAAGCGTGATTAGGTTTCGCCTCAGCAGACCTTGCCTGCGAACAGAGTGAGCAGAATCGACATCAAGTCGCGAAGCACAACCTGGACATCCACCTCGCGTTCCATGACGGTGGAGATGGCTTCGCTTCCCCCGGCGAACCGCAAGTTCCTTTCCTCTTCGATACCTGCCTGGCCACATGCGGCGGGTGTCACCGTATCCGTCACGACGCGCATGACGCGACGGCGGTCCCCGCAACGCAGCAACGGCGGGTTTGCTTTACCTGGGCGTTTCCACTCCATAGATCACTGACGAGGAGCCATCCCATGGCAACCAAGAAAGCTGCGAAGAAAAAGCCGGCCGCCAAAAAGGCAGCCAAGAAGGTCGCTAAGAAGGCCACTGCCAAGAAGGCCGTCAAGAAGGTAGCCAAGAAAGCTGCTGCCAAGAAGACGGTGAAGAAGGCGGCCAAGAAGGCGACCGCCCGCAAGGCAGCCGTGAAGAAGACGGCGAAGAAGGCCGTGAAGAAGACGGCAAAGAAGGCTGCGACCAAGAAGACCGCGAAGAAGGCAGTGAAGAAGACGGCGAAGAAGGCCGCCAAGAAGACTGCAAAGAAGGCAGCCACCAAGAAGACCGCGAAAAAGGCGGTAAAGAAGACGGCCAAGAAGGCGACCCGCAAGGTAGCCAAGAAAGCCGCTCCGAAGAAGGCTGCCAAGAAGACCGCCAAGAAGGCCACCCGCAAGGTAGCCAAGAAGGCCACCGCCAAGAAGGCAACTGCCCGCAAGGCTCCGGCCAAGAAGGCATCGGCGAAGAAGGCGGTGAAGAAGGTTGCAAAGCGCAAGCCGGCCGTTCGCAAGAAGAAGGCCGCACCGGTCGCTCTGCCGGCAACCCCGGCACCGCTGATCTGAGTTTTTCCCGATAGCCGTACCTGAGACTCCTTCCCTGGCAGCCCAGCGGGGAAGGAGTTTTTTTATGGGCAAGGCAAACAGAAACCATGAAAAAGGCGGCCATCCGGCCGCCTTTTTCGATGCCACTGTGCGCGCGGATCAGCGCGGGGAGGCGACGGCGCGGTTTGACGAGACGCCCTTGCGCTTGCCCTGCGTGGCGGCGTCTTCGGCCATGAGGTTGTCGCTGCCGAAATCGGTGTCCACGTCCAGCCAGCGCTGGGTCGGCAGGCCCATCGCCTGGTCGAGCACGGTCGGCAGCAGGCCGCTGGGCAGGCTGCTCTCGCCGTTCCACATGATGGCGATGCCGAGGTCACGTTCCGGCACGAGGGCGACCAGGCCGCGATAGCCCTGGACGGCACCGGCATGGAAGATCACTTCGTGGCCGGCGTAATCGAAGGTGCGCCAGCCGAGGGCGTAGCCGGCCGAGTTGAGGCGCTCGCGGCGCCAGCCCGAGCGCATTTCGCCGGGGGTGCTGATCAGGCTGGCGTGCAGCGTGGCCAGCAAGGGGGCCGGCAGCACGTCAGGGCGGTGGCCGGTGTGGGCCAGCAACCACTGCGCCATGTCGCTGGCACTGGCGTTGACGCCGGCGGCCGGAGCAAGGCGGTAATACGTCGGCTTGGGCGTGAGCGCGACCCAGCCGTTGCGGCTGCGCACGTGCGGGCGGGCCCAGCGCGAGCTGGCCTGGATGCCGGCCAGGCCGAGGCTGGCATCGTCCATGCCGAGCGGCTTGAACAGGCGGCGCTCGACGGACTGTTCGTAGAAGCTGCCGGAGGCGGCGTAGACGACATCGCCGATCAGGCTGAAGGCCACGTTCTGGTACGCATAGCAGTCGCCGGGCAGGCACTTGAGCGAGGTGGCGGCCAGCTTGTGGGTGAGGGTGTAGTACTCGGCGTTGGCTTCAACGTCGCGGTCGTAGGCGTTGTAGGGCAGGCCGACGCGATGGCTGAGCAGATCGGCCACGGTCAGGCGCTCGGTCGCCTCGGGCGTGCTGAGCTGGAAGCCGGGCACGTAGTCGGTGACCTTGCTGTCCCAGCGCAGCGTGCCGTCGTTGACCAGCAGTCCGGCCATCGTGCCGGCGAAGGCCTTGGACAGCGAGGCAAGGCGGAACACGGTGTGGGCATCGACCTGCTGCGGGTTGTTGACGTCGGTGACGCCGTAGCCGCGCGCGCTCAGCACGCGGCCGCCCTGGACGATGGCCACGGCCATCCCGGGCACGCGCTCGCCGTAGGTGAGCTGCTGCGCCATCGATTCGATCGAAGCGACGTTGAAGCCCGGCGCGGGCGGCTGCACCTTCAGGCCGGCCGGGGTCGTGCGGTACGCTGCAGGCTGGGTGTGCGGTGCCGCGGTCGGCGCCGACTCCTCGATGTTGACCGGCAACGCGGCGGGCGAGGCGACAGGGGTCTGCGCGGTGGAAGACATGGCGATGGGCATCAACATGCCCAACAACCCGGTTGCCGCCGAACGGATCGGTCGGCGCCTGTTGTTCTGGTTCATCGTATGGGTGCCCGTGCGCGACTGCTGTGACCGATTCTAGCGCCGCTTTTCGTGATTGCACAAACGAATCGAAGATGAATGCGTATCGCATTGAAAACGTGCGGGTTTTACCGATCCCGGTCCCGGTCGGTCGCGGGCACGGGAGGGCGGCCAGCGCACCCCTGTTCAGCCTGCCGCGGCGGTCCGGATCCAGTGGGCGGCCCGCTCGGCGATCATCATCGTCGGCGCGTTGGTATTGCCGCTGATCAGGGTGGGCATCACCGAAGCGTCCACTACCCGCAGCCGCCGGGTGCCGTGCACGCGCAGGGTCGGGTCGACCACGGCCTGGGCATGCTGCCCCATCGCGCAGGTGCCGACCGGGTGATAGAGGGTCTCGGCCTTGGCCCGGATGAACGCCTCGAGCGCGGTGTCATCTAGATTGCTGTGCGACGGAAACACGGGCGTGCCGCGCCAACGGTCGAAGGCGGGCTGGGCCAGGATCGTGCGCGCCAGGCGCGCGCATTCGAGCATCATCTTCAGGTCATGGCCACCCGTATCGCCCAGGTAGTTGGCATGGATGCGGGGCGCTGAGCGTGCGTCGGCGTCGCGCAGCCGCAAGCGGCCGCGGCTGCGGGGGTGCAGCGGGCACGCATGCAGGGTGTAGCCGTCGCCGGGAAGGCGGTGGCGGCCGTGGTTGTCGAGCATTGCCGGGACGAAATGGAACTGCACGTCGGCGCGGGCATCGGTGGCCAGCGATGAGCGCACGAAACCACCGGCCTCGGCCAGGTTGCTGGTGCCGGCGCCGCGATGGCCACGCAGGAAGTAGTCGATGGCGATGCGCAGTTCGCTGCTGCGGTCGTAGCTGACGCCTGGGCCGGTGTGCACGACGGTGCAGATGTCCAGGTGGTCCTGCAGGTTGCGGCCGACCCCGGGCAGGTCCACGCGCGGCGTGATGCCGTGGCAGCGCAACGTGTCCGCCTCGCCGATGCCGGACAGCATCAGCAGGTGCGGGGAATGGATGGCGCCGGCGCTGAGGATCACCTCGGTACCGGCGCGTGCATGCAGGTGCTGCCCGCCACGCCGATAGTGCACGCCGGTGGCGGTGGTGCCGTCGAAGCTCAGCGCGACGGCGTGGGCGCCGGTCAGCACCGTCAGGTTGCGCCGGTGGCGCGCCGGGCGCAGGTAGGCGTCCGCGCTCGAGCAGCGCGCGCCTTCGCGCTGGGTGACCTGGTACAGCCCCACACCGAGCTGCTGGTGGCCATTGAAGTCGGGGTTATGGGCGTGGCCGGCCTGCTGCGCGGCCGCGATGAAGGCAGCCGAGAGAGGGTTGTGGTGGCGCAGGTCGGACACCGACAGCGGACCGGCATCGCCGTGCAGCGCGCTGGCACCGCGGCTGTTGCGCTCGCCCTGCACGAACCAGGGCAGCACCTGCTCCCAGCCCCAGCCGGTGGCACCGGCGGCCTCCCAGCCATCGTAGTCGGCTGGTACGCCACGCACGTAGCACATCGCATTGATCGAGCTGGAGCCGCCCAGCACCTTGCCGCGTGGCCACCACAGGCGACGGCCGCCGAGCGCGGGCTCGGCCTCGGTGTCCAGGTTCCAGTTGATGCGGCGGTTGTTGACCAGCCGCGCCAACCCGGCCGGCATGTGGATGAACGGGTTGGTGTCGCGCGGGCCGGCTTCCAGCAGCAGCACCCGGCAGGCAGGGTCTACGCTGAGCCGGTTGGCCAGCACGCAGCCGGCCGAGCCGGCACCAATGACGATGTAGTCGTACATGCCGCTCCTGGACGGGGTGCCCGCCGAGCATAAGGCAGGTTGCCCCGCGCAGGGGCTGCAGCATCGGCCACGCAGCGTTGCGCAGGTGGCCGCGCCCAACGCTGGCGATGTTGCGGTGCATCGTTTACCTTGCGCGCTTCCCTGCCCGGAGTTTCCACGATGCCGCCGTTGTCACGCCGCCCAAGCCGGGAGTGGGTGCGATGAGTGCTGTCGCAACAGCACCGGTGCAATCGGGCCTGCGCGGGGCGCTGCGCCAGTCGCCGCCCCTGATCTGGGCGTGCCTGTACTTCTTCTGCCTGCTGAGCGGCTACTACGTACTGCGCCCGGTGCGCGAGGCAATGGCTGCCTCGGCCGACGCCAAGGCGGTGTTCCCGCCCGTGCTGATCGACTGGTTCAGCGCGCATGGCATTGCGGTGCAGGACTTCGTGCTGCAGTTTCTGTTCACCGGGGTGTTCTTCATCATGCTGGTGTTGCAGCCGCTGTACGGCGCGCTGGTCAGCCGCTATGCGCGGCGGGTATTCCTGCCCGCGGTGTATGTCTTCTTCATCATCTCCCTGCTGGGTTTCTACCTGCTGTTCGACAGTGGCGTGCCTGGGCGCGGCATGGCGTTCTTCTTCTGGGCCGCCGTGTTCAACCTCTTTGCGGTGGCGGTGTTCTGGAGCTTCATGGCGGACGTGTTCTCCAACGCCCAGGCACGCGAGGTATACGGCTACATCGGCGCGGCAGGCACGCTCGGTGCGTTCCTGGGGCCGATCATCACGGCGGCGCTGGTGGAGCGGGTGGGTATTGCCAACCTGATGCTGGTCTCGGCCGGCTTTCTGAGTGCCTGCCTGGTCTGCATCTGGCGGCTGCGGTTGTGGGCGGTGGCACGGGAGCAGGAGCAGAAGTTGGTGTCGGGTGAAACCCCGATGGGCGGCAGCGTGCTCGACGGCCTGAAGCTGATCGTGCGTGAGCCGCTGTTGCGCTGGCTGGCTGTGCTGGTGCTGTTCGGCGTGGGCGTGGGCACGATGCTCTACAACGAGCAGGCCTCGATCGTGCGCCGCCTGTATCCCGACGCCGCGGCCAGCACGGCCTTCTTCTCGCGGGTGGACCTGGCGGTGAACACGCTGACCCTGATCGTGCAGCTCGGCTTCACCCGCTGGTTGCTGTCGCGGTACGGCATCGCCCCGGCGCTGCTGATCCCGGGTGTTGCCATCATCATCGGGTTTTCGATACTGGCCGCATCGCCGCTGCCGCTGATGGTGGCGATGGTGCAGGTGATGACCCGCGCCAGCGAATTCTCGCTGGCCAAGCCCGCGCGCGAGACCATCTACACCCGTGTGGACCGCCAGTGGCGCTACAAGGCCGGCGCGGCGATCGACACCGTGGTCTACCGTGGCGGCGACCTGACGTTCGCCTGGGTGCACAAGGGGCTGTCCCTGTTCGGTTCGCACATTGTCTTCGTCGGTGGGCTGGTGGTGGCCGGGGCGATGACGATTGCCGCGCTGGGCCTGCTGCGCGAAGAAAAGAAGCTGCCCGGCGAGCGACCGGAGTAAGCTCTCCGGAGTCTTCCAGGAACCTTGGCCCATGTATTGGATCGCGCTGTCATTGACCTTGCTGGTCGCCCTGCTGCACGTGTACTTCCTGGTCCTGGAAATGTTCCTGTGGACCCGGCCGCTGGGCCTGAAGACCTTCCGCAACACGCCGGAGAAGGCCGAGACCACGCGCGTGCTGGCGGCCAACCAGGGCCTGTACAACGGCTTCCTCGCTGCCGGCCTGTTGTGGGGGCTGTTCGACCACCTGCCGATGCTGGTGAACTTCATGCTCGGCTGCGTGATCGTGGCCGGCTGCTACGGCGCCTACAGCGTCAACAAGCGGATCTTCTTCATCCAGGCCGTGCCGGCGATCCTGGCCGTGGCCGCGTGGTGGAGTGTTCCCGCCTGATCTGCGGCAGCCACGCACGGCGTGGCGCTACCCTGCGACAGACGGATCGAACGTAGAGCCACCCCGTGGGTGGCTGCGCCAATGCTCATCGCCTGACCGGCGACACCCACATCGCGATCCGCGCCTGGAACACCACCGTGCCGGCGTCATCGCGAACCTGCACCTTCACCGGGAGCGCGTAACCCGCCTCGGCCGCCACGATCGGCTGCTCCGGGGTGGCGATGGCGTGCTGGGTGCCGGTCGCCTTGGCCAGGTACTGCACCTCCATGCCCTTCGGGATCCAGCGCATGCCCTTGGGCAGCGAAGCGTCCACCATCAGCCCCGCAGTGAGTTCGGCCAGGTTGCACAGCGCGATCGCATGCACCGTGCCGAGGTGGTTGGTGACCTTGCGCCGGTGCGCGATGCGCCCTTCGCAGCGGCCCGGCTCGAGCGCGGTGATGCGCGGGGCGATGCTGGCGAAGTAGGGCGCCTTGACGCACACCGCGCGCGAGAACAGCCAGCCGCCGGCGGGCCAGCGCTGCATGCGGCGGTAAAGCGTGAGCAGGGGAGCGGACATCGGGAGTCTCCTGAAAAAACGGCGGACCGAAGTCCGCCGTTGTCGTTTACCTGGTGGCCGGGATCACGCGGCCTGGGACTGTGCGTCCGTCTGCTGGCGCTTGTAGTAGCCCGCCGAGCGCAGTTCTTCCGGATCGAAGTCGTCCACCGTGATGGTTTCCAGGGTGAGCGTGCGCAGCTCTTCGAGCAGGGTGCGCTCATCCTGGGTGATCACGCCTTCGGCCACGGCCTCGTCCAGCTGGGTGGCGAAGTCCAGCGCTTCGATGCCCTTGGTCTTGAGCGCCTTGATGAACTTGCGCTCGACCGGCTCGGCCATGATCGCCTTGGACAGGTAGCTGTTGATGCGGCCACCCGGGTTGTTCTCGCACGGCGTCAGGAACACGCCACTGGCCAGGCGGTCACGGGCTTCGTTGGGCGCCATCAGCAGCGCGGCCACGCGGTGGCCCAGGCGGTCGCCCGGCGCCTCGGCACGGCGGCCGAACGGGAAGATCAGCGCCCACATCAGCCAACCGATCGGACGGATCGGGAAGTTGCGCAGCGCCGCCGACAGCGATTCTTCGATCTTGTGCACGCTGTCATGGAAAGCCCAGGCCAGCAGCGGCTGGTCGGCCGCCGGCGCGCCCTCGTCGTGGTAACGCTTGAGCATGGCGCTGGTCATGTAGATGTGGCTCAGCACATCGCCCAGGCGGCCGGACAGCGATTCCTTGAACTTCAGCTTGCCGCCGAGGGTCATCATCGAGATGTCGGCCATCAGCGCCAGGTTGGCCGAGTAGCGGTCCAGCTTGCGGAAGTAGCGGCGGGTGTAGGCATCGCCCGGGGCGGCACCGAAACGGGCACCGGTCAGGCCGAACCAGAACGAACGCACGGCGTTGGAGATGCCGTAGCGGATGTGGCCGAACAGGCTGCGATCGAATTCCTGCAGGCCGGCGCGGGTGTCCGGATCCTGCGCGGCCTTCATTTCCTTCAGCACCCACGGGTGGCACAGGATCGCACCTTGGCCGAAGATCAGCAGGCTGCGGGTCATGATGTTGGCGCCTTCCACCGTGATCGCGATCGGCGCGGCCTGCCAGCTGCGGCCGGCGAAGTTGCGCGGCCCCAGGATGATGCCCTTGCCGCCGATCACATCCATCACGTCCGAGATCACTTCACGGCTCATGGTGGTGCAGTGGTACTTGGCGATGGCCGACGGCACCGACGGCACGTCGCCGCGGTCCACCGCCGCCGCCGTGGCCTGGCACAGCGCGCTGATCGCGTACGCCTTGCCACCGATGCGGGCCAGCGCTTCTTCCACGCCCTCGAAGCGGCCGACCGACAGGCCGAACTGCTTGCGGATGCGGGCATAGGCACCGGTCACCACCGCACCGGCCTTGGCACCGCCACTGGCGGTGGAGGGCAGGGTGATGGAGCGGCCGACGGCCAGGCACTCGTTGAGCATGTTCCAGCCCTTGCCGGCCTTCTCGGCGCCGCCGATCAGCTGGGTCAGCGGGATGAAGACATCCTTGCCGCGGATCGGGCCGTTCTGGAAGGTCGAGTTGAGCGGGAAGTGGCGACGGCCGATTTCCACGCCGGCGGTATCACGCGGCAGCAGCGCCAAGGTGATGCCGATGTCGCGGGTGCTGCCGATCAGGCCATCCGGGTCGTACATGCGGAAGGCCAGGCCGATCAGCGTGGCCACCGGGGCCAGGGTGATGTAGCGCTTGTCGAAGGTGAGCTTGACGCCGAGCACCTGCTCGCCGTTCCACTCGCCCTTGCACACGATGCCGTAATCAGGAATCGAGGTGGCGTCCGAGCCGGCGAACGGACCGGTCAGGCCGAAGCAGGGCACTTCACGGCCATCGGCCAGGCGCGGCAGGTACTGGTCCTTCTGTTCCTGGGTGCCGTAATGGTTGAGCAGTTCACCCGGGCCCAGCGAGTTGGGCACGCCGACGGTGGAGCTGACCACGCTCGACACCGAGGCCAGCTTCTGGATCACCTTGTGGTGGGCCAGCGCGCTGAAGCCCAGGCCGCCGTATTCCTTCGGAATGATCATGCCGAAGAACTTGTTCTTCTTGATGAAGCTCCACAGTTCCGGCGGCAGGTCGGCGTAGACGTGGGTGATTTCCCAGTCGTTGACCATCCTGCACAGCTCTTCGACCGGGCCGTCCAGGAACGCCTGTTCCTCGGCGGTGAGCTGCGGCTTGGGGTAGTTGAGCAGGATGTTCCAGTCCGGGTCACCGGTGAACAGCTCCCCTTCGAAACCGACCGAGCCGGTTTCCAGCGCGATGCGCTCGGTCTGCGACAGCGGCGGCAGCACCTTGCGGAACACTTTCATCATCGGTGCGGTCAGCAGCGGCTTGCGGATGAAAGGCAGCAGCAGCGGCACGGCGATCACGGCGACGATGGCCGCAGCCACGATCGTGGCGGTCTGGTTGACGTACGGGATGAACCAGCAGGCGGCCAGCAGCACCACACTGATGATCGTCCAGGTGATCAGGCGCATCCGGTGGTAGGCGACGAACGCACCTGCCAACAGGACGACGAGGAAGGGAACGACAATGCTCATGAGCGTGCTCCGGTGACGTGCTCGGTAATGGCGGACGATGCGACGGCGGAGGCCGAGGGCAACACGTCCAGATAGTCCAACACAGTAGCGGTAAAGGCGTTGTTGTCATCACCGGCGACCATATGCGTGGCCTCCGGCAGCTGCACGTGGCGTGCATGTGGCACCAACGCCAGGAACTCGGCCACCGTCTGCGGGGTGACCAGGGTGCTGCGGCCACCGCTGACCAGCAGCAGGGGGCATTTCACCTGGCGCGCCGCATCGGCAAGCGCGTCCTGGTGTTGTTCGCTGTCACGCGCCAGCTCGGCGACCAGGCGCGGATCCCAGTGCCAGCGCCAACGGCCGTGGCCATCCTCGCGCAGCAATGCGCGCAGGGAATCTTCGGACTTGCGCGGACGGTGCGGCACGTAGGCGGAAATCACATCGGCCGCCTGCGACAGCGAGGCGAAGCCGTCCGGGTGCGCGGTCATGAACATCAGGATCTTGTCGACCCCGGCGGTATCCCAGCGCGGGGTGATATCGACCAGCACCATCGCCGAGAACAGGCCGGGCCAGCGCGACTCGGCGAGCAGGCCGAACAGGCCGCCCATCGACGCGGCGATCAGGATCGGCGGCTGTGGCTGTTCGCCGGCCAGCACGATCAGATCATCGGCGAACTGTTCGCCGTGGTAGGCAAGGTCGGCCGGGTTCCAGTCCGAATCGCCGTGGCCGCGTGCGTCGTAGGCCAGGGTCTGGTAACCGGCCTCGACCAGAGCGCTCGCGGTGGCATTCCAGGCGTGCCGGGTCTGGCCGAAGCCGTGGGCGAACATCACGGTGCCGCGACGTCCCGGGGGTGAGCGGGTCGCGGCGAGCACGGTGTCATGTGCGCCGGTCAGTCGCTCATCGTCAAAACGCGGCAGGGTAGAAGAAGAAGGAGTGACCATACTCGCTAGTATGGACCTGCCCTGTGCGATGTCAATACTTAGGAGTATGGTGTGTGTATCCCTTGTGCCAGCAGGCGTGAAGCGGCGTTTAACCGATTCACATACTGCAACCAACCCCGGCGTATGGTTAAATCCACCTATGAATGAACCCGAAGCTTCCGCCGGCGAGCCACGTGCCGGCCGCAACAGCCGCCTCAGTGCCGAAGACTGGGCCCAGGCCGCACTGGATCTGATTGCCGAACAAGGCGTGGGCGCGGTCGCGGTGGAGCCGCTGGCGCGGCGTCTCGGCGTCACCAAGGGCAGCTTTTACTGGCACTTCCCCTCGCGCGACGCGTTGCTGCAGGCGGCGCTGGAGCGCTGGGAGCTGTTCGAGCAGGAGCAGGTCTTCGGCAGCCTGGCCGATGTCACCGATCCGCGCGTGCGCCTGCGCCAGCTGTTCCAGGTGGTCGCGCATGAAGTGCAGCCGCACATCATCTACAGCGAACTGCTCAAGGCGCTCGATCACCCGATGGTGCGCCCGGTCATCGACCGTGTTTCGCACCGGCGCCTGGAGTATCTGGTCGCCTCGTTCCGCCAGGCGGGCCTGAGCCGTACCGATGCGCAGCACCGTGCGCGGTTGGCCTACGCGGCCTATGTGGGTTTCCTGCAGCTGTCGCTGCAGCTGCAGCAGCCCAAGCAGGCCCGCGAGGATTTCGAAGCCTATGTGGAGCACGTGATCGAGACGTTGATTCCGCTCGGTTGACCGGTCCGTGACAGGCATGCAGAAGGCCGCGGAAACGCGGCCTTTTCTGTGCGCGCCGTTTGCCGGACGCGGGCACCACCACAAAAACAACGGCCCCTTTCGGGGCCGTTGGATCAGACGTTGTTGATCAGTGGATCGATCAGAACTTCTGCGAGTACTTCATGTACAGGAAGCGACCGATGTCGTAGCCGCCGTAGTACGAGAAGTTCGAGCTCGGCTGCGAGGTCATCATCGGGCCGACCTTGTTGAACACGTTGTTGGCACCCACGGCGACGGTGGCGTTCCACGGGGTGGCATAGGACACCTGCACGTCGTGGAAGGTCACTGCGCCCAGCTCGGTCTGCGGCGAGATCACGCCCAGGGTGTCCGGTGCGCTGTAGTTGGGCAGCGTGCAACGGGTGGTGAAGCGGCAGCTTTCCTTGGTGCCGGAGTAGTAACGCAGGTTCCAGTTCACCGACAGGTCGTTCATGCTCCAGCCCAGGCCCAGGTTCGAGCGCACGCGGAAGTACGCGCCGAAGCCATTGTTCTGGGACGGCACGGCGTCGGCATCGTCCGTGGACTTCTCTTCGTACTTGCCCACGTACGTGGTCGACGACTTGGCCGAGAAGCGGCCGAAATCGGTATCACGGCTGTAGCTGATGTCGAAGTCGAAGCCTTCGGTTTCGGTGTAGCCGGCGTTGCGGTTGCCGTAGTTCAGCGTGCCCACGATGTTGCCGTTGGCCGGGTCACGGGTGAACATCGAGCAGCGCGATTCGATCAGGCGGACATAGCAGTCTTCCATGATCAGGTTCGGGCTGTCGGTGACGATCGTGTTGTCGATGCGGATGCTCCACCAATCCACACCCACGCTCAGGCCGGTGACGTAGCTCGGGCTGTACACGAAGCCGACCGTCTTGGACTCGGAGGTTTCCGGGGTCAGGTTCGGGTTCGAGCCGGAGTTGAACGGCACCGGGCTCTGCGCGGCACGGCCGGTGGTCGGGACGAAGCCCTGCTGCAGCTGACGGTAGCCCTGGCCGACATCCTGGACGCAGCGTGCGCTGCCGCGGACGTCGCCGTAGACGCTGTCGCACGGATCGACGAAGTTGGTCGGGAAGGTCTGCGAGGTGCCGCCGTACAGGTCACCGATGGTCGGGGCGCGGAAGCCCTCGGCATAGGTGGCACGCACCAGCAGGTCGTCGATCGGACGCCACTTCAGGCCGAACTTGTTGTTGGTGGTATCACCGAAGCTGGTGAAGTCCGAGTAACGGGTGGCCAGGTCCAGGGTCAGTTCCTTGGCGAACGCCAGATCCGCCAGGATCGGGATGTTCAATTCCAGGTAGAACTCATCCAGGGCGTAGGAACCCTTGGTCGGGCCGGACGCCAGGTTGGTCGAGTCACCCGACTGGGCGATCGCATCCGGGTTGAAGGCGCCGCTTTCCTTGCGGTATTCGTAACCGATCGCGAAGCCCAGGTCGCCGGCCGGCAGCGGCACGATGGTGCCCGACAGGTTGGCGAAGTAGTTGTGGGTGCTGGTCTTGCCGGTGGCGTGCTCTTCGCGGAACAGGTAGTTGCGCACGTTCGGGTCATCGAGCGAGTTGGCAACCGCGCCGGTACCGAAACCTGCGAACGGATTCCAGGGCACGCAGCCGGCGATTTCATTGCCCGGAGTGCCGCAGACGATCTGGCCGGCAGCATTCTGGAACGACGGACCCACGGCATCGGCCACGGCCGGGATGTAGAAGTTGCCGTTGTTGATCAGCAGGCTGTCATTTTCGTTGTACAGCGAGCCGACGTCCCAGCTGAAGAACCGGTCGCCGATTTCGAAGGAACCTTCCAGGGCCGCTGCGAAACGCCAGGTGGTCAGGGTGCTGTCGGTGGTGCGCGGCACTTCCCAGCCACGACGACGCCAGTTGACGTCGGCGACGCCGCCGGTCGGGTTGAAGTAGCTGTCAGCCGACATCGGCACGCCGAATGCAGTGGACTGCAGCGGGTAACCGGCGATCTGGCGCTGCGACTCACGCTTGGTGTAGGACAGGTCCGTGGTGAAGCGGACGTTGTCGGTGATGTCGTAGTTGCCGCTGACGAACAGCGAACGACGTTCCAGCGGGGTCAGCAGGTGCATCTGGTCGGACGAGCGGCTGGTATCGGCCGACGTCTGGCTGTGGAACTGACCCGGGCCCAGGGCGGTGCCGCCACGGTTGGGAGCCTGCCAGTTGCCTGCGTTGCCGACGCGCCAGTTGCCCCACTGGCCAACGGTCGTCAGCGATGCTGCCGGATCCCAATCCGGGTAGGTGTCGGCCGTGAACGGACGATCCTTGGCCCACACGCCTTCTTCCTTGTGGTACTCGGCGCCGACGGTCAGCGAGCCGCGGTCACCAGAGAAGCCCATGACGAAGTCGTAGGTTTCCTTCTCGCCGTCGCCCTGGCTGTACTGGCCCTTGTAGACGTTGGCTTCCAGACCATCGAAGTTCTTGCGGGTGATGATGTTGATCACGCCGGCCATTGCGTCCGAGCCGTAGATCGACGAGGCGCCGTCCTTCAGCACGTCGATGCGCTCGACCATCGAGGTCGGGATGATCGAGATGTCCTGGTAACCATCCGGGCTGATGCCCAGGCGCTTGCCATTGACCAGCACCAGCGTGCGCTGTGCGCCGAGGTTGCGCAGGTCGATGTACTGACCACCGGCTTCCTGGTTGGAGGTCAGCGGCGAGGCGCGGCTGAAGTTCGGGCTACCGGCGGCGGAGATGTTCTGCAGGATATCGCCGACCGAGCTGAAGCCCTGGTTCTGGATATCCGCACGCGAGATGGTCAGCACCGGCTGGGCGGTTTCCACGTCAACCTGGCGGATGCGCGAACCGGTGACCGAGATGCGGTCCAGATTGGTGGTGCCAGTGGCTTCCTGAGCGACGGCGCTGCCGGTGCCGGCAGCGCTGGCGATCAGCGCGAGGACGACGGCGTCGCGCAGTTTGTTGCTGTTGCGGTTCATTGGGCTCTCTCTCCAAGTTGACTTGGGTGCAACGTGTTGGGATGGGCTTCAGCGCGGGGACGAAAGGCGTTCCCAATCCGTGAAGCTGACTCGATAGTAACCACGTGCAACTAAAAATTAAAGAGCCGTTAATGTTCCATGTGATTTAGGTGAAATTCGGCAAAGCCTTTGCGATACAAGGCTTTAAGCGATACCTGCAGTCTAAAACGTCTCATTTGTTAAGATCTTTGTTAAAAAAAATTCACCCTGAATGGGCTGTGCGCGCCCTTGACACCCAGCCCAAACGAAAAAGGGCGCCTCATGGAGGCGCCCTTCGGGTGACGTGTATTGACGGGTCGTCGCAAAGACAGGTCAGAGATCCTGCTCGTACCGGACGTAGGGCACGGTGCCCTCGTCAGTGCTCTCGTTGCGGGGGGCGAACGGGTTCTTGCCGCGGGTGACCACGTTCTCGGCGCCCACGGTGAGCTGACCGCTCCACGGCGTGCGCCAGGTCAGGCCCACCCCCAGGCCTTCCCACTTGCCCGGCTGGCCGGGAACATCGACCACGCGGCCAATGATGTTGCCGCTGAAGTTGCCATAGCCGGCACCGATGGTGAGGCTCTTGCTGTCCCAGCGGTCGACGATCGCCGGCGAAGCGTCCGCGATGGGCACCAGACGCGCCTTGGCATAGGTGCCACCGATGGAGACGAAGCCTTCGCGGCCGATGTTCTTCTGCCCGAAGACGGTCAGATCGTTCTGTTCGGCGCGCAGCGAGGGCGATTTGTTCGGGCCGGCCAGCCAGGCCGGCAGGGTGTCACGGCCGCTGCCGGCGGTGATGCCCACGCGGCCGCCGGGGCGGTTGAACGCGGCGGTGCCGCTGACCCGACGGCTGAGCGTGTTGTCTTCTTCATCGCCCAAGGTGGCCAGCATGCAATGGCTGGCCAATCCGCTGATGCTGGTGCCGCGGCTGCTGTTGCACAGCAGGCCCAGCGAGTCACCCGAGGACAGGCCGAAGGCCGCGTCCAGCGAACTGCGGCCGAAATGCCAGCGGGCCCCTGCGGCCTGCTCGCCGGTCGGTTCCAGGTAGAGCAACGCTTCGACCTTGCCACTGCCTTTGTTCCAGACCGGCAGCACCGTGCCGTCCTGCTTGCCCTTGGCCTGCGCATGCGCGCCCGGGATCGCGCCTAGGGCGATCATCAGGGCCAGCGGTAGACGCAGAAGGGGATGCATGGGAACTCTCAGACAAGCGCAGTGAACACAAGTTCCCGCCGAAGCGGGACATTGATCCTAGGGCGTTTATGATTTCTTAACAAGTCTTGGTTCTCCCCAGAACAAAACGCTTGCCAAGTTTACTGAAGCCGTTCAGGTGCCGGCGAGGATACATCCATCTCGCGGAACAGTATGTCGAATTCCGTCAACGGGAAGTGATACTCCTGCCCACAGAATTCGCAACGCACTTCCACCGCGCCAGTGGGCTCGGCGGCGGCGCGGGCCTCCTCTTCGCCAATGGACTGCAGCATGCCTGCCACCCGCTCACGCGAGCAGGAGCACGCAAAGCGCAGGGCCTTGTCGCCCAGCAGTTCCGGCGTCTCTTCGTGGAAGAGGCGGTGCAGCAGATCGTGGCCGGGCACCTCGAGCAGTTCCTGCTTGCCCAGGGTCTCGAACAGTGCGCTGGCCCGCGACCAGCCGTCCTGGTCGCCTTCATCGCCGGGCAGCTTCTGCAGCAGCAGGCCGGCGGCGCGGGTGCCATCGGCGGCCAGCAGCAGACGGGTCGGCAACTGCTCGGACTGGCGGAAATAGTCTTCGAAGGCTTCGTCCAGGCCGGCTGCGGTCAAGCCGACCAGGCTCTGGTAGCGCTGCGGTTCGCGCGGATCCAGGCCGGGGTTTTCGATGGTGATCGCCAGCAGCGCATCCTCGCCCAGCGCGGTCAGATCACGCGGGGCATCGCCACCGCCCTCGGCCAGCTGGACGATGCCGCGCAGGGTGCCGGCCGCGGTGCACTCGGCGAACAGCGTGCGCATCGCGGTGTTGCTGCGCAGCTGGATCGACAGGCGGCCATCGACCTTGGTGTGGCCGGTGAACAGCGCCGAGGCCACGCTGGCCTCGCCGAGCAGCTCGGCGGCGCCCGGCGGGTAGACCGCATGCGAGAGGATCTCCCGCCAGGTGTCATCGAGGTGCACATGCACGCCGCGGACGCCGGCATCGGGGAGCAGGAAACGGACAAGGGAGTCGGATTGGGCGGTCATCGGTTCGGTGGCTGCGCGAAAGGAGTGCCGGTTGCCGGATAATGCGCCGACAACCGTGCAAGTAAAGGATGCACCAGTAATGGGGGCAGAGCGCAGCAACCTCAAGGTCGAACCGGATCTGGAACCGTCACCGCGGCGCCGCTGGCGCTGGCGCCGCCTGCTGTGGCTGCCGGTGCTGTTCGTCGGGTTCAGTGTGCTGCAGGTGCTGGTCCTGCGTTTCATCGACCCGCCCGTTTCCAGCGTGATGCTGTGGCGCTACGGCGAGGCGCTGGGGGAGGGTGACTGGAGCTATCGGTTGCATTACCACTGGCGCGATCTGGACCAGATGGCGCCAAGCCTGCCGATTTCGCTGGTGGCTGCCGAGGATCAGCGTTTCCCGGAGCACAATGGTTTCGACCTGCAGGCCATCGAAAAGGCGCGTGACCACAACGCGCGCGGCGGGCGGCTGCGCGGGGCCAGCACGATCAGCCAGCAGGTCGCCAAGAATCTGTTCCTGTGGCAGGGCCGCAGCTGGATCCGCAAGGGGCTGGAGGTCTGGTACACGGTCCTGATCGAAGCGCTGTGGCCGAAGTCGCGGATCCTGGAGATGTACGCCAACATCGCCGAGTTCGGCGATGGGATCTATGGCGCGCAGGCCGCGTCGCAGCAGTATTGGAACAAGGACGCGTCCCGGCTGAGCCCCGCCGAAAGTGCGCGGCTCGCGGCGGTGCTGCCGTCGCCCCGCCGTTACAGCGCGGCCAAGCCCGGCCCGTACGTGCAGCGCCGCGCCGCCTGGATCCAGCGGCAGGCCCGGCAGCTCGGGGGAGGGGCGTACCTCGGCGAGGAGTGAGCATTCATGCATGTAATTGGCTGACGCTACAATCGCCGCATGACCAGCCCTCTCCTGACCGTCGTCGTCGCCGCCCACAACGAAGCGCTCGCCTTGCCGATGCTGCACCCGCGCCTGCGCGCAGTGCTGGCTGGGCTGGAGGGCATCGACGGCCGCGTGCTGTATGTGGATGACGGCAGCACGGACACCACCTGGGCCGTCATGCAGGCATTGGCCGCCGCGGATTCGTGCGTCGGCGTACTGCGGTTGTCGCGCAACTTCGGCAAAGAGGCCGCGCTGACGGCGGGGCTGGATTTCGTCGACGACGGCGCGGTGATGATCCTCGACGCCGATGGCCAGGATCCGCCGGAACTGATTCCCGAGTTCGTCGCGCTGTGGCAGCAGGGCTATGACAACGTCTATGGCACGCGCCTGGCGCGCGATGGCGAGAGCTGGCTCAAGCGCTCCACTGCCAAGGCGTTCTATCGGGTGATCGGGCGGTTGTCCAAAACGCCGATCCCGGCCGACACCGGTGATTTCCGGCTGCTGTCGCCGCGCGCTGTGCAGGCACTGGGCCAGCTGCGTGAGCGCCACCGGTTCATGAAAGGGCTGTTCGGCTGGGTGGGTTTCCGCCGCAAGGCCTTGCCCTACCATCGGCATGCGCGGCTGGTGGGCGAGAGCAAATTCGGGTTCTGGCGGCTATGGAATTTCGCCCTGGAAGGGATCACCGGATTCTCCACCGCGCCGCTGCGGGTGACCACCTATCTGGGCCTGGCCGCAGCGACGTTCGCGTTCGTGTTCGCGCTGGTGGTGGTGTCCAAGGCAGCGCTGTACGGCGACCGCGTTGCGGGCTGGCCGACCATGATGGCGGTGATCCTGTTCCTGGGCGGCATACAGCTGATCGCCCTGGGCCTGATTGGTGAATACCTGGGCCGGCTGTACGAGGAATCCAAGCAGCGCCCGCTGTACCTGATTGACACCTGGCAGGCCCCGTTCGTGGCAGACTCGGCCGTGCATCCCATCGGTGGAGAGCAGCGAGATGACCACGGTACGGCAGCTGTTGGAAGGCAAGTCCCCTGAGGTATTCGCCGTCACCCCGAGCTCGGCGGTGATCGACGCCATCCGGTTGATGGCCCAGAAGGGCATCGGCGCGGTGCTGGTGATGGAGGGCCGGCAACTGGTCGGCATCCTTTCCGAGCGCGACTACGCACGCAAGATCGTGCTGCACGAACGCTCGTCCCGGACGACCGAAGTCCGCGAGATCATGACCCCCAAGGTGGTGACCGTCGCCCCTGGCGAGCAGGTCGAGCACTGCCTGCAGCTGGTGACCGATTACCGCATCCGCCACCTTCCGGTGGTCGATGGCACGGGTGTGCTCGGGGTGATCTCGATCGGTGATCTGGTCAAGGCGGTCATCGACGAGCAGGCGCAGAAACTGGATCAACTGCAGCAGTACATCGTTGCCGGTTGAGCGTGGCCGCGCGCGGCGGGGCAGGCCGACGCAGCGTCGGTCCCTGCCCGGATGGCCCCGCGCTTACTTGGCGTAACGGCCGCCGCAGTTGCTGTCCTCGCCCGGGCCGGTCTCGATGGTGGCCAGCAGCGCGGCGGGCGGGGCGATGCTGCCCAGCGCCAGCGCGATCGCCCCGCGGATGCCCAGCGCCTTGAAGTCCGGGCGGAACGAGGGATCCTTGAAGGTGCCGCCGATGCGCAGCGGCGAGCGCAGCGCCAGGATGCTCATGTCCTTCGGGCGCGGGCGCAGCAGCAGGTCCAGCTGCTCCTGTTTCAGATCGACCTTGCCTTCGCCGAGGATCAACGTATCGGTGGTATCGAAGGCCAGCGAGCGCGACTGCATCACGCCGTTGTCGACACCGAAGTCGCCCCACGCGCAGCGCAGCGGAATCTGCTTGTCGCCGGTGAACAGGAACTTCAGTGATTCGGCGACATCCAGGCCGGCCAGTTCCATGATCAGATTGCCGACATGGCCGCGGCCGATCCCGACCGCCACGGTGCCATCGGAGCTGCCCAGCATCGCCGCGACGGAGTTGCCCTGGCCGGTCAGTTTGACGTCGCCACTGATGCCGCCGGAGGCTTGTTCGGCCAGCTTCGCATCAGGGAACAGCTTGCCCAGCTGCACCTTGCGGATGGTGGCCTGCAACTGCGTGGAGATCGCCTGCTTGCGCGCATCCATGCGGATCGTACTGCGGATGTCGCCGCCGGCCACGCCGAAGTTCAACGGCTCCAGCCGCAGCAGCCCGTCATTGAGCTTGAGGTGGGCATCCATGTCATCCAGCGGCAGCGTCGGCGAATTGATGCGCTGCGCCTTCCAGCGCACGTCGGCGTCCATCGCACGCAGCTTGGACAGGTTGTACGGCGTGTCCGGCAGCACCTTGGCACTGGCCGCCAGCGCGGCCGCCTTGGCCTTCTGCTCGGCATTGGCCGACTCGCCGGCACCGGTCTTCGGCGGTGCCCCGATGAAGCCGGCCAGATCGTCGAAGTCCAGCCGCTTGGAGACCAGATCCGCGGTCAGGAATGGGCGCTCGCCACTGACATCGATCTGCGCGGTCCCGCCCAGGTCGCTGTCGCCGGCGGTGCCGGTGAACGACTCATAGCGCCAGACCGCGTTGTTGCGCTTCAAGCGGCCCTTGAGCTTGTACGGCGGCGTGGACGGCATTGCCACGCCGATCAGCGGGAACAGATCCTCCATGTCCTGCCCGCTCAGCATCAGCTCCAGATCGAATACCCGCAGCTGGAAGGGATTGGTGAGCGTGCCGCTGGCGATCGCATGCGTGTTCCCCGCGCGCCCATCCAGATGGATGCGGAACGGATGCCCCGTATTGGTCAGCTCCAGCGGCGACTCGGTATTGCCATTCAGCGAGAACGGATTGCCCTGCCAGCGTCCCTTGCCCTTGACCAGCAATGGCGGACCACTGTCCTTGTCCCGCGGCTTGCCGCTGTTGAGCGAGACCAGCACATCCGTCCTGCCGGCCGTGTCCTGGAACTGCAGGCGCCCATCCTCGATCAGCAACCGTTGCAGCACCGGCGGGTCACCGTCGCTCGGGCCCAGGAAATCCCAGTTGCCCGGCTGATTCTTCTCCGGCGCGGTTTCCAGCAGCAGATCCGGTCGCGTCAAGCGGATCTCCGGAATCCGCACCTGCCCACGCAGCAGCGGCCACACCCGCAGATCGATCTCCACCCGATCGGCCGTCGCCATCTGCGGCTGCTTGGCCCACGTCGCATTGGCAAAGGTCAGCCCATCACCGCGCACCGTCGTCACCCGACCCAGATCGACATCCAGATTCCCATTGATATGGAACTCACGCCCGGTCTTGGCCTGCACCGCCCGCTCCACCGGTCCCTTGAACCAGTTCCAATCCCACAATGCGATCAGGATCAACAGCGCAGCGAACAGAAACACCAGGATCGCCAACCACCGCTGCCCCCGCTTGCCAGGACGACGCCAGCGCCAGCGGGAACGGGAAGAGGCATCGGACGGAACAGGGGAGGGCACAGTATTCACATCCCCATGGTTGCCCTTGCATCGTGCAGGCAGCGCGAAGCATTGGTAAGGGTACTGTCAGGGTGAGGCGTGTCGACCGTCGGCGCCGCCGTTGTCGATGACTGCTCCAAGCGCGGTGCGTCGGCCATGCTTGGCATCCGGTCCAACCAGGATTCTGACCTTCTCAGGCCACCGGCCAAGGGTGAGCGGGGCGGTGCGGGTGGGTTGGCGGGACCATGAGCGCCATGGATGGCGCGACATGAGCCTCCAGGGACGGATTCACGGCGTGTCCCGCCGACCCACCCGTGCCGACCCCGCCTGGCGCATTCCTGACGCCCGAGTCGCTCTTGGTCTTGCTCTTGCCGTTGCTGTTGCCGTTGCCGTTGCCATTGCTAGTCCTAGTGCTAGTGCTCTCGCTGGTCCGGGTGCCGTCGCACTTGCCTGGCAGAAAACAGCACTCAGAGAATCTGCGCCGTCACCGCAACGAAGTGGCACACACTCCCGCCGATCACGAACAGATGCCAGATCGCATGCGAATACGGCACCGACTCCCGGTGATAGAACACCGTCCCCAACGTATAGAACACCCCGCCGGCCAGCAGCCATCCCAGCGTCCACGCATCCAGCGAGTTCCACATCGGCTTGATCGCCACCATCACCATCCAGCCCATCGCGATATAGATGATCGTCGACAGCAGCTTGAACCGCCCCGTATAGAACAACTTGAAGACCACCCCGAACAGCGCCAGCGCCCAGATCGCGGTGAACATTCCCCAGCCCCAGGGGCCGCGCAGGCCGATCAGCGTGAACGGCGTATACGTGCCGGCGATCAGCAGGTAGATCGCACAGTGATCGAACACCTTCAGCCGGCCCTTCGCGATCGGATGCTGGATCGCGTGGTAGAGCGTCGAGGCCGTGTACAACAGCAGCAATGCCACCCCGAACACGATCGCGCTGGCCAACTGCCAGCCGTCGCCATAGATGGCGGCCAGGGTGATCAGCACCGCACTACCGGCCAGTGCAGCGACGGCGCCAAGCCCGTGGGTCAGGGCGCTGGCGATTTCTTCTCGAACGGAAACGACAGAGGTCATGGCGATGATGGGAGATGCGGGGAGGGGGAGCCCGCTCTCCCCTATCATCGCCGCGATGGCGCGCGCATGCACGCGCGCCTGTTCAGCCGGCAGCGCGGTCGCGCGATCAGCCGACCGAGACGCTGTGCGCCGCTTCGCGCGTCGCCGCGAAGCGCACGTCCGGCGCACGTTCCTGCGCCAGCTGCAGATTGACACGGGTCGGTGCCAGGTACACCAGCTGCCCGGCGGCGTCGATGCTGAGGTTGCCCGCGTTCTTCTCGCGGAACTCTTCCAGCTTCTTTTCGTTGCTGCAGGTGACCCAGCGCGCCGTGGTCACGCTGACCGGCTCGAAGGTCGCTTCCACGCCGTACTCATCCTTCAGGCGGTATGCCGCCACATCGAACTGCAGCACACCCACCGCGCCCAGGATCAGGTCGTTGCTCATCAGCGGGCGGAAGAACTGGGTAGCACCCTCTTCGGACAGCTGCGCCAGGCCCTTCTGCAGCTGCTTGAGCTTGAGCGGATCGCGCAGGCGTGCGCGGCGGAACAGTTCCGGCGCGAAGTTCGGGATGCCCGTGAAGCTGACCGCTTCGCCTTCGGTGAAGGTGTCACCGATGGAGATCGTGCCGTGGTTGTGGATGCCGATCACATCGCCCGGCCAGGCCTCGGCGGCGATCTCGCGGTCGCTGGCCATGAAGGTCAGCGCGTTGGCCAGCTTCATTTCCTTGCCGGTGCGCACATGGAAGGTCTTCATGCCGGCCACGAAACGGCCTGAGCACACCCGCATGAACGCGACGCGGTCGCGGTGCTGCGGGTCCATGTTCGCCTGGATCTTGAACACGAAACCGGTCAGCTTGTTTTCCTCCGGCGCGATCACCCGGCCGGTGGTGGCGCGCGGCTGCGGCGAGGGCGCGTGCTCGACGAAGAAGTCCAGCAGCGGCTGCACGCCGAAGTTGTTCACGCCCGAACCGAAGAACACCGGCGTCTGCTTGCCGGCCAGGTAGGCCTCCACGTCGAAGGGATGGCTGGCGCCCTGCACCAGCTCCAGCTCGTCGCGCAGATCGGCCAGCATGCGCTCACCGATCTTCTCGGCCAGCCCGGGCGAATCGATCGAGGGGAAGATCGTCGAATCCTGGCGGGTGAAGTTGCGGCCCTGCTCATACAGGTGCACTTCGCCGCTGATCAGGTGGACCACGCCCTTCAGGCGCTGGCCCATGCCGATCGGCCAGGTCACGGGTGCGCACTGGATGCCCAGCACGCTTTCCACTTCATCCAGCAGATCGATCGGCTCCTTGCCCTCGCGGTCGAGCTTGTTGATGAAGGTCATGATCGGCGTGTCACGCAGCCGGCAGACTTCCATCAGCTTGATGGTGCGCTCTTCCACGCCCTTGGCGACGTCGATCACCATCAGCGCCGAGTCCACCGCGGTGAGCACGCGGTAGGTGTCCTCGCCGAAGTCGGCGTGGCCGGGGGTGTCGAGCAGGTTGACGATCTTGCCTTCGTACGGGAACTGCATCACCGAGGAGGTCACCGAGATGCCGCGCTCTTTTTCCAGCGCCATCCAGTCGGAGGTCGCATGGCGCGCGGCCTTGCGTCCCTTGACCGAACCGGCCATCTGGATCGCACCGCCGAACAGCAGCAGCTTTTCGGTCAGCGTGGTCTTGCCGGCGTCAGGGTGGGAAATGATGGCGAAGGTGCGGCGGCGCGCAGCTTCGGTAGCGACTTCGGACATGGCGTGACGCGCCCGCCCGGGGCGCTTTTCATGGAGATGAGCCGCCCAGTATAGCGGGGGCGGGCGTGGCCGGGGTCAGGGCAGGGCGGACGCCCCGGTCTCATCGGCGGTGCGGGCGAAGTGCAGCTCGCCCTGCGGGCTGACAATCCGGGCGGGAATCGAGCGCAGCCGCATCCCCGCATTGACCTGGACCGCGAAGTGCAGGTGCGGCGCGGCGCTGAAGCCGGTGTTGCCCGAGAGGCCGATGCGCTGCCCGGCCTGGACCTGCTGGCCCTGGCGGACCAGCGCGCCGTTGTGCTGCAGGTGGGCGTACACGGCCATGCTGCCGTCCTCGTGCAGCACCCGCACCAGGTTGGCCCGGCCCAGATCGTGGTCGCGGTCCTGCCCATTGCCCTGGAAACCGGCCTGGACCTGCATGACGGTTCCCGCCCGCGCCGCAAGCACGGCCGTGCCCTCGGGCAGCGCGAAGTCGATGGCGTCGCGGTTTTCCGCGTCGCCGTGGCTGAAACGGCCCTGCGGCGCCTGGCTGACTTTGATGCGGGCGGCGTCAAACGGCAGTTGGTAGGCCACGTCCTGCGGGCGGGCGGTGGGATCGCCGGGAACGGCGGTCAGCGCCAGCCGGATCGTCGTCGTGCCGGCCGGCGGCTGCACGTGGACCACCACGACGCTGGCCGAACCGGCCACCACGGTCTGCAGGGGGAGCCCGGGCAGGGCGGGGGCACCGGGTGAGGACGCCAGTGCCACCTGGACCGGCCCCGCCAGGCGGTTGTCGACGCGTGCCTGCCAACGGTCGCCTTCCCCCTCCAGGGTCAGCACCGCCAAGGCCGACGCATCTGCCTGGCCGGCCGGTTGGGCGGCGGTGGCGGGCGTCGGCCGGTCGATCCGCCAGCCGTCCCGCCAGTTCGCGCCCGGCCCGGCCCAGGCGTTCAGCGCCGGCAGGATCAACGCGGTCAGTACGGGCAGACGCAGGCAGCGCAAGGCATTCGCCGGTAAGCAGGGGAGTTGGAGTATGCGTGACTGATGATGATCTGGAATATATATCTCTTCATGCCGATGAAGGGATTGACATCAGCCAAAAGCGCTGGCATCGTGGCTGCACCATCGAGACCGGCAGAGGGACAGGCCCTTTGAAGCCGGGGCAGCCCGCAGACGCGAAAGCGACCTGCGTAGGTGCCAAATCCTGCGGAGACCGTTGGTGTCTTCCGAAAGATGGTTCGAACCGTGCACCGTGCGTGCGCTTCGAACGCGAGCTCCGCGAAAGCTCGATGGCCGTTTTCCTCCTTTGGATACCGCCATGAGCTTCGCCACCGCCGCCCCTGCCGCCACCGAAACTTTCGCCCCGCTCAGCGTCCCCGTCGACGCCGGGCTGAACGCCGTGCGCGGCGATATCGCGGCGGTGCTGTCGATGCGTCACGGTGGACCGCGACCGGTACGCCTGCGCTACGAAATCGTGGGCCGCGCCGAGGCGCCGGTGGTGGTGCTGGCCGGTGGCATCTCCGCCCACCGCCACGTGGCGGCCAATGCCGAATTCCCGGAGAAGGGCTGGGCCGAGGGCCTGGTGGCCGCAGGTCGCGCGCTGGATCCGGCCTCGCTGCGCATCCTGGCGTTCGATTTCATTGGTGCCGACGGCGCGCTGGACCTGCCGATCGATACTGCCGACCAGGCCGACGCGCTGGCCTTGCTGCTCGATCATCTCGGCATCGCCCGCCTGCAGTGCTTCGTCGGTTACTCCTACGGTGCGCTGGTTGGCCAGCAGTTCGCGCTCCGTCACCGCCAGCGCCTGCAGAAGCTGATCGCGGTGAGCGGCGCGCACCGCCCGCATCCGTATGCTGCCGCCTGGCGCGCGCTGCAGCGTCGCGCGGTCGCGCTGGGCCAGCTGCAGTGCGCCGAAAGCCACGGGCTGTCGCTGGCGCGCCAGTTCGCCATGCTCAGCTACCGCACGCCGGAAGAATTCGGCGAACGCTTCGACGCCGCGCCGGAAGTGGTCAACGGCCGCGTGCGCGTTGCCGCCGAAGACTATCTGGATGCCGCCGGTGCGCAGTACGTCGCCCGTACCCCGGTCGATGCCTACCTGCGCCTGTCCGAATCGATCGACCTGCACCGCATCGACCCGGCCGCCATCCAGGTGCCGACCGTCGTGGTTGCCGTGGAAGGCGATCGCCTGGTCCCGCTGGCCGACTGCGTCGGTCTGGTGGAAGGGCTGGGCCCGCGCGGCAGCCTGCGCGTGCTGCGCTCGCCGTATGGCCACGACGCCTTCCTGAAAGAAACCGATCGCATCGACGCGATCCTCGCCACCGCTTTTCGATCCCCCGGAGAAACCGCATGAGCCGTTCCGCTGGTACCGAGCCGTCCTGTAGCCGCGTCACCGCCGCCGTGCGTGCCGGCATCGACCGTGACACCGCCCATGGCGCGGTGACCCCGCCGATCGTGCTGTCCTCGAACTTCAGCTTCGATGGCTTCGGCAACAAGCGCCAGTACGACTACACGCGCAGCGGCAACCCCACCCGTGATCTGCTGGGTGAGGCGCTGGCCGAGCTGGAGGGGGGCGCCGGTGGCGTGATCACGTCCACCGGCATGGGCGCGATCAACCTGGTGCTCAATGCGCTGCTGCAGCCCGGCGATACCCTGGTGGTGCCGCATGATGCGTACGGCGGCAGCTGGCGCCTGTTCAACGCGCTGGCGAAGAAGGGCCATTTCGGCCTGATCACCGCCGACCTGACTGATCCGCGTTCGCTGGCCGATGCGCTGGCGCAGTCGCCGACGCTGGTGCTGATCGAAACCCCGTCCAACCCGCTGCTGCGCATCACCGACCTGCGCTTCGTCATCGATGCCGCGCACAAGGCCGGTGCCAAGGTCGTCGTCGACAACACCTTCCTGTCGCCGGCGCTGCAGCAGCCGATCAGCTTCGGTGCCGACCTGGTGCTGCACTCCACCACCAAGTACATCAACGGGCACAGCGATGTGGTCGGCGGCGCGGTGGTCGCGCGCGATCCGGCGGTGCACGAGCAGCTGGTGTGGTGGGCCAACGCACTGGGCCTGACCGGCTCGCCGTTCGATGCGTTCCTGACCCTGCGTGGCCTGCGCACGCTGGGTGCACGGCTGCGCGCGCACCAGGAAAACACGGTGGCCGTGGTCGATCTGCTCACCGCCAGCGATGCGGTGGCCAGCGTGTACTACCCCGGCCTGGCCGATCATCCCGGCCATGCCATCGCGGCGCGCCAGCAGAGCGGCTTCGGTGCGATGCTGTCCTTCGAACTGGCCTCGTGCCCGGGCGATGATCCGCACGCGGCGGTGCGCGCCTTCGTCGATGGCCTGCGCTGTTTCACCCTAGCCGAATCGCTGGGCGGCGTGGAAAGCCTGATCGCGCACCCGGCGACCATGACCCACGCGGCCATGACCCCGGAAGCGCGCGCGCATGCCGGCATCAGCGAAGGGCTGCTGCGCCTGTCGGTCGGCATTGAGTCGCCGGAAGACCTGGTGGCCGATCTGCAGGCCGGGCTGGAACGCGCCCAGGTCGTGATCGATCAGCACCGCGACGTGCAGCGCCGTAAACAGGTGGATGCATGAGCGCGGTGCTGAATCTGCCGCTGGTTGCCAACCGGAAACTGGCGCTGCTCGGCACCGGCACGGTCGGCACCGCTTTCGTGGAACGGTATGCCTCGTTGCAGCACCGTGGCGTCACGCTGCCGTCGTTTTCCTGGCTGGCCAATTCACGCACGGCGCGCACCTGCGAACAGGCCCCCGCGCACGAACTTGCCCAGGCCAACCTGGCCGCACGCGGTGCGGTGACACTGCAGCCCTGGGCGGAAGCCGAGGGCCTGCAGCGCGGTGACGTGGTGGTCGATGCGACGGCCAGTGACGAGGTCGCCAACTGGCACGAGCAGTGGCTGGCGCGTGGCGTGCACGTGGTGACCGCCAACAAGCTTGGCCAGGGGGCCCAGCTGGCCCGTGCCCAGGCCATCGCCGACAGCGGCCAGCAGGGCGACGCGCGCTACGGCGACAGTGCGACGGTCGGTGCTGGCCTGCCGTTGCTGAGCAGCCTGCGCGCACTGGTTGCCGGTGGCGACCGCATCCACCGCGTGGAAGGCGTGCTGTCCGGTTCGCTGGCGTGGCTGTTCCATCACTACGATGGCCAACGTCCGTTCTCCGCGTATGTGCGTGAGGCCGCCGACGCCGGTTACACCGAGCCGGACCCGCGCGTGGATCTCTCCGGTGAAGATGTCCGTCGCAAGCTGCTGATCCTGGCGCGCGCCAGCGGCATCGCACTGCGCGCCGAGCAGGTACAGGTCGCCTCGCTGGTACCGGATGCGCTCGCCGCGCTCCCGGCGGCGGATGCGGTGACCCGCCTGTCGCTGTTGGATGCGCCGCTGCAGCACTACTGGCAGCAGGCCAACGAGCAGGGTGGATGCCTGCGCTTCGTCGGTGGCTTCGATCACGACGGTGCGTCGGTCGGGCTGCGTGTACTGCCGCGCGACCATCCGCTGGCGGGCGGCGCGCAGACCGACAACCGGGTGGCGATTCATAGCGATCGGTATCACGCCCAGCCGCTGTTGATCCAGGGGCCGGGCGCCGGCGCGGAAGTCACCGCCGCCGCATTGCTGGACGACGTGCTGGCGATCGTGCGGGGCTGATTGCCGCGCGATCCCCCCAAGGCACGCGGTAGCGCCAGGGTGGTTGGCTGCGTCGGCGGATAATGGTGAGGACGGCTGCTGCCACGCATGGCGTGGCAGTACCGGGGTGGTGGGCAGGTCAGTCGTGTGGTGAGATTGCCTTCAGCAGTGCCGCATTGAATCGCGCAGGGTCCTGCACCTGCGGCGAGTGGCCCAGGTCCTCGAAGCTCACCAGGGTGGCGCCGGGAATCGCCGCGGCCGCCGCCTTGCCCAGCGCAGGGTAGTTGCCCAGCGTCGCTTTCAGGGCGGGCGGCGCCAGGTCACGGCCGATCGCGGTGCGGTCGGTCTGGCCGATGAACAAGGTGGTCGGGACCGTGAGTTTCGGCAGTTCATAGACGACGGGCTGGTTGAACACCATGTCCGAGGTCAGCGCCTGGCTCCACGCCACTGCCTGTTTGCCGGGGCCGTCGTACATGCGCGACTGCATGCGCACCCACTGCTCGTACTCGGGCTTCCACTGCCCGTTGTAATAAACGTCGAGCTGGTACTTCCTGATGCTGTCGAAGCTGGTCTTCAGCTCGCCTGCGTACCAGGCATCGATACTGCGCCACGGCACGCCCTTGGCCTTCCAGTCTTCCAGTCCGATCGGGTTGACCAGTGACAGGCTGAGCGCGCGCTGGGGATACATCAACGCGAAGCGTGCCGCCAACATGCCGCCCATTGAATGGCCGACGATGTGCAGCTTGCCCTCGCCGTAGCCCAGATGCTCCAGCAGCGCTTCGGTATTGGCGGCCAGCTGGCCGAACGAGTACTGGTAGCGTTCGGGCTTACTCGATTTGCAGAAGCCGATCTGGTCCGGGGCGATCACCCGGTAGCCGGCCGCGCTCAGTGCGGCGATGGTGTCCTTCCAGGTGGCCGCGCAGAAGTTCTTCCCATGCAGCAGCACGACCGTACCGGCGAACCCTTTGCCGCCGGCGGGCACGTCGATGTACGCCATCTCCAGCGGCTGGCGCTGGGACTCGAACCGGAAGATCTTGACCGGATAGGGGTAGTCGAAGCCTTCCAGCCGCGGGCCGTAGGTATCGGCGGCGAGGGTGGTCAGCGGCAGGCAGGCGAGCAGGGCGGCGGCCAGGATGCGCATGGCGGTCTCCATCGGGGGAAGTCCTGACTGTACCGGAGTGGCCGTGCAGGGGTGCCGACGATGCCACCGGGAGCAGCCGACCAACGGTCGGCTCTACATCCGAGCGATGTGCAGGGGTGCCGAACATCCGGGCGGTATGCGGGCGTGCCGATGAGGCCACCGGGAGCAGCCGACCAACGGTCGGCTCTACAGCCGGGGGCGGTGGATCAGCACTCGATGACGTTGACCGCCAGCCCGCCGCGGCTGGTTTCCTTGTACTTGTCCTGCATGTCGCGGCCGGTGTCGCGCATGGTCTTGATGACCTTGTCCAGCGAGACCTTGTGCTTGCCATCGCCGCGCATCGCCATGCGCGAGGCGTTGATCGCCTTGACCGCGCCCATCGCGTTGCGTTCGATGCAGGGGATCTGCACCAGGCCACCGATTGGATCGCAGGTCAGGCCGAGGTTGTGTTCCATGCCGATCTCGGCGGCATTCTCGATCTGGCTCGGGTTGCCGCCGAGCGCGGCGACCAAGCCGCCGGCGGCCATCGAGCAGGCCACGCCCACTTCACCCTGGCAGCCCACTTCGGCACCGGAGATCGAGGCATTTTCCTTGTACAGGATGCCGATCGCCGCCGAGGTCAGCAGGAAATCGAACACGCGCTGTTCGTTGGCACCGGGGCAGAAGCGGTCGAAGTAATGCAGCACGGCCGGCAGCACGCCGGCGGCGCCGTTGGTCGGGGCGGTGACCACGCGGCCACCGGCGGCGTTTTCTTCGTTCACCGCCAGCGCGTACAGGTTGACCCAGTCCAGCGTGGTCAGCGGATCGCGCATCGCCGCTTCGGGCTTGGAGGACAGCTCGCGGTACAGCGCCGGTGCGCGGCGGGAGACATGCAGGCCGCCGGGCAGGGTGCCTTCCTGGCGGATGCCGCGTGCCACGCAGGCCTGCATGGCGCTCCAGATTTCACGCAGGCTCTCGCGGATCTCGTCCTCGGTACGCCAGCACTTCTCGTTCTCGAACATCATCTGGGCGATGCTCAAGCCACTGCGTGCGGTCTGCGCAAGCAGCTCGTCGCCGCTCTTGAACGGATAGGGCAGCGGGGTTTCATCGGGCACGATCCGGTCATCGGCCGCATCGTCCTGGTTGACCACGAAGCCACCACCGACGGAGTAGTAGTCGCGCGTGGCGATCACCTGCTCATCGGCGCCGTAGGCGGTGAAGCGCATGCCGTTGGTGTGGTACGGCAGTTTCTGGCGCTTGTTCAGGCCCAGGTCGCGCTTCTCGTCGAAGGCGATCTCGTGCTGGCCCATCAGGCGGATCCGCTTGCTGCTGCGGATGCGCTCCAGGGTCTCCGGGATGATGTCCGGATCGATCAGGTTCGGGCGCTGGCCTTCCAGCCCGAGCAGCACGGCCTTGTCGGTGCCATGGCCACGGCCGGTCAGGGCCAGCGAACCGTAGACGTCGGCGCGGATGCGCACCACGTCCTGCAGATGGCCCGGATCGAGCAGCCAGCGGTGCACGAAACGTTCGGCAGCCTTCATCGGTCCCACGGTGTGGGAAGAACTCGGGCCAATGCCGATCTTGAAAACGTCGAACGTGCTGACAGCCATGATTGCCAAACTGCGGGTATCGGATGGAGCGCTATTCTATGCTGTCGCAGGCGCCAGCCTTGAGTGCGGCGCAACATTTTCCAAGGCGGGTGGGCCGGTGTTTACCTTGTTCCAGCGTGATGACTGCCATTTGTGCGACCAGGCCCTGGCGGTGCTGGCCCAGGCCCGGGTGGCCGATCTGGACAGTGTGTTCATCGATGACGATGCCGCGCTGGAGGCCCGCTACGGGCTCCGGGTGCCGGTGTTGCGCGATGCACGGGGCCGCGAGCTGGACTGGCCGTTCGATCTGCCCGCGGTAGAAGCTTGGATTCGGTAGAGCCGACCGTTGGTCGGCCGCCCTGGCGGCGATGACGTCCTGGCAGCCGACCAACGGTCGGCTCTACCGCGGGCGTCGTTGCTCTGGAGGCCGACCAACGGTCGGCTCTACCCGGTTTGGGCGAGCCGGCCGGCACCCGTCCGGTCGGGTTACTTTGCTTTGAGCACGACCTTCGTGCTGATCGCGGTCTCGTTCGGAATGGTCTTGGTATCGGCCCAGTCGCCGCCGCCCACGCCGAAGTCCAGGCGCTTGACCGTGGCCTTGCCGGCCAGCACGGGCTGCGCGCCCGGGGTCCAGGTGAAGGTCAGGGTGACCGGCTTGCTCACGCCGCGCAGTTCCAGCGTGCCGTCGGCGGCGTACTGGTTGTTGCCCAGCGAGCGGAACTTGGTGGCGCTGTACTTGGCCTGGGCGAACTTGCCCACGTTGAAGAAGTCCGCGCCCTGCAGGGTCGAATCGCGGTCGCTGTTGCCGCTCTTGGCGCTGGCCAGCGGAATGGTCACTTCCAGCTTGGCATCGTCCAGCTTGGCCGGATCGAAGCTGATCCTGGTGTCGAAGCCGGGGAAGGTGCCGGTAAACACTTCACCGTCGTACTTGGTGGCAAAGGCCAGCACCGAGCCGGGCGCCTGCACGTAATCGGCGGCCAGCACCGGGGCGGTGGCCAGCAGGCCAGCCAGGGCGGCGGCGACCGCGGCGGGAGAGGTGAGCTTGATGTTCATGGTCAATCCTTCTGGGGGGAGGCAAGCCAGCGCTGCGGGAGCATGCGCGCAAGCGTGGCATCGCGTTGGTAAAAATGGTGGTAAAGCGCAGCACTGGCATGGGCCACGACCACCGCGATCAGCAGCCAGAAGCCCCACTCGTGAATGGCGTGGGAGATCTGGGTGACACGTTCATCGGGCGGGCTGAGTTTGGGCACATCGACCAGGCCGAACCAACGGAACGGGCGCAGGCCGCTGGCGGAGTCGTACAGCCAGCCTGACAGCGGAATGGCGAACATCAGCACGTACAGCAGCCAGTGCGTGGCCGAGGCGATGCGTTCCTGCCAGGTTGGCGTGCCCGGCACCGGTTGCGGGGCGCCGGCGTACAGCCGCCACAGCAGCCGGGTCACCACCAGCGCCAGCACGGTGATGCCGATCGATTTGTGCATGGTGTAGACCCAGAAGTACTTCGGGGTTTTGGGCAGCTCGCCCATGGTCAGCCCGACGATGCCCAGGGCGAGGATCAGTACGGCGATGAGCCAGTGCAGGGTCTGGCTGACGCCGCCCCAGCGGGTCGGGGTGTTCTTGGCGGTCATGGCGTGGTCTCCTGGACCGGCTGTGGGGTATCTGAGTCGATCGGCGGGGCCGGAGTTCCCGGCACATCGGCAGGGGCAGGATCGCCCGGGTCGCTCGCGCTGCGATCGCGCACGGCCTCCGCTTCGATCCGCAGCAGCACCTCATCGCCGATCATCGAGGCCCAGCCATCCACGCCGAAGGCACTGCGGCTGAGTGTGGCGGTGGCCGAGAAGCCGGCGGTGCGGCGGAACGGCGGCAGCGGATGACGCTTGAGCGCGTTGAGGGTGACCGCCAGCGTGACCTCGCGGGTCACCCCGCGCACGGTGAGCTGGCCGATCACGTTGGCGTGGGTGGGATCGATCGGTTCGACCCGGGTCGAGACGAACCGCGCTTGCGGGAAACGCTCACCGTCGAGCAGATTGCGCGCCAGCGTGGCCTTGTTCCATTTGTCATCGCCCAGGTCCAGGCGCTGGATCGGCACGCTGACCTCCAGGCGTGCCGTGCGCCAGTCGTCCGGGTCGAACAACAGCACGCCTTCGCTGCCGGACACGGTGCCCAGTGCGTGGGAGAAGCCGGCATGCTCCACCGCGAACAGCACGCGGGTATGCACCGGGTCGAGGCGGTAGCTGTCGGGGGCGGCGATGGCGAGCAGCGGCAGGGCCGACAACAGCAGCGAAAGGGTCAGGCGCTTGAGCAAGGCGCTGGCTCCATGAGGGTCTGGGGCGATCATACGCACAGCCGTGTCATGGGATGCAGCGTCATGGCTGCAACAGATCGTGGTGCGGCCGACAACAGCACGGGGCGCCCGTGCCGTGTTCCCTGTGCAGGACGGAAACAGCCCGTTCCATCCACGGCCGTCGGCCCGGAATGCGGACACCGTCCTGATCGCTGTGTGACAATCCGCACCAACAGGGAGACCGGATCGATGAGCACGCGCCGCTGGGGTGCAGGCATCGTGCTGTTGGGGCTGTGGTTGTGCGCAGTGCCGTCAGTGTTGGAAGCCGCAGGGATATCGGCGGAAACGCCACGCTTGCGCCGCCTGGGCGCGGCCGAGGGCATGCCGTCGCGCATGGTGCTGGCCCTGGCCCAGGATCGCCAGGGCTACATCTGGGCCGGGACCGATGACGGCCTGGCCCGCGTGGACGGCGTCGGCCTGCGGGTCTGGCGCAATGATCCGGCCGACCCCGGCTCGCTTCCCGGCAACGAGGTGGAAACGCTGCTGATCGATCCGCTGGACCGCGTCTGGGTGGGCAGCAATGGCGCTGGCTTGGGCATGCTGGGTCCGGACAGGACGGCGTTCACCCGCTTTACCGCCCTGAGCGAGGCGTGCGAGGGCCAGTTCTGGTCGCTGGCCTATGCCGCGCAGTCGCTGTGGATCGGCACCAACCAGCACGGCATATGCCGGCGCAGCGAAGACGGGGCGCTGGTCAGGTACCAAGCCGACCCGAGCGATCCGCGCAGTCTGCCCGACAACACCATCTACACCCTGTTGGCCGATCCGCAGGGGCGGGTCTGGGTGGGGACCTCCAACGGTGTCGCCCGCTGGGATGGCGACGGTTTCACCCGGATCGCGCCGGCCCTGCTGGGCGGCAAGAGCGTGTTCCGCCTGACCCGCGAGCCCGATGGCACGGTCTGGGCGGGCACCGAAGGCGGGCTGTTCGAGATCGGTGCCGATGACCAGGCCCGTCCGGCGCCCTGGAAGCTCAGCGCCGATGTACGTGCGGCCACGGTGATCCACGACCGCAACGGCGGCTATTGGCTGGGCACGGCCGATGGTCTGTACCGCGGCGATGCCAGCACCGCGCGGCTGCTCGCCGGTGATGCCGGCAGTGGCTTCCTGACCGCGCGCAGTGGCGTGCTGGACATGCTGCAGGATCATGAAGGCGGCCTGTGGGTGGCGATGCTGACCCAGGGACTGGCCTACCTCCCACCGGACTGGAAGCGTTTCTCCAGCTGGTACCAGCTTGACGGCAAGCCGTTGGACAGTGTGTACCTGCTGGGCGCGGCAGCTGCGGGGGACGACTTCTACATTTCCGGCGCGCACGGGCTCTACCGTCTCGATGTGCAGGGGCAGCTGCGCCAGATCGCCGACGACAAACAGATCGGGGTGGGCGCGGCGTGGTCGCTGTTGCCCCGCGAGGACGGCGCCGTGTGGATCGGTCGCGCGGGCCGTCTGAATCTGTACCAGCCGGCCACCGGCACACTGCGCGAATGGAAGATCGGCGGTGGCGCCGATGTACGCCAGCGCATCGATCTGATCCGGCAGGCGCCGGATGGCGAGCTGTGGCTGTCGATCATGAACTTCGGCATCCAGCGCCGCGACGCCCGCGGCAACGTGCTCGATACGATCCGCAACGACCAGAACCGCGGGCTGACCGAAAATCCGGTCGAGCAGATGGTGTTCGATCCGCGCGGGCAGCTCTGGGTGATGGGCGACCAGATGGGGCTGATGCGGTGGCGCAACGACCGTTTCGAACAGGTGCCCGGGATTTCCCGCGGCAGCATCTACGATGCCGCCTGGACCGGCCCGGATGAACTCTGGCTGGCGCGCCAAGGCGCGCTGGAACGGTACCGCTGGGACGGGCTCAGCATGAGCCTGCGCGAACGCGTCGGCGCGGCCGAAGGGATGCCGGCGGTGTCGATGGGCGGGCTCGCGCTGGGCAGCCACGGGCAGGTATGGGCGACCACGCCACGCGGCCTGGTGTGCTGGCAGGGCAGCGAACGTCGATTGCGGCTGTATGGCGAACGCGACGGCTTGCCCGATGTGGAGTTCAGCAATCGCCCGCCCGTGCAGACACGCGACGGCCGGGTGCTGGCAGTGACCGCGACCGGGCTGGTTGGTTTCGATCCGGACGCGGCGGACATGCTGCTGCCGCCATCGCAGTTGGTGATCGACAGCGTGCAGGTGCGTCGTGACGATGCCGAGGGCCAGCAGATGCTGCCTCCGCAGGCACCGATCGTGCTGGGCCCGCAGGACCGCGACCTGATCGTGTCCGCGCGCCTGCTGTCGTTCGCCAACCCGCATGGCAACCGCTACCGCTACCGGGTGTCCGGCTATGACCAGAACTGGGTGATGCAGGCGGCCGATGGCGAGCGCCTGCTGTCGCGCCTGCCCGCCGGGCACTATCGCATCGAGGTGCAGGCCGCGACGCCGCAGGGCGCGTGGACGCCGCCCAGCACGCTGGACCTGGAGGTGCGCCCGCCATGGTGGCGCAGTGGCTGGGCGATCGTGGGCTATGTGCTGCTGGGCCTGATCGGGATCGCCGCGCTGGCGTACGTCGCACGTGCGCGCCTGCGCCGTCGCCAGCAATGGCAGCTGACGGTGCACAAACAACAGTTGGCCGAGCAGGCGTCACAGGCCAAGAGCCGGTTCCTCGCCACGCTGGGGCATGAAGTGCGCACGCCGATGACCGGTGTGCTGGGCATGAGCGAACTGCTGCTGTCCACCTCGCTGGATGACGTGCAGCGCGGCTACGCCGGCTCGATCCAGCATGCCGGCAAACACCTGCTGCGGCTGGTCAACGACGCGCTGGATCTGGCCCGCATCGAGGCTGGGCGACTGGAACTGGATCTGCGGCCGTTCGATCTGATGTCGTTGCTGGACCAGGTCGAGGCCTTGATGGAACCGATGGCCCATCACCGTGGCCTGGCCTTCGAGCGCAGCTTCAACCTGCCCGGTCCGGTGCAGGTCAGTGGCGACGAGATGCGCGTGCGCCAGATCCTGATGAACCTGCTCGGCAACGCGATCAAGTTCACCGAGCATGGCCATGTGGGCCTTGGCGTCGAGCTGCTCGACGGCGGGCGCGCGATCATCTTCGAGGTCTCCGATACGGGGCCGGGCATCAACCAGGACCAGCAGGAGCGGTTGTTCCACCGCTTCGAACAGGCCGATGGCCCTCGCACCGCATCGCGTTATGGCGGCAGCGGCCTGGGCCTGGCGATCTGCCAGGAACTGGCGGTGGCGATGGGCGGCCACATCCGGATCGACAGCCGGCTGGGCGATGGCGCCCGCTTCTCCGTTGAACTGCCGCTGCCGTGGACCGTGCAGTCGGCTGCGGCGTCGGGTGAAACCGGCCTGGAGACGCGCACGCAGCTGCCGCCCCTGCGCATCCTGCTGGTGGAGGACGATGCCACCGTGGCCGATGTGATCGCCGGGCTGCTGCGCACCCGTGGGCATGACGTGGTGCATGTGCTGCACGGCTTGGCGGCATTGTCCGAAGTCGCTGCGGGGAGCTTCGATGTCGGGTTGCTCGATCTGGATCTGCCGGCGCTGGATGGTATTGCCATTGCCGGACAGCTGCGCGCAATGGGCTATGAGCTTCCTTTGATCGCGGTGACCGCACGCTCGGATGCCTACGCCGAGCAGCAGGTGCGGGCGGCCGGATTCAACGGTTTCCTGCGCAAGCCGGTGACCGGTGACATGCTGATCGATGCGATCGTGCACGCCCGCGCCGGGAAGTCGCCGCGACACTGATCAGCCGAGGCCCTGTGCGCATCGGTGCGATCAATGCCATTCCTCGAAGTTTCTTTTTTGATCTGAAATTTCATTGATCGGACTGTGACCGGGTCCAGATCCTGCCAGCCCTCTTCGCGTGGCTTCGACATACCGTGCTGTTCATGCAGGAGAGGACGGTCGGGGTACGCGTGGGGGGAGGCCGATCCGCATCAATGGGCCATCGCTGGGCTGCGGTGATGCTGGGTCTCGCGCTCTGGCTGCCGGTCCCTGTTCTGGCCGGCGATCCCGTCACGGCACCCTGGCCCCGGCCGCTGGGCCCTGCCGATGCGCTGCCGACCGCAGCGCTGCGTGCGGTCGTGGAAGACCGCGACGGTTATCTTTGGTTCGCCAGCGACGATGGACTGCTGCGCTTTGATGGTCACCGTTTCCGCGCGTGGCGAAGGGAGCAGGGGCTGCCGGATGTGGACGTGCGCGCGCTGCATCTGGATGCGCAGGACCAGCTCTGGCTGGCGACCGCCTCGCAGGGCCTGCTGACGCTGTCTGCTGATCGCCGCGTGATCCAGAGCATGCCGGGCAATGGCGCGGTGGTCCTGCCCCGCATCGGCGTCGAGCAGATCACCAGCACCCCCGACGGTGTGGTGTGGGTGGGTACCCTCGACGATGGCCTGTTCGCACGGCATCCGGACGGCCGCTGGCAACGCGTGCCGTTGCAGCTGCACGGTGGCCCGGTGCGCCGGGTGACTGCCCTGGTCACCGACCACCAGGGACGGCTCTGGATCGGGACGCCGGCGGGGGCACTGCGGCGTGAGGAACATCGTTTCATCCAGGTACCGCTGCACGATGACCAGCACGTTGACGTGCACGTGCTCTGGCCCGATCCGGACGGCGGGGTGTGGGTGCACACACCGCAGGGCGTGCACCGGTGGCGCGATGGCGAGCTGCATCGGATGCCGGAGGGCACGGCGATGCCGGTGCTGCGCAGTACCGCGGGCGACCTCTGGAGCGCCGGCGCAAGCGGACTGCGACTTCACGCGCGCGGGCAGGCGCCGCAGCCGGTGCCGCTGCGTGGATACGCCGGCGCCGTGATGAGCACGGCTGCGGTCAGCCATGCCCTGGAGGACCGGGTCGGCGGCCTGTGGTGGGTCGGCCGCGGCGAGGGCCTGTGGCACCTGCCCGCGCGGTGGCGCCAGTTCACGCTGCTGGCGGCCGCCCGTGATGGTTGGCCCGGACTCGATGGCGACCACGTGCTGGCCCTGGCGCCCTCCCATGGCAGGCGGGTGTGGATCGCCGGCGATCGCGGGCGCCTGCAGCGCGTTGACACGGTGAGCGGGCGCAGCGACCTGGGCGTCGACTACCGCCCCGATCACCTGCGTGCGGGCACCGTGGCCATCGCCGAAGACCGTCGCGGCCAGGTATGGGTGGCCAGTGGCAATACGTTGTCGCGCTACCTGCCGGGCAGCGGTGGCCGCCGTCACTGGTTGCTGGGCGTGGGCGGCGACGCGGGGAGGGTCGATCTGCAGGCCTGCAGCGATGGATCGTTGTGGCTCGGGCGTGCCGACCGCATCCAGCGACGCGATGCCGACGGTGTGCTGCAGTTGTCCGCCGCGCCGCACACCCTCGGGCTGGTGCCGCCGAGCCATGGCCCCCAGTTGCTGTGCAATGACGATGGCCGGCTGTGGGCAACCGACCGCAGCGGCGTCAAACGCTGGCTGCCGGCGCAGGAACGCTTCGCGGTCGTGGAGGGAGCGCCGCGCGGCGAAGTGGGGGCGATCGCCCGCGGCGAGGATGGCCACTACTGGATCAGCAGCCTCGGGGTACTGCGGCGCTACCGCTGGGATGGCCAGCAGCTGCGCAAGACGCACAGCTTCGGCCCTGCGCACGGGTATCCGCGTCTGCTGGCACGCGCACTGGTGGTCGACGCAGCGGGCGTTGCGTGGGCAGGCGATGCACGTGGCCTGGTCCGGGTCGACCCGCACGGCGGCGGCGTGCGCCACTTCGGCGGCGATGAGGGGCTGCCGGCGCAGGGCGTGCTGCCGCACGGGCTGGTGCGCACCGCCGACGATCGGCTCGCCGCTGCGGTCAGCGAAGGCGGGCTGTTGCTGATTGATCCGGCCGGTGTCGCGGGCCCTGAGCGCGCCCCGGGCCTGGTCATCCATGCGATCACTGCTCGCCGTGGCAAGGCGCAGATCACGCTGCCGGTCGGCGCCGGCCCGGTGCCGCTCTCGGGTGCTGATCGGCATGTGCGCGTTGCCGCGCGGCTGCTCAGCAGCGGTGCGCCGTCGCACGTGCAGTATCGCTTCCGGCTGCAGGATCACGAGGCCCAGTGGGAGGAAAGTGATGCCACCGGCCTGCGCGTGTTCGAGCGACTTCCGGTGGGGCTGCAGACGCTTGAGGTGCAGGCCCGGCAGGGAAACGGCCGGTGGTCGCCGGTGCGCCGGGTGACATTGCAGGTGGTCCCGGCATGGTGGCAGGCGCCGCCGGCCCGGTGGGCCGCCGCGGCCGCGGGGCTGGGTGCGGTGTGGCTCTGGGGATGGCGCTTCCACGTACGCCGCGGTCGGCAGCGCCGCTGGCGCTGGCTGCGTGCCCGGCAGGGGCATGCCGAGCGCGCATCCGTGCAGCGCACCCGTTTCCTGACCACGCTGGGGACCCGCATCCGGGTACCGATGACCGCGGTGCTGGGATGGAGCGAACTGCTGCTGCGCTCACCGCTTCCGCCCTCCCAGCGCAGCCGGGTCAACAGCCTGCACCATGCCGGTGAGCACCTGCTGCGGCTGATGGATGACGCACTGGATCTGGCCAGCATCGAATCAGGGGAACTGCAGTTGCAGCCGGCACCATTCGTGCTGCAGCGGATGATCGAAGCACTGCACGCGCTGCTGCTGCCGGTGGCGCAGGGCAAGGCGCTTGCGTTGGAGTGGCACAGCACGCTGCCGGCCTCGGCGTGCGTCATCGGCGATGCGCGTCGCCTGCGCCAGATCCTGCTCAACCTGCTCGGCAACGCGCTGAAGTTCACCGCGCAGGGAACGGTGCGGCTGGAAGCGCACGGCGGACACGATGGCCAAGGGATCGTGCTGCGGGTGTGCGATACCGGGCCGGGCATGACGCCGGCGCAGTGCCAGCGCCTGTTCCAGCGCTTTGAACAGGCCGATGGCGCGCAGACCGCGGCCCGTTACGGCGGCAGTGGGCTGGGATTGTCGATCTCACGCGATCTGGCAGTGGCCATGGGCGGTGATATCACCGTGACCAGCGTTCCCGGCCAGGGCACCTGTTTCCAGGTGGCGCTGCCCTTGCCGCGCGGTGAGCTCCCCACCGGCATCGTTGCAGCGTGTGCGCTGCCGGGGCCGGCTGCGGCCGGCGCACTGCGGGTGCTGGTGGTGTATCCCTCAGCGGTCGTTGCCGAGGTGCTGCTGGCCATGCTGGCCTCCCTGGGCCATCTGCCCACCCACTTTCCCGGCGCGGATGCACTGCCGCCCACCGCCGCGGACGGTGCGGGTTGGGACGTCATCGTGGTCGATCCCGCCCTTAGGGTGGATGGCGAACGCGTGGGGGCACGGCTGTCGCGGCGGTGGCCGGGGGTGCCACGGGTAGCACTGACTGCGCGTGCGGATGCCGCTGCGCAGCGCGAGGCGATCGCGGCCGGCTTCGAGCTGTTCCTGCGCCTGCCCGTGAGCCGGGCGGCGTTGGGCGATGGACTGGCCAGATGCCGGCGCAGCGCATGAGCGGCACGCCGCACCGCGGGTGCCGATGGGGGCGGTGGGGGCTGCTGGTCTGGCTGCTGCAGGCGTTTCCGGTGCTGGCGCTGCCCAGCCATGGCGTACGGATGACGACCGTCGACGGATTGCCGTCCAACGTGGTGCATCAGATCGTGGAGGACCGTAAGGGCTATCTCTGGTTCGCGACGGGCGACGGCCTGGCGCGCTATGACGGCAGCGGGTTCCGGATCTGGCGCATGGAACACGGCCTGGCCGACAACGTGGTGCGCAGCCTGGCCCTCGATGCTCGTGACCAGCTATGGATCGGCACCGGCAACGGTTATCTGCAGCGTCTTTCCGCTGACCGCCAGCAGTTCGCCCGGTGGGCGGGGCCGGCGGTACCCACGGTGGCGGCCAGCCCGATCCTGGCGATCCAACCCATGGACGATGGCAGCGTCTGGTTTGGTACCCGCGATGCCGGTCTGTTCCGGCTCGACCGCGATCACTTCCTGCGTCAGCACCTGCCGGCCGCTGGCGGTGGTGGTTTGCCGTCGGCACGGGTGGAGCGGCTCGTGTCCGATCCGCACGGCGGCCTGTGGATCGGCAGTGCCGCCGGGCTGGCGAGGTGGCAGCACGACCGGTTCCAGACGCCTGCGATGCTCGGCGCTTCCGCTCGGCCGGTGACCGCGCTCGGCCTGGATTCGCAGGGGCGGTTGCATTCCAGCACGGCCGAGGGTTCGCGGGTGCGGCAGCTGCCGTCCTTGCAACCCGTTTCCGGGCATCGCACACCGGCCCGTTGGCTCGGCGCGGCGCGGCGTGGCGGGGACTGGTTCGGCGATGGCGACCAGGTGTGGTGGCAGGATCAGCACGGCCGGAACCACCACGCACTCCAACTGCCCCGGCCGCACGGGCGCGAGGTGTCGCGCATCGGGCAGGCGTTCGAGGACCGGCGGGGGCGGGTCTGGTTGTCGGGAAGCCGCCAGGGCGTATGGCGACTCGGCGCCCAGTGGCGGCACTTCGAGCGTTTCGCCGCACCGGCCGGACCCATCGCCGGTGCGGCAGGCAGCCTGGCCCCGGCGGCAGACGCACACGCATGGTGGGCACGCGGCGGCACGCTCGCCCGTCTCTCGCCGGAGCAGGGCTTCTCCCCCGCGCGGTGGTCCTATGCACAGGATCCAGCACGTGCCGATCGCCACGTGGTGGTTGAAGATCCGCAGGGCGTGGTGTGGGTCTTCGCGGCGCCGTGGCTGACCCGGATCGATCCGCTGCGCCGGCGTCGGCAGCGCTGGCAGGTGGGGGCGGCCAGTGTGTCGCCGGGCACGTCGCCGCAGGCCGCGTTGCTGGCCTGTGGCGATCGCGTGTGGCTGGCCGGCAATGGTCGCGTGGAGCAGCGTGCGGGCGATGGCAGCGTTCTGGCCAGTGCTGCCTACGCGGCGGCGGGCCTGCGCCCGGGCGTGGCGGAGTTCGCGCTCCAGTGCAGCCCTGGCGGAGAGGTATGGTTGGGGGACGGCGAGGGTCTCAAACAGTGGCACGTGGCGGCCAGCCGTTTTCTCCCGGTGCCGGGCAGCGGCCGGCGGGAGATCGGCGCGCTGCATCTGGCCTCCGATGGGTGGCTGTGGGCAGCCGATGCGGAGGGCTGGTCGGCCTACCAGCATGCGCCCGGCCGCCCGCCTCACAGCCAACGGGTTGACGCGGCGCAGGGAGTACCGGCCGCGTTGCCACGCGGATTGAGCGGCGCCCCGGATGGTGCTTTATGGGCCACCACGGCGCGCGGGGTGGTGCGCCTGGCCCCGGAGCGCGGCAGTGCGCGGCTGTACACCGCCGATGATGGCCTGCCGCTGATGGTGTTCGATACTGGCCTGGTTGCTGCCGGAGCGCATCTGCTCGCCCTGGAGGCCAACGGCGATGTGCTCGCATTGCATCCGGCGGGCATGGTCGACGCCACGACGCCGGCATCGCTGGTGATCGACCGGGTGAAGGTGCGTCGACAACGGCGCTGGGTCGAGCTGCCTTCCACCGATCCACTGCAGCTCAACGCCGATGATCGCGACATCCAGTTGTCGGCGCGCCTATTGAGCGGCCGGCCCGACGGTGTGAGCGGGTATCGATTCCGGCTGCGGGGCGAAGACCCCGAATGGGTCCGCGCCGGGCGACGCGGTGCGCGCGGCTTCCCCCGCCTGCCGGCCGGCGAGCATGTACTGGAATTCCAGGCACGTGACGTGGATGGGCAATGGTCGGCCCTGCAGCAGGTGCACCTGCACGTGGCCTACAACGGTTGGGCACATCCCGGGGCGTGGGCGTTGCTGTGGCTGCTCGCCGCCAGTGCAGGCACGTTGCTGGTGTGGACGCTGAGGCAGCGGCGGCAGCGCGCGCTCGCCTGGCGGGCCGCCACGCGTCGCCAGGCACGGGCCGAGCAGGCCGCGCAGGCCAAGGCGCTTTACATGGCCACGCTTGGGCATGAAGTCCGGACACCGCTCACCGGCGTGCTTGGCATGAGCGAACTGCTGTTGGCCACGCCGTTACCCGCAGGCGCGCGCGAACAGGTGCTGCATATCCAGCGGGGCGGGCGTGCATTGCTGCAGGTGGTGGACGAGGCGTTGGAGATGGCCAGGCTGCAGGCCGGCAAGGTGATGCTGCATCCACGGGGCTTTGCCATCGGTCCGTGGTGGGACGAGGTACATGCCGCCGTGGCCGGGGGTCTGGAGGCGGGTGGCTGCCGCCTCGTGTTGGCCCCGCCATTGCAACCCGGTGCCAGCGCCGTGGGCGACCCGGACCGGTTGCGACAAGCCGTGGAACTGCTCGCGTGCGGGTTGGCAGAGCAGACCGGGGCTGTCCGGTTGACCCTGCGCATCGCTTGGCGGCCGGGCTGCAGTGGCCTGCTGCTGGATGTGCTCGCCGAACCGGGGGCCTGTCCGTCCCCAGCGCCGTTGCAGGTACGCGAGGCCTTGGCCGATGTCGACGTGCTGATCGGCGCGATGCACGGGCACCTGCGCGTGTCGCGGTTGCCTGACCATCGTTGGCAGGGGATGCTGAGTGTCCCGCTGGAAGGCTGCCAGGCGATCGGGCCCCACGCGACCGCACCGCAGGGCGATGCGCTCGATGCCCTTCAGGTCATGCTGGTGGAAGATGATCCGCTGGTGGCCGAGGTGGTCGGCGCACTGCTGCGGCTGCGCGGTCACACCGTCGTGCATGCCGCGCACGCGCTGGCGGCACTGACCGCGCTGGCCCGCCCCGGCACCCAGCTGATGCTGTTGGACCTGGACCTGCCGGGCATGGACGGGCTGTCACTGCTGCGCCTGCTGCGTCAGCAGGGCCAACGCCTGCCGATACTGGTGCTGACGGCGCGACGGGAGCTGGACCTGGAGCTGCAGGTCATCGCCGCCGGCGCGGACGGTCTGGTGCCCAAGCCACTGCAGGGCGATGCGCTGCACACAGCGATGCAACGGCTCGCCTTGCCGCGCGTGGATCGTGCCGGCGCGGGGAACGGTTTACTATGCGGGGCGTTGCCCGACGACCGGGGTGGTCAGGGGTGACAGGCCCGTTCCGGGCGACGGCAGTGAATCGAGGGACAGACCCGGGAGAGCCAGTGGTGTTGCGTGTGCTGTGGCCGCTGCTGATCGGCCTGTGTGTGCTCTGGCCGGCGCTTGCGTCGGCCCAGCCGGTACCGCCGACGCCGCGGCAGCTCACCGTGTTCGATGGCCTGCCATCCAACACCGTCAATCGCATGGCCGAGGATCGCTACGGCTATCTGTGGATTGCCACCAATGATGGGCTGGCCCGTTACGACGGTCGCAATTACCGCATCTGGCGCGCCGAGGACGGCCTGCGCGACAACCACGTCTGGAGCGTCCACGTGGATGCGCGTAATCAGCTGTGGATCGGTACAGAGAACGCCGGCCTGGCGATGATGTCGGCCGATCGCCGCGAGATCCGCTTCTACGATCGCGACAGCCATCCGGAGATGGGCAGCAACACGATCTGGAGCGTGGCTTCCACGCCGGACGGTGCGATCTGGTTCGGCACTTACCAGGGCGGCCTGCACCGGCTGGAGCGTGATGGCACGCTGACCCGCTTCATGCCCGAGCCCGGCAACCCGCGCAGCCTGCCGGCGGCATCGGTCGGCAATCTGGCCACCACCCTGGATGGCACCTTGTGGATCGGATCCAAAGCCGGTCTGGCGCGCTGGACCGGACACGATTTCGAACCGGTGCCCAGTGCCCAGTTGTCGGCGCGCGTCATCAACGGCCTCACCGCCGAGGCCGATGGCAGCCTGTGGATCAGCAGCAATGTCGGGGTGGCGGTGCGCCGCCCGGATGGCCGCTTCGAACCGGCGCCCTGGGCCGTTGCCGATGGCGATCAGATCCTGGGCATGATGCTGCGCGACGAGCAGGGCGGGTATTGGTTGGATACCCGCTCGGGCCTGGGCCGTGCGATGGACGGCCAGTTCCAGCAGGTGCCGCTGTACAGCGCGATCGCGCGCGGGCAGGTGCGGCCGAACTGGACCGGCGCCTACGAAGATCGCGAGGGTGGCATCTGGCTGGCCAGCACCAACGGCGGCCTGTGGCATCTGCTGCCGCGATGGTGGCAGTTCTCGGTGCTGTCGCGGTTGGAAGATGACCCGGCCTCGCTGCGCAATGCGTATGTGCTGGGCATGGGCGCGGCCGCCGACGGCGGTGTGTGGACGGTGGGCACGCACGGCGCCCTGGACAAGTTCGACCCGGTCAGCGGGAAAATCGAACAGCACCGGACCTGGGTGGACGGCACGCAATGGCTGCAGTCGGTGCTGGAGGATCCGCGCGGCCAGGTCTGGATCGGCTCCTGGGACGCGCTGCTGCGCTATGACCCCCGGCAGAAGCGGATGCGGCGCTGGGGCAGCGACGCGGCGGTGGACGCCACGATGGAGGGCGCGATCGAATCATTGGCGCTGTGCGACGGGCAGCGCCTGTGGACAGCGTCGGCCACCGGGCTGCAGCAGCGCGATCTCGATGGGCGCGTCCTGCATCGCATCGCGCTGGGCCACGCTGGATTGAGCGCGGGCCAGAACGCGCTCGATATCCGGTGCGGTCCCCAGGACCGCCTGTGGGTGGCCACCGGGCAGGGACTGCTGCAGTGGGTCGCGGCGCGCGCGCGTTTCGAGCCGCTGCCCGGTGGCCCCGCGGCGAGCGTGCATGCGATGGCGCTGGCCGGCGATGACAGTGTCTGGCTTTCCGAGGAAGGCAAGCTCTCGCACTACGGCTGGCAGGGCGATCGGCTGACCCTGCAGGAAGTGATCGGCAGCAGTGCCGGCTACCCCGCGATCACCGCCACCGGTCTGGTGGTGGACCGGCAGGGGGTGGTCTGGGCAGCGAATGCACGCGGCCTGGTGCGTGTCGATCCGGAAGCCGGCAGCGTGCGCCAGTACGGCGTCCATGATGGCCTGCCCAGCCAGGAATTCCGCCGCCGCACGCTGACGCTGACCCCGAGTGGTCGCATCGTGGGTGGCACGCCGGCCGGCGTGGTGGTGTTCGATCCGGCACAGGTCAAGCCGGCGACGCGACGCGCGCCCCTGGTGATCGAGCGGGTCGAGGTGCGCCGTGGCGAGCGTGTCCTGGACCTGACCCATGCGGTGCCGCTGGACATCGCCGACGGCGACCGCGACCTGCGGATCGTCGCGCGGCTGTTGTCCTTCGCCGATTCCACCTCGAACAACTACCGTTACCGGCTGGCCGGCTACGACCCGGATTGGGTGGAAGTGGGACCCGGCGGCGAACGTCTGTTCTCGCGCCTGCCGCCGGGCCGCTACCGGCTGGAAGTGCAGGCCCGCTCGGCCGACCACATCTGGTCGCGGGTGCAGGTGCTGGAGTTCCGGGTGCTGCCGCCGTGGTGGCGGAGCCTGTCGGGCCTGCTGCTGCTGACCTCGGCCGTGTTGCTGCTGCTCAGTCTGTTCGCCTGGTTGTACCGGCGCCGGCTGCAGCGCCGGCATGCGTACCAGCTGGCCCTGCAGAAGCAGGAACTGGCCGAGCAGGCTTCGGCGGCCAAGACCCGTTTCCTCGCGAACTTGGGCCATGAGGTGCGCACGCCGATGACCGGGGTGCTGGGCATGAGCGAGCTGCTCTTGTCCTCGCCATTGAACCCCAAGCAGCGTGGCTATACCGAGTCGATCCGCCACGCCGGCGAGCACCTGCTGCATCTGGTCAACGACGCGCTGGACCTGGCCCGGATCGAGTCGGGGCGCCTGGAACTGCAGGCGCAGCCGTTCCAGCTGCAGCGACCGATCGACGATGTCTGTGCGTTGATGGCCGCGCTGGCCGGGCAGAAGGGGCTGCGGTTCGTGGTCGACAACACCTTGCCGGCCGGCACCCGCACGGTCGGTGACGAGCTGCGCGTGCGCCAGATCCTGCTGAACCTGCTGGGCAACGCCGTCAAGTTCACCAGCCACGGCGAAGTACGGTTGACGTTGCGCGCGATCACGGCCGGCCGCGGGTTGCACATCGAGGTATCCGATACCGGGCCGGGCATCAGCACCGATCAGCAGGAGCGATTGTTCCGCCGCTTCGAGCAGGCCGATGGCGCCCGCACCGCCGCGCAGTACGGGGGCAGCGGGCTGGGCCTGGCGATCTGCCGCGAACTGGCACTGGCGATGCAGGGGCAGATCGGCGTGCAGAGCCAGCTCGGCGTGGGAACGCGTTTCACGGTGACCCTGCCGTTGCCCCTGGAGCAGGGAACCACCGGCGTGCCGGGTGCGGCCGAGGGCGAGCAGTGGGTGTTGCCGCCACTGCGCATCCTGCTGGTGGAGGACGATCTGACCGTGGCCGAGGTGGTCAGCGGCCTGCTGTCGGCGCGTGGCCACCAGGTGGTGCATGCCGAGCACGCGTTGTCGGCGCTGCGCGAGGTCAGCGAGGCGCCGTTCGAAGTGGTGCTGATGGATCTGGATCTGCCCGGGCTGGGCGGCATCGCATTGGCTGAGCATCTGCGCAGCCAAGGGTTCGAGATGCCGCTGATCGCGGTCACGGCGCGCACCGATCCATCGATCGAGCAGCAGGCCCGCGACGCAGGCTTCGATGCCTTCCTGCGCAAGCCGGTCACCGGCGATCTGCTGGTGGAGGCGATCGCGCGGGTGCTGCACGCTCCCGGTAGCAGCGGACCGTTGGTCCGCTGACGGTCCCTATAGCTGATCGCAGATCGCAGACCGCTGGACGTCTGCGCGCGGTTACTCGGCGACTTCCTCGACATCGCGCGGCGAGGGCCGCGTGTCCGGCAGCTGCCAGAAGATCAGCGTGGAGGTCAGGGTAATGGCGCCGACGCAGACGAAGGTGGCGTGCAGCGCGGCCGTTGCGCCATGCGACGCATCGAGATGATTGAACGCGGCCAGCAGGCTGCCGGCCGCGGCCGCACCGAAACCGGTCGCGAGCATCATCACCATCGAAAGAAGGCTGTTGCCAGCACTGGCGAAGTCGCGGTCCAGATCGCGCAGGGTCACGGTGTTCATCACGGTGAACTGCAGTGAATTGACCGCACCGAACAGGGCCAGCTGGATGATGCGGATCCACAGCGGCTGGCCGGGCGTCATGAAGATGAAACTGGCCATCGCCAGGCCGACCAGCACGGTGTTGACCATCAGCACGCGGCGGTAGCCGAAGCGCTCGACGAGCTTGACCGCGTAGCGCTTGGAGACCATGCCCGCCGCGGCGACCGGGATCATCAACAGGCCGGCCTTCATCGGGCTCATGCCCATGCCGACCTGCAGCAGCAGTGGAATCAGCAGCGGCATGGCGCTGCTGCCGATGCGTGAGAACAGGTTGCCGAGGATGCCGATGCGGTAGCTGGGCACGTGGAACAGCGCCAGCGAGAACAGCGGCGCCGTGGAGTTGGCGGCGTGCAGCCAGTAACCGACGAGGGCGGCCAGGCCGGCGACGGTCATGAGCATGACCAGTGCATGCGGGGTGGCCATGCCGGAGATGCCGTCCAGCGCGAGGGACAGTACGACCATGCCGAAGGCAAGCATGAGGTAGCCGGCGATGTCGAAGCGGGTGCGGTGTTCGGCGTAGTGGTCCGGCATGATCTTCATCGCCGCGACGTAGCCGATGATGCCGATCGGGAGGTTGATCAGGAACACCCAGTGCCAGGAGGCGACTTCGACCAGCCAGCCACCCAGGGTCGGGCCGATCAGGGGGCCGATCAGGGCGGGGATGGCGATGAAACTCATCGCGCGGAGGAATTCTTCGCGCGAGACGGAGCGCATGACGGCCAGGCGCCCGACCGGCAGCAGCATGGCGCCGCCGATGCCCTGCAGGACGCGCGCACCGACGAGCTGGTGCAGGGTCTGGGCGAGAGCGCAGGCGAGCGAGCCGAGAGTGAACAGGATGATCGCGACGAGGAAGGTGCGTCGTGTGCCGAAGCGGTCGGCGATCCAGCCGGAGGCGGGGATGAAGGTGGCGACGGCCAGGGCGTAGCTGAAGACGACGGACTGCATCTGCAGCGGGCTTTCGCCGAGGCTGCGGGCCATGGCAGGCAATGCGGTGTTGACGATGGTGGAGTCCAGCATCTGCATGAAGATGGCCAGCGATACGAGCCACAACAGGGGCCGGATCGAGGCGTAGCTGCTGGTCGTCATGGTGCGGGGCCTTCGTCAACGAGGGCGATATGATCGCCGATGTGGGATCAGGGTGTGGTCAAGAGCCGAAGCCGACGCATTGGGGCGTGCAACAACGAAAGCACGCGTCCTGGATGCAGAACGCGTGCTTCGTCGGCCGTACCCGTGTAGTGCCGGCCGCTGGCCGGCTACCTGCCGATGGCGATCAGCGTCGGCTCAAACGATGTACGGCTTCCACCAGCACCTGCACGTGCTCGGGATTCATGTCCGGGGACATGCCGTGGCCGAGGTTGAAGACATGGCCTTCGCGGGAGCCGCCGTTGCCTTGGGCGTAGCTGTCCAGGACCAGACCGGCGGCGCGTTCGATGGCGGCCGGATTGCCGTAGAGCGTGGTCGGGTCGAGGTTGCCCTGCAAGGCGACGCGGCCGCCGGTGCGGGCGACGGCGTCGGCGAGGTCCAGGGTCCAGTCCACGCCGAGCGCGTCGGCGCCGGTGTCGGCCAGGGCGCCGAGGTGCAGGCCGGTGCCTTTGCCGAACAGGATCAGCGGGGTGCGGTCGCTGCCGTCACCGCGTTCGAGTTCCTGCGCGATGCGGGTCAGGTAACGCAGGGAGAATTCGCGGTACATGGTCGGGCTGAGTACCCCGCCCCAGGTGTCGAAGACCTGCAGGACCTGGGCGCCCGCCGCGCGCTGGGCGGCGAGGTAGGCAATCACCGCATCGGTGACGACCGAGAGCAGCTGGTGCAGGGCGGCCGGTTCATTCAGGGCCATCGCCTTGATGCGGGCGAAGTCCTTGCTGCCGCCGCCTTCAACCATGTAGCAGGCCAGCGTCCACGGGCTGCCGGAGAAGCCGATCAGGGGCACGCTGCCGTCCAGTTCGCGGCGGATCACGCGCACGGCGTCCATCACGTAGCGCAGTTCGGTTTCCATGTCCGGCACGCCCAGTCTGGCGATGGCGGCGGCGTCGCGGACGGGGTGGCGGAACTTCGGGCCTTCGCCTTCGACGAAGTACAACTCCAGGCCCATCGCATCGGGGATGGTCAGGATGTCCGAGAACAGGATCGCCGCGTCGAGGTCGAAGCGGCGCAGCGGCTGCAGGGTGACTTCGCAGGCGATGTCCGGGTTCTTGGCCATCGCCAGGAAGCTGCCGGCCTTGGCGCGGGTGGCGCGGTACTCGGGCAGGTAACGACCGGCCTGGCGCATCAGCCAGACGGGGGTGCAGTCCACCGGTTCGCGGCGCAGGGCGCGCAGCAGGCGATCATGGCGGGAGGGGCTGGTCACGGAACGCTTCCTTGGGATCTGGTGGCGCGGGGCCGAATGGGGTCAGTGCGGCGGTGGCCGCTCAGTGCGGCGCGTCGCCGCTGGTGTAGGTCACTTCGTAGCCGCGGTGCAGGTGCGCATCGCGTGCCTTTTCGAACGCGGCCAGCGCCAGGTCTTCCTGCAGGTACAGCTCGCGGCGCAGTTGCCCGCGCCCGCCGATCGGGCCAGATTCGAGCAGCAGCTCCCAGCCGCCGAACAGGTCCGGTTGCAGGGTGAGCTGGAGATAGCGGGCCGGATCGGCACCGCGGGCGTGTTGGTGCAGGAAGACGCGCATGCCCCGATTGTAGCCGTGAACGCCGGAGGTGGCCGTCAGCGTCGGGGCAGGTGCGGCGGAAGGTCGCAGGCTCAGCCGGCGGCGAGCACGCGCAGCACGTCGGCCTCGTCGACATCGGCGACCACTTCGGCCCGGCCGATCCCACGCCACAGCACCAGGCGCAGGCGGCCGGCGACGTTCTTCTTGTCCAGCCGCATCCGGGCCAGCAGCGCCTCAGGCTGCAGGCCGGCAGGAATGGCCACCGGCAGTTCGTAGCGCAGCAGCAGCTCGCGCAGCTGGTCGGTGTCTGCCTCCTCGCTCATGCCCAGCTGGGCCGACAGGCGCGCGGCCAGCACCATGCCGACCGCGACCGCTTCGCCGTGGTTGAGGTTGTCGTTGCCCGGCGCGCCGTAGCCCTGTTCGGTCTCGATCGCGTGGCCGAAGGTATGGCCGAGGTTGAGCAGGGCGCGTTCGCCCTTTTCCAGCGGATCGCGCGCGACGATCTCGGCCTTGTGCTCGCAGCTGCGCGCGATGGCCTGGGCCAGCGCGGTGTCATCGCCGGCCAGCAGCGCGGCATGCTCGTCCTGCAGCCACTGGAAGAACAGCGGATCGCGGATCGCGCCGTACTTGATCACTTCGGCCAGGCCGGCGCGCAGTTCGCGGGGCGGCAGGGTGCGCAGGGCGGCGGTGTCGGCGATGACGGCGCGCGGCGGGTGGAACGCCCCGACCAGGTTCTTGCCTTCAGGGATGTCCACCGCGGTTTTGCCGCCGACCGAGGAGTCGACCATCGCCAGCAGTGACGTCGGCAACTGCACGCAGTCCACGCCGCGCATCCAGCAGGCGGCTGCGAAGCCGGCCAGGTCGCCAGCGACGCCGCCACCGAGGGCCATCACGCAGGCATCTCGGGTGGCGCCGAGGGCGGCCAGTGCGGTGATCGCATCGCCGAAGTGGGCCAAGGTCTTGGAGGCTTCGCCGGCCGGCAGCACCAGCGCGCCGATCAGCAGGTCCGGGCGCGTGGCCAGCAGCGCCGCCTTCACCCCTGCCAGGTAAAGCGGGGCGACCGAGGAGTCGCTGAGCAGCAGCACGTGGCGGCCACGCACATGGCGGGCCAGCAGCTCCCCGTGGCCGAGCAGGCCCGGGCCGATGTGGATGGTGTAGGGGGTGTCGCCGCTGACGGCAACGGTACGCGGGGAGGGGGTCATTCGGGTGTTTCCTGTCGCTGCCACTGCGCGGCCAGGCGCAGCACCAGCTGCGCGGTGGCCTCGGCGGGCGTGTATAGATCGGTATCCAGGGTGAGATCGGCCAGACCCTGGTAGAGCGGGTCGCGGGCAGCGGCCATGTCGTGCAGGACCTGTTCGCGGTCCGGCCGCTGCAGCAGCGGCCGGCCGCGGTCACGGGCCAGCCGCTCCAGCTGGGCCGGCACGCTGACCCGCAGGTAGACCACGAAACCCCGGCGTGCGATTGCGGCGCGGTTGTCCGGATCCAGCACCGCGCCACCGCCGGTGGAGACCAGTTGGCCGTGGCCGTCCAGCAGGGCGTGCAGGACCTGGCGCTCGTGCTGGCGGAAGCCGGCCTCCCCGGAGTGTTCGAAGATCGCCGGAATGCTGGCCCCGGTGCTGTCCACGATGGCCTGGTCGGCATCCACGAAGTCCAGCGTGAAGCGCTCGGCCAGCCGGCGCCCGATGCAGGTTTTGCCGGCGCCCATCGGGCCAATCAGGATCAGGTTCGGAGCGGGATTCATTACCCTCGATCCTAACATCTCCGTGCCATCGCCTTTACGCGGCGGCCCCCATGGTGGGCGGGTGCGGAGTGTCCCGCACGCCACCGGAGCGAACCATGTCTGTCGCCAAGATCATCGAGATCAACGCCTCGTCCAAGACCAGCGTCGAAGACGCCGTGCGCAGCGGCCTGAAGAAGGTCTCCGAGACGGTCAAAGGCATCCAGGGCGCCTGGATCAATGAAACCAAGGTGGTGACCGATGGCGAAGGCAACATCACCGAGTGGCGGGTGAACCTGCGCGTGACCTTCCTGGTCAGCTGATCGCCGTGGGCCCGGCTCCCGCGCCGGTCAACGCGTGGCGACGATCCGGCGCTGCTCGTCCAGCGCGATCACCTTGTCTGCCCGTTCCGGCAGGGTGCGCAGTGCCTGCCGGCTGACCCGTTCGTAGTACTGCACGAAGCGCTCCAGCTGGGCGCGGCTCATGCTGCTGCGGTCGGGTTGGGCGGCCTGCAGGTTCTGCTCCTGCTGCCAGCGCCAGCGCGGGATCACCGAGAAGTCCGGCGGCTGCAGGAACCACAGTCGGTCGCAACGCTGCCACAGCGCGGGGTAGTCCTGCGCGAGCGCGTGATTGCACCAGCGGCGCCAGCGGCCGTCGGCATCGGCGTCGCGCTCGAGTGCGTTGAGCGGTTGATCCAGGTCGGCCTCGTCCTGTGCCGGCGTGCCCAGGAACCAGCCTTCGAACACCAGCAGGTCGAGCGGGCCGTCGAGGCGCGGCCAGTCCTTTTCGGGCAGGCGCTCGTCGGCCAGTTTGTCGAAACGGGGCAGGGCGACCGGGCCGCCGGCCGCGACCGCGTCCAAGGTGGCATGGGCCAGGGCCAGATCGTGGGTGCCCGGCGGGCCGCGGGTCAGCAGCAGCGGGTGCGCCTGCCGCGCCAGACGTTGGCGCTGGGCACGGGTGAGGTACACATCGTCGATGGAAAGCATGGCCGCGCGCAGGCCGCGCGATGCCGCCAATGCGACCACCTGGGCCGCCAGCGTCGATTTGCCGCTCCCCTGCAGGCCGCTGATCGCCAATACTGGAACGGCCGCGCCGCAGTTCAGCGCGTCGTCCAGCGCCTGCGCGACCAGTGCATCCGGAAAACCTTTCGTCGGGGGCATGTACGCAGGTGCAGGCATGCAGCGACAATAAACCCAAACCGCGTGACAAGAAAACCGCCATGACCGATCTGTATGCCGAAGCGTTGTCCACCTTTGCCGGGCTGTTTGAAGAAGCCAAGGCGAGCCGGGAAGTCGAACCCAATGCGATGACCGTGGCCACGGCCGACCAGAACCGCCAGCCTTCGGCGCGCACGGTGCTGCTCAAGGCCTTCGACGAACGCGGTTTCGTGTTCTACACCCACCTGGACAGCCACAAGGGCCGTGAGCTGCAGGCCAATCCGCAGGCCGCGCTGCTGTTTCTGTGGCGCAGCCTGCGCGAGGCCGGCATCCAGGTGCGCATCGAAGGGCGGGTGGAGCAGGTCAGCGATGCCGAGGCTGATGCGTACTTCGCCTCGCGCCCGCGCATGAGCCAGATTGGCGCGTGGGCATCGCTGCAATCGAAGACGCTGGCCTCACGCGAGGAGTTCGATGCACGCGTGGCGACCACCGAGGCCAGCTTCGACGGCCGCGATGTGCCGCGCCCGGACGGCTGGAGCGGCCTGCGCGTGGTGCCGCAGCGGATCGAGTTCTGGTACGGCGCGCAGTTCCGCCTGCACGAGCGCTGGTGCTATGAGGTCGGCGCCGATGGCCAGTGGAGCAAGCGGATGCTGTTCCCGTAATCACCCCGGCGTCGCCTCGCGCATCCATCGCCACAGCGTGGTCCGCGAAACCCCCAGCTGTGCGCAGGCCTGCTCGCGGTTGCCGCCGCAGTCGGCCAGCAGTTGCTGTAGTGCGTCCGCATCCGGCCGCGCCGCCGTTGCAGCGGTGAGTGCCCCGGGTGGGGTGGTGGCTCGGCTCGCGGGCACGGTGTGCACTGCATGCAGCTCCGGCAGCCAGTGCAGCATCTGCGGCAACGACAGCTCACCCGGCTGCTGCTGCCAGTGGATGCGCAGCCGGTCCACCATGTTGCGAAGTTCACGTACATTGCCGGGCCACGGGTAGTCGCGCAGCCGCGCCAGTGCCTCGGCGGACAGCGGCGCGTCCGTACCGGCGAGCTGCCGGAAGAAGTGGCTCACCAGCAAGGGGACATCCTCTCGCCGTTCGTGCAGCATCGGCAGCGCGATGCGCAGTGCGGCCAGGCGGTAGTAGAGATCGCGGCGGAAACGTTGTGTGTCCACCAGCGATTCCAGCGTCTGCAGGGTGGCGGCGACCACGCGTACGTCCACCGGCGTCGGCTCGGTGGCGCCCACGCGCAACACTTCGCGCTCTTCCAGAACGCGCAGCAACCGGGTCTGCAGCGGCAACGGCAGTTCGCCGATTTCATCCAGGAACAGGGTGCCGCCGTCGGCCGCTTCCACCAGGCCCACGCGACCGCCGCGGCGGGCGCCGGTGAACGCCCCTTCGTTGTAACCGAACAGCTCGGCTTCAAGCAGGGATTCGCTGATCGCCCCGCAGTTCAGCGCGACGAAGCGGCCACGCCGGCCGCTGGCGCTGTGCAGTTGCCGGGCCACCAGTTCCTTGCCGGTGCCGGTGGCGCCGGTGATCAGCACCGTGCTGTCGTAGGGCGCATACAGTGCGATGTGCTCGCGCACCTGCTGCATCGCGGCACTGTCGCCGAGCAGGGCATGGTCGGCATCGCGTCGCTTGGGCGGTGCCCGCCGCCGCAACGAGGACGCACCGGAGCGGGCCAGGGTCTGGGTCAGCTCCAGCGCATGTTCGAAGGCCTGTCGTACCGAGTCGGCCGAGTACAGCAGCACGCCGGGCAGCCCGACCTGCTCGGCATGGTCGATCGCCATGCCGGTGCCGACGATGACCTCGATGCCATTGGCGCGCATGTCCGCGATGCAGTCGCGCGCGTCCTCGCGGGTGACGAAGCGGCGATGCTCGATGTCCAGCCCGAAGCTGTGCTGGAAACTGCCGAAGGTCGGCACATCGGTGGCATGGGTGACCAGGCCGATCCTGGGGGCGATCCGGCGTGCGCGCGCCAGCGCTTCCATCAGGTCGAAGCCGTTGGCCTGGATCGGGACCAGCGGCACCTCCAGCCGGCTGCGCAGGTAGGCCGCATTCGAGCCGCCGGCGATCACCACGTCGCAGTGTTCGCGGCGCAGGCGCTGGCCGATCACATCCACCGCCTCCTCGAAGCCGAGGTTGATGGGCACGATGCGGGCGCGGCGGTCGAACTCCGGGATCACATCGCCGAGCAGGCCGGTCAAGCGCGACACGCTGACCGTCCAGATCACCGGCAGCTGGCCGGCCTCCGGATCAGACAGGCGGGAGCGGTGGCGGGGCAGGCTGATCGACATGGGCGTGTTTCAGTGTTTCAGTTCCAGCCATGTTACAGGTGTTTCAATGTTTCAAGGTGAAACATCCTCGTCCCGGTGTTGAATCAATGAAATCAGTTACTTGCGAGCTGGCACGGCCCTTGCGCTTATCCACCGGTCAACCACGATGGAATGCCGCATGAGCACCCCTGTTTCCTCCGCTGGCGCCCGTTTCCGCGCCGCACTGGCCGCCGAATCCCCGTTGCAGGTGATCGGTGCAATCAACGCCAACCACGCGCTGCTGGCCAAGCGTGCCGGTTACCGGGCCATCTACCTGTCCGGCGGCGGCGTCGCGGCCGGCTCGCTGGGCCTGCCGGACCTGGGCATCAACACGCTGGAAGACGTGCTGATCGACGTGCGCCGCATCACCGATGTGTGCGACCTGCCGCTGATGGTGGACATCGACACCGGGTTCGGCCCGAGCGCGTTCAACATCGCGCGCACCGTCAAGTCGCTGATCAAGGCCGGCGCGGCTGCCTGCCATATCGAAGACCAGGTCGGCGCCAAGCGCTGCGGTCACCGGCCGGGCAAGGAGATCGTGTCGCAGGGGGAGATGGTGGACCGGGTCAAGGCCGCCGCCGATGCCAAGACCGATCCGGACTTCTTCCTGATCGCGCGCACCGATGCCATCCAGGTGGACGGTGTGGATGCCGCGATCGAGCGCGCCATCGCCTGCGTCGAGGCCGGTGCCGACGGCATCTTCGCCGAGGCCGCCTACGATCTGGACACCTATCGCCGTTTCGTCGATGCGGTGAAGGTGCCGGTGCTGGCCAACATCACCGAGTTCGGTGCCACGCCGCTGTTCAGCCGCGATGAACTGGCTTCGGCCGGCGTCGCCATCCAGCTGTTCCCGCTGTCCGCGTTCCGTGCTGCCAACAAGGCGGCCGAGAACGTGTATGAGACCATTCGCCGCGAGGGCCACCAGCGTAATGTGGTGGAGGCGATGCAGACCCGCGAGGAACTCTACGACCGTATCGGTTACCACGCCTTCGAGCAGCAGCTCGATGCGTTGTTCGCCGCCAAGAAGTAAGACCGCACACTAGTTTTCTGGAGGGATCATGAGCGACACCACTATCGCCCCCGGCTTCAAGCCGAAGAAATCCGTTGCCCTGTCGGGCACCGCCGCCGGCAACACCGCGCTGTGCACCGTCGGCCGCAGCGGCAATGACCTGCACTACCGCGGGTATGACATCGCCGATCTGGCCAACACCAGCGAGTTCGAGGAAATCGCGCATCTACTGGTTCACGGCAAACTGCCGACCCGCGCCGAGCTGGTGGCCTACAAGACCAAGCTGAAGTCGCTGCGGGGCATCCCGGCCGCGGTCAAGGCCGCGCTGGAAGAACTGCCGCCGTCGGCGCACCCGATGGACGTGATGCGCACCGGCGTCTCCGTGCTGGGCTGCGTGTCGCCGGAGAAGGATGACCACAACCATCCGGGCGCGCGCGACATCGCCGACAAGCTGATGGCCTGCCTGGGCTCGATGCTGCTGTACTGGTACCACTGGAGCCACAACGGTCGTGCGATCGACGTGGAAACCGACGACGACTCCATCGGTGGTCACTTCCTGCACCTGCTGCACGGTGAGAAGCCGCAGGATTCGTGGGTCAAGGCGATGCACACCTCGCTGATCCTGTACGCCGAGCACGAGTTCAACGCCTCCACCTTCGCCTGCCGCGTCATCGCCGGCACCGGCAGCGACATGTACAGTGCGATCACCGGCGGTATCGGTGCCCTGCGCGGTCCCAAGCATGGTGGCGCCAATGAAGTGGCCTTCGAAGTGCAGAAGCGCTACGACAGCCCGGATGATGCCGAGGCCGATATCAAGGCCCGCGTGGAGCGCAAGGAAGTCGTCATCGGTTTCGGCCACCCGGTCTACACCGTCAGCGATCCGCGCAACAACATCATCAAGGAGGTCGCGCGCGACCTGTCCGCCGAGCAGCAGAACGTCAAGATGTACGACATCGCCGAGCGTCTAGAATCGGTGATGTGGGACATCAAGAAGATGTTCCCGAACCTGGATTGGTTCAGCGCGGTCAGCTATCACATGATGGGCGTGCCGACGGCGATGTTCACCCCGCTGTTCGTGATCGCCCGCACCTCCGGTTGGAGCGCGCACATCATCGAGCAGCGCATCGACGGCAAGATCATCCGCCCCAGCGCGAACTACACCGGCCCGGAAGACCAGGCCTTCGTGCCGATCGACCAGCGCAAGTAAGACCGACGTACCGCACCCGTTCGCGGGTGCTTTGCGGAACAGGCCGGCGCGATGCCGGTCTGCTCCGTTGCGGCGTCGCTACTCCTTCTTCGCCGGTGTCACGACGCCCCGGCCCGCCAACAAGCAGCTATCGCCAGCCATGAATACTCAGTACCGCAAGAACCTCCCCGGCACCGCGCTGGACTATTTCGATACCCGTGCCGCGGTCGATGCGATCCAGCCCGGTGCCTATGCCACGCTGCCGTACACCTCGCGCGTGCTGGCCGAAAACCTGGTGCGCCGCTGCGACCCGGCCACGCTGGAGGCCTCGCTGCGCCAGCTGATCGAGCGCCGCCAGGACCTGGATTTCCCGTGGTTCCCTGCGCGCGTGGTGTGCCATGACATTCTCGGCCAGACCGCCCTGGTCGATCTGGCCGGCCTGCGCGATGCCATCGCCGATGCCGGCGGTGATCCGGCGCAGATCAATCCGGTGGTGCCGACCCAGCTGATCGTCGATCACTCGCTGGCGGTGGAATTCCCGGGCTTCGACAAGGCCGCGTTCGAGAAGAACCGCGCCGTCGAAGACCGCCGCAATGAAGACCGGTTCCACTTCATCAACTGGACCAAGAAGGCGTTCAAGAACGTCGACGTGATTCCGCCGGGCAACGGGATCATGCATCAGATCAATCTGGAGAAAATGTCGCCGGTCGTGCAGGTGCGCGACGGGGTGGCCTTCCCCGATACCTGCGTGGGCACCGACAGCCACACCCCGCACGTGGACGCGCTGGGCGTGATCGCGATCGGCGTGGGCGGCCTGGAAGCGGAGAGCGTGATGCTCGGCCGTGCCTCGTGGATGCGCCTGCCCGACATCATCGGCGTGGAACTCACCGGTCGACCGCAGCCGGGCATCACCTGCACCGACGTGGTGCTGGCGCTGACCGAGTTCCTGCGCAAGGAGCGCGTGGTCGGGGCGTGGATCGAGTTCTACGGCGAGGGCGCCAACGCGCTGACCATCGGCGACCGCGCCACCATTTCCAACATGACGCCGGAGTTCGGCGCCACCGCGGCGATGTTCTACATCGACCAGCAGACCCTGGATTACCTGCGCCTGACCGGCCGCGAGGACGATCAGGTCGCACTCGTGGAAACCTACGCCAAGGCCACCGGCCTGTGGGCCGATGATCTGGTCACCGCGCAGTACGAGCGCGTGCTGCAGTTCGACCTGTCCAGCGTGGTGCGCAACATGGCCGGCCCGTCGAACCCGCACAAGCGTGTGGCGACCACCGACCTGGCCGCCCGCGGCATCGCCGACGAAGGCAAGCTCGCCTCGGGCAAGCAGGAACAGGCCGATGGCCTGATGCCCGATGGCGCCGTGATCATCGCCGCGATTACCAGTTGCACCAACACCAGCAACCCGCGCAACGTCATCTCCGCCGCCTTGCTGGCCCGCAATGCCAACCGCGCCGGGCTGACCCGCAAGCCGTGGGTGAAAAGCTCGCTGGCGCCCGGTTCCAAGGCCGTGCAGCTGTACCTGGAAGAAGCCGGCCTGCTGACCGAACTGGAGCAGATGGGCTTTGGCATCGTGGCCTTCGCCTGCACCACCTGCAACGGCATGAGCGGCGCGCTGGACCCGAAGATCCAGCAGGAAGTGATCGACCGCGACCTGTATGCCACCGCCGTGCTTTCGGGCAACCGCAACTTCGACGGCCGCATCCACCCGTACGCCAAGCAGGCGTTCCTGGCCTCGCCGCCGCTGGTGGTGGCGTACGCGATCGCCGGCACGGTGCGCTTCGATATCGAAAAGGATGCGCTCGGCCACGATGCCGATGGCAATCCGATCACGCTGAAGGACCTGTGGCCGAGCGATGCCGAGATCGACGCGGTGGTCAAGGCCTGCGTCAAGCCGGAGCAGTTCCGCAAGGTCTACGACCCGATGTTCACCTTCAAGGTGGAACACGGTGCACCGATCAGCCCGCTGTACGACTGGCGCCCCCAGAGCACCTACATCCGCCGCCCGCCGTATTGGGAAGGCGCGCTGGCCGGTGCCCGCAGCCTCACCGGCATGCGCCCGCTGGCGGTGCTGGGCGACAACATCACGACAGACCATCTGTCGCCGTCCAACGCGATCATGGCCAGCAGCGCGGCCGGTGAGTACCTGGCCAAGATGGGCCTGCCCGAGGAAGACTTCAATTCCTACGCGACCCACCGCGGCGACCATCTCACCGCGCAGCGTGCGACGTTCGCCAACCCGAAGCTGATCAACGAAATGGCCGTGGTTGATGGCCAGGTCAAGCAGGGGTCGCTGGCGCGCGTGGAGCCGGAAGGCGAGGTCACCCGCATGTGGGAAGCGATCGAAACCTACATGGACCGCAAGCAGCCGCTGATCATCATCGCCGGTGCCGACTACGGCCAGGGCAGCTCGCGTGACTGGGCCGCCAAGGGCGTGCGCCTGGCCGGTGTGGAAGCGATCGCGGCCGAAGGCTTCGAGCGCATCCACCGCACCAACCTGATCGGCATGGGCGTGCTGCCGCTGGAGTTCAAGGAAGGCGTGAACCGCAAGACGCTGGGCATCGATGGCACCGAAACCTTTGACGTGCTCGGCGAGCGTGTGCCGCGTGCCGAGCTGACCCTGGTCATCCACCGCCACAACGGTGAACAGCTGCGGGTGCCGGTCACCTGCCGCTTGGATACCGCTGAAGAAGTCTCGATCTACGAGGCCGGCGGCGTGCTGCAGCGGTTCGCCCAGGACTTCCTGGAATCGGCGCAGGTGGCGTGACGGTATGCCAGGCCCGCCCGCGAGGTGCGGGCCTGGCGCGTCGCTGGCATGGGGTCATTGGCGCGTAGGTTCCACAATAACCGGGACAGGCGGCGACATGTTTTACACCGTCGCGGGCGCGATCAATACCGCCTTCATCCTGCTGAGCCTGGTGGGTGTGTGGGCCCAGCTGCGCAAGGTGTGGCAGCGCCGCGCGAGCGCGACGGCAGGCGCCATCGCCACCGATATTCTGTCGCTCAATCAGTTCACGGTCAGTTTCCTCGCCTACCTGTCGTTCTTCGTCTACGGCTACAGCATCCAGCCGTTCAACCACTTCATCGTGTGGCCGCGCCTGCTTGCCTCGGTGCTTGTGCTGCTGATCCTGAGAGAGATCTGGACGGACCGGCGCAGCCGCGCTGCGACCGCCAGCCTTGTCGTGGCGTGCGTGGCGCTGTTGTGCGCACTGCTGGGCCTGGTGTGGGGGCAGCGTCACGTGGATGAGGGCCGCGTGCTCGCCTCGGCGATGATCGTGGCCGTTACCGCGCTGCTGGCCCAGGGCTATGCGCACCAGATCCTGCTGATCTGGCGCTCCGGCCGCACGGGCGCGGTGTCGCTGCGGATGAGCCAGCTGATCCTGCTGATGGACATCTCCACCATCGTGTTCGCCTTCGCAATGGGCCTGCGTCTGGGCTGGCCGTTGCTGCTGCTGGCCGTGGTCAGCGGAAGCACCAAGCTGATGATCCTGTGGCTGTTCCGCCGGGAGCGTCGTAGCGCGGGAGCCGAAACAGCGGAGCGGCGGGATGAACGGGGCGGAGTTGCGATCAATGAGATGTAGGTGCACACTTTTATGGCAAAAATTGCCAAAGAGGTCTGATCATGGCCACGATGAACATCTCGCTCACCGATCCGCTCAAGCAGTTTGTCGATGAGGAAGTCAGCCAGGGGGGGTACTCCAGTACGTCCGACTACGTGCGCGACCTGATCCGCCAGCGCCAGCGGCAAAAGGCCGAAGAGCTGCTGCGCAGGTTGATTGCGGAGGGCTTGGCGTCTGGCCCAAGTGCGCCGGTCACCTCGGCAACTTTCGAGCGGATGCGCCGTGACCTGGCAGAGCGGTTGGACCGTGAAGCGGATTGAGTGGCGGCCACGCGCGGAACAGGACGTGGCCGACGCTGCGCTCTGGTTCGCGCGTCAGGGAGGGTTGGCGCTGGGCGAACGGTTCATCGCGACGGTGGATGCCACACTGCTGCGGATCGCGGCATTTCCTGGGGCAGGGTCCGCTCGGCACGCTTGGGTCAGCGATGACCTGCCGGTCCCACTGCGATTCGTGATCTTGCCCATCTTTGATCGCTATTTGGTCTATTACCTTGACCTTCCGGACCGCGTTGACATCCTTCGCGTCTGGGATACCTCGCGCGGGCTCGATGCATTGATGGATCAGACGCCATGACCGTCCTCCGGTGCACGCAGCGCCATTCAAGCGGATGACGCATCCGCTCGTCCCCATCCATCCTGCACGGACATGATTTCATGACCCATCTCCCCCAGCTCCGCATCCCTGCCACCTACCTGCGCGGTGGCACCAGCAAGGGCGTGTTCTTCAAGCTGACCGATCTGCCTGCTGCGGCGCAGGTGCCTGGTCCGGCGCGCGATGCGCTGCTGATGCGCGTGATCGGCTCGCCCGATCCGTATGCCAAACACACCGATGGCATGGGCGGCGCGACCTCCAGCACCAGCAAGTGCGTGATCATTTCCGCGCCGTCGGTGCCGGATCACGACGTGGACTACCTGTACGGCCAGGTCTCGATCGAGACCGCCTTCGTGGACTGGAGCGGCAACTGCGGCAACCTCAGCACCGCGGTCGGCCCGTTCGCGATCAGCAACGGACTGATCGAGCCGGCGCGGATTCCGCACAACGGTTTGTGCACCGTGCGGATCTGGCAGGCCAATATCGGCAAGACCATCCTGGCGCATGTGCCGATCGTGGACGGCCAGGTGCAGGAGGATGGCGATTTCGAGTTGGACGGGGTGACCTTCCCGGCGGCGGAGATCCAGCTGGAGTTCCTCGACCCGTCCGATGATGGCGACGGCGAGGGCGGGTCGATGTTCCCGACCGGCAATCTGGTCGACACGCTCGACGTGCCCGGCGTGGGCAGCTTCCAGGTGACGATGATCACCGCCGGCATTCCCACCATCTTCCTCAACGCGGCCGACCTGGGCTACACCGGCACCGAACTGCAGCCGGCGATCAACGAGGACAAGGCCGCACTGGCCCGCTTCGAGGCGATCCGCGCGCACGGCGCGGTGCGCATGGGGCTGATCGAGACCATCGAGCAGGCCGCGATCCGCCAGCACACGCCGAAGGTCGCGTTCGTCGCCCCGGCGCAGGACTACGTGTCTTCCAGCGGCAAGCAGATCGCGGCCGGTGATATCGATCTGCACGCACGCGCGCTGTCCATGGGCAAGCTGCACCACGCCATGATGGGCACTGCCGCAGTCGCCATCGGCACTGCCGCCGCGATCCCGGGCACCCTGGTGAACCTGGCCGCCGGGGGCGGCGAGCGCGAATCGGTGAGCTTCGGGCATCCCTCGGGCACCTTGCGCGTGGGCGCGCAGGCGGCCCTCGTTGACGGTCAGTGGACGGTCACCAAGGCCATCATGAGCCGCAGTGCCCGCGTGTTGATGGACGGTGCCGTACGGGTGCCCGCGACGACCTTGTAACACCCAACAGGAGAATCACGATGTCCGGTCATGACAGCCACAGCAACCAGCGTCCCGCATGGGACACGGTCCTGACCGACATCGTCGATTACGTTCGCGACTATCAGGTCAGCTCGCCGCTGGCGTATACCACCGCGCGGCACTGCCTGATCGATACGCTGGGCTGCGGGCTGGCCGCGCTCTCGTTCCCGGCCTGCAGCAAGCTGCTTGGGCCGGTGGTGCCGGGCATGCGCGTGATCAACGGGGCACGCGTGCCCGGCACCCGGTTCGAGCTCGATCCGGTGCAGGCGGCCTTCAACATCGGCGCGATGATCCGCTGGCTGGATTTCAACGACACCTGGCTGGCGGCGGAGTGGGGGCACCCCTCCGACAATCTCGGCGGCATCCTCGCCACGGCCGATTGGCTCAGCCGCAATGCCGAGGCACTGCGGCGCGCCCCGCTGACCATGCGTGATGTGCTCGCCGCGATGGTCAAGGCGCACGAGATCCAGGGCTGCCTGGCGCTGGAGAACGCCTTCAACCGGGTCGGGCTGGATCATGTGGTGCTGGTCAAGGTGGCGTCCACGGCGGTCGTGTCGCACATGCTCGGCCTGGATCGCGAGCGCATGCTCAATGCCGTGTCGCTGGCGTGGGTGGATGGGCAGTCGCTGCGCACGTACCGGCACGCGCCCAATACCGGCTCGCGCAAGAGCTGGGCGGCGGGCGACGCCACCAGCCGTGCGGTGCGCCTGTCGCTGATGGCCGCGGCCGGTGAGATGGGCTACCCCAGCGCGCTGACCGCGCCGACCTGGGGCTTCTACGATGTCTCCTTCGGCGGGCAGCCGTTCCGCTTCCAGCGGCCGTACGGCAGCTACGTGATGGAGAACGTGCTGTTCAAGATCAGCTATCCGGCCGAGTTCCATGGCCAGACCGCGGTCGAAGCGGCAATGGACGTGCATGCGCAGATGCGCGCCACCGGAAAACGCAGCGAGGACATCGCGCAGATCACCCTGCGCACCCAGCAGGCCTGCCTGCGCATCATCGACAAGCCCGGCCCGCTGCATAACCCGGCCGACCGCGACCACTGCGTGCAGTACATGGTGGCGATCGGGCTGATCTTCGGCCGCCTGGTCGCCGAGGACTACGAGGATGACGTCGCTGCCGATCCGCGCATCGATCCGCTGCGGGCGAAGATCACCTGCGTGGAAGACCCGCAGTTCACCGCCGACTACCTGGACCCGGACAAGCGCAGCATCGCCAACGCGCTGCACGTCACCTTCTCTGACGGCAGCACGATGGAGGCGGTGGTCGAGTACCCGCTGGGCCACGCCCGGCGCCGGGCCGAGGGCATCCCGCTGCTGGAGGACAAGTTCCGCCGGCACCTGGCTGGGGTGTTTCCGACCGTGCAGCAGCGCCGGATCCTCGAGGCCTCGCTGGACCCGGTCGCGCTGGAGGCAATGCCCGTCCACGAGTACGTGGACCTCTACCTCGCCACGTAGAGCCGACCGTTGGTCGGCTGCCTTTCGCCGCGCACCTGCCCCCCGACCATGACGCCCGCACTGCCAGGGCTCTCCGCCTCCGGACGGACCGGGACGGCCCGTATACTGGCCGCCTTGTTCAAGGAGTGACGTCATGGCTAGCCGCAGTCGGTTCGGGCAGTGGAGCTGGAAGGGAATCGCAGGCCTGGCGCTGGTCGTCGGCCTGGCCATCGGCGTAGGGGGCTGCAAGCGCAACGACAGTGGCCAGCTGCCAGCCCCCTCCGGCTCACCGATCGCGGCCAAGGCCGAGGCCATCACCGAGTTCACCCTGGTCCGGGCCTACCCCGATCAGAAGAGTGACGGCCTGTCGCTGGCGCTGGAGTTCTCCCGCCCGCTGGTCGGCACCCAGGATTTCGACGCGCTGGTCCGCTTCGCCGAGAAGGTCGGCACCGAGGACAGCAGTTGGTCGCTGTCCGATGACGGCAAGACCCTGCGCTATCCGTTCGTGGAAGCGGCCAAGGAATACTCGCTGATCGTCTCCCCCGATCTGCTCGCCGCCGATGGCAGCCGGATCGGCAAGGAGCTGCGCCAGAAGGTCTTTACCGGCGAGCTCAAGCCGGTGGCCGGGTTCGCCTCGCAGGGCAGCGTGCTGCCGGCCAAGGACAGCCGCGGCCTGCCGGTGGTCTCGGTCAACGTGCCCGAAGTGGACGTGGAGTTCCTGCGCGTGCGCGAGAAGGAACTGCCGAACTTCTTCAGCCAGTACCAGCGCGGCGGCCGCCGCGGCAGCTGGGAGCTCGACAGCGACTACGGCGACAAGACCCCGATGTCGCAGCTGGCCGAGCCGGTCTACGTCAACCGCTTCGTGATCGGCGGCAAGCAGAACGAGCGCGTGCTCACCTACCTGCCGACCCAGGACATCAAGGAGCTGCAGCAGCCGGGCCTGTACTTCGCGGTGATGAAGCGCAGCGGTTCGTTCGAAGGGGAGTACGACACCGCCTTCTTCACCGTCAGCGACATCGGCCTGCATACGCGCGCCTACAAGGACAAACTGTTCGTGCACACCGCCTCGCTGCAGAGCGGGGCGTCGCTGAAGAAGATCGAGCTGCGCATCCTGGATGGAAAAGGCGAGGTGGTGCTCAAAGGCGCAACCGACGGCAACGGCAATGCGCTGCTGAACTACACCCTCGATGCCAGCCACGTGCTGATCGCCAGCAGTGGCGGTGACACCTCGATGCTGCCGTTCAACCAGCCCGCGCTGGACCTGAGCGAGTTCGCCGTGGCCGGGCGCGACAACGCCTGGTTCGACGTGTTCACCTGGTCCGGCCGCGATCTGTACCGCCCGGGCGAGACCGTGCGCATCTCCGCCCTGCTGCGTGACAACGACGGCAAGCCGGTCAAGCCTCAGCCCGTGTTCCTGCGCCTGAAGCAGCCGGACGGCAAGACCTTCCGCGAGACCCGCCTGACCCCGGGCGAGCAGGGCTACTTCAGCTTCGAGCAGCTGATCCCGGCCGAGGCGCCGACCGGGCGCTGGCAGGTGGAGTTCCGCACCAACCCGGCCAGCAAGGAAGCGATCCAGGGCATGACCCTGCGCATCGAGGAATTCCTGCCCGAGCGCATGAAGCTGGACCTGGACAGCGCCCAGAAGACGCTCAAGCCGGGCGAGCCGCTCAAACTGCAGGCCGATGCCGCGTATCTGTACGGTGCACCGGCCGACGGCAACCGCTTCACCGCACGGTTGGCCGTGGCGGCCGAACAATCGCCGGTCGAGTCGCTGCCGGGCTATTTCTTCGGCGACCCGACCACCGCGCTGCCGCGCGAGGCGCGTGACGTCATCGATACCGAGTTCCCGGCCGACGGCAAGCTGCGCCAGGACGTGGAGCTGCCGGCCGAGGTGAAGCCGACCGCGCCGATCGCCGTCGTACTGTCCGGCAGCGTGTATGAAACCGGTGGCCGCACGGTGACCCGCACCCTGAAGCGGGTGATGTGGCCAGCAGCCGCCCTGGTCGGTGTGCGCCCGCTGTTCGATCCCAAGGACGGCGCGGACGCCAACAGCACGGCGCGCTTCGAGCTGATGCGCGTGGACACGGCGGGCAAGCCGCAGCCGGCCAAGGGCCTGAAGGTCACGCTGGTGCGCGAGCTGCGCGACTATCACTGGACCTTCAACGACAACCGCTGGGATTACGACTTCACCCGTCGCTTCGAGAACAAGGACACCCGTACCGTCGACGCCGGCAGTGCCGCGGTCGGTGTTGATTTCCCGGTGGAGTGGGGCGAGTACCGGCTGGACGTGTTCGACCCGGCCACCGGGCTGACCAGCCGCTATCCGTTCAACGCCGGCTGGAGCTGGAACGACGACAACCGCGGCCTGGATGCGCGCCCGGACAAGGTCAAGCTCGCACTGGACAAGACCGGCTACAAGGCCGGCGATACCGTGCGCGTCACCGTGACCCCGCCGCATGCCGGCAAGGGCGTGCTGATGGTCGAGAGCCACAACATGCTCTACGTCCAGGATATCGACGCCAAGCCGGGCAGCACCTACGACATTCCGGTCACGGCCGAGTGGGAACGCCACGATGTCTACATCACCGCGCTGGTGTTCCGTGGCGGCAGTGCCCCGAGCAAGATCACCCCTGCCCGTGCGGTCGGCGTGGTGCATGTGCCGATGGACCGCAAGGCACGCCAGATCGCGGTCGGCCTGGTCGCACCCAAGCAGATGCGTCCGGAGCAGACGCTGCCGGTCACCGTGAGTGCCCCGCAGCTGGCCGGCAAGGTCGCGCATGTGACCGTCTCGGCGGTGGATGTGGGCATCCTCAACATCACCCGCTTTCCGGTGCCCGATGCCGCCGCGCACTTCTTCGCGCAGCGCCGCCTGGGTGTGGATGCCTATGACATCTACAGCCGCGTGATCGAAAGCTTCGACGGCAGCAGCGGCAAGTTGAAGTTCGGCGGCGACATGGCGCTGGCGGCGATGCCGCAGGCCAAGCGCCCGACCGCGCGCGTGCAGACAGTGGACCTGTTCTCCGGCCCGGTGAAGCTCGATGCCAAGGGCATCGCCCGGGTCGCGCTGAAGGTGCCGGACTTCAACGGCACCCTGCGCGTGTCGGCGCTGGTGTATGCCGATGACCAGTACGGCAAGCGTGACGTGGAGACCGTGGTGCGCGCGCCGATCCTGGCCGAGGCGAGCATGCCGCGCGTGATGGCGCCCGGCGATACCAGCACCGTGACCCTGGACGTGCAGAACTTCACCGGCACGCCGGGCGAGTTCAAGGTGCAGGTGGATGGCATCGGGCCGCTCACCCTGGGCGAGTCCAGCCGCACGCTCAAGCTCAACGCCGACGCCAAGAGCACGCTGAGCTTCCCGCTGACCGCGCGCGAGGGCTACACGGTAGCCAAGGTGCGCGTACGCGTGGACGGCAACGGCTTCAAGGTCGATCGCCGCTATGACCTGCCGGTGCGCGCGGCGTGGCCGCAGGTACTGCGCGCACAGACCCGCACGCTGGATCCGCTGGCCGCGGTCACGATGGAAGCCGGGCTGGCCGATGGCCTGATGAACGACTCGGTGACCGCGCGCATGCTGGTCAGCGCGCTGCCGCCGATTCCGTTCGCCAGTGCCTTGAACGGCGCGCTCAATTATCCGTATGGCTGCGCCGAGCAGACCACCAGCAAGGGCTACGCCGCGCTGATGCTGGATGAGGCGACCTCGGCCATGCTCGGAGCGGACGGGCTGGATGCCAAGACCCGCCGCGAGCGCATGGAAGGTGCGTTCGGCCGCCTGGCCTCGATGCAGGTCGCCAACGGCAACTTCTCGATGTGGGGCGACGACGGCTACATCAATCCCTGGCTGACCCCGTACATCGCCGAGTTCCTGCTCGATGCCAAGGACGCCGGCTTCGCCGTGCCGGACAACGTGCTGCAGAAGGCACTGAACCGGCTGAGCGAAGACCTGCTCTCCGGCGGCAACCAGTTCTATGGCGAGGATCGCCGCGAGAACCTGAAGTTTGCCAACCAGGCCTATTCGGGCTACGTGCTGGCCCGGGTGAACCGTGCGCCGCTGGGAACCCTGCGCGCGCTGTATGACAACGAGCGCAGCAAATCGCTGACCGGCCTGTCGCTGGTGCACCTGGGCATCGCGCTGTCGCTGCAGGGCGATCACAAGCGCGGCGATGCGGCCATTGCCGCCGGCTTCGCCAAGAGCGCGGCGGACCGTCCGGCCTACTTCGGCGATTACGGCAGCGCGGTGCGCGATGACGCGCTGATGATCGCGCTGCTGCACGAGCGCAAGCTGTCCAAGCCGGCCTACGATGCACGTGCGGTCGATCTCGGCCGCGCGCTGGACGCCCGCCGCAACAGTGGCTGGATGTGGCTGAGCACCCAGGAGCAGGTGGCGCTGGCGCGCATGGGCAAGGCGCTGTCGGCCAACCAGAAGAAGCTGGTATCCGGTGAACTGGTGGTCGGTGGCGAAAGCGAGAGCATCTCGGCGCGCCGCATGTTCGGCCGCAGCTTCGACTACGCCGCGCTGGCCAAGGGCGTGCGCTTCACCCCGCAGGGGGAGCCGCCGATGTTCGCCAGCCTGGAAGTGGCCGGCATTCCGCGCAACCCGCCTGAACCGGACAGCCGCACGCTGGGCGTGGAGCGCAGCTGGTACACCACCGACGGCAAGCCGTGGACGCCGCGGCCGCTGAAGGAAGGCGAGGCCCTGATCGTACGCGTCAGCGTCACCCCGAACGTGGACATGCCCGATGCACTGTTGACCGATCTGCTGCCGGCCGGGTTGGAGATCGAGAACTTCAACCTGGGCGATGCCAAGCAGTGGGCCGATGTGGTGGTCGATGGGTTGAGCGTCAACGACCGCGGCGATGCGGCCAACATCAAGCACGAAGAGTTCCGCGACGATCGCTATGTGGCCGCGCTGAAACTCTCCCGTGGCAGCACCGCCAAGGTGTTCTACCTGGTACGTGCGGTCACGCCGGGCACCTACCGCGTGCCGCCACCGCTGGTGGAGGACATGTACCGTCCGGACCTGCGCGGCGTAGGGCGCAGCCTCCCGGCATCGCTGACCGTGGTGCAGCCCTGATCGCAGGGCGGGCCGTCCGCGTGACGGCCCGCCTGCCTCGTTGCTGACCTGACATGACGTCTCTTTTTTCCAAGCGGTGGTGGGCGTCGGCGGTGCGCAGTGTGCTGCCTTACCTGCGTTGGGGTACGGCTGCGGTGCTCACGCTGCTGCTGGTGCTGGATCTCGCGTTTCCGCCACCGCTGCCCAGGCAGCGTGACACCAGCACCCTGGTGGTCGCACGCGATGGCACCCCGTTGCGCGCGTTCGCCGATGCCGACGGCGTGTGGCGCTACCCGGCCTCGGCCGAGAGTGTGTCACCGCTGTATCTGCAGGCCCTGCTGAACTACGAAGACCGCTGGTTCTGGCGGCATCCGGGCATCAATCCGTGGGGGTTGCTGCGGGCCGGCAAGCAATGGCTGTTCGAGCAGCGGATCGTCTCCGGTGGTTCAACCCTGACCATGCAGGTCGCGCGTATTCTCGATCCGCATACGCGCACGCCTTGGGGCAAAGCCAAGCAGCTGCTGCGCGCGGTGCAGCTGGAACTGCACCTGAGCAAGGCGCAGATCCTGGCGCTGTATCTGGAACGTGCGCCCTATGGGGGCACCATCGAAGGCGTGGAGGCGGCGAGCTGGGCCTATCTGGGCAAGCCAGCCTCGCAGTTGTCGCATGCCGAGGCGGCGTTGCTGGCGGTGCTGCCGCAGTCGCCCAGCCGGTTGCGTCCGGACCGCCATCCGGAGGCGGCACAGCGGGCGCGTGACAAGGTGCTCGAACGCATGGTGTCACTCGGTGTGTGGTCACGCGAGGAGGTCGACGATGCGCGCATCGAGCCGGTGGTCACCCGCGCCCTGCAGCCCCCGCTGCATGCGGCGTTGTTGGCGCAGCGCCTGCGCTCGGCGCAGCCGCGGGCGGCGCGGATCGAGAGCACGCTGGATATCGGCCTGCAGCGCACGCTGGAAGAGCGTGTGTCGTCCTACTTTTCACAGCTGCCCGAGCGCACCTCGGCGGCGTTGCTGGTGGTGGACAACCGCACACTGGAGGCACGTGCCTACGTCGGTTCGGTGGCGTTCGGCGACAAACAGCGGCTCGGCCATGTGGACATGGTGCAGGCGTGGCGCTCACCGGGCTCAACGCTGAAACCGTTCCTGTACGGCATGGCGCTGGATGATGGCCTGATCCATTCGGAAAGCCTGATGGTGGATGCGCCGCAGAGCTTCGGCGGGTATCGGCCGGGCAACTTCGATGCGGCCTTCAACGGGCCGGTCAGTGCCGCCACGGCGCTGCGGTTGTCACTCAATGTGCCGGCGGTGGACCTGCTGGATCGCGTCGGCTCGGCGCGCTTCGCGGCACGCCTGTCGCATGCGGGCATCAATCTGCGCTTTCCGCACGGCAGTGCGCCCAATCTCTCGCTGATTCTCGGCGGCACCGGCGCGCGGCTGGAGGATCTGGTCGGCACCTTCGCCGCGTTCAACCGCAACGGTATCGCCGGGCGGGTGCGTTATACCGCCGGGGATGCGGTGATCGAGCGCCGCCTGATGTCCCCCGGCGCGGCGTGGATCACCCGCGAGGTGCTCGAGTCCAATCCCCGCCCGGGCTACGGCACCGGCACCTTCGATGTCACCGGCCGCCCACGTGTGGCCTGGAAGACCGGCACCAGCTACGGCTACCGCGATGCCTGGGCGATCGGCACGACGCGCCATTACACGGTAGGTGTGTGGGTGGGGCGCCCGGATGGCACGCCGCTGCCCGGGCAGTACGGCGCGGTGACCGCGTTGCCGCTGATGTTCGAGGTGGTCGACAGTCTGCCGCGCCAGGCCGGCGATGCCCGTGCGGCGCCGATGCCGGCGAGCGTGGCGCAGGCCGATATCTGCTGGCCGACCGGTGGTCTGGCCGAGCAGATGGCGCCCGCGCTGTGCCAGCGGCGGATGCCGGCGTTCGTGCTCGATGGGGCGGTGCCGCCGACCTTCGCCGAGCGCGAGGCGCGGCTGTGGCAGCCGGGTCTGCAGCGGTTCCAGGTGGATGCGCGCACGGGGCTGCGGCTGTCGCCGGAGTGCAGCCGACCGCATGCGACGGAGTCGCGTGAGATCGCGCGCTGGCCGGCGCTGTTGTCGCCGTGGTTGCCGCACGCGCAGCGTCAGGCCTCGCAGTTGCCTGCGTTGTCCCCGGACTGCAGCGACGATGGTCGAGAGAGTGGTGGGACGCTGCATATCGAGGGGCTCAACGACCGCGCCACCCTCGCACGCGCGCCGAATGCCGAGCGCGGCGTTCGCCTGCAACTGCGTGCACTGGGCAATGAAACGACCGTGGATTGGCTGCTGGATGACCGCTGGATCGCCCGCACTGAAGGCGCGCGGCTGTTCCAGCGCGATTTCGACGAGGTGGGTGAGCACACGCTGACCGCGCTGGCCGCCGATGGTGCGTGGACGCAGGTGCGGTTCCGGATCCTGCGCTGACGGGTTGCTGCCCGCGATCGGGTAGTGCCGGCCGCTGGCCGGCATCATCCCATCAACGGTAGTGCCGGCCGCTGGCCGGCATCACACCATGAACGGTAGTGCCGGCCGCTGGCCGGCACTGCACGCCGTTCGGATGCTGCAGGAGCCGGCCAGCGGCCGGCACTACAGCGTCAGGAGCCGGCAGCGGCCGGCACTACAGGGCCAAGAGTCGGCATGCGGCTGGCGTTACTCGCCGATCCAGCCGTCCAGCAGATCGGCGAATTCGTCGGCGTGCTCTTCTTCCTGCGCGAGGATCTCTTCGAGGATGCGCTTGGTCGTGGTGTCCTTGTCGCCGACGAAGTTGATCATCTCGCGGTAGCTGTCGATCGCGATGCGCTCGGCAATCAGGTTCTCGCGGACCATGTCGCGCAGGTCGCTGCCTTCCTTGTACTCGGCATGCGAGCGCGCGGTGAGCATATCCGGGTTCAGATCCGGCTCGCCGCCCAGCTGCACGATGCGTTCGGCCAGCTTGCCGGCATGCGCCTGTTCCTGCTGTGCGTGTTCCAGGAACTCGGCCTTGATCGAATCGGCGAGCATGCCCTTGGCCATGAAGTAATGGCGGTAGTAGCGCAGCACGCAGACGTACTCGGTGGCGAGCGCATCGTTGAGCAGCTTGATCACCGCCTTGCGGTCGGCGCTGTAGCTGTCGGTGATCGCGCCATCTTCGATGTCCTTGCGGGCCTTGGCACGCAGGGTGGCGGTGTCGCTGATGCCCGGCGGGCGGGCGTTGTTGGGGGTGTTCTTGGCTGGCGTTGACATGGCTGGCCGGGTTCCTCTGTTGCGTGGGTCTAGCGGGGGAGATGCTCCAGCACGTACTGGGCCGAAGACACCTCGAATTTTCCGGGTTCCTCGATGAAGGTTTCGCGCACGACACCGTCTTCGACATACAGCGCGAAGCGACGCGAGCGCGTGCCCATGCCCGAACTGCTGGCATCCATTTCCAGGCCCAGCGCCCGGGTGAATTCACCATTGCCGTCGGACAGCATCTGCAGCCCCTCGGGGACCTGTTGGCTCTCGCCCCAGGCCTTCATGACAAACGGGTCGTTGACCGCCATGCAGAACACCTCGATGCCGCGGTGGCGGAATTCGGGGAACTGCTCGATGAAGCCGGGCAGGTGCCGGGCCGAACAGGTCGGGGTGAATGCGCCGGGCACGCCGAACAGCACCGCCTTGCGCGAATCGAACAGGGCATGGGTATCGATGGTCTCCATGCCCTCGCGGATGCGCTTGAGGGTGACTTCGGGAATGCGGTCGCCAACGTGGATGGTCATGCGGACTCCTTGGACACAGGCAGGGTAGTGAGGGGCATGGGATGGCCATGTCAACATGTTGAAAACCGGCCGTGCAGACCCATCTTCAGCGGGAAAGGCGGGCCACGGGGGCAGCGTAGCCGCCCGGGATGTCCGCCGCATTGCGCAGGATCATTCGCCCCCGGCGTCACGGTGGGCCGACCCGCAGCAGCTAGAATTGCGCGGACGGCGCCCGCCCACGCGGGTGGCCGAACTTAGTCGAGGTGTTTGGATGGAATTCAAGGATTACTACGCCACGCTCGGGGTGGAACCCACCGCGGGCGATGCTGAGATCAAGACCGCTTACCGCCGCCTGGCGCGCAAGTACCACCCGGATGTGAGCAAGGAAGCCGGGGCCGAGGACAAATTCAAGGCGGTCAACGAGGCGTATGAGGCGCTGCGCGATCCGCAGAAGCGCGCGGCCTATGACCAGCTCAAGGCGCAGGGCTACCGGCCCGGCGAGGAGTTCCATACCCCGCCGAACTACGGCGGTGGGCAAGGCTATGATTTCGAGGAGGTGTTCGGGGGCGGCGCCGGTGGCGGCGGCTTCAGCGATTTCTTCGAAAGTCTGTTCGCGCGCCAGCGCGGCGGTGGCGGCGGGCGTGCCAGCGGTTTCGGCGGTGCCAGCCAGGGCCCGCAGCCGACCCGCGACACCCGCGCCAAGCTGTCGGTCCCGCTGGAGGCCGCCTACCAGGGCGACAGCCTGCGCATCAACGTCAACGGCAAGCAGCTGGATGTGCGCGTGCCCAAGGGCATCCGCCCGGGCCAGGTGATCCGCCTGACCGGGCAGGGCACCGGTGGCGGCAACCTGCTGCTGGAAGTGGAGTACGCCGAGCACCCGCAGTTCGAGGTGGATGGCCGCAACATCCTGTACACCCTGCAGGTGACCCCGTGGCAGGCGGCGCTGGGCACCAGCATCAGCGTGCCGACCCTGGGCGGTGCGGTGGACCTGAAGGTGCCGGCCGAGTCCGATGCCGGGCGCAAGCTGCGCCTGCGTGGCCGTGGCCTGCCGGGCAACCCGGATGGCGATCAGATCGTGGAGCTGGAAATCATCGCACCGGCGCCCACCGATGAGGCGCAGAAGAAGGCCTACAAGGCGCTGGCCAAGGCCTTCGGCGAGAAGGTGTGAGGCATCGGCATCACGCCGTCGGCGGTTCCTGGTGGCTGAAAACGCGCTCCAGCACCTCCGACAGCTCGTCTTCGGAGAACGGCTTGGTGATGTAGGCCTTCGCCCCCTGCCGCATGCCCCACATGCGGTCGGTATCTTGGTCCTTGGTGGTCACCAGGATCACCGGAATGTGCCTGGTCGAGGCGTCGCGGGCCAGCGTCCGGGTCGCCTGGAAACCGTTGAGGTTGGGCATCACCACGTCCATCAGCACCAGATCGGGCAGCTCGGCCTTGGCCGCTTCCACCCCGGCCGCGCCGTCGGTGGCGGTCAGGATCTGGTGCCCGAGTTTCTCGACGATCCGCTGTATCCCCAACAGCTGCGACGGTGAATCGTCGACGATCAGAATGCGTGCCATGGTGTTCCCCGTGTGATGCCCGCAGTGTAGTGCGGGCATCGCGCCGTCGTGAAGCGCCGGGCGTGCCGTCCGTCGCCCGGCTGCCACGCTCAGTCGATTCGTACCACCGTGCGGCCGTGGTTGCCGCCCGCAAGCAGGGTATCGAACGCCGCCGGCAGGCCATCCAGCCCGATTTCGCCCGTACAGATCGCGTCCAGATGCGCCGGCTTCCACGCACCACCCAGCTTCTCCCAGACCGCTTCGCGCAGCTCGCGCGGTGCACTGGAGGAAGACACCCCGATCAGCGACACGCCGCGGATGATGAAAGGCATCACCGTCATCTCCAGCTCCGCGCTGGCGGCCAGGCCGGCACTGACCACGGACCCGTAAGGCACGGTCTGGGCCAGCAGGCTGGTCAGCATCGCGCCACCCGCGTTGTCCAGCCCACCGCCGAAGCGCGCCGACTCCATCGGGCGGGTGGTTGCCAGCACCTCACGCGGCAGGACCTCGCGCGCACCCAGGCCACGCAGGTAGTCGGCCTGGTCGGGCTTGCCACTGATCGCATGCACCTCGAAGCCCGCCCGGGTAAAGATGTCCACCGCCAGCGAGCCGACCCCGCCGGTGGCCCCGGTCACGGCCAGCGGCCCGTGGGCAGGGGTCTGCCGGTTGTCCAGCATCCGCACCAGGGCCAGTGCGGCGGTGAAGCCGGCCGTGCCCAGGATCATCGCCTCGCGCGGGGTCAGTCCCGTCGGTTGCCGGATCACCGCGCTGGCGGCCAGGCGCACATACGGGCTGTAGCCGCCATCGCGGGTCTCGCTCAGCCCGCAGCCGGTGGCGAGCACCGCATCACCCTCGCGGCAGGCCGGATCGGTCGAGGCGACCACCGTGCCTGCCACGTCGATGCCGCCGACCAGCGGGAAACGCCGCAGGATCCTGCCCTTGCCGGTGCCAGCCAACGCATCTTTATAGTTGACCGAGGACCAGTGCGCGCGGATCACCACCTCGCCCGGGTTGAGCTGCGCCAGCCCGATCGGTTCCAGCCCGGCGTGGTAGCCGGTATCGTCCTGGTGGATGCGGAAGGCGTTGAACCGGTCGGGAATTGCCATGAAGATGCCTGACGGGGGGAAACCACTACCTTACCCGCTGCGGTTATGAATCGTTCCCGGAGATGCGTGACCCCTTCCAATCCTGTCGATCTGCCCCATCTAGTAGAATCGACAACGTTTTAACGGTTGACGGTGCGGGAGTGGCCCGCAGGCAACCTTACCTTGATGGAGCGTGCATGGCCTGGAATACACCCGGCGGCAACAAGGGCGGACAAGGCCCCGACGAGAATCGACGTGGGCCGTTCGGTCCTCGCGGTGGCGGCAATGGCGGCGGTTGGGGCGGTTTGCCCGGTCCGTTGAAAGACCTGTTCGATGGCGGCATCCTGCGCTGGGTCGCGGTGGCTGCGGTGTTGCTGCTGCTGTTCTCCAGCTTCCAGCTGATCGGCGAACAGCAACGCGGTGTGGTCCTGCGCTTCGGCCAGTTCCATCGCATCCTGCAGCCTGGCCCCAACTTCAAGCTGCCCTGGCCGCTGGAATCGGTCACCAAGGTCAATGCCACCGAGATCAAGACGTTCAGCAGCCAGGTGCCGGTCCTGACCCGCGACGAGAACATCGTCAACGTCTCGCTCAACGTCCAGTACCGCATCGATGATCCGCGCCTGTACCTGTTCGGCTCGGTCGATGCCGACCAGGTGCTGGAGCAGACCGCGCAGAGCGCGGTGCGTGAGCAGGTGGGTCGTGCCGACCTCAACAACGTGCTCAACAACCGTGGCCCGCTGGCCGTGGCCGCCGAAGAGCGCTTGCAGGCCTCGCTCGGCATCTACCGCACCGGTCTGTCGGTGACCGGCCTGACCCTGCCCGATGCCCGCCCGCCCGAGGAGGTCAAGCCGGCCTTTGACGAGGTCAACGGTGCCCAGCAGGTCAAGGAGCGTCTGATCAACGAAGCCCAGGCTTATGCGGCCAAGGTGGTCCCGGAAGCGCGCGGCCAGGCCTCGCGGGCCCGGACCACCGCTGAAGGCTACAAGCAGGCCGTGGTTGCCAAGGCCGAGGGTGATGCCGAGCGCTTCAGCCTGCTGCAGGCCCAGTACAAGGACGCCCCGGAAGTCACCCGCAAGCGCCTGTGGCTGGAAACGGTGCAGACGGTGCTCTCGGAGAACCGCAAGATCATCGGCGGCGATGGCCGCCAGCTGATCTACGTGCCGATGCCGGGCGACACCCGCACCAGCACCAACGCCGCTCCGGCGGTGACCCCGGAAGTCATGCTGCCGTCGCTGCCTGCCAGCACGGCCGTGGATGGCGTTCGCAATGCGGAGCGTCCGACGACGCGCCCGACCGGTCGTGAGGAGGGCAGCCGATGAGAAGTTCACTGTGGATTGGTCTGGCCGTAGCGGTCCTGCTCGGCCTGCTGGGTTCGGTCTACGTGGTCCGTGAGGACCAGACCGCGATGGTGCTGAACCTGGGCAAGGTGGTCCGTGCGGACATCAAGCCGGGCCTGCACTTCAAGGTGCCGCTGGTGGAGACGGTGCGCGTGTTCGATCGCCGCTTCCAGGTGCTCGATACCGCCCCGGCGCGTTACTTCACCGCCGAGCAGAAGGACGTCAGCGTCGACTTCTTCGCCATCGGTTACATCTCCGACGTGCGCGCGTACTTCCGTGCGACCGGCGGCGATGCCCGCGTGGCCAACGCCCGTCTGGCCCCGATCATCACCGACTCGCTGCGCAACCAGATCAACTCGCGTTCGTTGCAGCAGCTGGTCTCCGGGGATCGCAGCGAACTGATCGCCAACCAGCTGACCGGCATCAACGAGTCGGTCAAGGCGCTCGGCATGCAGATCATCGACCTGCGCATCAAGCAGATCGACCTGCCGACCGACAGCCAGGTGATCAACGATGTGTACGAGCGCATGCGCGCCCAGCGCAAGCAGGAAGCAGCCAAGCTGCGCGCCGAGGGTGAAGAGCAGTCGCTGACCATCCGTGCCCAGGCCGACCGCGAGAGCACCGTGATCGTGGCCGAAGCCGAGCGCGACGCCCAGCAGCTGCGCGGTGCCGGCGATGCCGATGCCGCCCGCATCTACGGCAAGGCCGGCTCGGCCGACCCGTCGTTCTACGCCTTCTACCGCAGCCTGGAGGCCTACCGTGGCTCCATGACCGACGGCAACGGCGTGATCGTGCTCGACAAGAACGACCCGTTCCTGCAGTACCTCAAGAGCGATCGCTGAGGCCGCAGGCGGTAGTCATTCACGGGGACCCGGTGCAGACCGGGTCCCCGTTTTGTTTGTGGAGATGTCATGAAAGAGTTGTTCTCGGCGCTGTGCCTGGTCGCCGTGCTGGAAGGCCTGTTCCTGTTCGCCGCCCCGTTGGCCTGGAAGCGCATGGCCGAGCAGCTGTTGATGCTGCGCAGCAGCGCCCTGCGTGCGTGGGGCGGGGTGATCCTGCTGGCCGGCCTGACCACGCTCTGGTGGATCCGTCACGCATAGCGTCGGGCGTTGCCCGGCCCCTGACCCGGTAATGCCGGCCACTGGCCGGCTCCGCTCTGCCCCGCCTCTGACCGGTTGCCAACACGGGCCGCCAGCGGGGTGGCACCTGCCCAGGGAAACCCGGATAATGCAAAAAAGCCGGACGGGCCTCCCCGTTCGGCTTTTTCCGTGTCTGGGCCTTCCATCGCCGGCCGCTCCCCGTTTGGAGCCGCCATCACCGCGCTGGCCAGCCCTGCCACGGTTTACCCGTCCGCGGCCCCGATGGCCGCAACATATGAGGAGCCCGTCATGGGTCAGTCTGTCGTAGTGCTTGGTGCCCAGTGGGGCGATGAAGGCAAGGGCAAGATCGTCGATCTGCTCACCGAGGAAATCGGTGCCGTAGTGCGTTTCCAGGGCGGCCACAACGCCGGCCACACCCTTGTCATCAATGGCAAGAAGACCGTGCTGCACCTGATCCCGTCGGGCATCCTGCGCGAAGACGCGCTGTGCCTGATCGGCAACGGCGTGGTGATCTCGCCGGCCGCGCTGCAGAAGGAAATCGCCGAGCTGGAAACCTCCGGCGTGGAAGTGCGTTCGCGCCTGAAGATCTCCCCGGCCGCGCCGCTGATCATGCCGTACCACATCGCCCTGGACCAGGCGCGCGAACGCGCTGCCGGCGGCAAGGCGATCGGCACCACCGGCCGTGGCATCGGCCCGGCGTATGAAGACAAGGTGGCGCGTCGCGGCATCCGCATCGCCGACCTGCATTACCCGGCCCAGCTGGAAGAACTCCTGCGCACCGCGCTGGATTACCACAACTTCGTGCTGACCAAGTACCTCAATACCGACGCGGTCGACTTCCAGAAGACCTACGACGAAGCACTGGCCTTCGGCGAATACGTCGAGCCGATGAAGTCCGACGTCGCCGGCATCCTGCATGACCTGCGCAAGCAGGGTAAGCGCGTGCTGTTCGAAGGCGCCCAGGGCGCACTGCTGGACATCGACCACGGCACCTACCCGTACGTCACCAGCTCCAACACCACCGTGGGTGGTGCACTGGCCGGTGCCGGCGTCGGCGCCGATGCGATCGACTACGTGCTGGGCATCGCCAAGGCCTACGCGACCCGCGTCGGCGGTGGCCCGTTCCCGACCGAGCTGGACGATGAAGTCGGCCAGGGCATCCGCGACCGCGGTGCCGAATACGGCGCTTCGACCGGCCGCCCGCGTCGCTGCGGCTGGATGGACATCGTCGCGCTCAAGCGCGCCGTGGCCATCAACGGCATCAGCGGCCTGTGCATCACCAAGCTGGACGTGCTCGACGGCATGGAGAAGCTGAAGGTCTGCATCGCCTACGAATACCGTGGCAAGCGTACCGAGTACGCGCCGCTGGACGCGCAGGGCTGGGAAGAATGCACCCCGGTGTACCTGGAGTTCCCGGGCTGGACCGAGAACACCCACGGCATCACCAACTGGGATGACCTGCCGCCGGCCGCCCGCGCTTACCTGCGCGCGCTGGAAGAGCTGGCCGGTTGCCCGGTCAGCATCGTCTCGACCGGCCCGGACCGCGACCACACCATGGTCCTGCAGGACCCGTTCGCCTGATCAGGCGCGGGCGTGCCGGGCATGCCCGGTAGTGTCTGAAGGTGCAGGAAAAGCCCCGCGAAAGCGGGGCTTTTTCGTGGCCGGGGCGCCTCAGCGCTGGCCGATGCCCACCCGTACTTCGGACAACTCCAGGTTGCCGTCCTTGTTCGCATCCAGCCGTTGGAAACGCATCTCCGAGGAGCGGCGCATCTCTTCGGCACTCAGTTCACCGTCACCATTCTGGTCGGCGATGCGTAGCCACTCGGTAGCGGAGAACTCACCGTCGCGTTGCGGTCCCAGTACCGCCTGTACTTCATCGACGCTCACGCGGTAGTTGTGATCCGCATCGACCAGACGGAAGAACGCGTCACCGTCATACTCATCACGGCTGACCTTGCCATCGCCATTGCGATCCAGCATCGCGAAGCGGTCCGATGCGGTGGCAGGCAGGTCCTGCGCCGCGGCAGCACCTGCTGCGAGTACGCCAGACAACACGAGCAGGGCGATACGGGGGGCGGACATCGTCACGGTCTTCTCCAGAACGGGCAGGGCGTGCCGTCAGGGCCCAGTGTCCGCCGCGTGGATGACCGCGACAACGGCAATTTCCCGCATTCGCGCCAGTAGTTTTACTGAGTGCGCCCGGGCAGCTGACCGCAACGTTCGCGCCCGCGCCATCGACACCATGGCATGCTGTGCAGCCACTCAACGAGACACCGGGGCGGCATGGAAACGGGAGATCAGGCGGGCATCGGCATGAGCAGCGCGAACCGCGCCCTGCATGCGGTGGTATCCGAGCTTGAAGCGCTGTTGCGCGGCGACGGCGAACGCCACTGGGCGGACTGGATGCGGCGCGTCATCACCCAGCTCGAGCAGGGCAATCCCGGCGCGCCGGAAAGCCTTCTGCGCGCCTACGGTGGCATGGGGTCTTTCAACGACCTCGCGCTTGGCCAGGATTACAGCAACGGCCGCTTCCAGTGGAAGGCAGACGCTGGCGAACTCAATGACCGCCTGGATGCGCTGCGCGGCCGTGCCTGGGAACTGGCGCGGGCGATCCGGGACGCTACCCCCGGCCCCCGTTGATCAGAGCGCCTGCTGACCTTTCAGCACCGGATAGGGGTTGATGGATTCGCCTTTCCACCACTGCTTTTCCGGGCCCAGTACGTGGATCTCGAAATGCAGGTGCGGCGCGTCGGGGCTGGCATTGCCGGTGCTGCCGACATAGCCGATCACCTCGCCACGCTTGATGGTCTTCTTCTCGGCCAGACCGTCGGCATAGCGGTCCAGGTGCGCGTAGTAGTAGCAGTAGCGGCCGCTCGGCTCGAACTGGTACACGGTCAGCCCGCCCCGCACGCTGTCGAACAACTTTTCGACCGTCCCATCGGCAACCGCCAGCACCGGCGTGCCGTTTGGCGCAAGGATGTCGATCGCATCGTGCACGCGACCTTCGCTGCGTGCATCGGTGAAGGTGTCCTGCAGTTGCTCGGCACCGATGCCCTGCACCGGGAGCAGCAAGGCGCCGGCCGCGTTTGCCGGTGCCGGTGCGGCACCGCCCGCGTCAGGCGCGGGCGGTGTGGGCGTGGTCTGGATCGGTACCGGCGTCGGGGCCGGGGTGGCAGCAGGTGGCGGTGGCGCATCGAGTGCGGCGCGGGTGGAACTCGTGGCCGAGCCTATCTTGGCCGGCTCGGCGGCTCCCAGGCGGGCAGAGGGGCCAGGCCCCAGCAGCCAGTACCCGACCACGCCGATGACCAGGCCCACCGCCAGCAGTCGCAGGATCTTCATCTGCTTACTCCTGCATCACGACCGGCACGGAGGCATCCACTGCGTCGGCCACCTGCAGCGCATCCCAGTTGGTCATGCGCACGCAGCCGTGCGATTCGGTCTTGCCGACGTGGCCGGGCTCCGGGGTGCCGTGCAGGCCGTAGTGCGGCTTGGAGATATCGATCCAGACCACGCCGACCGGGTTGTTCGGGCCGGGCGGCAGCACCGCTTTGCTGTCACCGGCCTTGGCGTCCCAGAACAGCTTGGGGTTGTAGTGGAAGGTCGGATCGCGCGAAATGCCCAGGATCTTCCACTTCCCGATCGGCAGCGGGTCATGCCTGCTGCCCGAGGAAACCGGGAACTGCGCATAGACCTTGCCGTCGGCATCGAACAGGCGCAGCGTCGAGTCGGATTTGTCGATCACCAGCTTGCTGGCCTTGGCCAACGGTGTGACGGAGATGTTCGGTACCTGGATCACACTGCCGGCCTTGCCCAGGTCCACGCCCGGGTTAAGGGTTTTGAGCAGTTCCGGCGAGGCATGGAAGCGTTCGCCCAGCGCCTCTTCCACCGAGCCGAAGCCGAGCGCTTTCAACTTGGCCTGTTCGGCCGGGCCCTTCGGCACGGGGTTGAACGGGCCGGCAACGTCCTCGGCGGTCAGCGTATAGCGCACCAAGGGCGGAGCGCTGTCCGGCTGCAGGGCCTTCCACGTCGCATCGTCCAGTTCGCCGGTGACCTTCAATCCTCGCGCGGCCTGGAAGCCGGAGACCGCGCGTTTCTGGTTCGAGCCGACTTCGCCATCGATCTGCCCCGGCGAGAAATGGGCGCGATCCAGCAGCACCTGCGCGTGCAGATCAGAGCGGACGCCGGTCGCCACGGGTGTCTTGGCGGTGGCCGTGTCAGCGGGAGTGGCCGCGGGTGCCGTCTGTGCGACCGCCCAGCCGGAGGACGCTCCCAAGGCGAGGGCGAGCGCGGTGAGGCGGGCGATTCGGTGCAGGCGAAGGGACATCGGCAACTCCAGCGGGAACGTGTTTCCACCATGCCTGCCCGGTGTGCGCACTCGCCGTGAAAACCCTGACGCGCGGCTGAGTGGCGTACGGGAACGCGCACGCGGCGCGCCTAAGGTGAATCCATTCACAGCGTGATCACGCTAGCCGGTCAAGCCGCTGGCCCTGGCGCCGATACCAGCCCACCCCCCACGTTTTTGGATGTCTCATGAATTATCTGCGCAACGTCAGTGTCGTCTGGCGTCTAGGTATGGGTTTTGGCCTGTTGTTGCTGCTGGTGGCGGCCGTCGTGGCCACCGGCGCGACCGGCAGCGCCGTGCAGAAGCGCGCGATGCAGCAGGTGGTCGAGGTCAACGTGACCAAGGTGAGGCTGCTCTCGGACATGCTCGATGCCAACAACCAGATGATGGTCGTGCGCCGGGAGATGCTGATCCGGCAGGGCGACGGTCTGGCCGATGACGAAGCGCGCATCGCCGCACTGGTCGCGCGCTATGAAGCCAGCTGGGCCGCCTACCAGGCGCTGCCCACGCAGCCCGAGGACAAGGCCATCGGCGAGGCCATCGCGGCAGCCCGCGCGGTGGCGCGTCCGCTCAACAAGCAGATGAGCGAACAGCTGCAGCAGGGCGATGTTGCCGGTGCCACGGCGCTCACCCTCGGCGCCGTGCAGCAGGCGGCCAATGGCTGGAACCAGGCGCTCAGCAATGGCGTGGTCTACGAGGAAAAGCAAAGCCGCCAGGCCGCTGCCGAGGCGATCCGGCTGGGTGAGCGGACCCTGCTGCAGTTGCTGGTGCTGGGGGCGATCGCGCTGGTGGTCGGCATCGCCGCCTCCGTGCTGATCGGCCGCAGCCTGACCGGTCCGCTGGCCCGCGCCGTCGGTCTGGCCAACCGGATGGCCAAGGGTGATCTGGCCCACGACGTGGATCTGGGCGGCCGCGATGAGATCACCCAGCTCGGCAACGCGATGGCCACGGTTCGGCAGAGCGTCCAGGGCGCCATCGCCGCGCAGCTGGACATGGCGCGTCAGCATGAAGCCGGGGCCATCAGCCATCGCATGGATGAGACGGCCTTCCCCGGCGATTTCGGGCGGATGATCCACGCCACGAACGCGTTGGTCGGTTCCCACGTCGCCGTCGAGTTCCACATGGTCGAGGTGATGCAGCGCTACGCGATCGGCGACCTCAGTCGCGACCTGGACAGCTACCCCGGCGAGAAGGCCGTGTTGACCACCACCATGGCCAACGTCAAGGACAGCCTGATGGCGATCAACCAGCAGATCGAGACGTTGGCCGCCGCCGCGCGTGCCGGTGACTTCTCGGTGCGCGGCAGCGAGCAGGCCTTCCAGTTCCAGTTCCGGGCCATGGTGGCCCAGCTCAACGGCATGATGGCCAGTTCACAGAGCAGCATCGCCGACCTGTCGCAGGTGCTGCGCGCGATCTCCACCGGCGACCTGACCGCGCGGATGGAGGGCCACTACGAGGGTGTGTTCGCGCAGATGCGCGACGATGCCACGGTGACCGCCGGGCAGTTGACCGGCATCGTGCGGCAGATCCAGGGCGCGGCCGGCAGCATCAACGATGCCGCGCAGGAACTGGCGGCCGGCCACAATGACCTGTCGCGCCGCACCGAGCAGCAGGCCGCCAATCTGGTGGAGGCGGCCGCGTCGATGGAAGAGCTGACCTCCACGGTCCGGCAAAACGCCGAACTGGCCAACCAGGCCGACCTTGAAGCCCATGCAGCCGGTGCCGCGGTCAAGGCGACCGAGCAGGCGATCGCGCAGGTGGCGGCGGTGATGAGCCAGATCGACCAGTCCTCGGCGCGCATCGCCGAGATCTCCTCGGTCATCGACGGCATCGCGTTCCAGACCAATATCCTGGCGCTGAACGCTGCGGAGGAAGCGGCCCGCGCCGGCGAGAACGGGCGCGGCTTCGCGGTCGTCGCCACCGAGGTCCGGACCCTGGCCCAGCGTGCCGGCACCGCGGCCAAGGAGATCAAGGAGCTGATCGACGACGCCAGCGCCAACGTCAGGACCGGGCTGAATGTCACGGTGCAGTCCGAAGCGGCGATCGCCCGCCTGACCCAGGCCAGTTCGCGCACCAACCAGCTGATGAGCGACATCGCCGCGGCGACCAAGGAACAGGCCGCGGGCATCGAGCAGGTCAACCAGGTGGTGGTGCAGATGGACCAGGTCACCCAGCAGAATGCGGCGCTGGTGGAAGAAGCCACCGCCGCCAGCCGCGCGCTGGAGCAGCAGGCGCACGCACTGACCGGGTCGGTGGCGGTGTTCACCCTGGAACCCGATGCCACGGCGCGGGTCCGGCCGGCGCCGTTGCAGGCGGCATGATCGCGCGGCCCGCCGGGTAAACCGGAACGCGCCGCGTCGGCGGGGCGTTGTGCCGGTCGAACCCGTCCGCCGGCGCACGCTGCCGGCGGACGGGCTCAGTCGTCGTTCTCTTCCGCCGCCTCGCGACCCTGCTGGCGGATCAGCGCTTCTTCGCGCGCATCGTTGATGGCATGGCGTACGCCATCCAGGTCGATGCTGCTTTCATCCTGTTCGAATTCGCCGGTCAGCACGCTGTCCGGCAGCAGGTCGCCGGCCTCGAACAGCGCCCACATCTCTTCGCCGTACCAGGTCTCCAGCAGTTCCGGCGCCCAGCGGCCCAGATAGGCGGTGAGGTTGTTGACGTCGCGCAGCAGCATCGTGCGCGCGGCGTTGTTGCCCGCCGCACTGACCACCTGCGGGAAATCGATCACCACCGGGCCTTCCGGGCCGACCAGCACGTTGTACGGCGACAGATCGCCGTGGATCAGGCCGCAGCACAGCATCCGCACCACCTGGCGGACCAGGATCTGGTGGAACTCGCGGGCCTGTTCAGGACTGAGCTCGACCTCGCCCAGGCGCGCGGCGGAATAGCCCTCGGCATCGGTGACCAGCTCCATCACCAGCACGCCGTGGAAGTAGCCGTACGGCTCGGGCACGCGCACGCCGGCATCGCGCAGCTGGTACAGCGCTTCGACCTCGGTGTTCTTCCAGGCCGCTTCCTGCTGCTTGCGGCCGTAATTGCTCGCCTTGCCCACGGCGCGCGCTTCGCGGCTGCCACGGACCTTGCGGCCTTCCTGGTACTGCACGCGCTGCTGGAAACTGCGCTGGGCCATGTCCTTGTAGACCTTGGCACAGCGCACGTCGTCGCCGCTGCGGACCACGTATACCGCTGCTTCCTTGCCGCTCTTGAGCGGGCGGAGCACTTCATCGATCACGCCGTCGTCGATCAGCGCCTGCAAGCCTTGGGGGGTCTTCACGGTATCTCGGGAATCGGCTGGCGCGGGGCCTGCCCTGGAGGGGGAGGGATTTTCGCATCTTCGGGCCGGGGGAGCCATCGACCCGGCCCGGCGCAGTGAGGTCGTTCAGCTGCGTGTACGTGCGCGACAGCTTGAAATCTGATTCACATCGGCGCGGCAGGCTGGGGCCACCTTCCAAGGAGTGTCGCCCATGATGCTGTCCCTGCTGCGCCGCACCGGTGCCGCCCTGGCCATGTTGCTGGCCGTTTCCACCGTGCATGCCCGCCCTGCGGCCACCGATACCGTGCTGATCGTGGTCAGCGGCGAAGGCCGCGACCAGGGCAAGACCCGTCCCGGCTTCGAGATGGACGAGTTCGCGCAGGCCTACCTGATCTTCCGCGACAACGGCCTGGCCGTGCAGGTCGCCAGCCCGCAAGGCGGACCGGTCGAGGCCGACAAGTTCAACGCCGAGGAGCCCTTCAACGCACGCGTCCTGGCCGATCCGGCCGCGGCCGCACTGCTGGCCGATACCCGCGCCACCGCGACCCTCAGCGCCGCCGACTATGCGGCGGTCTACGTGGTCGGTGGCAAGGGCGCGATGTTCGACCTGCCGGCCGACCCCGCGCTGCGGGGGCTGCTCGGCACGATGCACGACCGTGGCGCGGTGGTCGCGGCGGTCTGCCACGGCCCGGCCGCACTGGTGGACGTGCGGCTGGCGGACGGATCGCTGCTGGTGGCCGGGCGCCGCATGACCGGCTTCACCAATGCAGAGGAAGGGGTGTTCGGCAAGCGCTGGGCGAAGGAGTTTCCGTTCCTGCTGGAAACCGCGCTGCGCGAGCGTGGCGCGCGCTGGGAGCAGGCGCCGCTGATGATGCCCAAGCTGGTGGTGGACGGGCGCCTGATCACCGGGCAGAACCCCTATTCGACACCGGCCGTGGCCGAGGCGATCGTGCAGGCCACCGGCCGCACGCCGATCGCGCGCACGCCGTGGCGCGATGAGGCCAGCATGGCGCTGGTGCAGCGGCTGCTGGCCGGTGAAGGCGAGGCGGTCAAGCGCGAGCTGGCCAGCAACCGTACCGGCTATCACGATCAGCTGATCGGCGTGCTCGGCTACTACCAGCTGCAGGCCGCGCAGGACGATGCGGCTGTACGTGATGCGCTGTCGATCATGCAGCTGGCCGCCCCGTACATGAGCGAACCGCAGCTGCCGCTGGGCATCGCACAGGCGCATTGGCGGCTGGGCGAGGTGGCACAGGCGCGCGCGGTACTCGGCAAACTGCTGGAAACCCACCCGGACATGGCCGAAGCTAAGCAGCTCAAGGACACGATCGAAGGCTGACCCATGGACGATGGCCTGCACATCCTGGTGATCGAGGACAACCCGGCGTTGCGCGCCGGCATGGCCACGCTGCTGGAGGCCCGCGGCCATCGCGTGGCCTTTGCCGCCGATGGCCGCAGTGGCCTGCAGATGGCATTGGCAGAGCCGCCGGATGTGCTGGTGCTGGACCTCACCCTTCCGGGCATGGATGGCCTGCGCGTATGCAGCCATCTGCGTGAGCAGGCCGACCGCCACATCCCGATCCTGATGCTGACCGCGCGCGACACGCTGGCCGACAAGCTGGTCGGCTTCCAGGCCGGTGCCGATGATTACCTGGTCAAACCGTTCGCAGGCGAGGAACTGCTGGCGCGGTGCCTGGCCCTGGCCCATCGGCACGGCCGACGCGACGGGCATGTGCTGCGCGTCGGATCTCTCGGCATCGACCGCCGCAGCGGGACCGTACACCGCGGTGAGCAGCCGATCGAGTTGCCGCAGACGGCCTACCGCCTGCTGGTGCTGCTCGCCGAAGCCTGGCCGCGCACGGTGACCCGCAGCGAGTTGATCCGGCGCCTCTGGGGCGATGAAGCACCGCCCTCGGATCCGCTGCGCTCGCATCTGTATCTGTTGCGACAGGGGCTGGACAAGCCCTTCGACCGGCCGATGCTCAAGACCGTGCACGAGGTCGGCTTCAGGCTGGAGGCCGACGCATGACGGCACGGGTGCATCGCCTGCGCAACCGGTTGATGCTGGCCTTCGCGGTGTTCGCGCTGGCGGTGGCCGGCCTGTTCGGCCTGTACGTGGCGGTGTTCGTGTACAGCGTCGAAGACCGGTTCTTCGACGCAATGCTTGAGCAGGAAGCGCAGCAGCAACTGGAGCAGCGGGCCGCGAGTGGGACCTGGTCGCCACCGCGCAATGCGTTCATGGCGGTCCATGACAGCCCTGCCAGCTTCCCCACGGATCTCAAGGCCGCCTTCGATGCTGAGCCATGGCGCCGCGAGATCGCCGGCACCGAAGGGCGGCACTATCACCTGCGCGCGCTGCCGCCGGGCGGAGCCGGTACACCGGGATGGCTGGTCGCCGAGGTCAGCCAGCAGCTGGTGGTGCGGCCGATGCGCAGCCAGATTCTGGCGCTGCTGGCCTGGTCCGGGCTGGCCGTGGTGGTGGTCGCCATCCTGGCCGGCGCATGGCTGGCGCGACGGACCACGCGTCCCTTGTCGAAGCTGGCGGCGCTGGTCGACGGCATGGCGCCGGACAGGTTGCCGGTGGGGTTCGCCGGGGACTTCCCCGATGACGAGGTCGGCGTGCTCGCCCGCGGCCTGGACAATCTGAGCGGGCGCGTGCGTGCCTTCATTGCGCGCGAGCATGCCTTTACCCGTGATGCCAGCCATGAGCTGCGCACGCCCCTGGCGGTGATCCGCAGTGCCACCGAACAGCTGGCCAGCGAACCTGGCCTGTCCGGGGCCGGGCGGCGGCAGCTCGCGCATGTCCAGCATTCGGCGCGTCAACTCGAACAGACCGTCATCACCCTGCTGACACTGGCCCGCGAAGAGAACGTGGAACAGGACGCGACGCCACTGGCGGTGCTGCCGGTGCTGGAACAGGTGGTGGTCGAGCAGGCCGTGCTGCTGGAGGGCAAGCCGGTGGCGGTGCGGGTGGACGTGCCAGCCGACGTGAGCCTGCCGGTACCGGGGCCGGTGCTGCACATGCTGCTGGCCAATCTGGTCGGCAATGCGTTTGCGCATACCCGGGCGGGTGAGGTGTACATCGATGTGGCGGCTGGACGACTGCGCATCCGCAACACGGCGCCGGCAGGTGACCCTGACACGATCATGCAGCCATTCGCGAAAGGCGAGGGCAGCGCCGGCTTCGGGCTCGGCCTGGCGATCGTGCACCGGCTGTGCGACCGCTTCGCCATCGACCTGCGCATCGAGGGAACCGAGCACGCCACGGTCGCCAGTTTCAGCGTGCAGTAAGGCCGGCCCGCTTCCGTCCATCGCCAAAGTGCGCGATGCTCTGCCGAACGGGGGGGGGGCGCATGGGCAACAGGGACGAGGGCAGCATTCACGGGGATGTCCCGGCGGAGCAGACGCCGACCGATTGGTCGTTGCTGCCGGTCACGCACGGCAATGAAGACTCGATGGTGGCTGTGATCTGGCGCCTGCTGCGGCAGGAGCCGGCGTTGATGGTGAGTGGGGGCTACGTATTCCTGTCCGTGCTGGGGTTGTGGTCGAGCTACTTCTTCTATTTCAAGTTCCGGTTGTCGATCCTGGATTACCTGCAGGTCAGCGACTTCCTGGTGGCCGGGCTGCGTGATCCGGCCTACGTGCTGATCCTGCTGTTGGGCGCGTTGCTGGCAGTGCTGCTGGGCTGGCCGGAAACACTGCGGCGGCGCAATCCAGCCAAGGTGGCACGCCTGCGTGCGCGGCATTGGGGATGGCGGATGCTGTTCTCGGAGTCGCCGTGGATGAACTGGGAATTCTCCGGGCTGCGTCCGCTGACCGGCATGTGTATTGCGGTGGTCTGCTTCATGGCATTCGGCGCGGCGCTGTATGCGCTGAGCTCGGCCGAGAAGATCCGCGATGGTAGGGGCGGTACACCAGTGCAGGTCGTGCTCGGAGGTGACGCTGCAGCGCTGCCGGGCACCGCGAAACTGCTGGGATCCAGCAGTGCGTTCGTGTTCCTGTGGTGGCCGGAGCAACGGCGCGCCGAAGCCGTGCCGATCAGCGCGATCCGTCGGCTGCAGTCGTTGCCCTTGCCAGTCAAACCGGTGGCGCCCCGAACGGTCACCCCATCCAGGCCGTCCACCGCGCCAGCGGCGCGGTAAGCGCAACGGTAAGTGCTCTGCCGCCTGCTGCTTCAGGCAGCACGCGGTAGATGCACGGTCGGCCCTGCGCGTACGTCAGCCCTTGCCGGCTGCTCGCTTGCGGGCGCCGGTCGCTGCCGTCTTTTTCGCAGGCGCCCCGGTGGCGGTTTTCGAGGCCGCTTTGCCGGTGGCCTGCTTGGCGACGGTCTTCTTCGCCACCTTCTTTGCCGTTTTCTTGATCGCGGTTTTCGTCGTCGCTTTTTCAGCGGCCTGCGTCGCCGTCTTTTTTGCAGTCTTCTTGGTGGCCTTCCCGGGCGCTGCTTTCGCAGCGGCCTTCTTCGCAGCGGTTTTGTTTACCGCTGCCTTCTTCGTCGCCGCGGTCTTCGAGGTCGTCGTGGTCTTGGCGGCGGTCTTGTTCGCACTACCGCTCCTCTTCCCGCCACCATCCTGCTTGTTGACCGTGGCCCAGGCGATGCGCTCCGCAGCCGCTTCGCTGCGGCCCTGGTCTTTCTCGCTTTCCTCGATATGCTCGGCGTTGCGCTTCTGCTTGTCGGTATAGCTGGATTTATCACCGCGCGGCATGGTCATGCTCCTGTCTGGTGACGAAGGTGGCGCCGCTCAGGAGAGCGTGCGCACCTTCGGTTCGCGGGCCCACTGCCGCGTAGCGGCGGCGGCAAGGAAGGCCTTGGCATCCTCGGCTTCCACCACCCCGGCATCGTTGCCGACACGCGCGATCTTCAACAGCGCCTGCGCGCCATCATCGGCGGCGATCGCCTTCAGGTGGACCCAGGCATCGCTGACGAAATCGATTGCGGCCGATTCCTTGCCCAGCTTCTTTGCCGCCTCGGGGCTGAGTACGACGGCCACCGCATCGAAGACCACCGACGGCGTACCGGCCAGCTGGCCATCCGCCGCCAGCGTCTTGCCGTCACTGAGCCTGGCGCCACCGATCTTGGGCGCAACCAGCTTGACGCTGGCGCCGGCCTTGTCGGCCGCCTTGCGCAGGTTGGCGATCAGCGCCGCATCGGAGCCCTCGTCGAACAGGATGCCGATGCAGCGACCGGTCAGCAGGTCCTTGGTGCGGCCGATGATGCGCACTTCCGGCGCCTTCGGGAAATCCTGCGCCGGGGTCTGCGTGGCGGCCGGCTCGGGCAGGGCCGGCATCGCCAGACCATCGGCAACCCGCTTGGCCAGGGCCTCATCGATGTTGCGCAGATGGCTCACGGTGCGCTCGCGCACCTTGACCGTCTCCACCTTGGACAGCTCGAACACCAGCGCCGAGGCCAGATGAGCCTGTTCCGGTGCCTCCAGGCTGCGGAAGAACATCCGGGCCTGGCTGTAGTGATCGGCGAAGCTGTCGGCCCGCACGCGCCCCTTGCGGCCGTCATCCGGCGCGGTGGCGTGGCTCGGGAAGCCATCGGCGGTCTCGCGCGGGCTGTCGCCCTCCAGCGAACTGGGATCGTAGGCGACCCGTCCCTTGGGGATGTTCATCTGCATGTGCCCGTCGCGCTGATGATTGGCGAAGGGGCACTTGGGCGCATTGACCGGGATCTGGTGGAAGTTCGGGCCGCCCAGGCGGCTGAGCTGGGTATCCAGGTAGGAGAACAGGCGGCCCTGCAGCAGCGGATCGTTGCTGAAGTCGATGCCCGGCGGCACGTTGGCCGGGCAGTAGGCTACCTGCTCGGTTTCGGCGAAGAAGTTGTCCGGCCAGCGGTCCAGCACCATGCGCCCGATCACGGTCAGCGGCACCAGCGACTCGGGAATGATCTTGGTCGAATCCAGATGGTCGAACGGGAAAGCCTCGGCCTGTTCCTCGGTGAACAGCTGTACCGCCAGTTCCCACTCGGGGAAGTTGCCGGTGGTGATCGCCTCGAACAGATCACGGCGGTGGAAGTCGTTGTCCGCGCTCTGCAGCTTCACCGCCTCGTCCCAGACGGTGGACTGGATGCCCAGCTTCGGCCGCCAGTGGAATTTGACGAAGGTCGACTCGCCGGCATCGTTGATCAGGCGGAAGCTGTGGATGCCGAAGCCCTCGATGGTGCGCAGCGAACGCGGGATCGTGCGGTCGCTCATCGCCCACATGATCATGTGCATCGATTCGGGCATCAGCGAGACGAAGTCCCAGAAGGTGTCGTGCGCGCTGGCTGCCTGCGGGAATGCCCGGTCCGGTTCCATCTTCACCGCGTGGATCAGGTCGGGGAACTTGATCGCGTCCTGGATGAAGAACACCGGGATGTTGTTGCCGACCAGGTCCCAGTTGCCTTCCTTGGTATAGAACTTGACCGCGAAACCGCGCACGTCACGCGGGGTGTCGACCGACCCGGCGCCACCGGCCACGGTGGAGAAACGGGTGAACACCGGGGTGCGTACGCCCACTTCATTGAGGATCCGCGCCCGGGTGTACTCGCCAAGCGAGCGGGTCAGCTCGAAATAGCCGTGCGCCGCGCTGCCGCGGGCATGCACGATGCGCTCGGGGATGCGCTCGTGATCGAAGTGGGTGATCTTCTCGCGAAGGATGAAGTCTTCCAGCAGGGTCGGCCCGCGCGGGGTGGCGCGCAGCGAGTTCTGGTTGTCACCGACCGGAATGCCCTGGTTGGTGGTCAGCCCGGGGTGGCCGTTGCCCGCGCGCTGGTGCAGTTCATCCCCTTCGCCGCGGACATCGGTGGCGGGTGCGGGGGCGTTCTTCGTGCTTTTCTTGCTGGCGGCCATGAGGCGACTCCGGGAGCTGGCGGGAAGGGGGATCACCTCACACTGGCGGGCCGGGCGTTAATCGAAGGTGCGAAAACACGACGCTGCTTGCACCCGCGCTTCACATGCGGCGCCCGGGCGCTGGGTGAGGCGCGCGCGGGCAGGTATCCTTGGGCGCGTCTTCTCCTGTCTTTCCCAGCCGCATGCGCGTTGAACCCGCCGACATCGAAGCCCTGTTTGATGCGATCCCCGACGTCCTGTTCTTCATGAAGGACTGCGACGGGCGGTATACGCATATCAACCAGACCATGCTGCGCCGGCTGGGCCTGAAGTCGCGCAAGGAGGTGATCGGGCGGACCGCGGCGGAGATCTATCCCACCGGCCTGGGGGCCGATTACGCCACCCAGGACGAGCAGGTGCTGGCCGGCAAGGTCATCGAGAACCTGATGGAACTGCATCTGTTCGCCAACCGCGAGCCGGGCTGGTGCCTGACCTGCAAGCGGCCGCTGCTGGTGGACGGGCAGATCCGCGGGTTGATCGGCATCTCGCGCGACCTCGGCCAGAAGGACAGCCTGGGCACCCAGTACGAACAGCTGCGCCTGGCCCTGGCCCATCTGAATGCGCATTACGCCGAGAACGTGCGCATGCAGACCCTGCTCGACATCACCGGCTTCTCGCTGTCCAAGCTGGAGCGCACCTTCCGCAAGGTGTTCCAGATGACCCCGCAGCAGGTGCTGACCCGGCTGCGCATCCAGATGGCGGTGCACCTGCTGCACGGCCCGGACAGCATTGCCAGCATCGGGCAGGCGTGTGGCTTCACCGACCAGAGTGCGTTCACCCGGAAGTTCAAGGCCGAGGTCGGGCTGTCGCCCCGGGCCTATCGCGCCCAGATCGGGGAGCGCGCCGCCGCCTGAGGCGGGGTGGGGCTTCCGGCCTATGCCGCCGCGCGGCCGACAGGGTATGGTGTCGCACTTGTTGCCCGCCAATCGATTCCGATGCCCGCATCCCAGACTCCGGCTCCTGCCACTCCGCCCGCCGATACCCGCCTCGGGCACGCGCTCAAGCCTCGCCAGCTGATCATGATGGGCCTGGGCAGCGCGATCGGTGCCGGCCTGTTCCTCGGCTCCGGCGTGGGCGTCCAGGCCGCCGGCCCGGCGGTCCTGCTGTCGTATCTGGTGGCCGGCGCACTGGTGATCATCGTGATGAACGCGCTGGGCGAAATGGCCGCAGCCAAGCCGACCAGCGGCGCGTTCTCGGTGTACGCCGCTGATGCCATGGGGGCCACTGCCGGTGCCACGGTGGGCTGGCTGTGGTGGGTGCAGCTGGTGATCGTGATCGCCGCTGAAGCGGTCGGTGCGGCTGGCCTGCTCGCCACGGTGTGGCCGGCGATCCCGGTGCCGATGGCTGCGCTGGCCTTCATGCTGTTCTTCACCGCGATCAACCTGCTCGGGGTGAAGAACTTCGGCGAGTTTGAATTCTGGTTCGCGATCCTGAAAGTGGCCGCGATCGTCGGCTTCATCCTGATCGGCGTGGCGCTGCTGATGGGCTGGCTGCCGGACGTGGCCTCACCGGGCCTGCGCAACTTCACCGAGCACGGCGGGTTCATGCCCAAGGGCCTGGCCGGCATCGGCGCGGCGCTGCTGGTGGTGGTGTTCGCCTTCGGCGGCACCGAGATCGTGGCGGTGGCCGCGGCGGAAACCGAAGATCCCGAGCGCAGCATCGCCCGCGCGATCCGCACCGTGGCCTGGCGCATCCTGGTGTTCTACATCGGCTCGCTGAGCGTGATCATCTCGGTGGTGCCGTGGACCAGCGAGGCCCTCCGCTCGCCGTTTGCCGCTGTGCTCGAAGCGGCCAAGATTCCTGGCGCGGCCACGGCGATCACGTTGATCGCGGTGATCGCGCTGTTGTCGGCGCTCAATGCCAATCTGTACGGCGCGTCGCGGATGATGTACTCGCTGGCCCAGCGTCGCGAGGCGCCGGCCGTGCTGGGCTGGACCGATCCGCGCCAGGTGCCGATCATCGCGGTGCTGGCCAGCGTGCTCTTCGGTTTTGCGGCGACGGTGATGGAGCTGCTGTTCCCGGACAAGGTACTGCCGGTACTGCTCAATATCGTCGGCTCGACCTGCCTGCTGGTGTGGACCATCTCGCTGCTGTCGCAGCTGATCCTGCGCCACCGTGCCAACCGCGACGGCACCCGCCTGCCGTTCCGCATGGCCGGCTATCCGTACCTCACGGTGATCGGCCTGGGGGTGCTGGCGCTGATCTTCGGCCTGCTGCTGTCCGAGTCGCACACGCGCCTGCAGTTCCTGTCGATGGCCGCGCTGACGGCGGTGATCGCCATCAGCAGCGAAGTCGCCCGCCGCGTGCGCGCCAGCCGCCGGGCCGACTGACCCCGGGCGGGTGGTGGGTGCCGACCGTTGGTCGGCACACCCCGCAAGGGCACGCAACAAAAAACGGCCCGCGCGATGCGGGCCGTTTTCATTCCAGATGCATGCCGATCAAGGTAGGTACCGACCGTTGGTCGGTACGCCTGTCAGGCATCGTGCCGACCATCGGTCGACACCTACATCTCCACGCCCTCGTCTTCCTTGTACGCATCGACCGGGATGCAGGCGCACATCACGTTCTTGTCGCCGTACACGTTGTCCACGCGCGCCACCGGCGGCCAGTACTTCTGCTGGCGCAGGCTGGCCAGCGGGAAGGCCGCCAGCTCGCGCGGGTAGGCGTGGGCCCACTCGCTGGCCGACACCACCGCAGCGGTATGCGGGGCGTGCTTGAGCGGGTTGTCCTCGCTGTCCAGGCGGCCGTCTTCGATCGCGGCGATCTCTTCGCGGATCTGGATCATCGCGTTGATGAAGCGATCCAGTTCGTGCAGCGATTCGCTTTCGGTCGGCTCCACCATCAGCGTGCCGGCGACCGGGAAGCTCAGGGTCGGGGCGTGGAAGCCGAAGTCGATCAGGCGCTTGGCCACGTCCTCGGCGCCGATGCCGGAGGTCTTCTCCAGCGGACGCACGTCCAGGATGCACTCGTGCGCCACCAGGCCGTTGCGGCCGGTGTACAGGGTCTTGAAGTGCGGGGCCAGGCGCTTGGCGATGTAGTTGGCGTTGAGCAGCGCGACTTGGGTCGCCTTGCGCAGGCCGGCGGTGCCCATCAGCGTGATGTACATCCAGCTGATCGGCAGGATCGAGGCGCTGCCGAAGCTGGCCGCGCTGACCATGCCCACATCGCCTTCGCCGCCAAGCACCTTCGGCAGGAACGGGGCGAGGTGCGACTTGACCGCGCACGGGCCCACGCCCGGGCCGCCGCCGCCGTGCGGAATGCAGAAGGTCTTGTGCAGGTTCAGGTGCGACACGTCCGAGCCCCACTTGCCGGGCTTGGCCACGCCGACCAGGGCGTTCATGTTGGCGCCGTCGGTGTACACCTGGCCGCCGTGCTTGTGCACGATCTCGCAGATTTCCACCACTTCTTCCTCGAACACGCCATGCGTGGAGGGATAGGTGATCATCAACGCGGCCAGGCGGTCGCTGTACTTCTCCGCATTGACGCGGATGTCGTCCAGGTCGACGTTGCCGTTGGCATCGGTCTTGGTCACCACGACCTTCATGCCGCACATCTGTGCCGAGGCCGGGTTGGTGCCGTGCGCCGAATCCGGGATCAGGCAGACGTCGCGATGGCCTTCGCCGCGCGAGCGGTGGTAGGCGCGGATCGCCAGCAGGCCGGCGTACTCGCCCTGCGCACCGGAGTTCGGCTGCAGGCTGACCGCGTCATAGCCGGTGCATTCCACCAGCATCGCTTCCAGGCCGTCGATCAGTTCCTTGTAGCCGGTGGCCTGGTCGGCCGGGGCCAGCGGATGGATGTTGGCGAACTCCGGCCAGGTCACCGGAATCATCTCGGCGGTGGCGTTGAGCTTCATGGTGCAGCTGCCCAGCGGGATCATGGTGCGATCCATCGCCAGGTCCTTGTCCGCCAGCGAACGCAGGTAACGCAGCAGTTCGTGCTCGCTGTGGTGGGTGTTGAACACCGGGTGGGTCAGGAATTCGCTGGTACGCACCAGGCCGGCCGGCAGCGCGTCGGCGGTGGCGGCGTCGAGGGCATCGACATCCACCGTGGCACCGAACAGCTGGCCGAGCGCGACGATGTCGGCGCGGGTGGTGGTTTCATCCAGGCTGATGCCGACCGCGTCGCTGTCGATCGCGCGCAGGTTGATGCGCGCCGCGGCGGCCTTGGCGTGGATCGCCTTGGCATCGACATCCTTGACGTGGAGGGTGTCGAAGAAGTGCTCGCCGACGTTGACGCCGGCAGCGCGCAGCGCACTGGCCAGGATCGCGGCCAGGCGATGGGTGCGGCGGGCGATGCGGGTCAGCCCTTCCGGACCGTGGTACACCGCATACATCGACGCCATCACCGCCAGCAGCACCTGGGCGGTACAGATGTTGGAGGTCGCCTTCTCGCGGCGGATGTGCTGCTCGCGGGTCTGCAGGGTCAGGCGGTAAGCGGCATTGCCCTGCGCATCGACCGAGACGCCGATCAGGCGGCCCGGCATCGAGCGCTTGTACGCATCGCGGCAGGCCATGAAGGCGGCATGCGGGCCGCCGAAGCCGAACGGCACGCCGAAGCGCTGCGAGTTGCCGACCACAATGTCCGCGCCCCATTCGCCGGGGGCGGCGATCAGGGTCAGTGCGAGCAGGTCGGTGGCCACCGCGACCAGGCCGCCGCGCGCATGCACGGCATCGGCCAGCGCCTTGTAGTCGCCGATATGGCCGAAGGTGTCCGGGTACTGCAGCAGCACGCCGTAGGCTTCGGCTTCCATCGCCTCGGCCGGGGTGCCCACGCGCAGCACGATGCCCATCGGCTCGGCGCGGGTGCGCAGCAGTTCCAGCGTCTGCGGGTGCACCGCGTCGTGCACGAAGAAGGTATCGGACTTGCTCTTGGCCGAGCGCTTGGCCAGCGTCATCGCTTCGGCGGCGGCGGTGGCTTCATCGAGCAGCGAGGCGTTGGCGATCTCCATGCCGGTCAGGTCGGCGCACAGGGTCTGGAAGTTGATCAGCGCTTCCATGCGGCCCTGCGAGATCTCGGCCTGGTACGGGGTGTAGGCGGTGTACCACGCCGGGTTTTCCAGCACGTTGCGCAGGATGACGTTCGGGGTGAGCGTGCCGTAGTAGCCCTGGCCGATGAAGGTGCGGAACACCTGGTTCTTGTCGGCGATGGCGCGGATCTTGGCCAGTGCCTGCACTTCGGTCAGCGACTCGGGCAGGTCCAGCGGCGCCGGCGACTTGATCCCGGCCGGGACGATCGCATCGGTCAGCGCGTCCAGCGAGGCGTGGCCGACCACGTCGAGCATCTGCGCGATTTCGGCGTCGTTGGGGCCGATGTGGCGTTCGACGAACGCGTGGCTGTGTTCAAGCTCGCGCAGGGAGGGAGTGTTCTGGGACATGGCTGGCATCTCGGAGAGTGGGCACGCACGTTCGGAAGGCGGCCGGGCCAGGGCGCGTCGCGGGCGACAGCGATCCACCGGACCTTGCGGTCTTCCTGGGTGCCCCTCTGTCCTTTTGCCTGAGAGTTTAAAAGCGCGCATCGGCGTGCTTCGTGCCCCTTCGGCGCCGGCACTCGCCGGTCTCTCCAGAGTTTTGGTACGGGTGGTATCGGGCCTGAGCGATTACGGGCGTTGCGCCTTCGGCAGCGGGTGCTTCAAAACAAAGCGCCGCTTCTCCCACCATGTAGCCCGGCGATTATAGCCCAGCGCTTCCACTCGCTGGGCCTTTCCAGCACCTGAATACGGGGACGCACGGACCCCGGAAACCGCGCTTGGCCATGGTGCCGGGGGCGGCAAAGGCCTATGATCACCGGATCCTCGTATTCATTTGGCGCCGCCCGTTCCGGGCTGGCGCCCGCCGTGCATTGCGCATGGCCGCTGACGGAAGCCCGCATGACGCCCGCCTCGCCCTCGACCCGCCGCCTGGCCCTGCTGCTCGCAGGCCTGGCGATGTTCGGTCCGTTCTCGATCGACACCATTTTCCCGGCGTTCCTGCTGCTGGGCGACCGCATGCAGGTGGACCAGGTCGCGGTGCAGCAGACCATCAGCGTGTACCTGCTGTTCTACGGGCTGATGAGCCTGGCGCACGGCCCGCTGTCGGATGCGTTCGGCCGGCGCCGGGTGATCATCGGCGGGCTGGTGTTGTTCATCGGCGCCTCGATCGGGTGCGCGCTCTCACGGGACATGACCACGCTGCTGGTCTTCCGTGCCCTGCAGGGCGTGACCGCCGGCGTGGGCGTGATCGTCGGCCGTGCGGTGATCCGCGATCTGTACCACGGTGCCGACGCGCAGCGACTGATGAGCCAGGTCTCGATGATCTTCGGCGTCGCGCCGGCGATCGCGCCGATCATCGGCGGTTGGATCCTGCTCGGTGGCGGCGACTGGCCGCTGATTTTCTGGTTCCTGGTGCTGTTCGGCGTGGTGCTGCTGCTGGCCACCGGCAAGTGGCTGCCCGAAACCCATCCGGTCGAGGCCCGCACACCGCTGTCGATGCGCGCGCTGCTGCGCAGCTATGCCCGCATGGGCTCCAACCCGCGCCTGCTCCGTCTGGCCGCGGCCGGCGCCTTCAACTTCTCCGGCATCTTCCTGTACATCGCCTCCGCGCCGGTGTTCGTGATGCAGCACCTGCAGCTGGGCGAGGGCGGCTTTGCGTGGTTGTTCATTCCCACCATCGGCGGCATGACGGTCGGTTCGTTCCTGTCCGGCCGCATGGCCGGGCGGATCGTGCCGCAGCGGCAGATCGCGATCGGTTTCGGGCTGTGTGCGGTCTCGGCGCTGTTGAACGTCGGTTACGTGGTGTCGGTGCCGCAGATCGCGCTGCCTTGGGCAGTGATGCCGATCTTCCTTGGCGGTGTCGGCATGGCGCTGATCTTCCCGATCCTGGCGCTGGCCGTGCTGGACATGTATCCGCATCAGCGCGGCCTGGCCTCGTCCATGCAGATGTTCATCCAGCTGATGATCAACACCGTGGTGGCCGGCGTGGTCTCGCCGATGCTCAGCAGCAACCCGCTGCATCTGGCCCTGGGCTACGCAGGCTTCTTCGCCATCGGCGGCAGCTTCTGGTACTGGGAGCGGCACTGCGAACGCCGCCGCGACCTGCTCACGCCGATCGAGTGAGCCACACGCACGCCCCGCCTGCACAGAATGCAGGCGTGGCGGCATTGCCATTGTGCGACTGCGGCGTATCCTGTGCCTTCGCCAGCCAGTTCGTGCTCCACGACAGCCAATACGCTCCCCTGCGGACGCCGCGTCCGCCGCAATTCAGGGTGATTGCATGGCTGCCCAGCAGACCTACCGCCTGTTCGATGTCGCGCTCAAGCAGCGCACTGTTCTCTCTCCGTCGCTGACCCGCATGGTCTTCGCTGCGCCCGATGTGGCCAACATGAAGACCGACGGGCCGGATCAGCGCATCAAGGTGTTCTTCCCGCTCGCCGGCCAGGCAGCCCCCGAGGTGCCGCAGGGCGAGGACTGGTACGCGCGTTATCGCGCGCTGCCCGACACAGAGCGTGCGCCGATGCGCACCTACACCCTCCGTGCGCTGCGCCCTGACGTGGGCGAAGTTGATATCGATTTCGTGCTGCACGGCGAGACCGGCCCCGCCTCGCGCTGGGCCATGCAGGCACGTGTCGGCGAACGGGTCGGCCTGCTGGCGCCGGATGCGCGGGTTGAAGCCAGCAGCGAGGGCTACGAGTGGAAGCCGCCGGCGCAGGTGAAGCGCGTGCTGTTGGTGGCCGATGACACTGCGCTGCCAGCCGTGGCCGGCATTCTGGAAGGCCTGGCGCAGTGGCCGCAGCCGCCGGAGGTGCAGGCCTTCCTGGAGGTGGAGCACGAAGCGGATGTGCTGCCGCTGCAGGCACCGCCCGGTGCGCAGCTGTTCTGGCTGGCCCGCGAGGGCGCCGCGCATGGTCAGCGGCTGCAGGACGCGGTACGGGCCCGGATCGGTCCCTACGGTCCGCGCGATGGTGAGCAGGAACTGGCCGAGATCGACATCGATCAGGACATCCTGTGGGAGCAGGCCAGTGCAACGGGTGGCGGGCTGTATGCCTGGGTCGCCGGCGAGGCCGGCGCGGTGATGGCGATCCGCCGGCACCTGGTGAAGACCTGTGGGATCGACCGCCAGGCCATCACCTTCATGGGCTATTGGCGGCACGGCAAGGTCCTGGATTGAGCCGGCCGCAGCCGCTTCAGAACGGGCCCGCCGGGGCCCGTGCGGTATCCTTGGCGCTTTGCCGCAGTCCGGATTTCCCCATGTCGACCACCTCCAAGCTGCGCCGCGACATCCGCCGGCGCCGTGAAACCCAGGCCGCCAACCGTGAGCAGGCCAACGCCACGCCGGTTGAGCCGCATGCCGAGCTGCGCGACCAGCAGCGCACGCTGCTGGCCGGCATTGTCCGCCGGGATGGTGAGTGGGTGCTGGGCATGGACGGCCGTATCGCCGGCCAGACCCCCAGTGCAGCGCGGGTGCTGGCCCTGATCATGCAGGCCGCTGAACTGCACGAACGCCAGGGCACCCCGGTGCGTCTGGTGTATTCGGACGCGCTCAAAGACGCGGCGCACGCCGAAGCCAAGGCCGACGGCATGGACTTCGAGCAGTTCAAAGTGGAACTGGCCGCCCAGCTGAAGCCGGCGTCCTGAAACAACACGGGGCGGCGCACCCGCGCCGCCCCGTCGTCCCTCAGCGACCGCGCAGGTCGTCGATCACGTCCACGTTATCGAACTTGTCGATGACGCATTTCACGTAATCGGCGGGCTTGAGCGCCGAATACGGCGTCTGGTAGGTCACCAGCTTGCACTGGTAGCTCTTGCCGCCGACGTTGCCTTCGTGCCAATCGTAGTTTTCTTCCCAGTAGATCGGCAGAGCGCCAGCGCCGCCCTCATCGAACTGCTTCATGCCTTTGCAGCCCAGCACTTCATTGCCCGGCACCGGGACGTTGAAGTGAGCCGCCGCGGCCCGGTAGTACGTGATCCGGTTCTGCGACTGCAGGTGCTCAGTGCTGCCACCGCATTCCACACCACCGTTGATGATCTGCGTGGTCACCCCGAAGCCGGGCACCAGACCATTGGCGAGGTCGCGTGCGTTGGGCTGCCAGGTGCCGTCGATCACATGCATCATCGAGGGCTTGGGCGGCTGCGGATACATGTAGAAGAACGCGGCGCTGGCCAGGTTCAACCAGGTATCGGCGACCAGCTCGGGCTGGTCGAGCAGGGTGCGCACGGTGCCGAACATCGCATCGGAGAACGGTCCGTAGTTGTAGTTGTAGGACAGCTGCTTGGCGCCCCGCCCGAAGTAGCTCTTGAAGCGACCGGCGTGAGGGCCGCTCTCGAACACACCACACGGCCAGGTCTGGCCCTGCCAGGTGGCCGGGTTGCATTCGCCTGCGTAGCCATCGGGCGTTTCCTCGCTCCACCCCATCTCGCGGACGTGCACCAGCGCCTGGCGCCACTCGGGAATCGGGCTGTGCGCATCGTGGCCGCCCGTCTCCTGCGCGAAGTGCGCCACCATTGTTGCCAACGTCCTGCGGCAGATGGCGTCGGCATCGCGGCCATCGGTGTAGGAGGCGCAGATCGCCGGGAACTTGGCGAACGCCTGCAGGAAGCCCCGGTAGGTGTACTCCGGGGCCCGCATCGGGAAGAGGTCGTCGAACTGCGCGGCATCCAGCAGCGCTTCGACCCGGCGCACGTTCTCGGGGTTGGCCGCGCGCAGTGGCTCGACGGCCTGGACCTGGGTGTTGGGCAAGGTACGAATCGATGCCAGCGTCTGCTGCATCAACGGGAAGTCGGTGAGGCGGGCCTCGTCGGCCAGCAGCTGGCTCAGCGGGATCTCGACCGGGTCAAGCGGATCGGGGCCGCCGGGGCCCGGACCGCCGGTGTCATCGTCACAGCCGGGTGCGGTTTCGGCAATCTCTTCCCAAGGCGAGAGCCATGGTTGGGCCGGGTCGATGGCCGCGGGCGATTCGCCGACGTTGGCCCACCATTTCGCCTTGAAATAGCGCGACTGGAAGATCACCACGCAGCCGGCGACGTAGGTCTGGGTCGGGTCGTAGGTATCGCTGGCGGCGGGCATGGCGGCGGTGCGCAGCGGTGGACGGGAGTCGGCATCCGCCGAGGCGGACCGGGTGACGGCGAAGGCGGCGTTGCTGCCGTGGGCCGTGGCGCAGCCAAGTACGGCCAGCACCGCAGCGGCCAGAAGGGTGTGACGGGTCATGGGCAATCCAGCGCAAGGGAACGAGCACTGACCGTAACGCTCACACACCGGCATCACGTGTCGCGTTCTGCATGACGTTGTGGAAGCTTGAACTGCATCGGACCTGTCTATCGCATTGGATCACTTTTTCACGCAATGCTTGTCGAGAGGCCCGCGCGCACGGACTGTGAACCGGCTCACGCGCTGCGCGGAAGAGCGGACGGGGCGGAAGCAAAGAAAAAGGCCGACATCGCTGTCGGCCTTTTCCTGATTGCCAGGGTTGCGCGTTGGATTACTGCTTGGTCGTTGCCGGCGCCGCCGTGGCCGCAGCCGTCGTGCTGGCCGGCAGCTGCCAGCCACACATCTGGCCCTGGTTCTGCTGCTTGAGCCACTCGTTGACCGGGGTGAAGTACTCGATCATCGGGCCGGCATCGAGTTTGTCGCCGCCGGTGATTTCCTTCAGCGTCGCCTGCCACGGCTGGCTGGCGCCCTTGCTCAGCATCGCCCAGAACTTCTGGCCGGCTTCCTTGTTGCCGTAGAAGCTGCACTGGTGCAGCGGCCCCTTGTAACCGGAGGCATCGCACAGGCCCTTGTAGAACTGGAACTGCAGGATGCGCGCCAGGAAGTAGCGGGTGTACGGGGTGTTGCCCGGCACGTGGTACTTGGCGCCCGCGTCGAAGAATTCCTCACCGCGCGCGCTGGCCGGGGCCACGCCCTGGTACTTGGCCTTCAGGTCCCACCACGCCTGGTTGTAGTGGTCCGGGGTGATCGAGCCGTCGAACACGCCCCAGCGCCAGCGATCGATCATCAGGCCGAACGGCAGGAACGACACGCCGCTCAGGGCCATGCGCATCTGCGCGTTGATGGTCGCCTCACGGCTTTCCTGCGGCGTGTCGACCAGGCCGATCGAGTTCAGGTACTGCGGGGTCATCGCCAGCACGATGGTGTCGCCGATCGCTTCGTGGAAGCCATCGTTGGCACCGCCCTGGAACAACGGCGGCAGCGGGTTGTAGGCCAGGTCGTAATAGATGTGGCCCAGCTCGTGGTAGATCGTGGTGAAGTTCTCTTCGTTCGGCTTGATGCACATCTTGGTGCGCACGTCGCCGTCCATGTTCATGTCCCACGCGCTGGCGTGGCAGACCACGTCACGGTCCAGCGGCTTGATGAACTGGGTCTTGTCCCAGTACGACTTCGGCAGCGCCGGCATGCCCAGCGAGACGTAGAAATCCTGCGCGCGCTCGGTCATCTGCTTGGCGGTGCGCAGTTCGGCCTCACGCTGCGCCTTGTACAGCGCTTCGACGTTGGCACCGCTGCCGGCCTTGGCCAGGGCGCCACTCAGGTTGGTCTGGTACTGCTTTTCCAGCGCGGCGGTGATGTCCAGGTTGCCGGCACCGGGATACGGTTCCAACTGGTCCCACAGGTTGGACCAGTCCTGCTGCCACATGTTGCCGGTGAGGTGCGCGGCGATCAGGCCGCCATTGACCTCGGCCTTGTCCTTGCCATAGGTCGCATCGAGCTTGGTGCGTGCGTAGCAGTGCAGCTGCTCGTACATCGGCTTGACCTGGTCCCACAGCCGGTCGGTTTCCGGGCCGATCTGGTCGGCGGGCATGTCATAGCCGCTGCGCCACATCTGGCCGGCATCGGCGAAGCCCATTTCCTTGGCGCCTTCGTTGACCAGGCTGACGAAGCGCTCGTAGTCGGCGCGCATCGGCTTGGTGGTGCCATGCCAGCCCTGCCAGGCGTCGAGCTGCTTGTCGTAGTCGCGGCTGCGGGCCAGCACCTGCTCCAGGTCGCCGAGCTGGCGGCAGCTCTGCGGGTTGGCTTCGTCGGTGCAGTACTTGCCCGAGCCATAGGCGCCTTCCATGCGGCTGGCGATGCGGGTCAGCTCGGAGAGCTTGGCCGGGTCGCGCGGGGCGGGCATGGAGGTCATCAGCTTGAGCAGGTGGATCTGGCGCTTGGTGTCTTCGCTCATCGGCTGGCCGTCGTACTGGCCGGCCTGGGCGATCCAGCCATTGAGCACGGTCAGCCAGCGTTCGTTGGCCTTGGCCGCGACGCGCTCGGAATCGTCATTGATGTAGGTCGAAGACAGCCACTGGGCCGAGGTCATTTCCGGGTACATGGCTTTGTACTCGGCGTTGACGCGGGCGATGAACTGGTCCGCGGTTTCCTTGGACTGGGTGGTGCCCGTGGCCGGTGCATCGGTGGGGGACGGTTCCTTCTGGCAGGCCGCCAGCGTCAGTGCGGCAGCACTGACTGCCAGGGCCAGCAGGAGCGGGCGGTGGTTCACGGGCACATCCTTGGGTGGTGACAGACCGGCGAAGGCTAGTGAAGCGCCGGGCACACCGCAAGGGGCAAGGCAGCACGGTCCCGCCACGGTATGGCCTGCCTCGCCTCAACTGGAAGGCGAAAAGCGGGCGATTTTCCGCCCCGGACGCTGGACCATCACCAAAGCGCGGACGTCCTCAAACCTCGCACCCAGCAAACAGATCCCGGTCACGCTCATACACCGATGTCTTGACCTGCATCAGCCCCAGCACCGACGGAAACAGATTGTCGTGGTCGGTGTACTTGCCCGCGCGCGCCCGCACGCAGGCCAGGTTGAGCCCGCGGTTGGCCGCGAACGAGGGCGAGAACCACATCGTCATCGGTACCCGGGTCTGTTCCTGCGGGGCGATCGCGTAGGGCACGCCATGCAGGTAAAGGCCTTTCTCGCCAAGCGACTCGCCGTGATCGGAGAGATAGATCATCGCCGTGTCGTAGTCGTCCATGCCCTTCAGTGTGCCGATCGTGCGCGAGAGCAGGTGATCGGTGTACAGCAGCGCATTGTCGTAACTGTTGGTGATCTGCTCGCGGCTGCACTTGCCCAGGTCCGGCGTATCGCAGGTCGGGGTGAAGCGGCGGAAGCGCGCCGGATAGCGTTCGAAGTAACTCGGCCCATGGTTGCCCAGCTGGTGCAGGACCACCACGCGGTCACCGGGCCTGGCGCGGACCTGGGTGGCCAGATCGTCGATCAGGATCTCGTCCATGCAGCGCCCGTTGGCGCACAGCGTCGGGTGTTTGGCATCATCCAGCGGCTGCATTTCCAGGCCCTCGCACACGCCCTTGCAACCGGATTGGTTGTCGCGCCACAGCGTGGCGATGCCGGCGTGGTCCAGCGCGTGCAGCAGTGACTGGTGCGCGCGGATCTTTTTCTCGTCGTAGTCGTGGCGTCCGTAGGGCGAGAACAGGCAGGGCAGGGAGACTTCGGTGCTGGTGCCGCACGAATGCATGTCCGGGAAGTTGATCACCCCGGCCTGGACCAGTTCCGGCGTGGTCTGTCTGGCATAGCCGTTGAGGCCCCAGTTCTGCGCGCGCGCGGTTTCGCCCATCACGATCACCAGCAGGCGCGGGCGGCTGCCGGCTGCACGCGGGGTGGCCTTGGCATCGGTGCCGATCGGCAGTTTCGGAGCGCGCTGGATCGGGTTGTCGCCGCGCAGCGCCTTGGGCAGGCCGAGCAGGAAGTTGCCCGGCGTGGCCAGATAGCGCACCTCGCGCTGGTTGCGCATCAGCGAGGACATCTCCTGGAAGGACAGCATCGCCCCGCCGAAGGCAATCAGGGCCGAGAGCAGCAGGAAACCGAGGCGCCACAGCAGGGCCCTGCCCAGCGTGCGCCGGCGCAGCTGCACGCGCCACAGCAGCAGCATCGGCGCCAGGGCCAACAGCAGCAGTGGGGCGATCAAGGTGGGCGTGATCAGCTCGCGGCTTTCCCTGTGGTCGGTGGCCAGCACGTTGCGCAGCATGTCCGCATCCAGATAGATGTGGTAACTGCTCATGTAGTGCGCGGCCAGCGCCGTACCGATCAGCAGCACGCTGAGCACCACCTTGGCGTTCCAGCGCCACACCAGCAGCCCCATCAGCAGACAGTGCGCGCCGACCAGGAACAGCAACAGCGAGACGGCGAAGCCGACGCTGCCCGGGTGCGTGGCCATCGCGCTGTGCCAGAACAGGCCGTTGCAGGCCACCGCGAAGAACACGCTGGTGAGCAGGATCAGGGTTTCGGTGGTGCACTGCGGGCGCCAGCCACGCAGGGTGGCCAGCGCAGGGAAGCGCGAGGCGCGCGGAAGGGTGGTGCTCATGCCGCTTCTCCCTGCGCGCTGACCGGTGCAGTGCTGCGTTCGCGCAGCCGCCCCGGTTCGATCAGCAGGTACAGGCCAAGCGAGACCGCCCAGCAGGTGGCCAACGTCCACAGGTCATGCGACAGAAAGTGCGCGCCACGCAGCTGCTGCGAAACCCCGAACAGGCCGCCAGCCAGCAGGCCGACCGCCAGACCGCCCCAGCGCCAGGCAGGGCGCATCATCAGGGCGACGAAGTACAGGCTGACCCATGCAAACCCCGCGCTGGAATGCCCGCCCGGAAAACACACCCCGCGCGGCATCCCCGCTGGGCGTGTGGCGAACAGGCCGATGAACTCGCGGCTGCCGCCATAGCGGGCCAGATCCCACGGGCAATCCATGTTGGTCAGTGACTTGAGCAGCGAGACCACGCCGGTGCCCAGTGCGACCGCGAGCACGAGGTACAGCAGCGGCCAGCGCCACGCGGCGGCCCGTTCGCTGCGCCAGGCGTGGAAGCACAGCATGATCGCCACCAGCGCCGCTGCACTGCTGGCCCATTTGCCGGCCTGGTGGATCAGGTGGGTGGTGACCCAGGCATTCTGCAGCGCCCACTGCTGCCCTTCGAGTCGATAGAGCTGATCGGCCAGCCACTGGTCGCCACCGGCGCCCATCAGCACCGCGCTGGCCAACAGTGTCACGGCCAGCGGGAGCCAGAGATGGGCACGGAGGAAGCGCGGCGTGGTTGTGGCGGCGGGAAGGGAAGAAAGCGCAACGGTGGACGCTGGAAACATGGACGAAGAGGCCGGCGGGAGATTCCGGCGCCATGGTCGTCAGCGGAGTGTCGGAGAGTGGTCGGAGCGATGTTGGCCGCCGGTTAAGCGCGGCCTGCCGTTCAGTCTTCCTCGTCCTGCGCGGTGTCGGTGGCGGTCACGGCGGCGTGGCAGTCGGCCTGCCAGGCGGTGCCCGGGAACAGCAGCCACCGGTTGCGGTTGGCGCTGCCGATCTCGATCACCGCCGACGGGTCCACACACGGGCTGATCGCTTCATCGAGCACCAGCAGCCAGCGTTGCCGGGGCGCGTGTGACAGCCACGGGCCGGCGGCCTGCCACTGCTGGTCCCACGGGGTCTTGAAACCAAAATCGGTCACCGGGCGGTCGGCCTGCAGCAGGTTCTGTTCGCGCCAGGCGACCACGCCGAGCTCGGCCTCCGGCCCGATCCGCTTGCCGACGCGCTGCATCACGGCCGAGGCGGAACTGTACGGGTTCAGGGTTGGCATCAGGACCCAGCCGTACAGATTCCAGAGCAGGAAGGCCGCCGCGACCACCAGCGCGCCTGCCCGGTGCTGGCGCCACCACAGGGCCAGCGCCAGCAACACCACGCCGAAGGCGATCAGCCAGCCGCCAAGCACGGGCAGCAGCGTGTCGGGCATCGCGCGCCGCGCCAGCTGCACGTGCGCCCATGTGCTGGCCGACCACAACTGGGTGCCGACATACAACGCCGCCACACCGAGAACGGCGACATACGCCCACAGCAGCCAGCGCAGGCCGGCCCGGCGCAGCAGCCCGGGCAGCAGCGGGGCGGCGGCCAGGCACAACGCGGGCAGCATCGGGAAGATGTAGACCTCGCGTTTACCCGGGCTGGCACTGAAGAACACCAGCACCAGCAGCGACCACCCCAGCAGCAGCCACCAGCGTCCATCCAGGCGCTTGAGGCGGCGCCACCATGCCGGCACCAGGGCGGGCAGCAACAGGCTGCCCGGCAGCCACAAGGTCGCCATCACCTGCAGGTAGTACCAAGCCGGCTTCACGTGGTGCCATGCGTTGGCGTAGCGGGTGCCGGTCTGCTTGAACAGCAGTTCGCGTGCGTAGGCGTGCAGGGCGGGGTCAGACGAATGCAGCAGGGCAACGCCCAGCGGTGCCAGCCAGACCGCCGTGCCGAGCAGGAAGGCGGGCAGCAGCCACCACAGATCGCGGGCGGTGCCGGCCGGCAACGCCGCGCCGCGCGCGCGCCAGCGCCAGGCGGCGAACGGCAGCAGCACCAGCAGCGGCAGGAAGCCCACGCCCTTGGTCACCGTGCCCAGCCCGGCGGCGAAGCCGGCCAGCCACAGCGCGGGCCGGTTGCGGCCTTCCAGCAGGTGGCGCAGCAGCCCCCACAGCGACAGCGTGGTCATGGCCACCAGCACCATGTCGATCTGCGCCCGCTTGGCCATCAGGCCGAACTGCAGGCAGCTGAACAAGGCGAGCAGGGCCCACCACCCGACGCGGCGGTTCCACAGGCGCCGCCCCAGGTCCCAGGTCAGCCACAGGGTCAGCAGCGCCGCGAGCAGCGATGGCACCAGGAACGCGATGCTCCAGCCGCCGAACAACTGGTGGCTGGCGGCCTGCATCCACATGAACACCGGCGGCTTTTCGGCGTACAGCTCGCTGCCCCTGTGCGGCAGCAGCCATTGCCCGGACTCGACCATGGCCTGCGCGGCCAGCACGAAACGGGGTTCATCGGGCGGTGAGGGCTGGCGCAAGCCGATGCCCGCCGCCAGCGCCAGCAGCAGGGCAAGGCACACCAGCACACGCGGCCAGCGCCGCAGGAAGAGGGATTCGGTCACGCCCAAGCTCACCGGCAAAACAGCCACTGTCTCCCCGACAGCGTAGGAAAAGCGTCGTAACCACCCCATTGCGACCGGATTCCGACACGGTTCCGGCTACCATGCGCCCAACCGGTCAAGAGAGTGTCCCATGCGGTTGCTGGTCATTGAAGACAACCGTCAGCTGGTTGCCAATCTATTCGATTATTTCGAATCGCGGGGCCATGTACTGGACGTCGCACCCGATGGCGTGACCGGCCTGCACCTGGCCGTGTCGCAGCCCTATGACGCCCTGATCCTGGACTGGATGCTGCCGCGCATGGAAGGGCCCGAAGTGCTGCGCCGGCTGCGTGCCGACCACGGCTCGGAAGTGCCGGTGATCATGCTCACCGCGCGCGACGAACTCCCCGACAAGATCGCCGGCTTCCGCGCCGGCGCCGACGACTACCTGACCAAACCCTTCGCACTGCCCGAGCTGGAAATCCGGCTGGAAGCGCTGATGGTGCGCGCCAAGGGGCGCAACCCGCGCAAGGTGCTGGAAGTGGCCGACCTCAAGCTGGATCTGGCCACCCTGGAGGCGCAACGCGACGGCAAGCTGCTGCACCTGTATCCGGCCTGCCGCAAGCTGCTGGAGGTGCTGATGCGCGCCAGCCCCGGCGCGGTGACCCGCCAGCAGCTGGAATTCGCACTGTGGGGTGACGAGCTGCCCGACGGGGATCTGCTGCGCTCGCACGTGTACGAACTGCGCCGCAGCGTGGATGGCCCGTTCCAGCAGAAGCTGATCCACACCTTGCCGCGGGTCGGTTACCGCCTCGGCGTTTCCGCGGCGGGTGGTGCAGATGAAGTGGCGTAAGCGCCCGCCCACGCCATCGCCGATGCACCGGCGCATGGTGTGGTGGCTGCTGGGGTACCTGGCGCTGATTTCGCTGGCGGTGTTCAGCGTGGGCAACTACGTGCACGAACACGCCGAACACTCGGCATGGCGGGCGCTGCTCAACTCCGAGCTGGACAGCATCGTCAACCACATCGAACACGAGCCGCACTACCGCTGGCAGGATTCGGACACGCTGCGGCTGTTCTACATCAACGGCAGCCCGACGGTGCCGGAAAGCCTGCGCACGCTGCACCCGGGGCTGCACGACGGCGTGGAGGTCAACGGCCGCGCCAGCGCGGTGATGGTGCGTGAAACCACCCAGCTGGGGCGCTTGGCGCTGGTGCTGGACATCAACGATTTCCACGAGCTGGAGCAGTTCGCCACGCGCTGGGTGCTGCTGGCCGGCGTGCTGATGATCATCGTGACCGTGCTGATGGCCTCCTTCGGCGTCGGGCGGCTGGTGCGGCCGCTGAGCTCGCTGGCACGGCGCATCGACGATCTGCACCCGGGGGTGCCCGGGCAACGGGTGGAGGTGGACCCGCGCGCCAGCTCCGAGCTGTACGTGATCGCCAACGCGCTCAACGACTACCTGGCGCGCAACGAACAGTTCGTCGAGCGCGAGCGGGTCTTCATCAGCACCGCCAGCCACGAACTGCGTACGCCGATCGCGGTGATCACCGGGGCCTCGGAACTGGCGCTGGGCCAGCCGGACATTCCAGAGCGTGCGCGCCAGCAGATGCAGCGTGTGCACCGCACGGCCCAGGGGGTGGAGCAGCTGATCCAGCTGCTGCTGGTGCTCGCACGCGACCCGGCCCGGCTGGCCGCGCTCGGTGAACGCATTCCGCTCGACCTGCTGGTGCCGGACATCATTGAAGACCATCGTCATCTGATGGGCGACAAGGACCTGCACATCGAGATCGACGGCCTTGCGCGCGTGGATATCATCGCCCCGCTCGGCGTGGTCCAGGCCGCGATCGGCAATCTGCTGCGCAACGCGATCGAGAACAGCGGTCGCGGCACCATCCACATCCAGGTCTCCGGGCAGGCCGTGGTGACGCTGCAGGACCCCGGGCTGGGCATGAGCCCGGAAGAGATCGCCGCCGTACATGCACGCATGGCGCGCGGCGACCGCAACGAGCAGAGCGGCATCGGCCTGGAGCTGATCGCCCGGCTGTGCGAGCACCTGGGCTGGGCGCTGCAGATCCAGCCGTGTGTGCCGCGCGGTACCTGTGTGATCCTCGATCTGGGCGCTTCGCTGCCGGGCCGCTCTGAACGCGCATCGCTGCCCGCGTCGTGATCGGCCCGCGCGCTGCGCTGCAAAGTGTGGCGTCGTGAAGACAATGTTAAGCTCCGGAGGCGCCGCTCTATGCGGCGCTTTTTTTTTCCCTTCGATCGACAGAGGATGGCTTGATGCCGACCGAACCCAGTACTGCCCTGATCACTAATGACATCGTCGGCCTCGGCCTGATCGCCGCCACCCTGGCCGTGATCTTCTGGGCCGCCAGTGGCCCGACCCCGATCCTCAAGAAGATTTTCGCGTGGGTGCCGGCGCTGTTGCTGTGCTACTTCATCCCGGCCATCTACAACACCGCCGGCCTGATCGACGGCCACAACACCTCGCTGTACAACCCGATCGCCCGTGACGTGCTGCTGCCCGCAGCGCTGGTGCTGCTGACACTCTCGATCGACCTGAAGGGCATCATGAAGCTGGGCCCGAAGCTGCTGGTGGTGTTCTGCGCCGGCACGCTGGGCATCATCCTCGGCGCGATCGTGTCGTTCCAGACGATGTCCTGGATCCACCCGGCCACCGTGGCCGGTGATACTTGGAAGGGCATGGCCGCCCTGGCCGGCAGCTGGATCGGCGGCGGCGCCAACATGGTGGCGATGCGCGAAGTGTTCGGCACCGATGCCACCACCTTCGGCCAGTTCGCGGTGGTCGACGTGGCCTGCGCGAGCCTGTGGATGGCGGTGCTGCTGTTCCTGGCCAACCGCGCCCAGCAGATCGATACGCGCAATGGCGCCGATACCCGTGCCATCGATGAGATGAAGGCCCGGATCTCCGCCTACGAGGCGCAGAACGCCCGCATTCCCAGCCTCACCGACCTGATGGTGATCGTCGGCGTGGCACTGGGTGGCGTCGGTCTGGCGCATGCCATCGCCGCACCGCTGAGCGGCTGGTTCAAGACGAATGTGAGCTGGGCCAGCCAGTTCAGCCTGGACAGCGCGTTCGTCTGGGTGGTGCTGTTGTCCACCGCGCTCGGCCTGGGCCTGAGCTTCACCCGCGCGCGCCGCCTGGAGTCGGCCGGTGCCTCGCGCCTGGGCACGCTGTTCCTGTACTTCCTGATCGCCTGCATCGGCATGCAGATGGACCTGCTTTCGCTGCTGGACCGCCCGTGGCTGTTCGCGTTGGGCGCGATCTGGATGCTGACCCACATCCTGGTGCTGTGGATCGCCGCCAAGCTGATGCGCGCGCCGCTGTTCTTCTTCGCGATCGGCTCGCAGGGCAACATCGGTGCGGCGGCGTCGGCACCGGTGGTCGCCGCGGCGTTCCATCCGTCGCTGGCGCCGGTTGGCGTGCTGCTGGGCACCGTGGGCTATGCCACCGGCACCGGCCTGGCCTATGTGACCGGGCTGATCCTGAAGTGGATGGCGGGCGCGTAAGCAGGCGCTCCTAGTTGTTGACTCCCGGGGCGGCCTTGATGGCCGCCTCTTTTTTGGGCGACGTGCCGCTGAGGTGCGAAAGGTCTGGGATCACCGTCACGTCCAGCTGTCAGAAATGGCTTCATTTGTCATGAAGTGTGAAAGAGGTGCCGGATCGTCCTGATACCGCCGCGTAAGGTCCGGCGCCATGCACTGTGCCTTGCGCCGGGCGCGCACGGCATGGAACCCATCTGTCGATGGCAGTCGGCGCCCATCAGGGAATGCGATGAAGACGAAGGGAACCTGGATGTCGCTGGTCACCACCGGCGTACTGATGATTGCTTCTGTACTGCCCGTACAGGCCGCACCGGGCGACGGTGGCAACGTGCATGCGGTGACGGAGGCGAGTGCGCGCGATGTGGCGGCGTGGCTCGGTCAGCCGGCATTGGCCGACGCCGTGGTCGATGCGCTGGCGGCGCACCCCGATCGCGGGCTGCCATTGACCTCGGTCATGGCCCGGGCCGATCCGGATGGCAGCAGCCTGGCGGCGCGCACGCTGGCTGGACGCGATGGCCTGGTCCGCCAGTACAAGGGCTTGCCGGCCGGTGCGCGCAGTTTGCTGCAGGTCCGCAGCTTCGTGCCTGCTGGGCAGGTGCTGAGCGCGGTGGCGCCTGCCGATCTCTGGGTAGCGGTGCTGCCAACGGGAGACGACCGCACCTGGACGTCGATGGTCGCCTACGACCGGCACGGACGTCAGCATCTGCTGGACGCGCAGATAGCCCCGACCTTCCCGGTGCTGATCGTGGACATCGACACAGGTCAGGCGGTGCAGGAAGGCATGGCGCTGATCAATGCAGGGTTGCAGGCGAGGGGGCTGCAGTCGGCAGATCGCCTCACGGTGACCGCCAATGGAGCGAGCTCTCTGGATGTCACCCGGCTCGACCGCATTCGCCTGGTCAATGACGGCGAGCCGTGGGCATTGGGCGGCGCCGAAGTGTTCGCGGTCGTGTCCGGGCTGCAGATCGACACGGCAGAGCCGGAGATGGCCACGGTGTCACTGCCGTATCTGGACCATGACAAGACCGATTACACCCCGGGCCAGCCGTTGGTGATCTGGGGCAATTACCGGTTCGACACCGCCAACGTGCAACTGTTCGAAGACGATGGCGACACCAATTACAAAGACCTGCTGATCGCCCTCACTTCAGGCGTGAAACTGGCGCTGGGTGCCTTCGCCCCGGAGTATGCGGTGATTGCTGATATCGGCGGCGCGATTCTCAAGGCAATTCCTAGCGGCTGGTTCACCAACGATACCGACTACCTGGACAGCTTCTACCTGCTCCAGCGCGGTCAGCGCTATACCGGAAGGATGGGCGCGGCGAACAATGCACAGGTGACGTTGAGTCCCCTCACGCTCCAGTAGTGCCGGCCGCTGGCCGGTTCCGCTTGAGGACGGCCGCAGGCAGTGTCGATCGCAGTCTGAAAAAAAAGGCGGCGCTTTCGCGCCGCCGTTTGTTCATCTGTGTCCCAACCCGCGGCCGGGACCATGCGCACCCTGCGGCGTCAGCAGCAGCGCCCCCCGTTCTTGCCGCTGTATCGCGCCTCCTGGCGCTCGCGGAAGAACGTCTTGTAGTCCATCGGCACGCGGTCCGGATGCTTCTCCAGCACATGCCGGACGTAGTTGTCGTAATCAGGAATGCCGCAGCACAGCCGTGCGGTCTGCACCAGGCGCCGCCAGATGCGGCGGTGGGCCTGGTATTGACCGGCGGGGACGAGTTCAGTGCTCATCACAGGTCCGCCATCTGGTGCGGCTCAAGCGCCACGTACGGGGTTTCCTTGTCGGTCCGCTGCGGAGTGCGGCGGGCCATGAAGATGGTCTTGATCGCGTAGAACAGGATCGAGAACACCACGAACAGGAACAGCACGGTCAGGCCGGTATTGACGTAGGCGTTGACCACGATCTGATGCATCTGGCCGACGGTCTTGGCCGGGGCGGTCAGCGTGCCGCTGGCGATCGCATCCTGGTACTTGTGCGCCTGGGCCAGGAAGCCCTGTGCCGGGTTGCTGTCGAAGATCTTGATCAGGCCGGCATACGTGGTGCAGATCAGCAGCCACACGGCCGGCACGCCGGTCACCCAGGCGAAGCGGTCACGCTTCATCTTGAACAGCACCACGGTGCCGAGCATCAGCGCGATACCGGCCAGCATCTGGTTGGAGATGCCGAACAGCGGCCACAGGGTCTGGATGCCACCGAAGGGATCCACCACGCCGGTGTAGAGCAGGTAGCCCCACAGCGCCACGCAACCGGCGGTGGCGATGATGTTGGCGGTCCACGATTCGGTCTTCTTCAGGGCCGGGATGAAGTTGCCCAGCAGGTCCTGCAGCATGAAGCGACCGGCACGGGTACCGGCATCGACCGCGGTGAGGATGAACAGCGCTTCGAACAGGATCGCGAAGTGGTACCAGAACGCCATCATCGCGTTGCTGCCGCTCGGGATCGCCTCGTGCAGGATCTGCGCGATACCCACCGCCAGCGTCGGTGCGCCACCGGCGCGGTGCAGGATGGTCGGCTCGCCGATCGCCGCGGCCGTGGCCTCCAGCTGTTCGGGGGTGATGATGAAGCCCCACGTATTGCTGATGTAGGCCGCAGCGGAGACCGCATCCGGACCGATCACGGCCGCCGGTGCGTTCATGGCGAAGTAGATGCCCGGGTCGATGATCGAGGCAGCCACCAGCGCCATCACCGCGACGAACGATTCCATCAGCATGCCGCCGTAGCCGATGTAGCGCATGTGGCGCTCATTGGCGAGCAGCTTGGGCGTGGTGCCCGAGGCGATCAGGGCATGGAAGCCGGAGACCGCGCCGCAGGCGATGGTGATGAACAGGAACGGGAACATCCCGCCTTTCCAGACCGGGCCGTCGCCGCTGGCGGCGAACTGGGTCAGGGCCGGCATCTTCAGTTCCGGCATGACGATCAGGATGCCGATCGCCAGCGCCACGATGGTGCCGATCTTGAGGAAGGTGGACAGGTAATCGCGCGGGGCCAGCAGCAGCCACACCGGCAGCACCGAGGCGACGAAGCCGTAGCCGATCAGCATCCAGGTGATCTGGATGCCGGTGAAGGTGAAGGCCGGGCCCCAGACCGGATCGGCGGCGACCTTGCCACCGAACCAGATCGCGGCCAGCAGCAGGATCAGGCCGACCACGGAGATCTCGCCGATCTTGCCCGGGCGGATGTAGCGCATGTACACGCCCATCAGGATGGCGATCGGCATGGTCGCGATGACCGTGAACATGCCCCATGGGCTTTCGGCCAGCGCCTTGACCACCACCATCGCCAGCACCGCCAGGATGATGATCATGATCAGGAAGGCGCCGAACAAGGCGATGGTGCCGGGTACCGGCCCCATTTCCTCACGCACCAGGTCACCCAGCGAGCGGCCGTTGCGGCGGCTGGAGAGGAACAGGATCATGAAATCCTGCACCGCGCCGGCCACGACCACACCCACCACCAGCCAGAGCAGGCCGGGCAGGTAGCCCATCTGCGCGGCCAGCACCGGGCCGACCAGCGGGCCTGCACCGGCGATGGCGGCGAAATGATGGCCGAACAGCACGTGTTTGTTGGTCGGGACGTAATCCAGGCCATCGTTGTTGATCACCGCGGGCGTGGCCCGGGTCGGATCGAGCTGCATCACCTTGTCGGCGATGAACAGGCTGTAGAAGCGATACGCGATGAGATAGATGGAGACCGCAGCGACGACGATCCACAGCGCATTGATGGGCTCACCGCGGCGTAGCGCGACGGTGCCTAGGCAGAATGCGCCAAGCAGTGCGATGACTGCCCAACCCAGTTTCGAAAAACCTTTCATGAGATTGCGTCTCCCTGGAGATCGTCGTAAGAGTCCGCCTTGGCACTGACGGGGTCAATGCAATGGCGGGGGCTTGCTGCTAGTACTTTGGTCGTAGGGTGGGTGTGGCGCGTGTCTGTGCACGTCGCCGGAACATCACGCTTGGAACAATCGGTTGCGGGCATGACGGTTGGCCGGCGGGGCCGGCGAGGCCATCTTGTTGATCGATCACCGACCCTGGAGTCACCATGAGCAGCCCAACCCCGGTGCGCGTGCTGCGCACCATCCGTGGCATGGCCACCTCCGATGGCGCCGGCGTGCGCCTGACGCGGGTGATCGGTGGGCCGTCGCTGCCCGATCTGGATCCGTTCCTGCTGCTGGATGAATTCGGCACGGACCGCGCCGAGGACTACATCGCCGGCTTCCCCAGCCATCCGCACCGCGGGTTCGAGACCGTGACCTACATGCTCGACGGACGCATGCGGCACAAGGACAACCACGGCAACGAGGGCCTGCTCACGCCGGGCAGCGTGCAATGGATGACGGCGGGCCGCGGTCTCATCCACTCGGAGATGCCCGAGCAGGAATCCGGGCAGATGCGTGGGTTCCAGCTGTGGGTGAACCTGCCGGCGCGCGACAAGATGACGGACCCGACGTACCAGGAGTTCGCGCCGGACCACATCCCGGTGACCGTGCCGGCCGACGGCGTGCAGGTCAAGGTCATTGCCGGCCAGGTGGGTGACACCGTGGGGCCGATCGTGCAGCCGGCCACCGATCCGGTGTACCTGGACATCACGCTGGATGCCGGCGCGGGCTGGAGCTACGCGCTGCCCGATGGCCATAACGCGTTCGCCTATGTGTTCGAAGGCGGGCTGGAGATCGGCGAAGGCGACGATGCGCGTCCGGTAGCCCGCCAGGAAATGGCGGTGCTGGGCGGCGGCGAGCAGCTGGTCCTGCGTGCCGGTGAAACCGGGGCGCGCCTGATCCTGGTGGCGGGCCGGCCGCTGCGCGAGCCGGTCATGCGGCATGGGCCGTTCGTGATGAACACCAAGCAGGAGCTGATGCAGGCCTTCGTGGATTTCCAGGAAGGCCGCTTCTGAGGGGCGTTGGCACCGCTCGCTGGCCGACAAACGCAGGACACCTGACGGTGTGGGAGGCGCCGGCCAGCGGCCGGCGTTACCGTGAATGGCGGGATGAGTGCGGTGCACCGTCCCGGCCTCGTGCTCAGCGCCCGGCGGCGACGGCCGAGGGCGTCAGGCTCATGCCCTGCGCCAACAATTGCAGCGAGCCGAGTTCGCTGGCGTCACCGGCATACAGCGCGATCTGGGCAAAGCGGTTCCTGTCGAACTTGACCACGGTGATGCGGCGGGTTTCATACCCCGGCGGCTTCTGGCCGCCCAGGTCGGGCTGGTACCAGTATAGGGTTTCACCGGCGAAGCTGCCTTTTTCCTGGCGCAGCGCACGGTTCAACGGCAGCTCCGGATTGCGTGCGCTCAAGGTCAGGCTGAGCACTTCACGCCCATCGGCGGTGCTGGCCCTGCACAGGATCAGGTCCCGCTGGGCCAGTTGCTGCCAGTTCAGGCCGCTGCTGGCGGGCAGGGACGGACATTCGCTGGTCGCTTGCGCCGCGACGGCGCCGGCAGACACCAGCAGACACACACACACAACAGCGCGCAGGACGTTCATGCATTCCCCCAAGGTCGATGATCGCGTCCGTCGCTGACAGGCGTTCCGGTGGCCGTCGACACCCCTGGCCGTGGTGGCGCATTCCCCGCGCGTCTACCGGATCACTCGCTGCCGTCAGTGTCGGACGAGTGCTCGGGACCTTAACGGAATGTGACTCAGTGTACAAATAACGGTTTCAGTTGATTCCTTTGTCAGCGTCAGCGGCCGGGCGGGGGTTGCCCGCCCGGCCCTGAGCATCAGCGCGGCGCGGTGCCCATCCACTTGTAGAGAGTGCCGCCGATCAGCCCGCCCAGCAGCGGAGCCAGCCAGAACAACCAGAGCTGGCTGAGCGCGCCGCTGCCGGCGAACAGGGCCACGGCAGTGGAGCGCGCCGGATTGACCGAGGTGTTGGTCACCGGAATGCTGATCAGGTGAATCAGGGTCAAGGCCAGGCCGATGGCGATCGGGGCGAAGCCGGCCGGTGCGTTGCCGTGGGTGGAGCCCATGATCACGATCAGGAAGAACGCGGTGAGCACCACTTCGCAGAGGGCGGCGGCGGCGACGCTGTAGCCCCCCGGCGAAAGTGCGCCATAGCCGTTGCTGGCGAATGCGCCGGCCTGGCTGCCATCGATCTGGAAACCGGGCGCGCCGGAGGCGATCTGCAGCAGGATGAAGCCGGCCAATGCGCCGCCCAGCACCTGCGCCACGATGTAGGGAAGCAGCTCGCGCGCGGGGAAGCGGCCGCCAGCCCACAGGCCGACACTGACCGCCGGATTGAAGTGCGCGCCGGACACGTGACCGAACGCATAGGCGCCGGTCAGCACGGTCAGGCCGAAGGCCAGCGCGACGCCCAGAAAGCCGATCCCCAGCGGATTGCCATCGCCGCCGAACGTGGCGGCCAGCACGGCGCTGCCACACCCACCCAATACCAACCAGAACGTGCCCAGGAACTCGGCGGCCAGACGTTTGCCCATGCTCATCGACGTGCTCCACGTGTATGCCCGGGGTGGGCAGGCGCAACGTAGCTGAATCGGGGTTCATCGGGGTGACGATGGCGTCAATACCCGACGAACGGTCGATGGCGGTGCGCGGGTCAGTACGTGGGCAGCGGAATGAACTCTTTGTCGTCGCCGGGGATGGTGCCGAAACGCCCGGATTCCCAGTCGTGCTTGGCCTGCTCGATACGCTCGGTGGAGCTGGACACGAAGTTCCACCACAGGTGGCGCGGGCCATCCAGCGGTTCGCCGCCCATCAGCATCGCCTTGATCGGGGTCTTGGCGCGCAGGCGGCCGCGGGCACCGGGCTCGGGAATGATCAGGTGCTGGGCGGGAACATCCACGCCATCGAGCTGGGCCTGGCCTTCCAGGATGTAGAGCGAGCGCTCGGCGTGGCCGGTATCGAGATCGATTTCCGCATCGGCATCCAGATCGATGGCAACGTTGAGGGTATCGGCGAAGACCTTGACCGGCGATTCTTCGCCGTACGCGCGGCCGGCGATGACACGCAGCCAGGCCCCCTTGCGGCGCTGCTGGGGCAGGGTGGCGGCGGCATGGTGGTAGAACGCGGGATCGGTCTCTTCAAACTGCTTCGGCAGCGCGAGCCAGGTCTGCATGCCGTGCAGCGGATGGTCGTGCTCGCGTTCGACGGCGGGCGTGCGTTCGGAATGGGCGATGCCGCGGCCGGCGGTCATCCAGTTGACGTCGCCGGGGCGGATCACCTGGTCCGAGCCGAGCGTGTCGCGGTGGCCGATGGCGCCGGACCACAGGAAGGTGACGGTGGCCAGGCCGATATGCGGATGCGGGCGCACGTCGATGCCGGTGCCGGGGGAGAGCACGGCCGGGCCCATCTGGTCGACGAAGACGAACGGACCCACGCTGCGCGCCTGCAGGGTCGGCACGGCGCGGCGTACCTGCAGGCCACCGATGTCATGGATGCGGGGGGCGATGATGGTCGTCATGCGGGCGGTCTCGCTGGCGGGGACAGAGCGGGAGGATCGCATGCGGGGTGTGGGGGCGGGAGGCCTGTATCGGTAACAGGTTGTTCTGGTCGCACAGGGATGGCAGCACAAACGACAACGCCACCTCACGGTGGCGTCGTCACATCACATCATCGCGCCTCAGATCACGGGCTCACGCAGTACCGGCGAGTCCCATCCCGGGCGCGGGGCGAAGCGATCGCCGTAGCGCTGCTGCAGCACCTTGAGGCGTTCGACCAGCACATCGGCACCGGTGGCGCGGATGTACTGGATCGGGCCGCCGCGGAACGGGGCGAAGCCGGTGCCGAAGATCACGCCGGCATCGAGCAGGTCCGCATCGGCGACCACGCCGTCGTGCAGGCAGGCCACCGCTTCGTTGAGCAGCGGCAGGATCAGGCGGTCTTCCAGATCGGCCGGGATCTCGTAGTTGGCGGGGACGTCCGGCTTCTGCGCCCGGCCGTTCTCCCACTTGTACAGGCCCTGCCCGTCCTTCTTGCCGCGCTTGCCCTGTTCCACCGTCGCCAGGGCAGCCGGCACCTGCAGCCCCAGAAAGGGCGCCAGTTCCTTGCCCACGCCTGCGGCCACGTCCAGACCGACGGTATCGAGCAGTTCGATCGGGCCCATCGGCATGCCGAACTTGACCGCGGCCTTGTCCAGCACCGGCCCGGGCACGCCTTCGGCATAGGCGGTGGCGGCTTCGAGCATGTACGGGAACAGCACGCGGTTGACCAGGAAGCCAGGGGTACCGGCGACCGGCACCGGGAACTTGCCCAGTGCCTTGCAGAACGAGGCCAGGCGACGCTCGGTTTCCGGGGCCATGCCGTCGTGATGGATGATTTCCACCAGCGGCATCTGCGCGACCGGGTTGAAGTAATGCAGGCCGGCAAACTGCGCCGGCCGCTGGATGTGGTCGCGCAGTTCGTCCAGCGGGATCGATGAGGTGTTGGTGGTCAGCAGCGCATCGGCCTTCATTGTCGGCTCCAGCGACTGGTACAGATCACGCTTCGCTTCCGGATTCTCGATGATCGCTTCGATCACCAGATCGGCCAGCGCCACGCCCTCGCCCGCGAGATCGGCCTTCAACCGCGCGGCCACGGCCGGGCGCTTGCTGTCGTCCTTCACCCGCTTGGCGAACAACGCCTGCGCGCGTTCCATGGCCGGATCGATGAAGCGCTGCTCGCGATCCTGCAGGGTCACGTTGAAGCCCTTGTAGGCCGACCACGCGGCGATGTCACCGCCCATCACGCCGGCACCGACCACGTGCACGTGCTGGATGCCATGGTCCTTGCCACCCAGGGCCTTCAGGCGTTCGGTCAGGAAGAAGATGCGGATCAGGTTGCGTGCGGTCGGCGTGCCGGCCAGCTTGACCACCGCGCGACGCTCGGCATCCAGGCGGGTCTGGATCGGGCTGCCACCGGTGCGCGCCCAGGTGTTGATCAGCGCGTACGGCGCCGGGTAGTGCTCCTTGCGCGCCTTGCGGGCGACCTGCTTGGCCATCTGCGGGGCGAGCAGCCTGCGCGCCAGCCAGGTGTTGGTGATCCACGCCGTCGCGCGCTGCTTGAACGGGCGGGTGGTGCCCTTCAGTGCGAGCGAGACCGCGGTATCGAGCAGCACGGCGGGCGCGACGACCTTGTCGACCAGGCCGATGTTGCGCGCGGCCGAGGCCGACAGATTGCGGCCGGTCAGCATCATGTCCATCGCCGCCGGCGCGCCGACCAGCTGCGGCAGGCGCGAGCTGCCGCCCCAGCCCGGGAAGATGCCCAGCTGGGTTTCCGGCAGGCCGATCCGGGTGGACGGATCATTGGAGGCCACGCGGTAACGGCAGGCCAGCGCCAGCTCGGTGCCGCCGCCCAGGCAATGCCCATGGATCGCCGCCACGGTCGGGCAGGGCAGTTCGGCCAGCTTCTGGTAGGTGCTCTGGCCACGGCGGATCGCGTCATTGACGGTGCCGCGGCGGTCGAACGCCTGGAATTCCTTCAGGTCCGCCCCGGCAATGAAGCCGGCCGCCTTGATCGACTGGATCACCACCGCCTTGGGCGGGTCCATCGCGATCCGCTCGATCAGGTCGCCCAGTTCGAGCAGCACGTCCTGCGACATGGCGTTGACGCTGCTGTCCTGGCGGTCGAGGCTGAGCACCACGACGCCATCGTCACGGATCTGCGGGTGCCAATGCGAGAAGCGGAGCCCATCGAAGCCTGAGAGCATGGGAACGTTCCATCCGGTTGTGTATGGAGAAGGGGGCTATGATCCAGAGGTTGTTTCCTCCCCGTCAAATCCCTATAGCTGGGGAGAGATACCGTCGATTCATTGCCTGGATCGGAAACCTTAACGGAACGGTGGTTAAAAGCTGGTGCGGCGCTGTGTGATCGAGCGCTGAACTTTTCCCGGGATTGGCAGTCTCATTGCCCGACGTCGGTTGGGCTGACAGGAGTGCGGCCCCCCATGGCCGAGGTTGAAACACCACAGGAGCTGGACCTGGAGCTGGTCCGACGTGTTCAGCGTGGCGAGAGCGCGGCGTTCGATGTCCTGGTGCGCAAGTACCAGCATCGGGTCATCGCGCTGATCGGGCGCTACATCGCGGACTGGAGTGAATGTCAGGACGTCGCCCAGGACACGTTCGTCCGCGCGTACCGCGCGATCGGCAGTTTCCGCGGCGACGCCCAGTTCTATACCTGGCTGCACAGGATTGCCGTGAACACTGCCAAGAACCATCTCGCCGCGCACAACCGCCGCCCGCCCACCGATGACATCGAAATCGGGGACGCCGAGCAGTACGACAGCGGCACCCGCCTGCGCGACACCGACACGCCCGAACGCGAGTTGATGCGGCAGGAACTGGAACAGACGGTGATGAAGGCAGTGTCCGCGCTGCCTGAAGAACTGCGGTCAGCCATCACCATGCGCGAGGTGGAGGGCCTGAGCTACGACGAAATCGCGCAGAAGATGGGGTGCCCGATCGGCACCGTGCGGTCGCGGATTTTCCGTGCCCGCGAGGCGATCGACACTGAACTTCGGCCGCTGCTCGATGTGGGCAGCGCCACCCGCGAGAAGAGCCGCGCATGAGCCACGATATGTCCAATGATGCTTCCCGGGGCGCGTCCCCCGATAAATTCGACGCCCATTACCGTCAGCAGCTGTCCTCGCTGATCGATGGTGAACTGTCGGCCGATGAAGCGCGCTTCATGCTGCGTCGGCTGGAACACGATGAGGCCTTGTCCAGCTGCAACGAACGCTGGCAGGTGCTGGGCGATGTGCTGCGCGGGCAGGCCTGCGCACCGGCCCCGGTCGATTTCGCCGAGCGTGTGCGCGCGTCCGTGGCCGTAGAGCCCGCCCCGGCGATGCAGGCCAGGGTGGAGCGTGGCCCGGAGCAGGCGCAACGGCGCGGCAGCTGGCGACGCTGGGGCGGTGGCGCGGCGTTGGCCGCCTCCGTGGCCGCGGTGGCGATGTTCATGACGCGCGAACAGCTGCCCGCCCAGGCCCCGCTGGAGGCGCCGACCACCATCATCGCCAGCCAGGCCGAACTGCCGGCCGCACCGGTTACCGAAGCCTCTGCCGCCGAACAGGCACTCGCCGTGGCTGCGGTGCCGGCGGCTGCGGTGGCGGCGGCCAGCCGCCGCCAGGACGTGGCCACCGCACGCCGCGCCAGCGCCAGCGCCACGCGCACCCAGCAGGCCGCGCGTGGCAGCGCCGCCGAACGCAGTGCCGAACCGCAGCGGGCGGTTGCCAGCCAGGCGCCGTTGACCCCGGCCATGCCGGCGGCGACCGTGCGGCAGTTCCCGTTCGGTGAGGTCGGCAACCTGCAGGCCAAGCCCTGGCCGCGGTCCAGCCTGGCCCCGGCTGCGGGCGGGGCGCTCAATGCGAGCTTCTCCACGCAGGCGCCGCAGGCTGCGTTCTATCCCTTCGAGCCGCGTCTGCAGGAGTCAGCCGAAACGGCCGAACCCGCACGCCGGCACCGCGACTGAGCATCGTCGCGGCGACGCTCCGCTCCGGCCCGTGCGCCGGAGCGTTCCCCCCCCCCCCTTTTTTTCCTGACCCGGAGGCTCGTGTCTGATGACCGCCCGTATCCGTACCCACGCCCTGGCGCTGATCGCCATGACGCTCCCACTGGTGGCCTGCGCCCAGTCGCCGTCGCCGGCCACCGCTGCCGCCCCGGCGGCGGCCGCCGCTCCGCGGGCGCCGGCGCCGCAGCTGGTCAGCGGTCTGCCTGACTTCACCAACCTGGTCGAACAGGTCGGTCCGGGCGTGGTCAATGTCGAGACCACCATCGTGCGCAGCAACCGCCAGGCGCGCATGGCCGGTCCGGCGGACCAGGACATGCCCGAATTCTTCCGCCGCTTCTTCGGTCCGGACTTCCAGATGCCGGGGCAGGGCGCCGACGGCCCCGATGACGGCACGCCGAGCATCCGCGGCCGCGGCATGGGCTCGGGCTTCATCATCTCCGCCGATGGCTACGTGCTGACCAATCACCACGTCGTTGCCGATGCCAGTGAAGTGAAGGTCAAGCTCGGCGATCGCCGCGAGTTCACCGCCAAGGTGGTGGGCAGCGACCAGCAGTACGACGTCGCCCTGCTCAAGATCGACGCCAAGAACCTGCCGACGGTGCGCGTGGGCGATTCCAATACGCTCAAGCCGGGCCAGTGGGTGGTCGCGATCGGTTCGCCGTTCGGGCTGGACAACTCAGTGACCGCCGGCGTGGTCAGCGCGGTGGGGCGCAGCACCGGCGGTCCGGACCAGCGCTATGTGCCCTTCATCCAGACCGACGTGGCCATCAACCAGGGCAACTCCGGTGGCCCGTTGCTCAATACCCGCGGCGAAGTGGTCGGTATCAACTCGCAGATCTTCTCCGCGTCCGGTGGCTACATGGGCATCAGCTTCGCGATCCCGATCGACCTGGCCATGGGCGCGGTCGAACAGATCAAGAAGACCGGCCGGGTCAGCCGGGGCCAGCTGGGCGCGGCCGTCGGGCCGATCGACAGCCTCAAGGCGCAAGGGCTGGGCCTGCCGGACAGCCGCGGCGCGCTGGTCAACGAAGTGGTCGCGGGCAGCGCGGCGCTCAAGGCCGGTATCGAGCCGGGTGACGTGATCCGCTCGGTCAATGGCAGCCCGATCAATACCTTCAGTGATCTGCCGCCGGCCATCGGCGCGCTGCCGCCGGGGAGCAAGGTCCGCCTGAGCGTGCTGCGCGACGGCAAGGAGCGGGAAATCACCGCCACCCTGACCGAACTGGCCGAAGACGCCGAGCGCGGCGCCACCCGTCCGGCCGCGGAAGCGGCCAAGCCGGAGACCGGCGCCAATGCCCTGCTGGGGCTGGACGTGGCCGATCTGACCGCCGCGCAGCGCCAGCAGCTGGGCCTGGCGGCCGGCGAGGGCGTGCGGATCACCCGGGTCAACGGCCAGTCGGCGCGTGATGCAGGCCTGTCGCCGGGGCTGGTGGTGCTGCAGGTCGGCCGCACCCCGGTCGGCACCGTGGCCGCGCTGAACAAGGCGCTGGGCGGTTACAGCAAGGGTGACGTGGTCATGTTGCTGGTCCGCGCCAACGGCAACAGTGCCTTCGTGGCGGTCAAGGCCGGGCAGTAAGCCCGCCCCGCCTGTGTTTCCGGGCCCGCTTCGGCGGGCCCGGTCGTTTCCAGGGGGCCGTTGGCGACAATCGCCGCCGGGCCCACGCGGGACCGGGCCGGCCATGCGATAATCCGCAGTCATCCTGACGACGCGACGCGCCGCCGCCACCTATGTCTTCTGATTCGATGCGGTTCATCCGCAACTTCTCCATCATCGCCCACGTCGACCACGGCAAGTCCACGCTGGCCGATCGCATCATCCAGCTTTGCGGTGGCCTCCAGGCCCGTGAGATGGAGGCGCAGGTGCTCGACTCGAACCCGATCGAGCGCGAGCGTGGCATCACCATCAAGGCCCAGTCGGTCTCGTTGCCGTATGTCGCCAAAGACGGCCAGACCTACCACCTGAACTTCATCGACACCCCCGGGCATGTCGACTTCTCCTATGAAGTCAGCCGCTCGCTGGCCGCCTGCGAAGGCGCGCTGCTGGTGGTCGATGCGGCCCAGGGCGTGGAAGCGCAGTCCGTCGCCAACTGCTACACGGCCGTTGAGCAGGGGCTGGAAGTGGTGCCGGTGATCAACAAGATCGACCTGCCCACCGCCGATATCGAGCGCGCCAAGGCCGAGATCGAGGCCGTGATCGGCATCGACGCGACCGATGCCGTGCCGGTCAGTGCCAAGACCGGCCTGAACGTGCAGGACGTGCTGGAGGCGATCGTGCATCGCATTCCGCCGCCGGTGCCGCGTGATACCGACAAGCTGCAGGCGCTGATCATCGACTCGTGGTTCGACAACTACCTGGGCGTGGTCTCGCTGGTGCGCGTGATGCAGGGCCAGATCAAGGCGGGCGACAAGCTGCAGGTGATGTCCACCGGCCGCAACCACCAGGTCGACAACGTCGGCGTGTTCACTCCCAAGCGCAAGGTGCTGCCGGCCCTGCGCGCCGGTGAAGTGGGCTGGGTCACGGCCAGCATCAAGGACGTGCACGGCGCGCCGGTCGGCGACACCCTGACCATGGCCGCCGACCCGGCCGCCAAGCCGCTGCCGGGCTTCCAGGAAATGCAGCCGCGCGTGTTCGCCGGCCTGTTCCCGGTCGATGCCGAGGATTATCCGGACCTGCGCGAAGCGCTGGACAAGCTGCGCCTGAACGATGCCGCGCTGCGCTTCGAGCCGGAAAGCTCCGAGGCGATGGGCTTCGGCTTCCGCTGCGGCTTCCTGGGCATGCTGCACATGGAAATCGTGCAGGAGCGCCTGGAACGCGAATACAACCTGGACCTGATCAGTACCGCACCGACCGTGGTCTATGAAGTGCTCAAGACCGACGGCACCATCATCAACATGGACAACCCGGCCAAGCTGCCGCCGGTGAACCAGGTCGATGAGATCCGCGAGCCGATCATCCGCGCCAACGTGCTCACCCCCGAGGAGTACATCGGCAACATCATCAAGCTGTGCGAAGAAAAGCGCGGCAGCCAGCTTGGCATCAACTACCTGGGCAGCCAGGTGCAGATCAGCTACGAACTGCCGATGGCCGAGGTGGTGCTGGACTTCTTCGACAAGCTCAAGTCGGTCAGCCGTGGCTATGCCTCGCTGGACTACCACTTCGTGCGCTTCGATGCCGGTCCGTTCGTCCGCGTGGACGTGCTGATCAACGGCGACAAGGTCGATGCGCTGTCGCTGATCGTGCACCGCAGCCATGCCGATCGCCGCGGCCGCGAGCTGTGCGAGAAGATGAAGGAACTGATCCCGCGGCAGATGTTCGACGTGGCCATCCAGGCCGCCGTCGGCTCGCAGATCATCTCGCGCACCACGGTCAAGGCGATGCGCAAGAACGTGCTGGCCAAGTGCTATGGTGGCGACGTTTCGCGCAAGAAGAAGCTGCTCGAGAAACAGAAGGAAGGCAAGAAGCGCATGAAGCAGGTCGGCCGCGTGGAAATCCCGCAGGAAGCCTTCCTGGCCGTGCTGCAGATGGACAAGTAAGGCCGGATGGCTTTCCCGGCAGCGGCGGGCGGCACCGGATCGGTGTCGCCGGACGCGCAGGGGCACACCACACCGCTGCAATCGTTCCCAAGGACACTGCATGAAATTGTTTGAGTTCCTCCTGGTCGTACTGACGTTGGCCTCGGGCCTGATCCTGCTGGCTGAAAAGCTGTACTTCGCCAAGCGCCGCGCCCAGCGCGCCGGCCTGCTGGACACCGAGCCGGTGGTGGTCGATTACGCCCGGGCGTTCTTCCCGGTGCTGGCGATCGTACTGGTGGTGCGCAGCTTCATCGCCGAGCCGTACAAGATCCCGTCCAGCTCGATGATGCCCAACCTGCTGATCGGCGATTTCATCCTGGTCAACAAGTTCTCCTACGGCCTGCGCCTGCCGTTGAACAACGCCAAGGTGATCCCGTTCGGCGAGCCCAAGCGGGGCGACGTGGTGGTGTTTCACTTCCCGGGCCACTCGGACAACGATCCGGCCAAGGGTGAGAACTTCATCAAGCGCGTGATCGGCGTGCCGGGCGACCAGATCGAGTTCCAGGGCAATGGCCTGATCCTCAACGGTGAGCCGGTCAAATACGACAACAAAGGCCTGTACGCCGGCCATAACGGCCAGGGCGAGGGCAGCTCGCTGCTGGTCGAGCACCTGCCGGGCCGCACCCATACCGTGCTGGAGACCGACTACGCCCGCGGCGAAGGCCAGTGGACCGTTCCGGCCGGCAAGTACCTGGTGATGGGCGACAATCGCGACAACAGCGACGACGGCCGCTTCTGGGGCCTGCTGCCGGAGGAAAACCTGCGCGGCAAGGCCTTCCTGATCTGGCTGAACTGCTCGGGCTGGTTCTGCAAGGACGGTTTCGAGCCGTCGCGGATCGGCACGGGTATCCATTGATTGATGGCACACGCGTATCTGGGGAGAACGCAATGAAGAACATGACATCGCAGCGCGGCATCACCTTGACCTCGTTCCTAGTGGTCCTGATCGTGGTCGCCTTCTTCCTGTACATCGGGATGAAGCTGTTCCCGATGTACCAGGAGTATTACGCCGTGCGCACGGCGCTGAAGAGCCTGGCCAAAGAGCCGGGGGTGGCCAACATGGAGCCGGCCAGGGTCCAGGAGCTGTTCTTCAAGCGCATCCACATGAGCTATTCCGAGAATCTCAAGCCCTCCGATATCAAGTTCGACCGCATCGACGGCGGCTGGAACTTGAAGGTCAACTACGAAGTGCGCCGTGAGCTGATCGGCAATCTCGACGTGGTGGGCAAATTTGACACCAACCAGGATCTGACTCTCCGCGGTGCCGACTAAGACCTTCCAACGCGGTGACCTGATCGGTCACCCCTTCAACGATCCGGGCCTGCTCCAGCAGGCGCTGACGCATCGCAGTGCCGGCACGCCCAACAATGAGCGGCTGGAATTCCTCGGCGACAGCATCGTCAACATGGTGGTGGCCCAGGCGCTCTACGAACGCTGGCCCAAGGCCGACGAGGGCGCGCTGACCCGCGCCCGTGCCGAACTGGTGCGCGAGGGCGCGCTGGCGGTGATCGCGCGCGAGCTGCACCTGGGCGAGCGCCTGATCCTGGGCCCGGGCGAGATGAAGACCGGCGGCCATCGCCGCGACTCCATCCTGGCCGATGCGCTGGAAGCGGTCGTCGCCGCAATCTACCTCGATGCCGGCTTCGCCACCTGCCGGACCGTGGTGCTGCCCTGGTTCACTGCTTCGATGCAGGCCCTGCCGGCCACCGGCAAGCCGGAGAAAGACCCCAAGACCCGGCTGCAGGAATGGCTGCAGGCGCGGCAGAAGGCATTGCCCCTGTACGAGCTGGTGTCAGAATCGGGTGACGATCACGCCAAGACCTTCCGGGTACGCTGCGGCGTAACCGACCCCGCTGTCAGCACCGAAGGCGAAGGTGCCTCGCGACGGCTGGCCGAACAACAGGCGGCTGCCGCCGCCCTCGAGCAACTGGATTCCAAGTGAACGAAGCAACCCCCCATCGTTCCGGCAGCGTGGCCGTCATCGGTCGCCCCAACGTCGGCAAATCCACCCTGACCAACGCCCTGGTGGGCGCCAAGGTCAGTATCGTCTCAAACCGGCCGCAGACCACGCGGCACCGGCTGCTCGGCATTGCCAGCTACCCGGAAGGGCAGATCGTGCTGGTCGACACCCCCGGCCTGCACCGTGCGCAGAAGCGCGCCATGAACCGGGTGATGAACCGCGCCGCGCGCGGCTCGCTCGAGGGCGTGGACGCCGGCATGCTGGTGATCGAAGCCGGCCGCTGGGACGAGGAAGACACGCTGGCCTTCAACGTGCTCAGCGACTCGGGGATCCCGGTGGTGCTGGTGGTCAACAAGATCGACCGGCTCAAGGACAAGGGCGCCCTGCTGCCGTTCCTGCAGCAGGTCACCGAGGGCCGCACGTTCGCCGCGGTGCACCCGATCTCGGCGCAGAAGCGCAATGGCCTGGAATCGCTGGTCCGCGACCTGATGAAGCTGTTGCCGGAAGCCCCGCCGATGTTCGGCGAGGACGAGATCACCGACCGCAGCCAGCGCTTCCTCGCCGGTGAGCTGGTGCGCGAGCAGCTGATGCGCCAGCTCGGCGAAGAACTGCCGTATGCGACCACGGTCGAGATCGAGCGCTTCGTCGAAGATGGCAACCTGCTGCGCATCGGTGCGGTGATCTGGGTCGAGCGCGAAGGCCAGAAGGCGATCGTGATCGGCAAGGCCGGCACCCGCCTGAAGGAGATCGGCGCCAAATCCCGCCTGCAGATGGAACGTCTGTTCGGCGCCAAGGTCTTCCTGGAAACCTGGGTCCGGGTGCGCGAAGGCTGGTCCGACGATGAAGCCGCGCTCAAGGCGTTCGGCTACGAATAAGCCGGCCCCTCCAACCCCGGGCGGTTGAACCATGCGCATCGAGGATGAGCCGGCGTTCGTGCTCCACGCCCGCCCGTGGCGGGAAACCAGTCTGCTCGTGGAGGTGCTGACCGAGCAGTACGGCCGGATCGGGGTGCTTGCCCGAGGCGTATCCAGCCCGCGCAGCCAGGCGCTGCGCGCGGCCCTGCAGCCATTGCAGTGGATCCGCCTGACCGCCGTGCAGCGGGGCGAGCTGGCCCAGCTGCGCGGGGCCGAGGCCCTGGACGCTGCGCCACGCCTGACCGGCCAGGCGATGCTGGCCGGGTTCTACATCAACGAACTGCTGATGCGGCTGGCGCCCCGCCAAGACCCGCTGCCCGAGCTTTACGACCATTACGCGCAGGTCCGCGCACGGCTGCGCGATGGCGAGCCGCTGGCCTGGACCCTGCGCCGTTTCGAGCGCGACCTGCTGGAGGCCCTGGGCTTCGGCTTCGATCTGCTGCACGGCAGCGATGAGGAGCCGGTCGACCCGGCCGCACGGTATGAGCTGGACCCGCAGGAGGGGCCGCGCCGGCTGCTCAGCGACCGCGGTGTGGATCAGCGCCGTGGCACCGCGACCGGCAGTGCGTTGCTGGCGCTGGCCGCCGATGAACTGCCCGGGCCCGAGGATCTGGGCAGCCTGCGCCGGCCGATGCGCGCAGTGCTGATGCACCATCTGGGCGGGCGAGGGCTGAAATCCTGGGAAATGCTGGAGGACCTGGCGCGACGGGACACCTGAGCGCAGGCGGCCCGCGGCGCCGTTGCGGGGGGACTCACGCGGAAACGCTGCACGCGCTGCCGCCCGTGCTCACTGCAGCAGGGCGTCGACCGCCACGCGAAAGCGGCTCTGCGCCCCGGTGGAGTCCGGGGCCTGGTGCAGCTGGCGGACCGCCCGGGCCAGGCGCGCGGCGCCGACAAATCCGCAGCTGGCCTGCAGCCGATGCAGCTGGCCTGCAGCCGATGCAGCTGGCCGCGCAGGGCCCGCACATCGTCCTCGCGCAGGGCCTGGGCCACCGCGTCGCGAACCCCGGGCAACTCGGCCAGGAACAGCTCGCGCAACGCGATGAGGTGGTGGCGCTGCCCGTTCAGCGCGGCCAGGGCCGTGGTTTCGTCCCAGTCCTGGCGCTCGCCCTCCGCGTCCTCGGCGTCGGCAAGCACCGGGGTGGACAGGCTGCCAGCGGTATGCACCAACGCGCGGCGGACGGCCTTGAGCAGGTGCTCACGGCTCAGCGGTTTGACCAGGGTTTCACTAAAGCCGGCATCGCGCAGCCGCGAATGGATCGAGGTGTCGCCATCGGCGGTATGTGCCAATGCCGGCGTGTCCGGCCGCGAGCGGCGCAGCTCCTGCAGCAGTTGCGTGCCGTTACCGTCGGGCAGGTTGACGTCGATCAGCCACAGATCATGTTGGTTGCCACGGGCGCGGTCCATGGCCGTGGCCAGGGAATCGGCGGTATCCACCTGCGCCGGCAGGGTTTCCAGCGCGGCCTTGAAGAAGCCGCGGCTGATGGTGTCGTCCTCGACGAGCAGGAATCGGGGCATGGGATCCCTCGGGGTCATCTGCATTGGGGCTGCCTCCATGTCAGCTGCGCCCATATTAAACGCGAAGTCCCCGCCTGCAAGCGGTTTCAGCGGGCGGCAAGTCAGTTGGCAGTTGGTATCTGCGACAATACGCACCCTTTTTGCCCGCAGCCTGTTGCCACGTGGCCCGAACCCGCTCCCGCCTCGACCGTACTCCCTTCCAGACCGACATCCTCGACCTCAGCCATGACGGCCGTGGCGTTGCCCGCCGCGACGGCGAGGGTGGCAAGGTCACCTTCATCACCGGCGCGCTGCCCGGTGAGGTGGTGACCGCCGAGCCGACCGCGCGCAATCGTCATTTCGATGAAGCCCGGACCATCGAGGTCGTACAGGCCTCGCCGCAGCGGGTGACCCCGCGCTGCCCGCATTTCGGCGTCTGTGCCGGCTGCGTGCTGCAGCACCTGGAAGAGTCGCAGCAGATCGTGGCCAAGCAGCGGGTGCTGATCGACAACCTGACCCGGATCGGCCACGTCACGCCGGGCACGGTGCTGCCGCCGCTGGTGGGCGACAGCTGGGGCTACCGCCGCAAAGGCCGCTTCTCGGTGCGCCGCGTCGAGAAGAAGGACAAGACCCTGGTCGGCTTCCGCGAGCTGGACCCGCGTTTCGTCGCGGACCTGAGCCAGTGCCTGACCGTCATTCCGGAAATCGGAATGAAGGTCGGCGTGCTCTCCGAGTTCATCGAGACCCTGGACGGCAAACGCGACATTCCCCAGATCGAATTCATCGCCGGCGATGACGCGATCATGCTGACCATCCGCCACATGCAGCCGCTCAGCGATGCCGACCGTGCCGCGTGGATCGCCTTCGGCCAGGCACACGGTTTTGCGATCTCGCTGCAGCCCGGTGGCGTGGAGTCGGTGCAGCCGCTGTGGCCGGCCGAGGTGCCGTTGTCGTTCAAGCTGGCGCCGTGGGATGTCGAGCTGGCGTTCCGCCCGCTGGATTTCATCCAGGTCAATGCCAAGCTCAACGTGCAGATGATCGCGCACGCGCTGGCCCTGCTCGATGCCGGTCCGGACGAGCGCGTGCTCGATCTGTTCTGCGGGCTGGGCAATTTCACCCTGCCGCTGGCGCGCACCGTGCGCAACGTGGTCGGCGTGGAGGGTGATGCCGGCCTGGTGGCGCGTGCGCGTGAGAACGCGGTGCGCAACGGGCTGGAGAATGCCGAGTTCCATGCCGCCGATCTGACCCAGGACCAGCGCCAGGCCTCGTGGATGCGCCAGGGCTTTGACAAGCTGCTGCTGGATCCGCCGCGCTCGGGCGCCATCGAAGTGCTGCAGCAGCTGCCGCTGAAGCAGTTCAAGCGCATCGTCTACGTGAGCTGCCATCCGGGCTCGCTGGCGCGCGATGCCGGCTACCTGGTCAACGAGCAGGGCTTCACCCTGGTCTCGGCCGGCGCGATGGACATGTTCCCGCACACCGCGCACGTGGAAAGCATCGCGGTGTTCGAAAAGCGCTGATCAGCGCCCGTCCCCGGGCGCGGCGTTCTGCCACTGGCCGTGTGCGTCGAACACATAGGTCTGCGGTTCGGTGCCGCGCTCGGTCGCATCCCCGGCGGTGACATTGCAGCGGATCTCCGGCGCCTCGGTGCTGCGCAGTTCGCAGTCGTCGATCGCGAAGATCTGCAGGCGTTGCTGGAACGCGCGCAGTTCCTCGCGGGTGGCGGCATCGTCGATGGACGCAGCACGGCGATCAAGCTGCGCATTGAGCAGCTCGCGGACACGTTCGCGCGGGGGCACCGGCGCGTCGACATCGGCGCGCTGCATCGCCCAGCCCATGCCCTGCGGAACGAAGCGCAGCATGCGGTAGCGGTTCTTGAGGCCGATCTCCATGCCGACCAGGCAGTCGTATGCACCGGCGAGCGTGGTGCTTGTCCAGCACGGGCCATGTTCGAACCGGCGAGGGGTGAACATCGACTGCAGCAGCAGATCCTGGGTAGAGGCGGCCGGCGTCTTTTCCGCCTCGACCATGGCCATCACCGCCGCCTCGATCTGTGCAGGCGTGGGCGGCGAGGCGGCGAGCGCGCCCAACGGCAGCACGGTCAGCAGCAGGGCGGGGAAGAGCGGTTTCATCGGGGCGTCCTTGCAAGGCAGCCGGGCAGTATAGAAGCGCGCCGTGGCCGCGGTGCCGCGATCGCCGCATACTGTGCGCATGGGCATTGAAATCGAACGCAAATACCTCGTCACCGGTGAGGGCTGGCGCACCGCTGCGCACGCGGTGATCCCGATGGCACAGGGCTATCTCAACGACGCCGCCTCGCTGGAGAGCGGCGCGCAGAAGGCATCGGTGCGCGTGCGCATCCAGGGCGCGCAGGCCTTCCTCAACATGAAGTCGCGCGAGATCGGGCACACCCGGCAGGAGTTCGATTATCCGATCCCGGTGGAGGATGCGCGCGCGTTGCTGGCGCTGTGCGTCGGCGGGCTGATCGACAAGCGCCGGCACCTGGTCGAGCACGACGGGCTGCTCTGGGAGGTGGACGAATTCCTCGGCGAGAACGCCGGGCTGGTGGTGGCCGAAGTGGAGCTCGAGCACGCCGAGCAGACGGTCACGCTGCCCGAGTGGGCAGGCGAGGAAGTCACCGACCAGGTGCGCTATTACAACCTGGCCTTGGCAGCGCACCCCTTTTCACGCTGGTCCAGCGCTGAACGCGGCTGATCCGCGGCCCTTGTGAAGCGGTCTTTCCGCCCACAATCTGGCCAGATGAAAATCGATATCTGGTCGGATGTGGTGTGCCCCTGGTGCTGGATCGGCAAGCACCGGTTCCAGCAGGGACTGGCGTTGCTCGGCGCTGACGCGCCCGAGGTGGAGGTGCATTGGCACCCGTTCCTGCTCGATCCCGACGCCGGCACGGCCCCGGTACCGCTGCGCCAGGCGTACGCGGCCAAGTTCGGCAGTGCCGAGCGCACTGAACAGATCCTGACCCAGACCCAGGCCGCGGCGTGCGCCGAGGGCCTGCCGATGGATTTCAACCAGGGCCAGGTCCGGGTGACCACGCTGCCGGCGCACCGGCTGATGTGGCTGGCCGGGCGTGAAGGCGTCCAGGCCGAGGTCGGCGAGGCACTGTTCCGCGCGCATTTCGTGGAGGGCCGCAACCTGGCCGACCCCCAGACCCTGATCGCCGCCGGCGCCGCCGGCCGGCTCCAGGCCGAGCGCATCACCGCGCTGCTGGAAGGAGAGGAGGGGCTGGAGGAGATCCAGGCGCAGCTGGCGCAGGCGCAGCGCTTCGGCATTCAGTCCGTGCCCACCTTCGTGATCGACGATAAATACGCCATCCAGGGGGCCCAGCCACCGGAGGCGTTCGCCCAGGCCCTGCGCCAGATCGCGGCCGAACGCACGCCTGCAGGCCCTGCGGGGCACGGCGATGGCTGCGGCCCGGACGGTTGCGAGGTCTGACGCTGCGCGCGGGTTCTGCGACAATGCGGCAGTGCGCCATGGTGGCGCCCCGTATTGGAGACACCCCATGCTCGTGATCGGCGTTGCCGGGACCGAACTCACCGCCCAGGAACGCGAGTGGCTGCAGCACGACGCCGTGGCCGGCGTCATCCTGTTCAAGCGCAACTTCGCCTCGCGCGAGCAGATCGCCGAGCTCTCGGCGGCCATCCGCGCCGCCGCGCCGCGCCCGCAGCTGATCTGCGTGGACCAGGAAGGCGGCCGCGTGCAACGCTTCCGCGAGGGGTACAGCGCGCTGCCGCCGCTGCAGGGCTTCGATGCGCTGTATGCCTCCGATCGCGAGGCCGCGCTGGCCCTGGCCGAGCAGCACGCTTGGCTGATGGCCAGTGAAGTGCGCGCCAGTGACGTGGACCTCAGCTTCGCCCCCGTCGTCGATCTGGGCCGTGGCAACCTGGCGATCGGCAATCGCGCCTTCAGCGCGGACCCGCAGGTGGTCGCAGCGTTCACTGCCGCCTATGTGCGCGGCATGCACAGCGTTGGCATGGCCGCCACGCTCAAGCATTTCCCCGGGCACGGCACCGTGCTGGAAGACACCCATTTCCACGACGCCAGCGACCCGCGCTCGCTCGATGAACTGCGCGCGCTGGACCTGATCCCGTTCGCGGCCGGCATCGCCGCCGGCGCCGATGCGGTGATGATGGCCCACGTGGTCTACCCGCAGGTCGCGCCGGAGCCGGCCGGCTACTCGCCACGCTGGATCCAGCAGATCCTGCGCGAACAGATGGGCTTCCGCGGCGTGGTCTTCTCCGACGACATCGGCATGGCCGCTTCATTCGCCGCCGGTGGCGTGAAGGCGCGCGTGGATGCACACCTGGACGCCGGTTGCGACGTGGTGCTGGTCTGCCACCCCGAACTGGTGGAAGAATCGCTGCGCGCCGTCGAAGGTCGCACCCTCAACACCGCTGCGCTGCTCGGCCTGATCGGCCGCGGCGCGCTGGGCTGGGACGGCCTGCTGGCCGATTCCCGCCACGGCACCACCCAATCCCGTTTGCTTGACACCCTTGGAAGAACCGTCTGATGCCCAACCTCACCATTTCCCAGGCCCTGGCCCAGGCCGACCTGCTGGTCGACCGTCCCACCATCGACAAGGCCATCGCTGGCATCGCCGACGCCATCGCGCGCGACTACAAGGGCGAGGTCCCGCTGTTCCTGTCGATCATGCACGGCGCGCTGCCGTTCGCCGGCCAGCTCGCACTGGAACTGGGCGCACGCGGCCAGGACGTGCAGTTCGATTACCTGCACGCCACCCGCTACCGCGGTGAAACCACCGGCGGCGACCTGGTCTGGAAGCACAAGCCGGCCACCGCGCTGTTCGGCCGCCGCGTGCTGCTGGTCGATGACATCCTCGACGAGGGCTACACGCTGCAGGGCGTGCGCACCTGGTGCCTGGAGCAGGGCGCCACCGACGTGCGCATCGCCGCGCTGACGGTCAAGCTGCACGACCGCGCGCTGCCGGACGTCAAGGCCGACTACGCCGGCATCGACCTGCCGGACCGCTATGTGTTCGGTTTCGGCATGGACGTCAACGAAACGCTGCGCTGCGTGCCGGCCATCTACGCGATGAAGGAATGATGGAACACATTTCCCTTGCCGTCATCGGCGGCACCGGCGTCTACAAGCTGGCCCAGCTCGACGATGTGAGCAGCCACCAGGTCCAGACGCGCTACGGCACGCCGTCCGGCCCGATCCGCGTCGGCACGCTGCTGGGTCAGCGCGTGGCCTTCCTGGCCCGCCATGGTGAAGGCCACTCGCTGCCGCCGCACAAGATCAATTACCGCGCCAACCTGGCCGCGCTGCAGCAGATTGGCGCGCAGCGTGTGCTCGCGCTCAACACGGTCGGCGGCATCACCGAACTGTTCGGCCCGCGCGTGCTGGCCTGCCCGGACCAGCTGATCGATTACACCTGGGGCCGCATCTCCACCCTGTGCGAAGAGCCGGGCACCGACGTGCTGCACGTGGACTTCGGCCACCCGTACACGCCGATGCTGCGCAGCAAGGTGCTGGCCGCGGCGAAAGTGACCGGCGTGCGCCTGCAGGACGGTGGCTGCTACGGCGCGACCCAGGGCCCGCGGCTGGAAACCAATGCGGAAATCGCGCGCATGCGCCGCGATGGCTGCGATCTGGTCGGCATGACCGGCATGCCCGAAGCCAGCCTGGCCCGCGAGCTCGGCCTGGACTACGCCTGCCTGGCGATCGTGGCCAACTGGGCCGCCGGCTGTGGCGATGGCGATGAAATCACGATGGCCGAAGTGCTGGCCAATGTGGACGCCGCCTCCTCCGGCCTGCCCGAATTGATCGGTGAATTGGCACGGGGGTGATTGTCATTACCGTACAAGGTTTGCATACTCCGCCAGTGCGCTGGTTGAGCGTACACCACCCATTCATAGAAGAAGGTCTCGCATTACCATGCCGAACGGTACCGTCAAGTGGTTCAACGACGCCAAGGGATTTGGCTTTATCTCGCCGGAGGACGGCAGCGCCGACGTCTTCGCGCACTTCTCCGCGATCAACTCCAAGGGCTTCCGCAGTCTGCAGGAAGGCCAGAAGGTCACCTATGACGTGACCCAGGGCCCGAAGGGCGCCCAAGCCTCGAACATCGTGCCGGCTGAGTGATTTTCTCGGCTGCGCATTGAAAACCCCGCTTCGGCGGGGTTTTTTTTCATCAGTGAGTCCCCCATGACCCCTCGTCGCACCATCGCCATCGTCGGTTACGGCACCGCTGGCCAGGCCCTGTCGATCCTGCTTTCACGTGACCATCACCAGGTGCACGTGTTCGAGCGCGCGGCGCGGCCCGGTCCGGTCGGGGCCGGCTTCCTGCTCCAGCCGACCGGGCTGGAGGTGCTCTGGCAGATGGGGCTGCTGCCCGCGGTGATGCAGCACGGTGCCCCCGTGCGCCGCTTGCACGGCCAAACCCCGTGCGGGCGCACGGTGATGGACATGCGCTATGCCGACTTGAATCCAGCGCTGCACGGCGTGGGCATGCAGCGCGGTGCGCTGTTCTCGCTGCTGGCCGCTGCGTGGGAGCAGCCGGGCAATCTGCAGCCCGCTACGTCCATCGTCGAGGTGAACACCGCGCAGGGGCGCGTGCGTGACGCACAGGGGCGCTGGCATGGCCCCTATGATCTGGTGATCGCCGCCGATGGCGCGGCCTCGTCGCTGCGTGCGCAGGTGCAGGGCACATCGCTTGACCGCGAATACCCGTGGGGCGCGCGGTGGTGCCTGCTGCCGCGCGGCGATTGGCCGCACATCGATGAGCTGCGCCAACGCTATGTGGCGGCGCGCAAGATGATCGGGCTGCTGCCGGTGGGCACGCGACCCGGCAACGATGAGCCGCAGTTGAGCTTCTTCTGGAGCCTGCCACGCGACCGGTTCGCCCAGTGGGAGCGTGACGGCATGGCGCGCTGGCTGGATGAGATCGCCACATTGTGGCCGCAGGCGCACGCGCGGTTGGCGGGCGTGTGTGAACCCACACAGTTGGCTCGCGCCGGGTATCGCGACGCGGTGCTCGCGCGCTGGCACCGCGAGCGGCTGGTGCTGGTGGGGGACGCCGCCCACGCGATGAGCCCCCAGCTGGGGCAGGGCGTGAACATGGCGCTGATGGACGCACTGGCGTTGCGCGATGCACTGCGCGCGCACGCTGATCGCGACAATGCGCTGCAGGCCTACCAGGCACAGCGCCGCGCGCATGTAGCGATCTACCAGTACTGGAGCCGCTGGCTGACGCCGTTGTTCCAGTCCGAACGGGATGGCCTGGCGCGCGCCCGCGATGTGCTGTTCCAGCCGATGGGCCGCATCCCGGGCGGGCGTGGACACATGCTCCGCGTCCTCAGTGGAACGCAGCGCGGCTGGCTCGGCAGACTGCCGTTGTCGCCCGCGTTCATGCAGGCGATGCACGGGCTGCAGGACACGCGCGAGCGCGACAGCATCTGCTGATAGCCCCGCGTAGCAGTGCATCGCAGCGGATGTGAAGGCGTGAATAACATCCATTGACGGTGGACTCACCGCCCACGTGGGACAACACTCAGGCAAACGCAGCGTGCATGTGGTTCATCCATGCGCGACCTGCTGCTTCCACGGACGCGCTGTCCGATGCCTGATCGCTTGGAGCCCCGCGACTGCGGGGTGGTAGGGTGGGGCTGCGTTTGCGACCTACGGTCCGGTGGACCGATCGCAACCCAAGGAGATTGAAATGCTGTTCTCGGCCGAAACTCTGGAAAGTGAAATCCGCAAACTGCGCGGACTGCTGCAGATGCTGCATGAGGATCAGCCGGACGTGATGGAAGACGTGTTTGAGTTCCATGTCACCAGCCTCATCACGCACGCTGCGCCGGAACACCACCCGCGCATCCGCAGCGCTGCCCATGAGATGTTGACCGCGATCCAGCGGCAACCGGTGCGGCCCAATCCGAATGCACCGGATATCCGGTTGATGCCCAGCCTGTTGGCCTCCGCTGCCTGATGCAGGCAAGGTAACTGCGTCACCGACGTCGCGCGCTGTCCGGATCAGCGCGCCGGCAACGCGATGGCCTGGTCCTCGACGCAGGCCACCAGCCTTTCGCCCGAGGCCAGTACCGGTGCGATGCCGGCAGTGAAGCCCGAGAACGCCGGCAGTATCGTCATTCCCTCGCGCATCCAGAACGCTGGCCAACGCCGCTGCATGCCCGGCAAGCGGGCCAGCGGATGCAGGTGACCACACAGCACATGCAGCCCTGGCTGCGGCTGCGGTGCATGACGCAGCAGGAACGGTCCTTCCTGGATACGCTCGCCCAGCAGTTCGATGCCCAGGTCGGCCTTGGGCAGCACACGGTCATGATTGCCTTCCAGTGCACCGATCCACAGCTGTGGATGCTGCTCGCGCCATCCCTGCCACTGGCGGTACCACGCGGCGCGGTGCGCAGCGCCATGCAGTACATCGCCGAGTATCCACAGATGGCGGATGGCGCGCTGCTGTACCACGGTGCCCAGACGCTGCAGGTCATCGGAGGTGCCGCCACTGGGCAGTCCGATGCCCGAACGCCGGAACAGATCGGCTTTGCCCAGGTGAAGATCGGCGATCAACAGTGCATCGCGCGCCGGCCAGTACAGCGCACGCGCACCGAGCAGATGGACGCTTTCGCCGGCGAGCGTGATCGGCAGTTCAGGCGCCATGGCGCTTCTCCAGTTGCTGCGCGGCGCGCAGGACGCGGGTCTTCCAGTCTTCGTTGCTGAGCTGGCCGCGCAAGCGTTCTGCCCAGAGCGGGAAAGACAACGGTCCCAGGCTGGTCGGATGCTGCACGCTCAGCGTGCGGGCCTGGCAGCTCGACAGAGCGCGGGCCAGGCTTCCCAGATCGAGTTGATCCTGCAGCACTTCGTGTTCGGCCAACGTCAGCAGGATGTGATCCGGATCGTGCTGTCGCAGCACGTCGTACAGCAGCCCGCTGGAGGCCTGCAGCTGGCGCAGGCTGCGCGGTGTGCGGCCGGGCAGTGCCGGTACGAGCATGCCTGACACCCGCGCGATATCGCGGAACTGGCGCCGCGCCAGTTCGCCCAGGTTGAGGCTCTCGCGCAGATCGGTGAGCAGTCCCTCCGGTGCCAGCAGGGTGCGCACGCGCGCTGCATCGAGTTCGACCGGGCGTGCCGGTGCGAGCACGAAGCCATAGTCGTTGGCAGCGTAGCCGAAGGTATTGCTGTGCTGCCGCGTCCAGCGCAATGCCATCAGCGCGGCCAGCCCTTCATTGACCTGGCGACCGGCGAAGGGATACACGAACACGAACTGGCCATCGCGACGCCGCACGTGCTCCACCAGCAGCAGCTCCGGACCGGGGAGGGCGGACAGGCGCGTCTGCAGCGCGAGCAGCGGCGCCAGCCAGCGCATCTCCGGGCTGTCGGCAGGGCGGGCCAGCACCGTTTCCATTTCATGGCCCAGCGCGTCGGACAGTGGCAGCCGGCCGCCCTGCCAGCGCGGCACCACGCCATCGCCGCCCCGGGCCAGGCGCACATACGCGGTCAGGTTCTCCAGCCGCACCAGTTCCAGCAGGCGACCGGCGAACTGGAAGCGATCACCGGGGCGCAGCCGGCTGAGGAACTGCTCCTCCACCGCACCCAGCCGGCCGCCGCGCAGGAACTGCACCATGACACTGCCATCGCTGGTGATGGTGCCGATCGACAGCCGGTGCCGCAGCGCGACGCGACGGTCGTGCACGCGGTAGATGCCATCGTCATCGCGCACCACCTTGTGGAAGTCCGGGTACTGCGACAGCGCGCGGCCGCCCTGCACGATGAACTCGAGCACGCCCTCCCAGTGCGTGCTGTCCAGCCCGGCGAACGCGTGCGTGCGCCGCACCTGCTCCAGCAGCGCGTCCGGATCGAAGCCGCCGCCCAACGCGCAGCTCACCGCGTGCTGCGCCAACACATCCAGCGACAATCGCAGCGGCCGGCGGGCTTCGATGTGCCCCTGGGCCAGCGCGCGACGCGCGGCGGCATACTCCACCAGCTCCAGCGCGTGCGAGGGCACGCACACGATGTGCCCGGATTCGCCGGGGCGATGCCTGGCGCGCCCGGCACGCTGCAGCAGCCGCGCGATGCCCTTGGGGCTGCCGATCTGCAGCACCTGGTCGACACTGGGGAAATCGACGCCGAGATCCAGGCTGGAGGTGGCGACCACGCAGCGCAGGCGACCTTCGCGCAGGCCCTGCTCGGCGGCGCGGCGCAACGCCGGGTCCAGTGAGCCATGATGCAGTGCGAGGGTATCCGGGTCTTCCGGCCACACTGCCGCCAGTGCCTGGTGCCAGAGTTCGGCATGGGCGCGGGTGTTGGTGAACAACAGGCTGGTGCGCACCGTGAGCAGCTTCTCCAGCACGCGCTGCAGCTGCGACAAGCCCAGGTGGCCGGCCCAGGGAAAACGCTCGCCCTGCGCGGGCAGCAGTGTCTCCACGCTGACCGGACGGGGGCGTGCGCCGGCCACCAGCGGCGCGTCGGGCACGTCGGGCAAGAGCACCTCGCGCGCCTCCTCCAGATTGCCCAGCGTGGCCGACAGCCCCCATACCTGCAGGGCGGGCAGGGCGTCGCGCAGGCGGCGCAGATTCAACTGCAGCAGTACGCCCCGCTTGTTGCCCAGCAGTTCATGCCACTCATCCACGACCACGCAGCGCAGGTGCTGCAGGCGGGCCATCGTGTCGGGGTAGCTGAGCAGCAGGGCCAGTGATTCGGGCGTGGTCACCAGCACATCCAGCCGACCCTCGCGCGCCAGTCGCTTGTCGCGCGCGCTGGCATCGCCGGTGCGCAGGCCGACCTGCCAGTCCAGCCCGAGGGCGTCCAAAGGCTCTCGCAGCGCGCGCGCGGTATCGGCGGCCAGCGCGCGCAGCGGGGTGATCCACAGCACCTGCAGGACCGGCACCGGTGTCTTGGCACGGCCACGCGTGGTGCGTGGTGGAGGATCGTGCAGCGCCTGCAGCAGCGGCCCGCCGAACATCGCCAGCGTCTTGCCGCTACCGGTGGGTGTGTGCAGCAGGCCCGAGTCGCCCGCCAGGTAATGCTTCCACATCGCTTTCTGGAACGGCAGCGGCGCCCAGCCCCGGCTGGCGAACCACGCTGTCAGGCGGGCCATGGCCTCCCGTCGCGTCACCGCGCCAGTGCCTGCAGCTGGGCCAGCGTGTCCGCTTCGCTGGCCGGTTTGTCATGCCGCCAGCGCAGGATCCGCGGAAAGCGCACGGCGATGCCGGACTTGTGGCGCTTGCTGCGGTTCACCGCCTCGAAGCCGAGCTCGAACACCTGCTCGCCACGAACGCTGCGGACCGGCCCGAAGCGCTCGATCGTGTTCGCGCGGATCCAGCGGTCCAGCGCGAGGATTTCCTTGTCATCCAGGCCCGAGTACGCCTTGGCCACCGGCACCAGCGTCTGGCCATCCCACACGCCGAAGGTGTAATCGGTGTACAGCGTACTGCGGCGGCCATGGCCGGACTGGGCATAGATCATCACCGCATCGATGGTCAGCGGCGCGATCTTCCACTTCCACCAGTCGCCGCGCCGGCGTCCGGCCTGGTAAACCGACTCGGCGCGCTTGAGCATCAGCCCTTCCACGCCACGCTCGCGGGCCAGGTCGCGCTGCAGTGCCGCCGTGTGCCAGTCCGCCACGCTGAGCGCCGGTGACAGCCGCAGGCGCGGGTCGTCCAGCGTGGCCAGTACCTCGGCCAGGCGCGCCCGCCGTTGCGAGAGGGGCAGGGCGCGCAGGTCTTCACCGCCCAGCTCGAGCAGATCGTAGGCAAGCACGCGCACCGGCGTATCGCGCAGTGTCTTCGGGCCGGGCTTGAGTCGCTGGATGCGGGTCTGCAGGGCGGTGAAGGGCAGCGGCAGATCGTCGCCGTCCGCCCAGGCCAGCAGCTCGCCATCGATCACGCAGCCATCGGGCAACGCCATCGCGGCCGCCTCGATCTCGGGGAAGCGACCGTCCAGTCGCTCCTCGCCACGCGACCACAGCGCGACCTCACCCTGGCGGCGCAGCACCTGCAGACGGATGCCATCCCACTTCCATTCCAGCAGCCAGTCATCGATCGGGCCCAGCGTGTCGACCTCGGCCTCCAACGGCGATGCCAGGAAGAACGGGTAGGGCTGCTGGCGATCCTCGGGGCGCTCTTCGGGGGACAACAAGGCGGCCAGCAGGCCCGGCGTGGGTACCCAGCTGCCGAGCATGCGCTGGGCAATGCGCGCGATGTCGATGCCCGACCATTCGGCCAGCGCCTGCTGCACCAGCCGCTGTGACACGCCCACCCGCAGCGCGCCAGTCAGCAGCTTGTTGAACACCAGCCGCTCATCGAAGGCGAGCTGTTGCCACGCCCCGGTGACGGCGGCGTGACGCACCGGCTCGGGCTGATTGGCCACCGGCAGCAGCTTCTGCTCGATCCAGTCGGCCAGCCCGATATCCGCGCCGGCCTGCGCCGGATCATTCATGAGCAGGGTCAGCGTCTCGGCCAGATCGCCAACCTGGTCATAGCTGTCGTCGACCAGCCAGGCGGGCGTATCGGACAACTCGGCCACCCACGCGCGCAGCTCGGCGTTGCCGGCGATCTTCTGGCGCGCGCTGGTGACCTTGCCGCCGGCCAGCAGGAACAGGGCCCATGCGGCATCGTGCGCGGGGGCCTGCTGGAAGTAGCGCACCAGCGCGGCGCGTTTGTCGCCGGTCGCGGTGCTGCGGTCCAGCTCGCTGTAGAGCGCGGCAAAGCGTTTCATTCTTCGTCCCCGTAGCCGGTGGCGAAGGCCTCGGCGGCGACGCCACGCTCGCGCAGGAAGCGGATCAGCGCGTCGGTGTTGCCGTGGGTGGCGATGACGCGGCGCGCACCGGTCTCGGCGATGGTGCGCAGCAGGTCAGGCCAGTCGGCGTGATCGGAGACGACGAAACCGCGATCGTAGTTGCGCCGGCGGCGGTTGCCGCGCACGCGCATCCATCCGGAGGCAAAGCCCAGCTGCGCGCGCTTGAAACGGCGCATCCACGCGCTGCCCGCCGCCGAGGGCGGCGCCAGGATCAGCTTGCCGGCGAACGCCGCCCCGCGTTCCTGCTCGCTGACCGGTTCGGTGGCCAGCATCGGGATTCCCGCCTCGCGATAGACCGCCACGCCCGTGGCGATCGCCCCATGCAGCAATGCTGGTTGGGTTTCCAGCGGCAGCAGTTCGGCGAGGATCCGCTGCGCCTTGCCGAGTGCGTAGCACAGCAGCACGGCTGCCTCGCCACGCGCTTCGCACTCGCGCCGCCAGGCCACGATGTCCGCGGCGACCTGTGCGGTGTCCGGCCAGCGATACACCGGCAGGCCGAAGGTTGCTTCGGTGATGAACGTATCGCACGGCACCACCTCGAACGGCGCGCAGCTCGGATCGTGCTGGCGCTTGTAGTCGCCCGAGGCCACCCACACCCGGCCCGCATGCGCGATCCGCACCTGCGCCGAGCCGAGCACATGCCCGGCCGAGTGCAGGGAGACCTCGGTGTCGCCAAGGGTGAAGCGTTCACCATAGGCGTGCGCGGTGCAGTCCACATCGCCCAGCCGCCAACGCAGGATCGGCAGGGTCTGCGTGGTGCAGTGATAGTGACCCATGCCGTTGCGCGCATGGTCGCCGTGGCCATGCGTGATCACCGCGCGCGGCACCGGCCGCCATGGGTCGATATGGAAGTCACCGGCCGGGCAGTACAGCCCCTCCGGGCGCAGCACCACCAGGTCGTCGTTGTCGGCATCGGCGTTCATGCCTGCACTGTGCCGCCGCGCTCGTGCAGGAGGTGAGAATCCGCATGAACGGCGGCCTGCACGGGGATGCGGCAGAATCGGTGCATCTGTCTGCAAGGAGGTCGCCCTGATGACGTCTGCCTGGCCCGCGTTCGAGACGCACGAGGTGAGCAACCAGCCGCCGCCCTTCGGAGGCCGGAACCTCTGGGCCGACGACAGTGCACTGGCCGATGCCGTCCAGCGCGAGGGAGGTGGCATTTTCGTGAGCCCGCTGGCGCGCTACGGCGGGCTCGCCGGCGATGCGCTGTACCGGCTCGGCTTCGATGCCAACCGCGACCGCCCGCGCCTGCGCACGCACGACGCGCAGGGCCATCGCATCGATACCGTCGAGTTCCATCCGGCGTACCACGAGTTGATGAGCACGGCCAAGACGCATGGCGTGGCGGGGCTGTCCTGGCATGACGGCCGCCCCGGCGCGCATGTCGCGCGCGCTGCCTTGAGCTACCTGCATCACCAAGCCGAGGCGGGCACCAGCTGTCCGTTGACGATGACCCATGCGGCGGTCGCGGTGCTGCGCCAGGCGCCGGCGCTCGCCGAATGGGCGGACAAGGCGGCGGCCCCGCACTACGACCCGCGTGACGTCCCGATTGCCGACAAGGCCGGGATCACCCTGGGCATGGGCATGACCGAGAAGCAGGGCGGTTCTGATGTGCGCAGCAACACCACGCGCGCCGAGCCGCAGGCCGATGGCAGCCATGCGCTGATCGGCCACAAGTGGTTCTTCTCCGCGCCGATGTCAGATGGCTTCCTGGTGCTCGCGCAGGCGCCGGGTGGGCTGAGCTGTTTCCTCATGCCGCGGCGCCTGGCCGACGGCAACCGCAACGCGTTCCGTCTGATGCGCCTGAAGGACAAGCTTGGCGACTGGTCCAACGCCTCCAGCGAGGTGGAACTGTGTGGGGCCTGGGCGCAGCGCGTGGGCGAGGAAGGGCGTGGGGTGGCCACCATCATCGGCATGGTGATGATGACGCGGCTGGACTGCATGCTTGGTGCCGCGGCGGAGATGCGCATGGCACTGGCGCAGGCACTGCACCACACCCGGCACCGCAGCAGTTTCGGCGCGCGGTTGAGCGAGCATCCGCTGATGGCCAATGTGCTGGCCGACCTGGCGATCGAATCCGAAGCGGCCACCGTGTTCGCCATGCGCGTGGCGCGTGCGGTCGACCAGGCCGGAGGCGATCCGCAGCAGGCGGCCTTCGCGCGCATCGCCACGGCGGTGGGCAAGTACTGGGTGTGCAAGCGGGCTGCCGTGTTCGTCAACGAAGCGCAGGAATGCCTGGGCGGCGCGGGCTATGTGGAGGAGTCGATGCTGCCGCGGTTGTACCGGCAGGCGCCGTTGAATTCGATCTGGGAAGGCAGCGGCAACATCCAGTGCCTGGACGTGCTGCGTGCGCTGTCGCGCGAGCCGCAGGTACTGCAGGCGCTGCAGGTTGAGCTGGACGCGGTGGCCGGGACAGATGCCCTCTATGACGCCGCGTTGCGGGCACTGCGGGCGCAGTTGGCGACACCGCCGGAGCAGGCGCAGGCACGCCGGGTCACCGAGCGCCTGGCGCTGTTGTTGCAGGCCGCGGTGCTGCTGCGTGCGCAGAGCCCGAACGCGTCCGCCTTCATCCGCTCACGGCTGGGGGCCGAGCATGGGATGGCCTTCGGCACGCTGCTGGCCGACGTGGACTTCGCGGCCGTGCTGGGCCGCGCTCTGCCGTAAGCGGCCGCCAATGAAAACGCCCCCTCCGGAGAGGGGGCGGTGGTCACCACGCTGTGGCGGTGCGTAACGCCGACTCAGCGCTTGGCTTCGTTGGCGTTCTTCTTGGCATCATCGGCCACGTCGCGCGCCTTGTCGGCGACCTTCTGCGCGGCATCGGCGGTGGAATCGCTCGCGTGGGCCGCGGCATCCTTGGCCGCGACCTTGGCTTCGCCGGCGGCTTCGGAGGTGGCGGCGGCAGCACGGTCGAGTGCCTGCTGGGTATCGGCGGCAGCGCGCTCGGAGGCGGCGGCGGCATCGTCGGCGGCACTGCGGGTCGCCGCAGCGGCCTTGTCGACTGCTTCGCGGGCGGCAGCGTTGGTGCTGTCGGCGGCCTGGGCGGCATCACGGCGCGCCTGTTCGGCTTCCGGGCCCTTGCAGGCGGCCAGGCCGAGCAGCAGGGAAGCGGCCAGCAGGGAGGTGGTCAGCGGACGGATCTTCATGTGGCGCTCCAGAACGGCGATGGATGGGAGGCCAGCCTATTCATGCGCCTGTGAAGAACCGGTGGGTGGCGGCACGGCCACCAAAACGCGCCCAAAGAAAAAGCCGCTGGCGAACCAGCGGCTTCTTCAGACTTGCTTGAAGAAAGAAGTGATTACTTCTTGGCTTCTTCAGCAGCGTCCTTGGCCTGCTCAGCGGTGTTTTCCGCAGTCTTGGCAGCGTCCTTGGCCTGCTCAGCAGCAGCGTCGGTGGCAGCGCCAGCAGCCTGGGCAGCGGCATCAGCCGAAGCGTCAGCAGCGGTGGTGGCGGTGTCAGCAGCAGCCTGGGCAGCGTCAGCAGCCGGGGCGCCAGCAGCAGCGGCCTGGTCAGCAGCGGCCTGGGCGTCAGCGGCGGCTTCGTTGGCCGAAGCGGCGGCGTCAGCAGCCTGCTCCTGCTTCGAGCAGGCGGTCAGAGCCAGGCCCAGGGCCATTGCGATCAGCAGCTTGTTGATGCTCATTGTTGTGAATCCTCGTCGTTAGATTAGGCAACGCGCTATTGCGCGCCCGGCAACATGATGACAAGCCACGATTGGCTGTCAAGCGATCGCGCATTCAGTTTTGAGAAATGCGCGTTAAACCAAATCAAATCAATTCGATAGCGATGGCAGTCGCTTCGCCGCCGCCGATGCACAGGGTAGCAATTCCGCGCTTGGCCCCACGCGTGCGCAATGCGTTCACCAGCGTGACCACCAAGCGTGCGCCCGAGGCACCGATGGGATGGCCCAATGCGCAGGCCCCGCCATTGACATTGACCTTGTCGTGCGGGATGCCCAGCTCGCGGATCGGCGCCATCGCAACCACGGCGAAGGCTTCGTTGATCTCGAACAGGTCCACCTGGTCCAGCGTCCAGCCGGTCTTGTCCATCAGCTTCTGGATCGCACCGATCGGCGCGGTGGTGAACCACTCCGGCGCCTGCGAGTGGGTGGCGTGGCCGACGATGCGCGCCAGCGGCTGCAGGCCGCGGGCGGCGGCATCGTCCTCGGAGAGCAGCACCACGGCAGCGGCGCCGTCGGAGATGCTCGAGGAGCTGGCGGCGGTCACCGTGCCGTCTTTCTTGAAGGCCGGGCGCAGGGTCGGAATCTTGGCGATGTCCGAGCGGCCGGGCTGCTCGTCCTGCGCGTACTCGACCTCGCCCTTGCGGGTGCTGACCTTGACCGCGACGATTTCGCCATCGAAGGCGCCGTTGGCCTGCGCGGCCTGCGCGCGGCGGACCGATTCGATCGCGAAGGCATCCTGGTCCTCGCGGCTGACCTGGTACTTCTCCACGGTGCATTCGGCGAACTCGCCCATGGCCTTGCCGTCGTACGCATTGACCAGGCCGTCGTGGGCCATGTGATCCACGGCCTGGAAGTTGCCGAAGCGGTTGCCGGTGCGCGAGTTGGGGATCATGTGCGGGGCGTTGGACATCGATTCCATGCCGCCGGCGACCACGATGCTGGCCGAGCCGGCCTTGATCAGGTCATGCCCCAGCATGATGGCCTTCATGCCCGAACCGCACACCTTGTTCAGGGTGGTGGCGCCGGTGGACACCGGAATCCCGGCGGCGATCGCGGCCTGGCGGGCCGGCGCCTGGCCGAGGTTGGCCGGCAGCACGCAGCCCATGATCACTTCGGAAACATCCGCGGCCGGTACTCCGGACTGCTCCAGGGCCGCAGCGATCACGGTGGAGCCCAGGGTCGGGGAGGGCACGCCGTTGAACTGGCCCAGGAAGGAGCCGATGGCGGTGCGCTTGGCGGCGGCGATGACGATGTTGGACATGTGCAATCTCTTTGGTGCGTGAGCTAAGAGCGGAATGGGAACGCGGGCGTTGGAAGCCGACGCATTTCCCGGCAGACTGCGTGGGGGTCGGCCCAGTATAGAGGGTCGGCATTGACTGCCGGTGTCTGCCCGGGGGGCAGGCAGGTGGGGAAGGTCCATTCACTAGGGGAACAGGGATGAAGCAGGTTGTGATCGGCAGGTCGGCCTTGGCCGCGGCATTGGCATTGGCACTGAGTGCCTGCGGAGGTGGGGGCAGCAATGTCCGGGGGGATCTGGAGCCGTCGCCGCCCCCGACCACGCCCCCGTCGCCGCCGCCAACGACGCCCCCCACAACGCCGCCCCCCACAACGCCGCCGGTAACGCCTCCGCCTCCGGCCGTCGATGCACACCTGACGGTGATCAATGCGCGCGATGCGCAGTTCACCGGGAAGGGCATCCGCATCGGCGTTGTCGATTCCGGCGTGAGCCGCACCAATCCGGCGGTGTCCGGGCGGGTGGTGTCCAGCCGCGCCTATATCGATCCGCTGGTCAACAATCTCAACATCGATGACGTGGTCGGCCATGGCACGACGGTGGCCTCGCTGGCGGCGGGACGCGCGTTCGGCGCCTGGCCGGGCGGCGTCGCGCCGGAGGCGCTGATCGTCTCGGCACGGATCATCGCCGACAAGCGGCCTGCCGACGATGGCACGGGCAATGGCAACGAAGTGACCGGCGCGCTCGGTCTGGCCGGCGTCCACCAGGATCTGATCACCGACGGTGTGCGGATCATGAACAATTCGTGGGGCGGGCTGTATTGGACCAACACGGCCGCCACCGCACCCATCGCCGCGGAGTATCGCCCGTTCATCGTCGGCCACAACGGTCTGGTGGTGTTCGCGACCGGCAACGAGAGCCGCGCCAATCCGTCCAGCATGGCCGCGCTGCCCAGCCAGCCGGGCCCGGGCAATACCCGGCCGGCGGCGGATCTGGAGCGCGGGTGGCTTGCGGTGACCGCCGTGGACACCAACAAGCCCGATACCCTCGCGTCCTACGCCAATGCCTGTGGTGTGGCAGCCAATTACTGCCTGGCCGCGCCGGGCACGGCCGTCTTCCTCGATCCCAAGAACCCTGGCGGTCCGTTGCTGTACGGGTCTGGCACCTCTTACGCGGCGCCGCTGGTCTCCGGGGCCGCCGCGCTGGTCTGGGAAGCCTTCCCGACGTTGACCACGGACCAGGTCCGGCAGGTATTGCTGGGCACCGCGACCGATCTGGGCGCGGTCGGTACCGATGCGGTCTTCGGGCATGGCCTGCTCAACGTGGGTCGCGCCGTGCGCGGGCCGGGTCGGCTGGACTGGGGCGACTTCCATGCGGCGCTCGGCACCGCCTACACCGTCTGGTGGGGAGGCCTGTCGGGCGCGGGCGGGGTGGTCGTTGACGGCGGTGGCAACGTGGTCGACGGGATCGATGATCCGGGCATGACGCTCGGCGGGGAAAACCGCAATGCCGGGCAACTGCGCATCACCGGCGGGGCGACCGTAGCCATCAACGACCTGTATCAATCCGACATCGTGGTGGACGCCGACTCCTATCTTTACGCCTGGGATGTGATCACCAACGGGACGATCACCAACAACGGCGTCATGCAGATCAACTCCAACGCGAACCCGCGGATCGCCACGCAGTACAACGGCGATCTGTACAACAACGGCATCCTGTTCAACCGCGACCACGCCAACAGCACCCTCAGCGGCAACTTCATCCAGAGCGCGACGGGTGAGTTCTGGATGTTGCTGGGCACCGATCCGCTCCACATCGGCGGCCGGGCGACGCTGGATGGCGGACTGTTCGTCTATGGGTTGGCGGAGGGCTACGTCGCACGGCGGGAGCATGAGGTGCTGGTGGCCGACGGGGGCGTCAACGGACAGTTTTCCTCGCTGGGCTTCAATGCGGCCACGTTGCCACTGCTGCAGGCGACCGTGCACTACGACCCCAACCGCGTGTATCTGGACGTGGAGCCTACGTCGGTCACCACTGCTGCGGCGGCCCGCACATCCGATGTCGGCACACTGGCCTCGGCCGCACGTGTGGAAGCGGCGTTCCAGGCGCTCGATGCGCGCCTGCAGCCGTCGGCACCCTCGACCGCGATCGTGCTGGATCCCGACCTGACTGCAGCGGCGGGGGCGATCCAACAGACGCCCACCGACCAGGCGTTGAGCCAGATGCTGGACAGCTTGTCCGGCAAGGCGCATGGGCTGGCCGCTGCGATGACGTTCGATGCGATCGACATGAACCGTCGCGGTCTGTCGGCGCGTCTGGATGCAGCGATGGCCACGCCCCGTCTGCGCGGCGCATGGCACAGCGCGCTGGGCGAGGCGGGGCAGGGCAGCTTCGCCGGCACGGGGGTGCAGACCCAAGGCTGGATGATGGGTCAGGATCTGGCCTTGGGCAGCAGCGGCATGATGGGCGTCGCCTTCGGCGAGACGCGCAGCAACAGCAGTCGTGACTGGGGCGGTGACCGTGGCCGCGATCGTCAGTCGCAGGCGCAGGTATATGCCGGCTGGAATGTCGGCAACGGCTATGCCATCGGCCAGGTCGGGGTCGGTCAGTTCACCCGCAACATCGACCGGCAACTGCTGCTGGGCGCTGGGCAGTACGGCGTCAACGCGCGTTACGGCGGCCACTTCAGCACCGCCAGCATGGAGTCCGGCTACCGCTTCGGCTCGGCGGTGGCGGGGCTGACGCCCTACCTGGGCGCGGAATACGCCCGCGTGGACAGCGACAGCTTCAGCGAGGACGGCGGCTTTGGCTTCGGCCTGCGCGCCGAAGGCAACGTTGCCAGCCGCAGCCAGGCGCTGGCCGGCCTGCGGGCGGAGACGCGCTGGGGCAGCTGGTCGCTGCGCGGTTACGCCGAGTGGCAGCAACTGCTGTCCAGCACCGGGCTGGATCCGCAGGCGAGCTTCGTCGGCGTGGAGGCCTGGGCACCGTTGGCAGGCCTGCAGCCGGCCCGCTCGGGCGGCTTGTTCGGGCTCTCGGTGGAGTCGTGGCTGAGCCGCAGCAGTCGCCTGGCGTTCGGCTATGACCAGCGCTTCGGCCCGCGCGGCGATCTGCGCCAGGTGCAGCTGCGCTACTCGGCCGGGTTCTGACGGCCGGTCTCACTGCGACGTGTATGAAAAAAGAGGGCGCGATCGATGATCGCGCCCTCTTCGTTTGTCACGCCGGCTCAGTTGCCGCGCAGCGTGCCCCGCCGCGGCGTGCTGCGCCCCAGCGGCATTTTCAGCTTGCCGATGGAGAGGATGCGCGACTCGGCGATCTGGTCGGCAGCGCGTTGCGGGGCGATGCCCTCGCTCTGCGACAGCGCGAAGATGCGGCCGAGGTTGTGGTAGATGCTGCGGATCAGGCGCATCGCGCGCTCACGGTTGTAGCCGTCGATCTCCAGCGAAACGTTCATCACGCCACCGGCGTTGACCGCGTAATCCGGCGCATAGAGGATGCCGCGGGCATGCAGTTCATCACCCACTTCCAGGCTGGAGAGCTGGTTGTTGGCCGTGCCGCAGACGATCCTGCACTTCAGGCGCGGCAACGTGTCCGGATTGATCGCGCCTTCCAGCGCGCACGGCGCGAAGATGTCGGCGTTGACGTCGTAGATGTCCTCCGGCTTGACCGCTTCGGCACCGTACTCGGTGACGGCGCGATCCACGCGCGCGCTGTCCAGGTCGCTGACGTACAACTTGGCACCACGGTCGCGCAGCAGCTTCACCAGTTCCATGCCGATGTGCCCCAGGCCCTGCACCGCGATGCTGGCCTTGCCCACTTCCTCATGGCCCAGCTTGTGCTGCATCGCCGCCATCAGCGCCTGCAGCGCGCCATAGGCGGTGAACGGGGCCGGGTCGCCGGAGCCGCCATGTACCTGGTGCACGCCGGTGACGTACTCGCTTTCCAGGTAGATGTTCTCCATGTCGTTGACATCGGTGCCCACGTCCTCGGCGGTGATGTAGCGGCCGCCCAGCGAATCGACATAGCGGCCGAACGCGCGGAACAGCACTTCGCTCTTGTCCCGCTTCGGATCGCCGATGATCACCGCCTTGCCGCCGCCCACGTTGAGCCCGGCCAGGGCGTTCTTGTAGGTCATGGTGCGGCTCAGGCGCAGCGCATCGGCCAGGGCCTCGTCGGTGCTGGCGTAGGGACGCATGCGCACACCGCCCAGGGCCGGGCCCAGGGTGGTGTTGTGGATGGCGATGATCGCCCTCAGACCGGCATCGCGGCTGTGGCAGAACACCACTTGTTCGTGACCGGTGGTTTCGAGGGTTTCAAATAACATGGTGGCTCCGATGGTGCGAACGGTGGCGAACAGCGGCGAACGCGCCAGCAAAAGGTGGGTTGTAAAACAAAAAAAGCGACGTCGTCGGGTCTCGGACGGGTCGCGCGGCGCCATTCTAGTCCATTCCGATGGAGGGTGCTGTCAGGGGATCTCCCGTCGCGCTGTCATTAAAGTTGCTGAAGCGCAGGCCGATGCCGTGGCAACGGTGTGGATGGCCGGTCATCGCAGGAAGGATCACGTGGGCGCAGTCGCAACAGGGCAGGTGCGGGACCCGGTGCATCCGGGGCGATGGGCATGAGCGTCGCGATCTGGGTGGGGGTTGCGGTGCTGGTGCTGCTGGGTGGGGTCGCGCTGCTCCGCCAGCGGCGTGTCGCGCCGGTACCCGCGACGGGGCGCGCAGCCGCCACGCAGGCGTGCGGAGCGTTGCCCGCGGGCAGCGTTCCGCCAGGCACCGACCCCGTGGCGGTGCTGCAGGCCGGGCTGCACACGCTGGCGCTGGTGCCCCGCAGTGGCGATGCTGCCGATGCAGCGGCCCCGCACGCGCTTGAGCTGCGCGATGCGGTCACCGCCTCGCTGCTGGCGCGGGACTGGTCGGCCCGCCACCTGCCTCGCCGCCCACAACTGCTGCCGCAGCTGATCCAGACCGTCAACGACAGCGACGCCTCGGCGCGCGCGATGGCCGGGATCATCAGCCAGGACCCGGTGCTGACCGGCAACCTGCTGCGCATCGCCAACAGCCCGGTCTACCGGGTACAGACACGCCCGGTGGAAACGCTGCAGCGGGCCGTCACCCTGGTAGGGACCGATGGAATCCGCCAGATCATCAGCGCGGTGCTGGTGCAGCCGGTGATGCAGCTGCAGTGCGATGCCTTTCCGCAGTTCAGCGCGGTGATCTGGGAGCACGCGCTGCTGGCATCGCGCGCCGCCGCCGATCACGCGCGCACGGTGACCCATGAAGATGGCTTCGCCGCGCAGTGGCTTGGTCTGACCCAGGGCCTGGGGGCGGCGCTGGTGATGCGGCACCTGCTCGATGCCTGCGCCGAGCACGGCGTGGCGGTGCCGCCGCGCGCGCTGGCGGCCGAACTGCTGGACAGCTGGACCCTGCCGGTGGCCAGCCGGATCGCCGCCGCATGGGAGCTGCCCAAGGCCGTGCACGATGCCTTGATCCGCCAGAGCGGCGGTGGGCTGGCGGCCAGCCTGCGCCTGGCGCGCGCGGCGGCCGCGGCCAGCCTGCTGTGCCGCCACGGCCAGATCGGCCAGGCCCAGGCGCTGGCCCTGCTGGAACAGCTGGACGACACGCCGCCGCACGCGCTGCAGTGGATCTGGCGGCGGGTCCACGGCCGGGCGGTGGAGACCGTGGACTGTGACGAGGCCGAGTACGACGTGGCCCGGGCGGGCTGAGCTAGAGCTGCGATTCCAGTGGCAGCCAGCTGATCGCACGCGCGCTGGCACGCAGCCAGAAACCCGCGTCCGGTTCGCGGTACAGCCAGTGCGGCGGCTGTGCATCGCGTTCCAGCCAGCGCACGTCGCCCTCCGGGCCCAGGGCCACCCAGTAACTCTGGCTCGGGCTGGCCAGGCGCAGATACTCCTGGCGCAGTTGCGCGGCAAGCACCGGATCGTTGAACAACACGCCCATCTCGGTGTTGAGGTACGCCGAGCGCGGATCCAGGTTGAACGAGCCGACGAAGCCACGCTGGTCATCGATCATGAACGCCTTGGTGTGCAGGCTGGCCCCGCTGCTGCCGAACAGGCCACCGCCATCCACGTTGCCGCGTGATTTGAGCTCGTACAGCTGCACGCCACTGCGCAGCAGCGGCGCACGGTAGTGCATGTAGCCGCTGTGCACGGCGGCCACGTCGTTGGCCGCCAGCGAGTTGGTGATCACCCCGACCTGGGCACCGCGCGCGACCATCGCGCCCAGCCCTTCGGTGCCGTCCTCGCCCGGGACGAAATAGGGCGAGATCAACAGCGCCTTGTGCCGCGTGCTTTCCAGTTCCTCCACCAGCCGCGTCACCAGCCAGCCGGCCTGGTCGTCGCGGCGGTGCTTCATCGGCGGGTCCGAGGCGATCTCCACCTTGCCGCTCCAGTGCAGGTCCAGTGCATCGCGGTAGTACGAGCGCTGCGCCTGCGAGCGCGCGACCCTCTCCAGGTAGGGCCTGGCACTGTCCAGGCGCGCTTCGTGCTCGCTTTCGCCGATCAGCAGGCGCAGCTGCGGTTCGGTGTAGAACGCCAGCGCACGGATCGGCACGGCGGTATCGCTGTTCCAGTAATCGTCGAAGATCGTATTGGCCTGCTGCACCGCTTCGCCGGCGACCAGCAGATCCAGGTCGCGGAAGTTCACATCCGGGCGTGCGCTGAAATACTCCTCGCCGATGTTGCGGCCACCGACGATCGCCACGCGCCCGTCGGCGATCCATGACTTGTTGTGCATCCGGTGATTGACGCTGAAGACACGCTGCACCATCTCGACCAGGCGCCAGAGTCCGTTGCGGTTGCGGAACGGGTTGTACAGGCGGATCTCGATGTTGGGGTGCGCATCGAGCGCCATCATCAGCGCGTCCTTGTCCTGCGCGTTCATGTCATCGAGCAGGATGCGTACCCGCACGCCGCGCTCGGCGGCGCGGTACAGCTCGTTGGCCATGAGATGGCCGATGAGGTCGTCGTGCCAAATGTAGTACTGCAGGTCCAGGCTGCGCCCGGCGTGCTGGGTGATCACCGCGCGCGCGGCGTACGCGTCCAGCCCGTCGGACAGGAAGGCCACACCGGTCTGGCCGGGGTGCCCGGCCTGCAGGCGGACCAGCTCGCGATCGATCGGGGTCTGGTCGGCCTGCGTGGGCAGTACCGTCGAACGCTCGCCGACGGCCTGCGGGGTGAGGTGGTCGGCCAGCAGCAGGCCGCTGAGGACCAGTAGGATCAGCAGGGCGACAACGATCCCCAGCCAGCGCAGCAGCCGGCGCCAGAACGGTTTTTTCTCGGTCATGCGCCGATCGTAAGCGGCGGGGGCGTGCAGGGCGAGTGCTGGCGCGGTTTAGAAGCGCTCGTCCGGCGCCAGGTAACGCCACTGGCCCGGGACCAGCTTGCCCATCGCCACGCGGCCGATGCGCAGGCGGCGGATGCTGATGACCTCCAGCCCGACCTGGGCGCACATGTCGCGCAGCTGGCCCGGATGCACCGGCTTGATCGCAAAGCGCAGGCGGGTTTCGTTCTGCCAGCTCACCTTGCACGGTGGCAACGGCCAGCTGCGGAAGCTCAGGCCGTGCGCGAGGCGCTTCATGCCGTAGGGCGCCAGCTCGCCACTGACTTCCACCAGATATTCCTGCTCCAGCGTTGCACCGCGATCCTTCAGGTGCGAGATCACGCGCCCGTCCTGGCTGACCACCACCAGGCCGCTTTCGTCATCGGACAGCGGCATCACCAGCTGCAGGGCATGGAAATGCCGCTGCAGCAGGGTCACGCCGGTGGCGTCGAGTTCACTGCGGGTGTCCGGGGTCACCAGGGCGCACAGTTCGTCCGAGCGCATGCCGGCCGGCTTGTGCAGCAGCATGCTCACGGTCTCGGTGCGGGTCGCCTCGGCGTTTTCGCGCAGTACGATCGTCTCGTCGGTGACCATCGTCTGCGGTTGTTCGACCACCTGGCCGTTGACGGTCACCCAGCCGCCCTCGATATAGCGCTGGGCGTCGCCACGGGAGCAGCCGATCAGGCTGGTCAGGCGTTTGTCGAGTCGGATCGGGTCGGTCATGGGGCAGGCAACATAAAACGGGAAGCGGGCGGGGAGTGTACTGGCTGGGGCCCGGCGCTGCGCGATGAAGGCCGCTGCGGCTCAGGCCGGCGTGCGTTCCAGGTGGGTCAGGTACAGGCGCAGATCGAACTCCAGCTGGTGGTAATCCGCTTCCATGTGGGTACACAGCTGGTAGAAGGCCTTGTTGTGGTCCGATTCCTTCAGATGGGCCAGCTCGTGCACCACGATCATCTTCAGGAACGGCGCCGGTGCCTCGCGGAACACCGTGGCGATGCGGATCTCGCGGCTGGCCTTGAGCCGGCTGCCCTGCACCCGCGAGACCGTGGTGTGCGTGCCCAGCGCGTGCTTGAGCACCTGCAGCCTGCTGTCGTAGATCACCTTGGACAGCGGCGCGGACTGGCGCAGATAGCGCTCTTTCAGGCCCTGGGTGTAGTCGTAGAGCTGGCGGTCGTTGCGGACCGTATGCAGTTCGGCATAGTGGCGCTCCAGCCACGGCCCCAGCCGGTCGCCCGCGATCAGCTCGCGCACCTGTTGCTGCAGGGCGTCGGGATAGCCGGCGAGGTACTTCAGGGCGGTCATGCGGGCGGTTGGGGCGGGACGGGCAGACCAGTATGATGGCCTCCGGAATCCCGCAACAACAGATGCTAGGCGTATGGCGAAGGCAAATCCCCTGCAGGAGCAGCTGCTCAAGGCTGGGCTGGTCAAGAAATCCCAGGTCTCCCAGGCCGCCCGTGAACAGGTGAAAGCCCGTCACGGCAAGGCCCCGGTCGCGCCCAGCGAAAGCCAGCGCGAGGCCGAGCGCCTGCGTGCCGAGAAGGCTGAACGCGATCGCGCGCTGGAAGCCGAGCGCAAGGCCAAGGCCCACGCCCAGGAACTGCAGGCCCAGGTCCGCCAGATCGTCGAGGCGCACAAGGTCAAGCGTGAAGGCGAAAGCGAGTACCGCTTCAATGACGGCACGCTGATCCGCACGATGCTGGTCAACAACGTGCTGCGCCGCCAGCTGGCCTCGGGCAGCCTGGTGATCGTGCGCCATGGCGACGGCTTCGAACTGCTGCCGCGCGCCGCGGCCGAGAAGGTCCGTGAGCGCGATGCCAGCGTGATCGTGCTCGACAACAGCCAGCCCGGCAGCGAGCCGAGCACCGGCAATGCCGAGGACGATGCGTACTACGCCCAGTTCCAGGTGCCGGACGACCTGGTCTGGTAAGCCACGTCTGAAGCGTTCACCCGGCGCCGCGGGCGTTCAGCCCCACGTTGGCTGGGCGTCGTGGGCCGGGTCTATGCTGGTGGCCTGACACCGGCATGGGAGACACATCATGGCGACAGGTTGGGCAGGCGACGGCGCCGTCCAGGATCAGATCGACGCCACCGTCGATGAGGCCATCCAGCGCGCCCGCGCACAGCTGCGCGACGGCCCCGGATTGACCCACTGCGAGCACTGCGACGCGCCCATTCCCGAGGCGCGGCGGAAGGCTGTACCCGGTGTACGCCTGTGCGTGCGCTGCCAGGAAGAAGAGGACGCCGCCCAGCAGGAGGGCAGCGGCTACAACCGCCGCGGCAGCAAGGACAGCCAGCTGCGCTAGGTCGCGATCCTGCGCCGGGCATTGCCTGGCCGACGGCGGCGCGGACTCAGCCGTCCCCTTGAATCCCGCCCGGCGCCTGCGAAGGATCGCGCCAACGGCGCACGGTGCGTTGGAAGAACATGTTGTTGGGCATCTGCAGGACCGTGCCTTCATGCCCGCTGCCGGTTTCCTGCAACGTGGTGTAGATCAGATTGATATCGATCACGCGGCCCTTGAGTCCAGGCTTCTCACCGTTCTCCAGCAGCTCGATGTAATCGTGCAGGCGGAACGGCCGCGTGGTGAAGATCAGCAGCGTGCAGAAGATATTGGACAGCACGCTCCACGCGGCGAAGAACGCCACCGCACCGACCGCGGCGAACCCGGTGAAGGCGGTCCAGAGTACCGTTGCCGAGACGCCCACGATGTTGAGCACGATCAACAGCACGGTGAAATACACCACGAAGGTGAACACCCGGCGCGCGCCCATGATCATTTCCGGCGGCAGCGTGTAGTGCTCACCGACGCGGCGGATCAGCCGCCGGGCAACCAGCCGCAGCAGCCAAGCCACCAGCAGGGTCACCAGAATCTGCAGGGCAGGGACCCCGTAGTGCAGCCATTCGTGGGTCCAGGCGGGCAGATGGTCTTTCATGGGGCGGAATTCCTTTGCAGCGATAGTGCCGATCCCGCCATGGTAATGCCGATGCGCCTCACCGCATCGTGCTGTGCACTTACGGCCGCGGGCTGCCGTACACATCGAACGCAGCGATCATCGCCGAGGCGCACAGCGGCGCATTCTGCGCGTACTGCACGCAGACATCCGGCGCGTCGGGCGCCAGCGTGACCCGGATCTGCAGCGGACTCCACGGCAGCGTGCAGCCGGTGGCCAATGAGAGCAGCACGGCCAGGCAACTGGATGACATGGGGATACTCCTTGGCGGGCGCCGGTAGTGACAAGGGATTGGATGCAGCGCCGGGCAGGAAGGTTTAAAGGCCGCAGAAAAATTCCGCTCTGCCGCACGAGTGCCACACGCTACGGGGCCCTTCCGCTCGCGGCAGGCTGGATCGGAGACACAACAAAAAGAATGTTACCGGCGGCTTAAACCTTTTCCATGCCCCCCGCATCCAACGGATATGCTCGACACGACCATGCCCGCCTCCAGCGCCACGAACCAGGCCGACGCCGCCGATGACCACGCCCTGGTGCGTGCCGCGGCTGCCGGTGACGTGGCCGCGTACGAACGCATCTACCGACGGCATTCGCCGCGTGTGTACGCCGTGCTGTGGCGGCTGTGCGGCGGCCACGCGGCGCGCGCCGAGGATGCCCTGCAGGAGGCCTTCCTGCAGGCATGGCGCGCCCTGCCGGGCTTCCGTTTCGAAAGCAGCCTGGGCACCTGGCTGCACCGCCTGGGCGTGAATGCAGCGCTGATGGAACTGCGCGCCAACGCTACCGGCGATGCACGCGATGCCGGTGAGGAGGGCTGGGAGTCGCTGGCCATGCTGCCCGCCCAGGACCGCTGCGCCGGCACCTCGATGGACCTGGAGCGCGCGCTGGAAACACTGCCGCCACGGGCCCGCGCGGTCCTGGTGCTGCATGACATCGAAGGGTGGAAACACCAGGAAATCGCCGACCAGCTGCAGATGGCCGTCGGCAGTTCCAAAGCACAGTTGCACCGTGCGCGCAGCCTGCTGCGTGCACGCTTAGGAGAAACCGCATGAACCCCCATGATTCCGAACACGACGTACTGACTGCACGCCTGCGCGCCTTGCCTGCCGAGCGCGTTCCGCCGGCACGGGTCTGGCAGGGCATCGCCGCACAGTTGCCGGCGCAGGCCCAGGGCCAGGTGCACGCCCCGGCGGTTGCCGCGGCAACGCTGCCGACACGCCGCCGGCGGGAGCGCTGGCCGCTGCGCATCGGGCTCGGCCTGGCCGCCGCGCTGGCGCTGCTGATGGTGGTGCCGACGCCGGTCCCGCATACGCCAGCGCCGTCGCTGCTGCAGCGCCAGGCCGATGCGATGGCCGGTGAATACCAGCAGGCCATTGCGGCGCTGCCCAGTGCCGATGTCACCGATGAGTGGCGCCCGGCCCTGCATGAACTCGATGCCAGCGCGGACAACATCCGCGCGGCCATCGCTGAAAATCCCCGCTCGCGCTATCTGCTCGGGCAACTGCAGCGTACCTATGCGCTGCGGCTGGAACTCACCCAGCAGGCGGTGCTGTCCGCCGGCCTGCCCACTTGAAGGAGAACCCCATGCGCATTCCTCTGTCCCTGATCGCCGCCCTGGCCCTGTGCCTGCCGCTGGTTGCCCAGGCCGCTACCAACGTCAATGAGCGCCACCCACTGGGCGCCGGCGGCCGCGTGGAGATCAGCAACATTGCTGGCAAGGTCACCGTGCGCGGCTGGGACCGCAACGACGTGGCATTGACCGGTTCGATGGCCGATGGGCTTACCCTCAAGCAGGACAAGAGCAGCAACCGTGTGCGCTGGGAAGTGGAGTATCCGCGCGGCCGCAGCAATGGCGGGGCGACCCTGGAGCTGCGCGTGCCACGTTCGGTGGAAGTGCAGCTGGGCACCGTCAGCGCAGACATCGATGTGGCCGATATCGACGTGCGCCGCCTGCAGGCCAACAGTGTCAGCGGCAGCATCACCGCGGCCGGGCGCAGTGGCGAGACCACGTTGAACACGGTCAGTGGTGGCATCCGCTCGCAGCTGCAGACCGCACGCCTGGATGCGCGCACGGTCAGTGGCCAGTTGCTGGCCGGCGGTGGGGCGTCAGGGGAAGTGGCGGCCGAATCGGTCTCCGGCCGGGTCAACGTCAATGCGGGGCGGATCCAGCGGCTGGCGGTGGAAACCGTCTCGGGCAGCCTGGATGTGAGCGCGACCGGCATGGCGCCGGGCGGCAAAGTGACGATGCAGACGGTCAGCGGATCGGTCGCGCTGAAGCTGCCGGCCACTGTCTCGGCGCAGTTGAACGTCAAGACCTTCAGCGGTGGGATCCAGTCCGACGCCGGGCAGGTGGAAAAGCCGCGCTATGGCCCGGGCAGCAGCCTGGATGCGCGTCTGGGGTCGGGCGATGGGGATATTTCGATCAACTCCCATTCCGGGAGCGTGCGGGTCAGCCTGGGCCGCTGAGTGCGGCCACCGCACCGGCCAATGCCGGTGCGGTCGGCAGCAACGTCAGCCGGCTTTCTTCAGCGCCAGGGTATTGCCCAGCACTTCGATCTTGCCGCCACCTTTACGGAAAGCAGCCAGATCCGCAGCGATGCTCTGGCTGCTGACGGCGGAGTTGGACCCTTGCTTGCGGTCGACGCGAACGGTGTTGCTTGCCTTGGGGGAGGTCTTTGGCGTACGAGCCATGGATGCTCCTGCTATGGATGAAGCGTGGAAGAAAACGTCGACAGATCCTGCTGTTGTCGACGGTAGTCCTGCCGCACGAGGCGGCAATCATCGCCGCCCATGTCGAACTGGCGGCAGATCGCGGGTCGCTGCGAGTAGATCGTGCAGCGCAGGTGATACGGGTCGATCGCAGCGCACCAGCCTTCTTCGTTGCGCGCCATCACCGTGCCGCCACGCGCATCGGTATCCAGCAGGTAGCCGGGCACGTTGTCGTCAGGCATGACGGTGACGGTGAGCCGACAGCACACCGCGTCGCAACGACGGCAATCGATGGGGTCGGGCTCGGACGATGTAAGAAGTGCAGCCAGGCGTTCGCCCAATCTGAGTGTCTCTTGGCGGCTCGGGGTGCAGCAGGCTGTGAACGAGCCGGATCACAGCGATGAGCGATCCCGGCACCGCGGACAGGTCCGGACGGTGGCAGCATCGAAGAGGACGGTGGCCTGGGAGGCCAGGAAGATGGTGCTTGTTGCGTCAAGCGCATTGCGCTTTGAAGCCGAAAGATGATAGCGCTTTCGGCGTAACGTTTTGTTAATAAGGCCGTTCACGCCTCTTCAGGCCTTGTGGGACAAGGCCTGGCGGTGCCGGTGGATCAGTTGGCGGCGGCCAATGCCAGCCCGTGGACCACCCCGAAGGACGGATTCCCGCGGACCAGGGTCGAGCCCGGGAAAGCGTTGGCCACCGCCTGCTGCAGGTAGCCGGCGCGCGACATGCCGCCGGTCAGGAACACCGCTGCCGGGTCGTGGCCGATGTCGCTGCGCACCTGCTCCAGCAGGGCGGTCAGCTCGCCCAGATACCCACCGGCGGCGGTCTCCAGCCGCGAGGCATCGATCTGCATCTGCAGGCCGCGTTCGATGAAGTCCAGCGCGCTGTCGTGGCTGGCCACGCTGCTCAAGGCGATCTTGCAGCGCTCGACTTCACGATACAGACGCGCGGTATTGCCGGTGTCCTGCAGCGCGGTCAGGCGCGGGCCGAACGGCGCGTCCACATCGCGGTAGGTGTGCTGGCGGAAATCACGCTGGCGGGTCATGTCCTGCACCATCGCCGCTTCCACGTAGTGGTGCGCCGGCACGCGGGTGATGCCGCGGCCGAACAACGGCATGTAGCCGCCCAGGCTCAGCGCCAGATCGATATCGGTACCGCCACGGGCGATGCCCCAGGCGCGGTGGATGGTCGGGGCCTGGCCGCCGCCTACGCGCGCATGGGCGACGTCGGTGGTACCACCGCCGATGTCCACCACCACCGCGTCGTGCTCCTGCGGGCTCTCGGCGTGGTAATGCATCGCGGCGGCCGCCGGCTCTTCGAGGAAATCGATGCTGTCGAAGCCGGCTGCGATCGCCGCGCCGTGCAGGATCTCCAGCGCCTGCGCGTTGCCGGCCTCGCCGATCGAGCTGCGGAACTGGACCGGGCGGCCCAGCGTGGCGGTGCGGATCGGCGTGTCCAGCTGGCGCGAAGCGGTCAGGCGGATGTGCTCGAGGATGTGCGTGGCGATGCCAGCGATGGTCTGGCGCGCACGCGGGTGCAGGTTGTAGCCGAGCATCGACTTGGGGCTCTGCACCAGGTTGCCTTCGTTCTCTTCGAAATAGGCCTCCAGCGCGTCATCGCCGTAGACCGCGTTCTGCAGCAGGGTGGTGGAGCTGAGCGGGGCGCGCATCTGCTCTTCCATCCACTGCCGGCGCACCACGCGCAGGGCCTCGCGGCGCAGTGCATCAGGGGTACGCTCCTGGCCGGCGGCACGGGCATCGCGCGCGGCCGCGTCGACCAGCCGGGCCAGGTCGTGCTCCAGCGCCGGGGTCAGTTCGAAGTCGTTCGGGTCGCGCATCACCTCGGGGAAATACACCGTGGTGCGGAACTGTTCGGCCTGGCCGAACTGGATCGGCACGACCTTGCCGTCGATCACCACGGCGGCGGCGGAGTTGCTGGTGCCAAAGTCGATGCCGAGTTTCATGCGGGGGCCGGGCCGGTGGTCAGGGGGCGCGCACTTTGCGGCAACGGGACCGCCGACGCAAGGGCAGCCGGTAACGGGCGGTTACACTAGCGGCCGTTTCGTAACCGAAGAGCTGTCGATGTCCGCCATTCCCGCCTGCCCGCAGTGCACCCTGGAAAACACCTATGCCGATGGCGCGCTGTTCATCTGCGCGGATTGCGGCCACGAGTGGGCGGCCGGTGACGGTGGCGGCGAGGCCCTGGTGGTACGCGACAGCAACGGCAACGTGCTGGCCGCCGGCGACACCGTGACCGTGATCAAGGACCTGAAGGTGAAGGGCTCCTCGATTCCCCTCAAGCAGGGCACGGTGATCCGCAATATCCGCCTGGTCGAGGACGATGCCGAGCACATCGAAGGCAACTCGGAAAAGATCAAGGGCCTGGTCCTGAAGACCTGCTTCCTTAAGAAGGCCTGAGCCGGCTCAGTTGGCGTTGGTGCCGCGCTGGCGCCAGCGCTGCAGGCTGTCCAGCTTGGCCTGGTAGCGGGATCTGAGGGCGTCGCCGTTTTCGCCGGCCAGATCCCGCGCGCGCTGCATTTCGATCGAGGCCCGGCGCGCATCGCCGGCCAGGAAGTAGCTCCGGGCCAGCGCGAAGTGGAAGGGGTGGGCGGTCTCGTAGAGACGGACGGCCCGGCGGTAGAAACGCACCGCCGCGGCGTAGTCCCGGCGCTGCTCGGCCTGGGTGCCGAACATGTACTGGGCGAAGGGATCGTTGCGCTGTACGCGCGCCAGCCGGCTGGCCAGCAGGCCGGCCTGGCGGGTGTCGCCCATGCGCCGGTACAGCGCGCTGGCATTGCTCAGGCTGGCGCCATGCCGGGGTTGCAGGCGCAGGGCGGTTTCATAGTCCCTGCGGGCCTGGTCCAGCTCGCCGATGCGCGCATCCAGAACGCCCAGGTTGTTCCAGGCGGCCACGAAGTCCGGCGCCATGCCCAGCGCGGCCCGGAAGTAGGCGCGCGCGCCCCCGGTATCGCCGGCGGCCATGCGGTCGGCCCCGCGGTTGTTGTAGAAGTGCGCCAGTGTGCGTTGCCGGCTGATGCGCTGCGGGCCAAGGGGGTCATACAGCACGCTGTGGTCCAGATCGACCGTGCCGCTGCGCCCGTCCAGCACGATGCCCGCGTTGACGTGGCCCACGCTGTAGATCACCCCGGAGGCCTGGTACCAGCTCACCACCTGCGCCACTTCCTGGACATGCGCATCGATGCCGGCCAGGTTGGCCAGGGTGACGAACAGCAGGGTGAAGGACAGGCAGTTGGCGCGCCGCGTCTGCCACGTTTCACTGATGGTGTGGGTCGCGTCGGGGTCGTAGGCCAGGTGCAGCCCGTGTTCGTCGAAGATCATCTCGACCAGCCGCTGCAGGCGGCGCTCACGTGAGTAGCCCGGGTCGATGACCCGTTCGTGCAGCAGGGCGAGCAGCGGGGCGGGCACCTCCAGGATCTGCGCCGGCGAGGGCAGTGCGGTGGCGCTTGGCTCAGCTGCGGCCGGCGGCGCCGTGTCGGCCGCCCAGACCGGCGCGGCGGCCACGGCCATCCACGCGATCAGGAAAAGTCTGCATGCGGTCATCGCCGTCACCTCGCGAGGCGTTGGGGTCCGTCCGGTCCAGTCTAGGCGTGTCGTCGGGCGCTGGCATGCCGTTCATCGGCCGATAGCGCCATCCACAGGGGATGTGGATCAGCGGTCGACAAACATGTGGATAACCGGGCACACCCACTGCGCGGCAACGGTTCTGTGAAGGTGGTCAAAAAAGTACCGCCCGGCTTGCCAGCGTCGCTGTGACGGCCAATCATGCCTGCATGCACGTCGAACCGATTCCGCTGCCCGCCGGGCAGCTTGCCGAGCTGGAAACCGCCTACGCCCTGCCGCCGCGGGCGTATCACAACTGGTCGCACGTGCAGGCCGTCCTGCAGCACTGCCGCACCGTCGCCGAGGCCGGCCCGGGCTGGGCCCAGCCGCGTGAGGTGCAGTTGGCCGCGCTCTATCACGACGCCATCTACGACGCCGGCCGCGGCGACAACGAAGCGCGCTCGGCCGAGATGGCACGCCAGGCCATCGCGCGCTGGCTGCCGGAAGCCGGGATCGATGCGACGCGGGTGGTCGAGCTGATTGAACTGACCGCGCGCCACAGCAAGCTCGCGCCCGGCGACGTCGATCCGGAGGCGGCGCTGTTCCTGGATTGCGACATGGCCATTCTGGGGGCGCCGACGGCGGTGTTCGATGCGTACGACCGCGGCATCGCCGAGGAGTACGCCGGGCACGTGCCGGGCTTCCTGTTCCGGCTCAACCGCCGGCGCTTCCTCAAGCAGGTGCTGGGGCAACCGCGGATCTTCCTGAGCGACTTCTTCCACCAGCGGCTGGATGCGGCCGCGCGCGACAACCTGCGCCGGCGGGTTGAGCGCTGAACCACGCCCGCTACACTGTGCGCGCTGTTTTCCCTATGTGTGTGGCCATGTCCGTGTCCGTTCCAGATCCCGATCCGCGTCCGCAGCCGCCGGAAGAACCCGGCCCCAACGAGTGCTGCGGCAGCGGCTGCCCGCTGTGCGTGCTGGATCTGTACAGCGATGAGCTGCAGCGCTACCGCGCCGCGCTGGCCGCCTGGAAGCAGCGTCACCCCGAGGCCACCGACTGACCGCAGGAGCTGCGATGTCGCTTCCCTTGCCACGCCCTTTCCGCTGGCCCGCGCAGCATCACGCACGCGTTGCCCTGCTCACGCTGGTGGCGCTGGCGCTGTTCGTGGCCATCGCGTTGTGGACGCAATGGGCACGCGATGACCTGGACTGGGTGCAGGCCACCCTGAGCCTGTACCTGCATGGCCCCTGGGGACTGGCGCTGCGCACGGCTTACTGTGTGCTGGCGCTGGCGATCATGCTGCTGGCCCTCTCCCTGCATGCCAACAGCCGATCACCCCGGCGCAGTGCGGCCGCGCCGCTGCTGTTCTGGGTGGCCGCGCTGGGATTGATGGGCGTGGCAATCGGCGACAGCTGGCTGCCCGAGCGCGCACCGCTGCTGGCACCGCTGGTGCACGGGCTGTCGGCCAACACCGCGTTCCTGTGCGTGAGCGTGGCGATGCTGCTGCAGAGCTGGTACCTGCGCGCCGATCCGCGCTGGCGCACGTGGGCCGGGCCGGCCTGGTGGTGGGCCTGGCTGTGCTTCGTGCTGCTGTGGCTGCACGTGCTGTGGCGCGGCCCGCCGCGCGGCGCTGGGCAGAAGCTGGTGATCGCCGTGGTGCTGGTGTGGCTGGTCTCGGTGGCCTGGCAGCTGTGGCGGCAGGCGCGTCGGGACGCGCGCTGAGCGTCCTGCCACGCTGTGTACATGCCCTTGGCAGGGCAGGGGCGTATCGTTGGCGCACTAGTCATGGGATGCGCGACGATGCGGCGAGCCGGTTGGGGGATGATGCTGGGTGTGGTGCTGGCGGGGATGTCCGGACAGGTGCTGGCCGCGCCGGCGCAGCAGCTCAGTCACGGGCGTTTCGAGAACGTGCCGGTGTACCTGCCGGACGGTCGCCCGCAACGGGTGGTGGTGTGGTTTGACGGTACCCCCAGCCATGCCGACAGCCAGCAGCGCATCGATGCCTTGCGTGCCGAGGGCGCCCTGGTCGCCCAGGTGGATGTCGCGCACCTGCGCCAGGTGCTGGCCCGCGAGAAGAGCGGTGATTGCGCCTTCGGTGCCGGCGACGTGGAGAATTTCTCACGCTGGTTCCAGGCCTATCTGCACGTGCCGGGCTATCACCTGCCGCTGATCGGCGGCGATGGCGAGGGCGCGGCGCTGGCGTACGCGGTGGCCGCCGAGGCCGATACCCAGGTGTTCGCCGGACTGCTCACCACCGGTTTCTGTCCGTCGGGCGTGCGCGAGCGCAAGGTCTGCGGCGCTGGCAGCAGCCACGGCCGCCTGCAGCCGGCCGAACTGAACTTCCCCTGGTTGAACGCCGCCGGCGATGTACATTGCCCGGCCGGCGAGTCGGCCGCGTTCGTGCGCCAGGTGGGCATGGGCCGCCAGTTCGAGCGCACCGCGCGGGGCGAGGCGTTGCCCGGCCTGCTGGCCGCGGCCAAGGTGATCGGCGCGCAGAAGGGCGTCAGCCTGGCGCCGCCGCCGGATGACCTCAAGGGCCTGCCGGTGGTCGATGTGCCGGCGAGCAAGCCGGGCGACACCTTCGCCATCTTCGTCTCCGGTGATGGCGGTTGGGCCGGGTTGGACAAGGAAGTGGCCGCGTCGCTGAGCGAGGCCGGGGTGCCGGTGGTCGGGGTGGATTCGCTGCGCTACTTCTGGACCGCACGCACGCCCGACGGCTTCGCCCGCGATCTGGAGCGCATCGCCACGCACTACAGCCGCCAGTGGCAGCGCCGCAACGTGGTGCTGGTCGGTTTCTCGCAGGGCGCCGATGTGCTGCCGGCGGCCATCAACCAGCTGTCACCGGCTACGCGGGAATCGGTCTCGATGATCGCGCTGCTCTCGGTGGGCAAGACCGCCGACTACGAGTTCCATGTCAGCAACTGGCTCGGCGGCGGTGGCGATGGCCTGCCCATCGCGCCGGAGGTGGCCAAGCTGCCCGCCGGCAAAACGTTGTGCGTCTACGGCGAAGACGATGGCGACGCGCTGTGCCCGTCGCTCCCCGCCGGTGGCAATGCGCAGGTCATCAAGCTTCCCGGCGACCATCACTTCAAGGGCGATTACGATCGCCTCGCCGATACCATCGTCCAGCATCTGCCGGCGCGCTGAGCGTAGGCGGCCCCCGGCCGGCACAGGCTCAATCGTGCCGGCGCGGGTCCAGTGAGATCAGCCGGGTCGCATCCAGCAGGGCGGCGGGCAGGTGCACACCGCCCGGCGCGGCCAGATAACGTGCGCGCCAGACCGGGGCGAACTTCGACTTGAAACGGCGCAGGCCGCTGAAGCCGTAGAAGCGTTCGCCATGCCGCGCGACCACGTTGGCGAAGCGGTTCCAGCGCCCGGCCAGGCGATGTTGGGCCAGCCCGGACAGCGGTGCCATGCCCAGCGAGAACCGGTGGAAACCCTGCTCGCGGCCCCACAGAAACAGTTCGATGAACAGGAAATCCATCGTGCCTTTGGGCGCATCGTCGACGTGGCGCATCAGGTCGACCGACAGCTCATTGCCCGCCGGCGCCTGCCACAGATTGGCGAAGGCCACGATGCGGCCCTCGGCTTCGACCAGTGCGACCGGAAAGCGTGACAGGTAGACCGGATCGAAACTGCCCAGCGAAAAGCCCTTCTCATCGCCGGCCTTGTCATCCAGCCACTGCTGGGAGACCACCGACAATGCCGGCAGCAGTGCCGGTACTTCCTCGGGCGACGCAACCCGGAAGCTCAAGCCACCGCGTTTGCCGCGGTTCCACGCTTGGCGCAGATCCGCGCGATCGCGCCCTTCCAACGTGAACGCCTGCAGCGGCACCATCGCCTCTTCGCCAAGCTTGACCAGGGTCAGGCCCAGGTCGAGATAGGTCTGCCAGTGCGCCTCACCCACCTGGTAGAACACCGGGCGCAGGCCGAGCCGATCGGCTTCCTCACGGAAGCGCCAGATCAGCGCACGTACCACGTCGGGCGGGCCGACCGGATCGCCCATCGCGATCAACGAGCCGCCGTAGCGCTGCATCATCACGAAGCCCCGCTGCGCCTCATCACGCAGCACTGCCTTGTCTGCGGTGAGCACCAGACAGGCCTGGGTGTCTTCGGCGGCGGCCAGGATCGGCGCGAGCGCGTCCAGCGTGGAGGCATCAGCGGCCGGCAACGGGCTGCGCGTGCTGTGCAGCAACCGCGCCAGGCCGAAGATGGTCAGCGCGATCGCCACCAGCAACAACGCACGCAATGCACGCGGAGCGTTGCCCTGCAGCGCGAACTGCCACCACAGCTCGTTCTGGTATTCCACGTGGCTGTAGACGAAGAACAGCAGCCAGATCACCGCGACCAGCACCAGCCCGAGGTTGCGGATCCACGGCCACGACCAGGCCTCGTCCAGCAGCGCGCCCTGGCGATAGAACTCACGGCGTGAGGCCCACAGCGCGGCCGCCACCAGCAGGGCGGACAGCGCGATCAGCACCTGCCCACCGCGTAGCCAGATCGGCAACGGGGACAACACGCAGATGCCGAGCGCGAGCATCCACGCAGCATGGCTGCGCCGCTGCAGGCCCTGGCCGATCAGCAGCAACGCGACACCGGCCAGACTGCCCAGCAGGTGCGAGGTTTCCAGGATCGGCAGCGAGGCGGTGATCAGGTGCCGGCGTGGTGTCGGCAAGGTGCCATCGATCACCAGTGCGGCACCGACGCTGAACACCGCCAGCGCGATGATCTGCGGCAGCCAGGGGCGCAGCGCGGTCCAGCCGACGCGGGTCGCACCGGCACCGGCACGCAGCGGGCGGCGCAGCGCCGGCGCAACCGCCAGCACCGTGGCCAGCAGCAGCGGCAGCACGTAATAGGTCACGCGGTAGATCAGTGCGGCGGCCAGCACCGCAGCGGGCGCCACCTGCGGCAGCAGCTTGAGCAGGCTCCACTCGAACACGCCCAGGCCAGCAGGCACGCTGGAGATCAGGCCGGCCAGCACCGCGACCAGATACAGCCCAACGAAACCGGGCAGGCCGGTTGGCGTATCCATCGGCAGCAGCACATAGAACGCGGCACTGGCCAGCACCAGTTCGACCACGCTCAGCGCAGTGACGCCGAGCATGGTGCGCCGGTCGGGCAGCCACAAGGCATGCCCGCGGATCTGGAAGCTGCGGCCCTCGCGGCCGACCAGCAGCACCGTGCCGGCATAGGCCAGCAGGCCGAGAACGCCGATGACCCGCACCGCCTGCACCGGGATCGGCAGCGCCAGCGCGGCAGCGCCGGGCTCAAGCAGGAAGGCCAACGCCAGCAGCAGCCACGCCCCGAACACGAAGCCCAGTGTGCTCATCAACACCACCTGGCCGATCTCGCCCAGGCTCAGCCCGGCACGGCCATAGCCACGCAGGCGCACGGCACCGCCGGTGAGGGCGGCAAAGCCCAGGGTCTGCCCCAGCGTATGCGCCAGGAACGCGGTGATGCCGACCCGCGCCGGATGCAGGCGCTTGCCGCTGCGGCGCAGACCGATCGCATCGAAACCGATCAGGCAGGCATAGCTGGCCAGGCCAAGCAGCACGGTCAGCGCGATCTGGCCGGCGCCCAGATGCCGGAACGCCTCGCGGATCGCGCGGTAGCCATGCTCATCGAATTCGTTGGCCAGCCCACGCAGGGCCAAGGCCAGGATCACCAGCGGGATGACGACGGTCGCGGCGCGGCGCCAGGGGGAGCGGGCCGGCGGGGGAGCAGGGGCGGTGTCGGTCATCGGTACAGCGTGCTCCGGGGTGGGCGATGAAAGAGTCAACACAGGCGTGGCCGCCTGACCGGCAAATCGTGCGCCTGATGCCGTCGCTTGCCAAGCGGGTGCGCTGTGCGTGCTGTGGCTGCTTTGCGCACCGGGCCGGGCAGGCGCACGCCGCATCGGTGACAATGCGGTTTCATCCAGAGGAGTAATCGCCATGTTGGAACGTTTCGACGTTGGTCCGCGCATGTCCGAAATGACCGTGCACAACAAGGTCGCCTATCTGTCCGGGCAGATCCCCGAAGACACCAGCCAGGACATCACCGGCCAGACCCGTCAGGTGCTGGAAGAGATCGACAAGCTGCTGGCGCTGGTGGCCAGTGACAAGCAGCACATCCTGCGCGCGGAAATCTTCCTGGCCGACATCAACGATTTCGCCGGCATGAATGCCGCGTGGGATGAGTGGGTGGTGGCCGGCATGACCCCCGCCCGTGCCACGGTGGAAGCCAAGCTGGCGGATGCGAGCTGGAAGGTGGAGATCGTGGTGACGGCGGCATTGCCGTAAGCGCACCGCGGAACCGCTGGGCGTCATGGTGATCGACGCATCGCTGTGCGCCCAGGTCTTGCCGCCGCCGCGAGGCACCTAGCGGCCGGCGCATGGGTCAGCGCGCGCTGACCAGGTCGATGCAGTCCACCGGGCACGGCGGGATGCACAGCTCGCAGCCCGTGCACAGATCGGCGATGACGGTGTGCATGTACTTGGCGCCGCCGACGATCGCATCGACCGGGCAGGCCTGGATGCACTTGGTGCAGCCGATGCAGTCGGCTTCGATCACCACCGCGACCTGCGGTGCCTTGTGTGCACCGCGCGTGCGGTCGAACGGCACCGCCGGCACACCCAGTACGTTCGCCAGCGCGCGCGCACCCGCATCGCCGCCGGGCGGGCAGTGATCGACGCCCGCCACGCCGCGTGCCATCGCCTCGGCATACGGGCGGCAGCCGTCGTAGCCGCACTGCCCGCATTGGGTCTGTGGCAGGAGGCGGTCGAGGCGTTCGGTGAGGGTGTCGATGGGGAGGCTCATGGCGTGGCGGTGGCTGCGCGGTGGGGCATCAGGCCCGGCTGTCCCGGGCCGGTGGTGGGGTCGCCGGTGGATCCCGACGCGGCTTCATGGGCTTGCCGCGATACCAGCGCTCGTGGGCGAGCGCGAGCATCGGGCGGTCTTCGCGGCTGTCGCCGTACGCGTGGATGCGCAGGTAGCGCGCGAGGTCGTAACGCCGGCGGATGTGCTCCACCTTGTGCGGCGCGCAGTCGCCCTCGGCGTAGCGCCCGGTGAGGCGTCCGTCGCGGCTCTCCACTCGGTTGCAGATCAGCTCCAGCCCCATCGCCTCGCACCACGGGCGCAGGTACAGGTCCAGCGAGCCGGACACGATCACCACGGTGTGTTGTTGCTTGAGGTGCCAGTGGATCTGATCGAGCATCTCCGGCCGCATCACCTGCGGCAGCACATCGCGCGCGTAGCCGGCGGCTTGTGCGGTGATGTCATCGAGATGGCGGCCGGTGAAGGTCAGGCGGGTGACACGTGCGCGGATGCGTTGCGCGGAGATCAGCTTCAGGCGATAGGCCAGCAACCACGGGCCGACTTTCCACCAGGCCTGTGCAAGCTGTTCGGGGGTCGCCACGCGGCGCAGGAACCGCCCGTAGGTATCGCAGGTGGTGACCGTGTGGTCGAAATCGAACAGCGCCAGTTCCAACCCACACCTCCAGGCAGAAGAGCGTGGCAGGGCGACCCGGTGGCCGCCCTGCCGCAGCGATCAGCGGACCGGCATGCCCGGCAACGCGGCGCTGTCGGCGTCCAGCAGGGCCAGTGCGCCGCCGTCGAAACCGGCCGACAGGATCATGCCCTCGCTCAGGCCGAAGCGCATCTTGCGCGGGGCCAGGTTGGCGATGAAGACCACGCTGCGGCCGACCAGCTGTTCCGGCTCGCCGTAGCTGGCGCGGATGCCGGAGAAGATCTGGCGCTTGCCCAGGTCACCGGCGTCGAGTTCGAAACGCAGCAGCTTGTCCGACCCTTCCACGAACTCGCAGACCAGCACCTTGCCGATGCGCAGATCCAGCTTGGCGAAGTCGTCGATGCCGATGTAGGCCGGTGCGGCCTCGCCATCGGCCGCAGCAACCGGTGCCGGTGCGGCAGCGGGCTTGGCCGGTTTGGCCGGGGCGGCGGGGGCCGGGGTGGCGGCCTGCAGGTTGTCCTTGGATGCGTCGGTCATGGCGTCGATTTTTTTCGGGTCGATACGGGTGAACAGGGGCTCGTACACCGCGATGGTGTGCGCGGTCAGCGGGGTGGCGATGTCGGTCCAGGCCTGCACCGGCGCGGCCAGGAAGGCCTCGGCCTGCGCGGCGGTGGCCGGCAGCACCGGCTTGAGCGCGGTAACCAGCACACGGAACAGGTTCAGGCCCTGGGTGCAGACCGATTGCAGCTGCGCGTCGGCGCCGTCCTGCTTGGCGATCACCCACGGCTTTTCATCGTCGATGTAGCGGTTGGCTTCGTCGGCCAGCGCCATGGTCTGGCGCAGTGCGCTGGCCGGATCGTTGCGCTCGTACGCCTCGCGGATCGGCGCCAGCGCGGCGACGAAACGGTCGTACTGGGCGGCATCGGGCAGCGCGTCGGCCAGGCGGCCCTTGAAGCGCTTGCTGATGAAGCCGGCGCAGCGGCTGGCCAGGTTGACGAACTTGCCGACCAGATCCGCGTTGACGCGCGCGATGAAGTCACCCAGGTTCAGGTCGAGATCGTCCACGCCGCCGGAGGACTTGGCCGCGAAGTAATAGCGCAGCGCTTCCGGTTCCAGCCCGGCATCCAGGAAGGTGCGGGCCATCACGAAGGTGCCGCGCGACTTGGACATCTTCGCGCCCTCCACGGTCAGGTAGCCGTTGACGTGCAGGCGGGTCGGCGCGCGGTGGCCGGTGCCGTGCAGCACCGCCGGCCAGAACAGGCCGTGGAAGTTCACGATGTCCTTGCCGATGAAGTGGTGCAGCTCGGTGCTGGTGCCCGCGCGCAGGTGCGCCTCGAAATCTTCGCCGGTCTTGGCGCACAGCGCCTGGAAGCTGGAGAGATAGCCGATCGGCGCATCCAGCCACACGTAGAAGTACTTGCCCGGGTGACCCGGGATCTGGAAGCCGAAGTACGGCGCATCGCGCGAGATGTCCCACGCGCGCAGGCCACCCTCGGCATTGAGCCACTCACCCAGCTTGGCCTTCACGCCCGGCAGGGCGACGTCGCCGGCCAGCCACTCGCGCAGGAAGCCTTCGAAGCGGCCGACCTCGAAGAAGAAATGCTCCGAATCGCGGATTTCCGGCGTGGCGCCGGAGATCACCGATTTCGGGTCCTTCAGGTCGGTCGGGCTGTAGGTGGCGCCGCAGACTTCGCAGTTGTCGCCGTACTGGTCCGGCGTGCCACAGTTCGGGCAGATGCCCTTGATGTAGCGGTCGGGCAGGAACATGCCCTTGGCCGGGTCGTAGAACTGGGCCACGGAGCGGCGCGCGATGTGGCCTTCGGCCTCGAGCTTGAGGTAGAAGGCTTCGGTCAGCGCCTTGTTGGCCACCGAGTTGGTCGAGTCGTAATGATCGAACGCCACGCCGAACGCGGCGAAATCGCGCTCATGGCTGGCCTGGATGTTGGCGATGAAGGCCTCCGGGGTCACGCCGGCCTTTTCGGCCGCGAGCATGATCGGGGTGCCATGGGTGTCATCGGCGCAGACGAACCAGGTCTTGCCGCCGCTCATTCGACGCGCGCGCACCCAGATGTCAGCCTGGATGTAGCCGACCAGGTGGCCCAGGTGCAGCGGGCCGTTGGCGTAGGGCAGGGCGGTGGTGACGAGAGCGGTGCGGGTCATGATGAGCGCTGTTGCCAGGGGAACCGGGGATTATCGCACGCCAAAACGCAGTAACCCGGCCGAAGCCGGGTTACGGGGGCTCAAAAGCAGCGCCGGGCTTACTCGCGCACCCAGGTCTGGGCGCGGCAGATGAAGGCCACGCAGCCGGACACGTCCAGCTTGGCGCCGCCGGTCTGCAGCTTCATCTTGGACTTGTAGGTCTTGCCGTTGCCCGGATCCAGGATGGTGCCGCCGGACCAGGCGTTGGTGCCGTCGGCCTTGAGGTTCCACAGGATGGTCATGCCTTTGACCGGCTTGTTCTTGTTGGCGCCCTCGCAGCCGTCGCAGACCGGATTGGGGCCCTTGTCCGAGTGCAGGATGTCCACGACCTTGCCGGTCAGGGTGCCATTGGTGGCCTGGGTGATCTCCACGATCGACTTCACCTTGCCGGTCTTGTCATCGATGGTCTTCCAGCGGCCGACGGCGCCGTCGGCGGCGCTGGCCGACATCGCGGCCATCATCAGCGGCAGCGCCAGCAACAGGGTCTTGAAAGTCTTGCGCATGTTCCCCTCCCAGGGATGTCCGTGAACGCCGGCGCAGGCGGCCGGTACAGGGCCGACTGTATACCCATTCGCTCCGGTACGGAACGTGTCCGGCGCACGGTTCAGCCGGCGTCGGCCGGGATCTCGTACAGCTCCAGCGGCAGGTCGTCCGGGTCGGCGAAGAAGGTGAAGCGGCGGCCGGTGTACTCGTCCACCCGGATCGGTTCGCAGGCCACGCCGGCCGCGGTCAGGCGGGCGATCATGGGCTCCAGCGTGTGCACGCGGAAGGTCAGGTGGCGCAGGCCCTGCGCCTCGGGGCGGCTGGGCCGTGTGGGCGCGCCCGGGAACGAGAACAGCTCCAGCTGGCTGCCATCGGGCAGGGCCAGATCGAGCTTCCAGGAGTCGCGCGCCGCGCGATGGTTCTCGGCGATCACCTGCAGGCCGAGCAAGCGGGTGTAGAAGTCTCGGGAGCGGACGTAATCGGCGCAGATCAGGGCCACGTGGTGGATGCCGATCAGTGGGGACGCGTCAGAAGCGTTCATTGCAGAGTATCCAGCCAGCGCCGGGCGATCTGCAGCGCCAGCGGATAGGGTTCGGGGGCGTTGCGGTTGCTGAGTACGATCACGGTGAGGCGCTGCGCCGGATAGCGCAGGATCACGTTGCGGAAGCCGATGCTCTCGCCGCTGTGCCACTGCGCGCCACCGTTGAGCCGCCAGCCGAAACCGTAAAACGGCACGTCCGTCTCGGTGGTGGGGGTGGCAGGGGAGAACATCTGCTTCAACGATGTCGCCTTCAACAGGCGCTGGTCATACAGCGCGGCATCCCAGCGCGCCAGGTCATCCAGCGAGGAATACACCCCACCATCGCCGAGCACCGCGCTGGTCGGGCTTTGATCGGTACGCTGCCAACGCCCGTCGCGCTCGCTGTAGCCATAGGCGCGGCGCGCGATGTCGTCCACGCCATCCTGATGCGCCACGCTGTCGCGCATGCCCAGCGGCAGGAAAATCCGCTGGCGCAGGAAGCTGGCGAAATCGGTGCCCGAGGCCTTGCCGACCACCAGCGCCAGCAGCGCGTAGCCGCTGTTGCTGTAACGGTAGGCCGAGCCCGGCGCGAAGTACGTCCGGTCCTGGTGTTCCAGCAGATGCAGCACGTCCTGGTCATGGACCTGCACGGTCGCGTCGGCAGCCATCAGGTCTTCGTAATCGAGCAGGCCGCTGGTGTGGCTGAGCAGCTGGCGCAGGGTGATGGCATCGGAGGCCGCCGGCAACGAGGGCAGCCAGCGCTTGAGTGGGTCATCCAGGCCCAGCGCACCATCTTCGGCCAGCAGCAGGATCGCCGCGGCGGTGAACTGCTTGCTGACCGAGGCCAGACGGAAATTGGTCTGCGCGGTCACCGTGGTGCGATCTTCCAGCACCGCCAGGCCGTAGCCGCGCCGGAACACCGGCTGGCCATCGTGCAGGACCAGCACCGCCGCGCCGGGAACCTGGCCGTCGTAGCGCTGCATCAGCGCATCGATGCCCGGATCCGGTGGCGTCAGCACCGGTGCTGCGATGACGGCGCCGCTACCGCTACCGGCGATGCACATCGCGCTGATCCACACATGCAGATGCCGGACGATGTGCATGCTCGTTTCCTTCAGGGCTCAGGGCGCGGGCGTGGCCGCGCCACTCTGGCTGGCGATCCAGCGGGCGATCTTGGCATCGAGGATGTCCAGCGGCATCGAGCCATCGCGCAGCACTTCCTCATGGAAGCGGCGCGCGTCGAAACGTGCCCCCAGCGCTGCCTTGGCCTTGTCGCGCAGTTCCATCATCTTCAGTTCGCCCAGGCCATTGGCCAGGGTCTGCCCGGGCAGGGCCATGAAGCGCTCCACTTCCGCGGTGGCATCGCTGGCGCTCATGTCCGCGGTCTTGACCAGATAGTCCACGGCCTGGCGCTTGCTCCAGCCCTGCGCGTGCACGCCGGTGTCGGCGGACATGCGCGCGGCACGGGTCAACGCGGCCTGCAGATAGCCGATCCGCTCGTAGGGATCCTGATAGACGCCCAGTTGCTCGCCCAGCGACTCGGCATACAGGCCCCAGCCTTCCACGAAGGCGATGTCTCCGCCCAGACGACGGAAGCGTGGCAGCTTGTCCAGCTCCTGTTGCAGGCCCAGCTGCACGTGATGGCCGGGAATGCCCTCATGCAGGAACTGCATCGGTGCGGCCCAGCGGCGGCGGCTCGGCAGATCGCCGGTGTTGATGTACAGCACGCCCGGGCGCATCCCGTCCGGCAATGGTTGCTGGTAGCTCACCGCGCCGGCGGTGGCCGCGCGTTCGGGCTCGACCGCGCGGATCTCCATCGGGGCCTTGGGCAGCGTGCCGAGCAGCGTGGGCAGGCGGGCGTTGACCTGGCTCTGCAGCTGCTTGTAGCGGTTGAGCAGCGCATCGGCGTTGGCGTACTGGAAATCGCGGTCGGTGCGCATGGTGCGCAGCAGTTTCTGCTGCGAGCCACGGATCTTGTTGTCTTTCATGATCGTGGCGATCTGCGCCTGCAGCGTGGCCACGCGTTGTTCGGCCAGGGCATGGATCTGTTCGGGCGTCAGCGTGGATGCGGTGCTCTGCACGATGGTCTGCGCATACCAGGCCTTGCCGCCGGGCAGGCCGGCCAGGCCATCGGTGCTGCGCGCGGCCGGCAGGTACTCGGTCGCGATGAAGCCGCGCAGAGCGCGATAGGACGGCATGATGCGGAACTCGATCATGCGCTTGTATTCGGCCGTGATGCGCGCCTTGTCGGCCGCCGGGAAATCCTCGGGCAGGTTGCGCACCGGCGCCCAGAAGATGCTCTCTTCGGCGGTCGGCTTGATCACCGCATCCAGCTGCGGCAACACCTTTTCCATCAGGTCGCGCGGTTGCACCACACCGGCGGCCATGCCTTGGCGCATGTTGGCGATGGCCTGCTCGAACAGGGCCGGAATGCCCAGCGAGCGGCGCGACCAGCCATCGTAATCCTGCACCGTGTTGAACGGCTGCGCACCGGAGCCGGAGCCGAGAATGGCCATGATGCTGCCGAGGTTGTAGTACTGGCTCACCGGCAGCATCCAGCCGGGGAACTGCTCGGCGGCCAGCGACATGCGCGCGTCGCGCACGAAGATTTCGTAGCTGAGCAGGTCCTGGCCGGTCAGGCCGTCCGGCCCGATCTTCTCGACCTTGCCCAGCCACTCCACGGTGAAGTCATGCGACTGCTGCCGGTAGGCGGCAGAAAGAATGTTGGGCAGCTGATCGTTGTGGCGGCTGTCGCCCTGGAAGGTGGCCTGCAGCGGATTGAGCCGCATCGAGGCATCCCAGTACTCATCGTAGATCCGGTCCAGCTGCGCGGCCTTGGTCTGCTGGCGCACCAGCGGCTGGCGGGCAGGGGCGGCGGCTGGGCGTGCACGCGGCTTGGCCTTGGGCTTGGCAGCGGGCCGGGACTGGGCCGCGGCGGGCCGGGTGGCCTTCTTCTTGGCAGCTTCGGCCGGAGCGGCAGCGCTGAAGGCCATCAGTACGGCAATGGCAAGCGCCAGGGCGCGGGCGGGGTGGGGCATCGGCTGTTTCCGTAAACGCACAGACACGGGAGCTTGCCCGATTCGCCTGCGTACGGCCAGCATCGGCCCCCGGTCAGGTTTGTCATGTACGGCGCCCAGTCAGCTGCGGCAGCATGCTGCTGCCGCGATGCTCAACGATCGCCGGCGCGGGTGAACGGCATGGTTTCCGGGGCGACCGCGCCGCCGGAGATGATGAAGCTCATTGCCTGGTCCACGGTCCAGTCGGTGGGCGTGAGCAGCTCCACCGGCACGATTTCCAGATAGCCCGAGGTCGGATTGGGGGTGGTGGGGACGTATACGGCGGCCAGCTCCCGGCCGCTGCCTTCTTCCTTCATCACCCGCGTCACCAGGCCAACCGACTTCATGTCGCGATGCGGGAAGTCGATCAGCACCACACGCTGCGTGCTGCCCGGTTCGGTCTGCAGCATGTCCAGCAGTTTCTTGGCGCTGTCGTAGATGATGCTGGCCAATGGAATGCGCTTGATCACCGCACCGAACCAGCGCAGCAGGCGCTGGCCGATCACGCGGCGGCTGAGTATGCCCACCGAGAGAATCACCAGCAGCGTGGCGGCCAGGGCGATGATGTCCTGCATCCACTCGACCTTGATCCAGCCCAGGTAATGCGGGAACGAGGCGGCGATCTGCTCGGACAGCGGCACCACCAGCGGGCTGGAAATGCCCGAGAGCAGCACGAACACGAATTTGACCACCACCCAGGTCAGCCAGATCGGCAGCAGGGTCAGCAGGCCGGTCAGGAACAGGCGCTGCAGGGAGGGACGCGGAACGAGTTGGGGGGCTTCGGGCGACATCCGCGCATTGTAGCGGTGGCGATGCCCGGTTTACGCTGCCCATCCCCGCAGGACGCGGGGTCTGGGGAGAATGCTGTGGTGAGAAATGGACTGAAATGGGTGGGCATCTCGATCCTGAGCCTGTCGCTGGCCGTGGCGGGGCTCTGGGCCGCCTCGCGGTTCTGGCCGCTGCCGGCCGAGCAGCGTGAGGCGATGCGGCTGCTGCAGGCGCCGCTGCCCACGCGCGGCGAGAACGGCTTCACCGCGTTGTGGACGCTGCGCTACGACGGCCTGGATGCCCATGGGCGCGCGGCCGTGATGGCACAGGATGTCGCGCGTTGGCGCACCGGTACGCCAGGCCAGCGGCCGGTAGCGTCCAGCGCGGAGGGGCATTACCCGGCGACGCCGCTGTCGGCCCTTGCGCGCTGCGGCCGGCGGGGTGTCGGGTGTCTTGCGGCGGTGCGGGCGGACCCCGAACGTTTCGCCAGCGCGCATGCCGGACATGATGGGCTTCACCAGCGCGTGGCCGCGCTGGCCGGCTACGGTCATTTCGTCTCTCCGTTCGAGCCGTTCGGCACGGACCCGATGGTGCCGCTGCCCGCGTTCCAGCCGCTGCTCGATCCGCTGTCCGCGCATGCGCTGGCCCACGTGCGCGGCGACAGTGGATCCGCGCTTGCCGGTGCATGCGCCGATATCCTCAGTGGCCGCCGGCTGACAGGGCAGGGCGACACCCTGGTCACCAGCATGATCGGCGCAGCCATGGTGGAGAGCAACGCGCGGCTGCTGGCCGATATCCTGGTCGAGCTGCCCGCCGACGTTGCATTGCCCGCGGTCTGCGCGGCGGCACTGGCGCCGATGACGGCCAGCGAGCAGAGCCTGTGCACGACGATGCGCGGCGAGTTCGCGCTCGCTGCGGCGGGCGTGCGGCCGTCCACTGGGAACCCGGACGGCCATCGCCTGTTGCTGGATGTGCCGCGCACTCTGGCGCGCATGGCGCCCCGCTATGCGTGGGCGTGCGCCACCAGTGCAGAACTGGTAGCAGCGCGCGACGCGCCCACGCCCATTCCCGGGCCCGCGCAGGATCGCTTTGCCTGCATCGCCAATCCGCTGGGCTGTGCCGTGGCCAACATCGGCGGGCCAGACATGCGGCAGTATGCCGGCCGCCCGCAGGATGCCGCGGCGATGCTGCGCCTGGTGGCGGCGCAGCGATGGCTGCGGCAGCAGCCGATGGCGGCCTCCGCGGCGCTGCAGAGCATGCCGGAGGCGCTGCATTCGCCCACCCGCACGCCGGTGCTCAGCGACGATGGCCAGTGGCTGCAGGTGGAGCGGCGCGTGGTGATGGATGAGGCCGGGCCGACGCTGCAGGTGCCGATGCGCGCGCCTGCCCGGTAAGCCGCGCGCGGCGCCGCGGCGGTTTACCGATCGTCGGCGCCGGCCAGTGGCTCGAATGCGCTGCCATCGCCTACCGTCTCCAGCGTCCAGCGGCGTGGCGAGGTGAGGGTCTCCCAGCGCACGGTGTCTTGGTCCGATTCCATGCTGCCTTCGGCATGGCGCACGCGGCGGGTCGAGTAATTGATGCTCAGGCTTTCGGTCTGCCCGGAGTTGCGCATCATCGAGTCGCGGTCATACCCAATCAATGCGAAGGCACCGTTCTGCCAGCGGAAGGTGTAGCTGGCCGAACCGGTGGACCAGCTGCCGGCATTGGAGAAGAAGAACAGCGTGGTGCGCAGGGTGCCGCGCACGATCGAGACGCCGGCGCCGTCTTCAAACACATCCGACAGGTTCGGCGCCTCGTGACGGGTGATCAGCGTGTGGTTCTGCGTGGCGAGCGTGTAGCCGTTCGGTGTGGCCCAGGCGATGGCGAGCATGCGTGGATTGCTGTCCAGTGGGCTGATGCCGAAGCCATCGTGTTCGACGATGTTGCGCGGGTCCTGCTGGCGCAGCACCAGAACGAGATCATCGCGCTTGTCGCCATTGAGATCGCCACGCAGCTGCTGCTCGATGCGCCAGCCGGACGGCACGAAGCCCTCGGCGTTGGCCGCGTGAGCCGGCAGGACCGGATAGTCGACCGGCGGGATCCGCAGCTCCTGTGCGGCGGCGGGCAGGATGACGAACAGCAATGGGGTCAGCAGCAGGCGCAGGTGCATGGTCTTCCGTGGCGTGAATCCGGCGCGCGAGCATAGCAAGCGTGCGAGGGCTCATCCCGCGCGCTGGCGTGCCTCGGGCTTGAGCCGCAGGTAGACCTGCTTGCGTACGCGGGCGATGACCTCGCCTTTCGCATCGACAATGTCATTGCTGAACCAGTGCAGGTACTTTTCCCCGCTGGCAGTGGCGGCACGCAATTGATCCAGCAGTGCCTCGTCCAGCCGGAACTCGGCAACCACCGTCCCGCGGCCCGGCTTGAGGAATTCGATCTCACCCGCACGGTCCCAGACGTAGTAATCGCGTCCCAGGTTCTGCATCACGGTGAGCATCCAGAACGGATCGGTCATCGCGAACAGGCTGCCACCGAAGTGGGTACCTACGTAGTTGCGGTTCCACGGGCGCATGCGCAGTTCGACACGCACATGGCGATAGTCCGGGCTGACCGTGGTCACGTGGATGCCCGTGAACAGGAACGGCGGCCACAGGTTGAGGCCAAGGCGGAAGACGGAGGCCTTCATTCGGATCGCATCTCAGTGCTGAGGGTGACCGGAGTCTACCATTCGCCTGCGTATGGGTGCCGTGGGGGTATCAGCCCAGCCCGCCATCATCGACCGCATACCCATTCCGTCCGGCCGCCTTGGCCTGGTACAGCGCGGCATCGGCGCCTTCGAAGAAGTGCCGCGGCTCGGTGCCGGGCGTCGGCACCCGGGTGAACACGCCGACGGTGACGGTGATGTGCGTGGTCGTGCCGCGGCCGGCGGGAATTTCCAGCGCCTGCGCCCGTGCGACCAGATCCTGCACCACCTGCACTGCGCCTTCCGGCGTGGTGTCGGGCAGGATCAGCGCGAACTCGTCGCCGCCAAAGCGCGCAGCCATGTCGCGGGGCCGGCGCGCGTGCGCCCGGATCTCCTGCGCGATCCGGCGCAGCACGGTGTCGCCGGCCTGATGACCGAAATCATCGTTGTGGCGCTTGAAGTGATCCACGTCGATCAACACCAGGCTCAGCGGCCGTCCGCTGCGGCGGCCGGCATCGTGCTCGGCCTGCAGGGTCTGTTCGAAGCGCAGCCGGTTGCCCAGCCCGGTGAGTGCATCGCTGTTGGCCTGGCGGCGCCAGGCGCTGACCCGCCACAGCGTCCAGGCCAGGATCACCGCCAGCATGCCGATCAAGGCGGCGGCCGGCGCGAACCACAGGTTGCCGGCGCGCAGCAGCACGAAGCTCGTCAGCAGCGTCAACGGCAGGGCGAGCACGCCGCTCAGCCACGCCCGCGGCAGGGTCAACAACAGGCAGCACAGGGCCACCAGCAGCCCGGTGACGGCGCTCTGCCATGCCGACGGCAGGGGATTGATCACCTTGTCGGCGAGCAGCATCGAGGCGACGTTGGCCTGGTACTCGCTGCCGCTCATCCAGCGCTCGCGGGTGGTCGGGGTCAGCAGGCGCGGCGCGATGCCGCTGGCCGTCATGCCGACCAGCACCAGGCGGCCGCGCAGCAGCGCCGGATCGACCTCGCCGTTGAGCACATCGGCGTAGGAGACCTGCGGGAAGCGTTCGGGCGGCCCGGCGTAGCGCACGCGCACGTAGTGGTCGCGGCGCCACTGGTACGGCGACACCAGGTCCGGCTGATCATCGTGCAGCCCGGGCAGCGGGCCGTGCGTGTCCGCCAGCGCCAAGCCAAGCGCCGGCCAGTGCGGTGAGCCGATGCCGGCAGTGAGGTACAGGCCGCGGGCGACGCCATCGCCGTCCACTTCGATGTCGGTGTGACCCAGGCTCGCCGCGTTGGCGGCGATCAGCGGAATCGGCAGCAGCTCTTCGGCCATGCGCGGGCCACTGGCGGGCGCGGCCAGCACCGGCAGCACCACATGCCCGTTGCGCCGGATTGCCGCGGCCAGTTCGGCATCCTGGGTACTGTCCTGGCGGTCCGGTTCGGACAGCATCAGATCCAGCACGACGCGCGCGGCGCGGGCATCGGTCAGCCGGTCCAGCAGGCGCGCGTGGGTACCGCGCGGCCACGGCCACTGGCCCAGCTGCTGCAGGCTGTTGTCGTCGATGGCCACGATCAGCAGGCGTGCATCGGGCGTGTATTCCCAGCCGCCGACGTAGGCGTCGTAGACCACCTCATCCTGTTTCCAGAACCACTGCCAGTGACTGGCCACGACCGCCAGCGCGCCGACCAGTGCGGCCAGCGCGATGCGTTGCGGCCAGGGCAGGTGCAGGGGCGTCACAGCAGCAGCCACAACAACAGCGCACCGCCCCCGGTGGCGTAACAGGTGCGGCACGGCAGGGCGATCTGCTGGGCCGGCGAGAAGGGACCGGCGTAACCGTCCTCATCGATGTACTGCACGCGCACATGCAGCGTGCCGCGCCAGGGGCGCTTGATCGAGACTTCCGGCTGGGCCAGTTCCTGATCGAGCAGCGGGGCACGGAAGTCGCCACGACGGTCCAGCTGCACGCGATAGCGCTGGCCGGGTTCGCCGGCCTGCCAGCGCAGCGTCAGTTGGCCTTTGGCGGCCTCGGGCGGCTGCAGCGCCGGGTCGACCGGTGCGTCGGTAATGACCAGCGGCAGCGGCTGCCCGAAACGCCCGCGGTCGCCGTTGCGATCCACCGATGCCACGCGCCACACATACTCGCCCGGGGTGAGGTCCAGGACGGGACGCAGGTGGGTGGCGCGGGTGTCCTGTTCGAGCAGGAGATCGAGGAACTGCGGATCGCGGGCGATCTGCAGCACCGTGCGCTCGGCGTCGGCCACCCGGGTCCATTCGAAGCGCGGCCGTGCGCTGTTGATGGTCTGGCCATGCAGCGGCCGCACGGTCAGCGGCGCGACCGGCTGGTCACGCACCTGGAAATCCTGCTCGGCATCCAGCCCTTCGACCTGCTCGGCGCTGACCGCGCGCACCAGCAGGCGCAGCTCGCCCGGCGGCAGATCGGGCAGGGTGAGCGTGGTGGTGTCGGTGTCGCGTGCGAACAGCAGGACCTCCGGCTGGTCGGCGCGGACGACCTCCACCCGGTACCCGGCAGCATCGGTCACCGGTTGCCAGGCCAGGGCAGCCGGCAGGGTGGCCAGCCGCTGCGGCTCGCTCGACAGCACGGGTGCGGGCAGCAGCGCCTCCACGCCGGCCGGGCGTGCGTCGAGCGAGGGACTGCGGGTGGCCTGGCCGCGGCTGACCAGGCGCTGGCCGCGGCGGTTGCCGACCTGCACGCGGCCGTCCAGCACTTCGGTGGCCGCGCCGCGGCCGTCCTGGCCGGCGCTGACCCGGAAGACGGTGCCACGTACGCTGCTGGTCGCCGTCGGCGCATCGATGATGTAACGCGAGGCCGGGCCGTTGGCCGGGGTCACCCGGTTGCTGGCGCGCCCCTGTTCCAGGCGCAGGCGGGTATCGACCATGCCAGTGCGGCCGTAGCGGGAAAGCTGGTCGAAGCGCAGGCGCGAACGCTCGCGCAGCTGCAGCCGCGAATCATCGGCAAAGACCACGGTGACGCTGGCATCCTCGCCGGTGACCAGTTCCTGCCCGATCCGCAGCAGGTCGCCTTCGATCACCTCGCGAAGGGGCTGGCCGTCGGCCTGGCTCTGCACCGGGCCACGCACGGCCAGTACCCGCGCCGGGGCGGGCTGCACCTGCAGCCAGGCGACGGGGAAACGCAGCTGGCTGCCGGGCGGCAGGCGGTAGGGATCGGCGATGCCGTTGTGCGACTGCAGCTGCTCCCAGGCGATGGACGGCTTCAGGTAGCGGGCACTGAGGTCCCAGATCGTGTCGCCGGGGCGGACCCGGTAGGTCCAGTCCTGCGCCAGGACCGGCGCGGCAGCCAGCATCATGGCGGCCAGCACCAACAGGCGGGCGGCCATCGGGAAACGGAGGAATCGGGTCAATCTCACGGTCATTCACGGCCCTGCAAGGCGGGGCGCAGCCAAGTAGGCCGCCATGGCCCAGACCTCATCCTCCCCGATGGATCGCAGCCTCCAGTGGGCCGCGGCGGCATTATTGCCCGGGAGTCGTGCAGGGTTTCTGAACGTGATTCACGTCACACATCGAAGTTGCCGGTCTGGATAGGCGGCTTCGTTGGGCCAGCACCCCGAAAGGCGCTGGCCGTGGCCGATCAGAACAGCAGCGAGGCCATCCGGCGGCGGTACTGGCCGACCAGGTCTTCATCCTCGATCACCTTGAAGGCATCGATCAGCAGCTTGCGCGGGCGGCCATCGTCGTAGCTGCGGTCGCGGCGCAGCATGTCCAGGAACTGCTCCAGCGCGGCCGCATCCTGCCCGGACAGCAGCAACTGCACGCCGCGCAGGTGGCGTGCCTGCAGATCGTCGCCATTGGCTGCGATGCGCGCCTCCAGCACCTCGGAAGCCGGGGCTTCCTGCAGGGCGCTGGCGAATTCCAGGCGGGCGCGGGCACGCACGGCGCGGTCATCGGTGGAGAGGTTGGCCGGCAGCGCGTCGATCAGGGCGGTGGCCTCGGCGGTGGCCCCGGTCTGCAGCAGGGCCAGGGCCAGGTCGAGCTTGAGCTCTTCCTTGTCCGGCTCGGCGGCAATCGCCGCGCGCAGCACATCGACCTGGGCCTGCGGGTCGAGCGGCGGCGCTTCGACGGTTTCCGCTTCCTCCGGGGCCGCTTCAAGCGGGACCACGCCGTGCTGGGTCAGGAACTCGCGCAGCTGGCCTTCGGGCACCGCGCCGGGGAAACCGTCCACGATCTGTCCGCCCTTGACCAGGAACACGGTCGGCACCGAGCGGATCTGGAACGCCGCGGCGATCTGCTGCTCCTTGTCGACATCGACCTTGGCCAGCTCGAAGGCGCCGTGATATTCGCCGGCCAGCTTTTCCAGCATCGGGCCCAGGGTCTTGCAGGGGCCGCACCAGGTGGCCCAGAAATCGACCAGCACGGGGGTCTGCAGGGATTTCTGCAGGACCTCGGTCTCGAAGGTCTCGGTGGTGGCGTCAAAGACGTGGGGCAGATCGCTCATGGTTTCAAATCAACGGGAAACTGGAGAGGAAGTGTATGGTGCCGCCCGCGGCCGGACGCAACCCCACCGGGCGGGTTCCCCTTGGAACAGCGACAATGCGGGCCTTCAGACGCAGCCGGGTGAGCAGCATGCAGGGAATCCAACGTTGGGAAGGTGGGCTCGGCATTGCCGCCGCCGTGTTGTTCGTGGGCGCGGTGCTGGGCTTCGGCGCGGCGCTGCCGCTGTTCGATCCGGTCGGCCATCCGGTCGCGCTGCTCGGGGCGATGGACGTGCCGCATGCGCGGGCATTCAACGTTCTCGGTTTCGCGCTGCCCGGCCTGCTCGCCAGCCTGGTCGCGCTGCGCCTGCTGCTGCGGGTGCCGCGCACCGCGCCGTGGTCGATGCGGGTCGGTGCGCAGTTGCTGATGCTGGCTGGGGTCGGCTTCACCGCGATGGGCGTGCTGCCGCTGGATACCCGCGATCTGGACAACCCGGCCAGCCAGTACCACGCCAGTGCCTGGATGGTGTGGGTGCTGGCCTTCGTGCCGGGCGCGGTGATGTCCGGGATCGGCGCGCTGCGGCTGCCGGCGTGGCGTGCCGTGGGCGGCCTGCACCTGGCCTGCGGGGTGGGCGTGCTGCTTGCCGCGTTCGCGCTGCAGGCCCTGCTGCCGGCCCCGATGGCCCAGCGCGTGGCCTTCGGGGTGTGGCTGGTCTGGCTGGTGGCGGTGCTGCCGTTGGCGCCCTCCACGCGGCGCGCCTGAGCGCAGCCGCCGCCGTTGCTGCGCCCCGGCACGCGCCGTGGCGCGGGGCGCGGGCTGACGTATTTCACCAATCCCCAGTCAATTCAATGAGATGACAGGTTTGGCCGCAACGGTTGGCCACGTCGATTGGAGCCCTTTGCCGCACTGCGGTACCCTGTGCCGCTTTGCCGCCGCACTAGCGTTTTTATGACCAGCGTCGAACCCAACGTTTACGATCCGCAGCAGGTTGAATCCGCCGCCCAGCAGTACTGGGATGCCACCCGTGCCTTCGAGGTCACCGAGACTTCGGAGAAGCCGAAGTTCTACTGCCTCTCGATGCTGCCGTATCCGTCCGGTGCGCTGCACATGGGCCACGTGCGCAATTACACGATTGGTGACGTGATCAGCCGCTACAAGCGGATGACCGGTCACAACGTGCTGCAACCGATGGGCTGGGATGCGTTCGGCCTGCCGGCCGAGAACGCGGCGATCAAGAACAAGACCGCGCCGGCCAAGTGGACCTACGCCAACATCGAGCACATGCGTGGCCAGTTCAAGGCCATGGGCTATGCGATCGATTGGTCGCGCGAGTTCGCCACCTGCACGCCCGAGTACTACGTGCACGAGCAGCGCATGTTCACCCGCCTGATGCGCAAGGGCCTGGCCTACCGCCGCAACGCGGTGGTGAACTGGGACCCGATCGATCAGACCGTGCTGGCCAACGAGCAGGTCATCGACGGCCGCGGCTGGCGTTCCGGCGCGCTGGTGGAAAAACGCGAGATTCCGCAGTGGTTCCTGCGCATCACCGATTACGCCCAGGAACTGCTGGACGGCCTGGACGAACTGCCGGGCTGGCCCGATTCGGTCAAGACCATGCAGCGCAACTGGATCGGCCGCTCGGAAGGGCTGGAGATCCAGTTCGATGTGCGTGACGCTGACGGCAGCACGCTGGACCCGCTGCGCGTGTTCACCACCCGTCCGGACACCGTGATGGGCGTGACCTTCGTGTCGATCGCCGGCGAACATCCGCTGGCCCAGCACGCGGCCAAGTCCAACCCGGCGCTGGCCGCGCTGCTGGCCGAGATGAAGCAGGGCGGCGTGTCCGAGGCGGAGCTGGAAACCCAGGAAAAGCGCGGCATGGATACCGGCCTGCGCGCCATCCATCCGGTCACTGGCGCCCAGGTGCCGGTGTGGGTCGCCAACTTCGTGCTGATGGGTTACGGCACCGGCGCGGTGATGGCCGTCCCCGGCCACGACCAGCGCGACAACGAATTCGCCAACAAGTACGGCCTGCCGATCCGCCAGGTCATCGCGTTGAAGTCGCTGCGCAAGGAAGAAAGCGCGTACGACGCCACGCGCTGGCAGGACTGGTACGGCGACAAAACGCGCGAGACCGAGCTGGTCAACTCCGAAGAGTTCGACGGGCTGGATTTCCAGGGCGCCTTCGAGGCACTGGCCGAGCGTTTCGAGCGCAAGGCCCAGGGCCAGCGCCGCGTGAACTACCGGTTGCGCGACTGGGGCGTGAGCCGCCAGCGCTACTGGGGCTGCCCGATCCCGGTGATCTACTGCCCGAAATGCGGCGCCTTGCCGGTGCCGGAAGAGCAGCTGCCGGTGGTCCTGCCGGAGAACGTCAACTTCGTCGGCACCGGTTCGCCGATCAAGGCCGATCCGGAATGGCGCAAGACCACCTGCCCGGACTGCGGCGGCGCGGCCGAGCGCGAGACCGACACCTTCGATACCTTCATGGAATCGAGCTGGTACTACGCGCGTTACACCTCGCCGGGTGCCCGTGATGCGGTCGACAAGCGCGGCAACTACTGGCTGCCGGTGGATCAGTACATCGGCGGTATCGAGCACGCGATCCTGCACCTGATGTACTTCCGTTTCTTCCACAAGCTGCTGCGTGATGCGCGCATGGTGGACAGCAACGAGCCGGCGCAGAACCTGCTGTGCCAGGGCATGGTGATCGCCGAAACCTACTACCGCCCGAACCCGGACGGCTCCAAGGACTGGATCAACCCGGCCGACGTGGATGTGCAGCGTGACGAGCGCGGCCGCATCGTCGGGGCGACCCTGATCGCCGACGGCCAGCCGGTGGTGATCGGCGGCACCGAGAAGATGTCCAAGTCCAAGAACAACGGCGTGGACCCGCAGGTGATGGTGGGCAAGTACGGCGCCGACACCGTGCGTCTGTTCTCGATGTTCGCCGCGCCGCCGGAGCAGTCGCTGGAGTGGAACGAAGCCGGCGTGGACGGCATGGCCCGCTTCCTGCGTCGCTTGTGGGCGCAGGTGCAGAAGCATGCCGCTGATGGCGCTGCCCCGGCACTGGACGTGGCCGCGCTGAACGCCGAGCAGAAGGCGCTGCGCCGCAAGACACACGAAACCATCGGCAAGGTCGGTGACGACTACGGCCGCCGCCACAGCTTCAACACCGCGATCGCCGCGGTGATGGAGCTGATGAACGCGCTGGCCAAGTTCGATGATGTCAGCGAGCAGGGCCGTGCGGTGCGCCAGGAAGCGCTGCGCGCCACCGTGCTGCTGCTCAACCCGATCACCCCGCATGCCAGCCATGCGTTGTGGCAGGTGCTGGGCCATGCCGAGGAACTGCTGGAAGACCAGGCGTTCCCGGAAGCCGATCCGGCCGCGCTGGTGCGCGATGCGGTGACGCTGGCGGTGCAGGTCAACGGCAAACTGCGTGGCACCATCGACGTCGCTGCCGATGCGCCGCGTGATCAGATCGAAGCCCTGGGCCTGGCCGAGCCGAACGCGGCCAAGTTCCTGGAAGGTCTGACCGTGCGCAAGATCATCATCGTGCCGGGCAAGATCGTGAACATCGTGGCGGCCCCGCAGGGCTGATCCTGTCGTGCCACCGGGGGCCTTGCGCGCCCGGTGGCACCGATCTCCATGGGCCGATGGCGGGCACGCCCTGTAGGCCGTCCGGTATCAAGTCCTGTTCACGCGGCATCCGGCACGATCACTGCTTGTTGCCGCGACCGCCCGGCTCCTACAGACTGTATCCATGACCCGATTCCTGCTTGCCCTTGTCCTGACCGCAACCCTTGCCGGGTGCGGCTTCCATCTGCGCAACAAGTTGATGCTGCCGGCCGATACGGCTGCGGTGCAGGTGGTCTCCACCGCGCCCTACAGCGAACTGGTCAAGTTGCTGCGCCGTGGCCTGCAGGCCTCCGGGGCGCAGCTGGCCGATCCGGACAGCACGGGCCCGGCTTCGCAGCTGCAGGTGTTGTCCGAGCGTTGGGGCGATCTGCCGATCGCGATCGATGCCCAGGGCCGTGCCCAGGAGTACAGCCTGCGCTATGCGGTGATCTTCATCTTCCGCCGCGAAGACGGCAGCGAGCTGGTGCCGCAGCAGGTGATCGAACTCTCGCGCGACTACGTGTCGCCGCCGACCGACGCCACCGGTACCACGACCGAACGCGAAATCCTCGCCGACGAACTGCGCCGTGAGATGTCTGCGTCAATCATGCGCCGTATCGACAGCGTGGTCCGCGCCGAACTGGAGCATGGCCGCGCCCCGGCCAAGCCGGGTACGACGCCGGTGGAAACGCCGGTTGAGATCCCCGCGGCGGCCCCGGCAAGCCCGAGCTCGACGACCCCGACGCCGGCGGTCCCCGCCGTCGTCCCGCAGGGGCGCTGAGCCCGGTCCGCCTGCGGATCGGCCTGCCCGGATGGAACTGCGCCCCGAACAGCTCGCCAGCCAACCGGCCAGTCAGCCGTTGGCCCCGGTGTATCTGATTGCCGGTCCGGAAACGCTGCGCGTGCTTGAAGCCGCCGATGCCGTGCGTGCACGTGCGCGCGCCGATGGCGTCAACGAGCGCGAAGTCTTCGATGCCGATGGCCGTGACTTCGACTGGAACCAGCTCGACGCCAGCTTCAATGCGCCCAGCCTGTTCAGTGCCCGACGCCTGATGGAACTGCGCCTGCCCAGCGGCAAGCCGGGCAAGGAAGGCGCCGAGGTGATCAGCCAGTTCTGTGCCAACCCGGCGCCGGACGTGATCCTGCTGATCACCTGCAACGAATGGAGCAAGGCGCACCAGACCAAGTGGGCCGATGCCGTTGGCCGCGCCGGGGTGATCTCGGTGGCCTGGGCGATCAAGCCGCATGAGCTGACCGAGTGGATCGAGCGCCGGCTGCGTGGCAAGGGCCTGCGCGCCGACCCGCAGGCCGTGCAGCGCCTGGCCGAACGGGTGGAGGGCAATTTGTTGGCCGCTGCCCAGGAGATCGACAAGCTGGCGCTGCTGGCCGACGGCCAGACCCTGGATGTGGACACCATGGAATCGCTGGTGGCCGATGCCGCCCGCTATGACGTGTTCCGTCTGGTCGAGGCGACCTTCTCCGGCCAGCCCGCCGCCGTCCTGCGCATGATCGCCGGCCTGCGTGCCGAGGGTGAAGCGGTGGCGGCGCTGACGCCGATCGTGATCCGCGAGCTGCTCTCCACCGCCGGTCTGGCGCGGGTGCAGGCGCGCGGCGGCAACCTGGCCGCGGAAATGAAGAGCCGTGGCATCTGGGAGTCGCGGCAGGCGCCGTTCAAGCGCGCGCTGCAGCGTCACCCCGAGGTCAAGCGCTGGGAGCGTTTCGTGGCCGAGGCGGGGCTGGTGGACCGCATCGCCAAGGGGCGCGCCGATGGCGACGCCTGGCTGGCGCTGGAGCGGCTGCTGATCGCCGTCTCCGAAGCCCGCGCCGTGCGCCTGCTCGCCCGGGCCTGAGCCCATGGGGCTGCGCATCTATTACGGCGGGACCTTCGATCCCGTCCATCTGGGCCATCTGGCCATTGCCCGTGCCGCCCGCGACCAGTTGCAGGTCGCCGTCCGCCTGCTGCCCGCCGCCGATCCACCGCACCGCGCCGCCCCCGGCGCCGATGCCGGGCAGCGCCTGGCCATGCTGGCCCTGGCCATCGGCGAGGAGCCCGGCCTGCTGCTGGACCGGCGTGAGCTGGACCGGGCCGGGCGCCAGCCCGGTGTGCCGTCCTATACCGTGGATACCCTGCGCGAGCTGCGTGCCGAGCTGGGCCCGCGCCAGCCGATCGCCTGGCTGGTCGGTGCCGACAGCCTGTTGGCCCTGCCCAGTTGGCACCAGTGGGCGTCGTTGTTCGATCTGGCGCATTTCATCGTCGCCGACCGCCCGGGCAGCCCCTTGGCCGACACCCTCGACCCGGTGCTGGCGCAGGCCCTGGAAGGGCGCTGGGCCAGTCACGAGCGTGAGCTGTTCAGCGCGCCGGCCGGGCGCCTGATGCGCCTGCAGGCCCCATTGCGCGAGGAATCAGCCACCGCGGTGCGCGCGCAGATCGCCGCCGCCGGGCCCTGGCAGCAACTGCTGCCTGAGGCTGTCGCGGGCTACATCATCGACCACCGCCTGTACGGCGCGACACCGTCGTGAATACGCGCGGGCCCGCCGCCCCGTATAATCGGCCCCACATTTATCGAGTTGACCCGCTTTGAGCAACCAAGCCCAGCCCCAGACCATCAAGGTCCAATTGCCCAATCCGGCGCCCTCCGTTCTGCAGCTGCTCGAGTGCGTGCGCGGGGCCACCGAAGAACTGAAGGCCAAGGATCTCGTTGAGATCGACGTGATCGGCCGCTCCAGCGTCGCCGATTACATGGTGATCGCGTCGGGCACCTCCAGCCGTCACGTCAAGTCGATCGCCGACGAAGTGGTGAAGTTCGCCAAGAAGCTGGGCGTGATGCCGCTGGGTGTGGAAGGCGAGCGCGAAGCCGAGTGGGTGCTGGTCGACCTGGGCGACGTGATCGTTCACGTGATGCTGCCGCGCGTCCGTGAGTTCTACGCGCTCGAGCGCCTGTGGACGGTGGGCGACCAGCCGCCGATCGAACTGCTCGACGATGCGGACGACGACTACGACGCGCGCTGATCGCAGCGTGCCCGGTCACGACAACGGCGCCGATGGCGCCGTTGTCTTTTGCGGCGCCACCTGTGGTGGCTGCGGAGGACAGACATGAAAGCCAAGCTGATCGCCACTGGCGAGCGCGCGCCCTCCTGGGTTGCGCAGGGCTTTGCCGAGTACCAGAAGCGGCTCTCGCACTGGTTGCCGTTCGAGCTGGTCGAGATCGAACCCGGCCTGCGCGGGAAAGGGCGCGATGCGCGCCGCGCGACCGATGACGAAGGCAAGCGGGTGATCGCCGCGCTGCCGAAGAATGCCTACGTGGTCGCGCTCGATGTGCCGGGGCGCCAGCTCAGCTCCGAGCAGCTGGCGCAGCGGCTGGAGCACTGGCGTGGACAGGGCCGGGACCTTGCCTTCCTGATCGGCGGGCCGGAAGGTCATTCGGCGGAAGTGTCCGCGATGGCTGATGAGAAATGGTCGATCGGCCCGCTGACGCTGCCGCACATGCTGGTGCGCCTGGTGGTAGCCGAGCAGCTGTACCGCGCTGCAGCGATGCTGGCCAACCATCCGTATCACCGCGCGTGAAATAGTTGCCGCCAGACGGGTTACATCTCGCGAAAAACGGGCTACAATGCGCACCCAGCCCGAATAGCTCAGCCGGTTAGAGCACTTGACTGTTAATCAGGGGGTCGTTGGTTCGAGTCCAACTTCGGGCGCCAAGATTCGAGAAAAAGCCTCGCAGCGATGCGGGGCTTTTTCTTGTCCGCGATTTACCCGCGTGCCGCGATCCAAACAAAAAGCCCGGGCACTGCCCGGGCTCTTTGTTCCCCAAGTGCGGCTACCTCATTCGAAGGTGTACTTGGCACCGACGGTGAAGTAACGGCCGATCGCGCCGCTGAAGTGCAGCGGGTTGTAGTTCACGCCACCGTAAGTGGTCGGATCCAGCGGAGCGATGCGGTCGAACAGGTTCTGCACCGATGCGTTCAACTCGAAGGCCTCGGTGATGTTCCAGCGACCGGACAGGTCGAAGGTGGTGAACGAGGAGATCTTGGTGACGTCCGTGCCGTCGGCGTAGGCGAACTGGTACTCGCCATCCGGACCGCGGAAGTCGGTGTTCTCCATCTTGGAGATGTAGTTGGCCACGCCGCTGACGCTCCACGGGCCCTGCTTCCAGGTGGTACCGAAGTTGATGCGGTCCTTCGGGGTGCCGATGCAGTTGGTGACGTCGCAGTTGCCGTGGGTACCGGCGTAATCGACGGTCACATCCGAATCGGTGCGCTCGAACTTGAGCACATGGCTCCACTGCAGATCCATCTCCAGCTGGCCCGGACCGATGTCGAAGGTCTGGCGGATGTCGGTATCGATACCGCGCACGCGGGTGGAGGCGGCGTTGATGTACGCGGTGTTCACCGCAAGGATCGTGCCGGTGTTGGGAATGCCGTTGATCAGATCGCTGTCACGCAGCACGTTCCCGGCTGCAATGGCATCGGCCGTGGAGCCCTGCGCGATTTCGTTGGTGCGTTTGATCTGCCACGCATCGACCGTCATCGAGGTGCTCGAGGTGGGCTGCAGCACCACGCCGAACGAGTAGCTCTTGGATTCTTCCGGCTTCAGGTCGGGATTGGGGCGGGTGATGATCGCCACCGGTCGCGAACTGCAGTTGGTCAAGTTGGGCTGCAGGTCGCAACGGAGTGCATCGCGGGCATTGGAGAAGGCGGCCAGGCCACCATCGCCGTTTTCGGCCGGGTTCGGCGCGCGGAAGCCTTCGGCATAGCTGCCGCGGACCGCGATCCAATCGGCCGGCGTCCACTTCACGCCGAGCTTCGGCGTTGCCTTGCCTTCGCCACTTTCGTACTTGTCATAGCGCACCGCGCCGGACAGTTCCAACTGTTCCAGCACCGGGGCGGACAACTCGACATAGCCGGCGTAGACGTTCTGCGTGCCGTCATAGGCCGAATAACCCAGACCGATGATCTGGCCCTGGTCGGTGAAGGTCTGCGGGGTCAGGCTGTTGCTGGTCTTGCGCCATTCGGTACCCAGCGCCAGGCCCAGCGGGCCACCCTTCAGATCCATCAGGCTGCGCGACACGGTGAAGTCGAACATGTCCAGGCTGGACTTGGCGCGTGCGCTGATGTCCGGCGAGATGTAGTCATACAGGGCCTGCGAGTTGAGCCCCGCATTGTCGCCAATGCGCCACACGCCCGCCGGGCAGGCCGGGTTGCCGAGCACGCAGCGGACCGCGTCGTAGTTCAGGAAGCCGGTGCGCTTGTTGACCAGGTCGGTACCCGAATGCAGGTAGGCGGTGTCGTAGCTCCACTCGCCCCAGTTGCCCTTGACGCCCACCAGGAAGCGGTTGAACTCGTTGGTGTTCTCAGTCACACGTGGGCCCACATCCCAGGCCGAGTAACGCAGGCGCGAGGCCTGGCCCGGGATCGGGTTGTCCGGGTGGGTCGGGCTCAGCACGGTAGCGCCGGGGCCGCTGTTGGCGTTGACCGGACCTTCCGGATAGCCCCAGCCGCCCGACACGCCGGAGGGCGTATTGCTGAAGGTGGTTTCCTTCTTGGAGTAGCCGATCTCGGTGTAGATCTCACCGCCCTCGCCGAAGGCGAAGCTGGCGCGACCAAACACGTTGACGTACTTCTCTTCCGGGGTCAGGTCACGGTACAGCTGGGCCGGATCCCACAGGCAGCCCTGCTGCTGTGCGGTGACGTCGTTCTGGCCGGGGATGGTGGTCAAGCCCGCGCAGCCCGGGAGCGCAACGAGGAAGGCGGGATTGTCATCGGTCACGGCGCGGTCGTCGAAGACCGAACCATTCGGACCGACGCCGCCGCTGGTGCCGCCGTTGAGGAAGGCGCCACCCAGGAACTGCGCGTTGTTGCCATAGCCGTAGCGACGGATGTCACCCGTGCCGATCCACTTGCGGTCCTTGCGATCGCTGATCTTGATCGCGTCGGTCTTGCCCACGTCCAAACTGAAGAACGCGTTCCAGCCATCGGTGGCCAGGTCGCCGGTACCGGCGGTCAGCGTGGCTTTCTTGGCATCGCCATCGCTGTCACCGGACAGGCCGTAGGAGGCGCGCAGGATGGCGCCGTTGAAGTCGCTGCGCAGGATGATGTTGACCACGCCGGCGATGGCGTCCGAGCCGTAGATCGCAGAAGCGCCGTCCTTGAGGACTTCAATGCGCTCGACCGCATCCAGCGGAATGGTGCTCAGATCGGTGAAGACCTTCTGGCCGTCATCGGCCAGGCCGTAGGTCGCCATGCGGCGGCCGTTCAACAGGACCAGCGTGGAGCCGGCGCCCAGGCCGCGCAGCGAGATGCCCGCGCCACCGCCGGCAAAGCCGTTGCCGAAGGTCTTGGGAATGGAGCCCGACCCATCCGCGGTCAGGGTCTGCAGGTATTCGGCGACCGTGGTCTTGCCGGTCCGGTCGATTTCCTGGCGGGTGACCACCTGGACGGGGGAGGGGGTTTCGGTGTTCGTGCGGGGGATGTTCGACCCCGTGACGGTGATCCGGTCAAGGTTGGTCGCCTGCTCCTGCGCGAACGCGGAGGACGACGCCATGGCCCCTACCAGCAGCAGCGCGCCGCTGGTGAGGATCGTGGAAATGGAATGGGCCAGGGTATTGCGGCGGCTGTCGTCGCGGCGTTGGATCGGGTGTTTCACAGCTTCTCTCCTGACTGGGAAAACCTAAATGTCATTGAGTCGACACCAGAACGGTGCCAACGGCGCCAATCTAGGTTTCCGTCGTGTGACGCAAGAGTGAAAAATTGCTTAATTGGGGAAAGATGCTGTGCCTCTCAGTTTGTGAATGGGGAGCCCCGTCACGGGGCTCCCATTCACTCAGCGCGGCAACGAAAAATCGACCGGAACCAGGCCATCGGCGGCGACCGCCTGCCCATCGACGAGAGCTGGTACGAAACGCCAGTGACGCAGCACCTGCTGGCGGGCGGCCTGGTCGAGCACGCGCGAACCACTGCTCTTCTCGATACTGACCGCAACCGGGTTGCCCTCGCTGTCGACCCGGATGCGCAGCAGGACCGTTCCCTGCTGGCCGAGGCGGATCGCCGCGACGGGATACGGCGGGGGTGGCGCGCTGCGGTACTTCAGTTGGGCTCCGGCGGCGGGCGACGGCACGGCGGGGGCAGATTCCAGCGCCGGTGCGGCGGTCTCGCTGGCGGGCATCGGTGTCACCGTGAGCGCCTCGTCGAGGGTGGCGGTGGGGGTCGGCAGCGGTGCCGGCGCGCGTTGCGTGGTCACGGGCACGGTCGGGGGGAGCCGCTGCGGGTCCGCCGGAGGGTGGCGGACGATCTCCGGCGGCGGCGGCGGAGGCAGTACCCAGGTCACCTGCATGCGTTCGCGGGGTGCCTTGATCAGGGGCTGGGTAGCCGGGATCAACAACAGCATCAGGGCCAGCGCATGGACCGCGATGGCAGTGCTCCACCCGAGCACGCGGGAGGCTTCGATATGCAGCGGGACAACCGGGGACGGGGTACGGACCATGCTCCACTCTCCTTGCCAGATGTGCGGGAACATCAACGTGCCTGCGCGGCACGTGGGGTCAGGCGGGGCCGCGCAATGACAGCAATACCCGAGCCCGGCACGGGCCGGAAGTCAGGGGCAGGGTGGTGAGTTGGCTGGCAGTCAGGATCCAGCCGCAGACAGCATGACGGCGCCCGCAGGCGCCGTCATGCCAGGCAGGAGCGGACCGTTGGTCCGCTCGCTTCTGACGTGTTACCGGCCCAGATCGAACACCACGTCCAGGTTGACCGACACGGTCGATTCGCCCGGCGAGACCGGGGTGGATACGTCGGCCGCCATCGGCGCCGCTGCCGCACGCATCATCACCGGGCGGAAGTTGCCGCCGCCGCTCTCGGAGATGCTCACGATCCGGCGCACGCGCAGGCCCAGCGACTTGGCGTAGGTTTCGGCACGGGCCTGGGCTTTCTTCAGCGCGGCCAGGCGGGCCTCGTCATAGACCGGCTCGGGCTGGTCGATCTCGAACTGGGGGCCGTTGATCTGGTTGGCGCCCTGGGCAGCCAATGCGTCGAGTACTTTGCCGAGCTTGGCGATGTCGCGCACTTTCAGGCTGACCGTGTTGCTGGCCTGGTAGCCGGTGATCTTCGGTGCCTCGTTGTCGGCGTAGCGGTATTGCGGGCTCAGGTTGACGCCGCTGGTCTGCACATCACGCTCGGCGATGCCGGCAGCCTTGATCGCGGCGAGCACCTTGGTCATCTGCTCGGCGTTCTGGCGCATGGCGGTGTTGCCGTCCACGGCCTGGGTCACCACACCGGCCGAGAGCGTGGCCACGTCCGGCACGCGCCTGGCCTCGGCATTGGCCGAGATGTTGAGCAGGGTGCCGTCAGCCGGCACGGCGATGGTGGGCTGGGACTGGGCGTGGGCGGTCATCGAAGCTCCCAGGGCAAGGGACAGGGCGAGCAGCAACGGGGACAGGGACGGGCGGCGCATGTACATCTCCTTGTGAAGACGTTGAGGTTGGTGTCGGGGCGATGAACGCGTCGTGAGGTTTGATGGGGTTGATCACGATTCAAGCGTGTTGCTCGCGATTCAGACAGTAGGCTCAGGTTATGCTTCCTCGATGCTTTATCTTGCCTCTCGATCCCCCCGACGAAACGAACTGCTTGCGCGCCTGGAACGACCGTTCCAGGCGCTTGAGCTTCACGTGCCCGAAGTCCGTGCGCCCGACGAGTCCGCCGCCGATTACGTGCAGCGGGTCGCCGCCGACAAGGCGCGCGCCGGGTTGGCGCTTGTCGCGCATGACCCCGAGGCGGTGGTGCTGGGCTCGGACACCGAAGTCGTGCTCGATGGGCGCGTGTTCGGTAAACCGGCCGATGCTGCCGACGCCTGCGCGATGCTGCGCGCGTTGTCCGGGCGCACCCACCAGGTGATGACCGCCGTGGCGCTGGTCGCTGCCGGCCGTGAACAGGGCGTGCTGGTGGTTTCGGAGGTGACGTTCGCGGCGATCGATGAGGATCGGATCGCCGCCTACGTGGCCAGTGGCGAGCCGATGGACAAAGCCGGTGCCTATGCGATCCAGGGTGGCGCCGAACGATATATCCGCCATCTGGCGGGAAGCTATTCGGGTGTGATGGGTTTGCCCCTGCAACAGACCGAGCAGTTGCTGCAGACGTTTGAACTGAAGGGAGTCGCCCATGTCTGAAGAAATCCTGGTCAATGTCACCCCGCGGGAAACCCGCGTCGCCGTCATCGAAAACGGCATGCTGCAGGAACTGCACATCGAACGTGGCTGGCGCCGCGGCGTGGTCGGCAACATCTACAAGGGCAAGGTGCAGCGGGTCATGCCGGGCATGCAGGCCGCCTTCGTGGAGGTGGGGCTGGAACGCGCGGCGTTCCTGCACGCCAACGATGTGATCCGCCCGGCGCCGGTGGCCAGCCCGGATACCGAAGGCACCACGTTGCCGCCGCCGTCCTCGGTGCCGATCGTCGAGCTGCTGCGCGACGGCCAGGACATCGTGGTGCAGGTGGTCAAGGACCCGATCGGGACCAAGGGCGCCCGCCTGACCACCCAGATCAGCATTCCCTCGCGGTATATGGTGCTGCTGCCGCAGTCCAAGGTGGTGGGCGTGTCGGCCCGGATCGAGGACGAGGCCGAGCGCGCCCGCCTGAAGAGCCTGGTGACCGAACTGTCGGCCCAGCACGGCGGCTACGGCTACATCGTGCGCACCAATGCCGAAGGCCAGCCGGCCGAGGCGATCGCCGAAGACGTGGCCTACCTGTCGCGGGTCTGGAACGTGGTGGAGCGCCGTGGCCGCGATGCCGCGCCGCTCAGCGTGATCTATGAAGACCTGAGCCTGCCGCTGCGCTCGGTGCGCGATCTGATCCGCAAGGACGTGGACAAGGTAAAGGTCGATTCCAAGGAGACCTTCAACCAGCTGCAGGCGTTCGTGGCCAAGTACATGCCGGTGCTGGCCGAGAAACTGGAGCTGTACAGCGGTGATCGCCCGATCTTCGACATGTTCGGGGTCGAGGATGAAATCGGCCGCGCGCTGGACAAGCAGGTGCCGCTGAAGTCCGGTGGCTATCTGGTGATCGACCAGACCGAGGCGATGACCACGATCGATGTGAACACCGGTTCGTTCCTGGGCCAGCGCAACCTCGAAGAGACCGTGTTCCGCACCAATCTGGAGGCCGCGCAGGCAGTGGCACGCCAGCTGCGGCTGCGCAACCTGGGCGGCATCATCATCATCGACTTCATCGACATGGACGATGCCGAGCACCGCCGCCAGGTGCTGCGTACCCTGGAGAAGGCGCTGGCCCGGGACCATGCCAAGACCACCGTTTACGATTTCTCGCCGCTGGGCCTGGTCGAGATGACCCGCAAGCGCACCGTGGAAAGCCTGGAGCGCCAGTTCTCCGAGCCGTGCCCGGAGTGCAGTGGCCGTGGCTCGATCAAGACCGCCGAAACGGTGACCTACGAGATCTTCCGCGAGATCACCCGGGCAGTGCGTCAGTTCGATGCGGCGCGCCTGCTGGTGATCGCCTCCTCCAAGGTGGTGGCACGCATCACCGACGAGGAATCCACGGCGGTGGCCGAACTGGAGGAGTTCCTCGGCAAGAGCATCCGCTTCCAGGCCGATGAGCAATACCTGCAGGAGCAGTTCGATGTCGTGCTGCTCTGACTGCGGCCGGTCCGGCATTCCCACGTTCCGATGAGCACACCGCTGCGCCTGCGCCTGCGCCGGATTCGCCGCCATGCTGTGTATGCGGTGGCGGTCCTGCTCGTGGGCGTGGCTCTGCTGGTCGGCACCGCCAGCCAGCTGCTGCCCTTGGCCGAGCGTCACCCGGACAAGGTGGCGGCGTGGTTGAGTGCGCGCGCGGGCCAGCCGGTGCGTTTCGATGCGCTGGATACTGCCTGGACCCGGCGCGGCCCGCTGCTGCAGCTCAAAGGGCTGCGCATCGGTGAAGGGCAGGGCCTGCGCATCGGCGAGGCCGAGGTGCTGGTGTCCATGTATGCCGGCCTGCTGCCGGGCCACTCGCTGACCGAGCTGCGCCTGCGTGGTCTGGCATTGGTACTGCAGCGTGCCGACGACGGCCGCTGGTCGGTGCAGGGCTTGCCGCAGTCCGGTGCAGGTGATCCGCTGGAGACGCTGCGCCGCCTCGGCGAACTGCAGGTGATCGGTGGCCGCTTGAAAGTGGATGCGCCCTCGTTGGGCGTGAACGCCGTGCTGCCGCGGATCGACCTGCGCCTGCGCGTCAATGGCCAGCGCCTGCGGGTTGGGGCGCGTGCGTGGGCCGACCCGTCCGCACAGCCGCTGACGGCGGTGCTGGAATTCGAGCGCAAGCGCGGCGATGGTCAGGCCTGGTTCTCGGCCGACCCGGCCGACTTCCGGGCGTGGGCCTCGCTGCTGCAGTTCGGCGGCATTGGCCTGCAGCAGGGTACGGGTGAGTTCAATGCCTGGGTGGACCTGCGCGATCACCGGGTGGTGATGGTCACCACCGATGCGGACCTTCAGAACGTACAGGTGCGCGGCGTGAAACTCGCAGATGGCACCCACCCGCAGCTGGCGCTGGACACGCTGGAACTGCGCGCGCGCTGGCGCTGGGTGCAGGGTGGCTGGCGCGCCGATGCGCCGCGCCTGCGGATCGGCATGGAAGGCAGCACCCAGCAACTGGATGGGCTGCTGCTGGCCGGCGGGCAGCACTTCGCGCTGGCCGGCGACAACATCGATGCGACCGCGCTGCTGCGCGGCCTGGCGCTGACCGACCGGATCGATCCCGGCCTGCGCGAGTGGCTGCATGAGGCCGCACCGCAGGTGCGCATGACCCGCGTGCGGGTGGCAGGCGAGCAGGGGGGGGCGCTGTCGGTCGAGGGCGATCTGGAAGACATCCGCTTCGCGGCGGTCGGGCATTCGCCCGGGCTCAGCGGTGTGGGCGGGCGCTTCAACGGCGATGCCGATGGCTTCACCCTGGATCTGCAACCGCAGCAGGTGATGCACTTCGATTGGCCGAGCGGCTTTGGCGAGCGCCACGACGTGCGCCTGGCCGGCCGGCTGGTGGGCTGGCGCGACGAGGCCGGCGGCTGGCGGATCGGCACGCCGGCGCTGCGCGTGCAGGGCACCGATTACGCCGCCGATGTGCGCGGCGGCATCTGGTTCCAGAACAACGGCACGCGCCCCTGGCTGGAACTGGCGGCCAAGATCGACGATGTGCCGATGACCGCCGCCAAGCGTTTCTGGATCCATTCCAAGATGAGCAAGGCCGCCACCGATTGGCTGGATGCTGCGCTGGTCTCCGGGCAGGTGCGTGGCGGTGTGGGCCTGGTGACCGGGGATCTGGAAGACTGGCCGTTCGACAAGAACAACGGCCGCTTCGAGGCGACCGGCCACATCGACGCCGGCAGCATCCGTTTCCAGCACGACTGGCCGGCGATGAACAAGGTTGATGCCGATATCGCCTTCATTGGCCCGGGCTTTGAACTGCATGGCAAGGGCGACCTGGCCGGGGTGGCGGTGGACCACTTCGATGCCGGCATTCCCGATTTCGGCGTGACCGATCTGTACGTCAAGGCCAGCAGCCGCAGTGATGCCGGTGCACTGCTGGCCATGCTCAAGCAGAGCCCGTTGCAGGCCACCTATGGCGAGACGCTGGACAATCTCACCGCGAAGGGGCCGGCCGCGGTCACCTTCGACCTGCTGCAGCCACTGCACCACGACGACGGCGGGGGTCACCTGCAGGGCACGGTCGATCTCAATGGCGCGACCCTCACCGAGAAGCGCTTCGACCTGGTCTTCGAGAACATGCGCGGCACGGCCCGATATGGCCATGGCGGGTTCGATGCGGAGCACCTGGCCGTGCGCCACCAGGGCCAGGACGGGCTGCTCAGCCTGCGCGCCGGTGAGTTCGTGCGGGATCCGCAACAGGCCTTCGAATCCGAGCTGACCGCCTCGCTGGAAGCCGGGGCGCTGTTGGACCGGGCGCCCGAATTGAACTGGCTCAAGCCTTACATCCAGGGCACCTCACGCTGGACCATCGGGGTGACCCTGCCCAAGGTCGCCGCCGGCAGCAAGGTCGAGCCGCCCACCGTGCTCAAGCTGCATTCGGATCTGGTCGGCACCACGCTGGAACTGCCCGCGCCGCTGGACAAGCCTGCCGCTACGCCATTGGCGACGGACGTCACCGCACAGCTGCCGATGGGCAGCGGGCGCGTCGATGTCGCCTTCGGCCAGCGCCTGGCCTTGGCCGCGCGCACACATGACAACCAGACCGGGGTGCAGGTCACCCTCGGCAGCGACCGCGTGGATCGTGATCCGCCGGCCAGTGGGCTGGTCGTGAACGGGCGCAGCGGCTCGCTGGATGCGCTGGAGTGGATCGCCCTGGCCCGCTCGCCGGACGGTGGCGACGGCAACGACCCGATGCCGTTGCGGCACGTGGACGTGCAGGTCGGCCAGCTGCTGCTCGCCGGTGGCGTGTTCCCACAGACCCGGCTGCAACTGCGGCCGACCAACAGCAGCGTGGACGTGCGCCTGGACGGCCCCTCGCTGGCGGGCGGCCTGACCGTGCCCAATGCCGAGGGCGGCACCATCGTCGGCAAGCTCAGCCGGGTGCACTGGCAATCGCTGCCGACGCCGGTGAAGCCGCCCAGCGATGGCGCCCCGATCCTGCTGCCACCGGACGTGGCCCTGCCGGCGCGGGTCCAGGCCAGTGCCAATGACACCAATCCGGCCAAGATCCCACCGCTGTCGCTGGATATCGATGACCTCCAGTTCGGCAAGGCCAAGCTCGGCCAGGCGGTATTGCGCACGCGGCCGATGGCCAACGGCCTGAGCGTGGATCAGCTGCAGTTCCGCGCGCCCAAGCAGGAGATCGACGTCAATGGCCGCTGGATGGGCATGGGCGAGGCCGCGCGCAGCCAGTTCAACGTGCAGGTCAAAAGCGAGGACCTGGGCGGGCTGATGCAGAATCTGGACTATGGCGGCCAGCTGCGTGGCGGTCAGGGTCAGCTGACCATGTCGGCCGGTTGGCAGGGTGGGCCGTCCGACTTCCAGCTCGGTGCGCTGCAGGGCCAGCTCGATGTGCAGGCCCGCAACGGCCAGTTGCTGGAACTCGAACCCGGTGCCGGTCGCGTGCTCGGCCTGCTCAGCGTGACCCAGCTGCCGCGCCGGTTGATGTTCGATTTCCGCGATTTCTTCTCCAAGGGCTTCGCCTTCAACCAGGTCGAGGGCAGCGTGGCGTTCGCCGACGGCATGGCCACCACCGACAAAGTGCTCATCGAAGGCCCGGCGGCGAACATCACCATCCGCGGCAAGACCGACCTGCGCCTGCAGCGTTTCGACCAGACCATCGACGTCAATCCGCGTGCGGGCAACCTGCTGACGGTGGTCGGCGCGGTGGCGGGCGGCCCGGTGGGGGCGGCGGTCGGCGCGGCCGCCAATGCGGTGCTGTCCAAGCCGCTGGGCGAGATCGGCGCCAAGACCTACCGCGTGACCGGCCCCTGGGCCGAACCCAAGGTCGAGGTGATCGACCGCGACACCGCGCCCAGGCCGGCGCCGGCCGCACCCCTGGCGCGCTGACCCCTTTCCCGCGCCCGGGTTGCGATAGCGCCCGGCGCCCATAGATCAAAGAGCATGAACAACAACGCACTTTCGCTGGCCACCGACCGTCTGCTGCTGCCCGCCGGGCTGGATGCAGGCGGTCTGGAACGCACGTTCGGTACCCTGTTGGGGCCGGGCATCGATTTCGGGGATCTCTATTTCCAGCACGCGCGCCGCGAGAGCTGGAGCGTGGAGGATGGCATCGTCAAGGACGGTGCGCATTCGATCGAACAGGGCGTGGGCGTGCGCGCCATCGCCGGTGAAAAGACCGGTTTCGCCTATTCCGACGACATCCACAGCGATGCGCTGCTGGCCGCCGCCCAGTCGGCCCGCGCGATTTCCCGCGAGGGCGGGGCGCAGTCGGCCCGCTCGCTGGTGCGTGGCAGCGGCCGCGCGCTGTACCCGGCGCTGGACCCCATCGATGGCATGGGCAACGAGGCCAAGGTCGAGATGCTCAAACGCCTGGACCGCTACCTGCGCGCCGCCGACCCGCGCGTGCAGCAGGTGATGGTCAGCCTCTCCGGGGGTGTGGACACGGTGCTGATCGCACGCAGCGATGGCGTGCTTGCCGCCGACATCCGCCCGCTGGTGCGGTTGAACGTGCAGGTGATCGTCGAGCAGCACGGCCGTCGCGAATCCGGTTACTGCGGCGGCGGCGGCCGCTACAGCTATGAAGAGCTGTTCGCCGAGGGGCGCCCGGAGGGCTTCGCCCGCGAGGCGCTGCGCCAGGCACTGGTGAACCTGGAGGCGATCCCGGCCCCGGCCGGGGTCATGACCGTGGTGCTCGGCCCGGGCTGGCCTGGCGTGCTGCTGCATGAAGCGGTCGGCCATGGCCTGGAAGGCGACTTCAACCGCAAGGGCACCAGCGTCTACGCCGGCCGGATCGGCGAGCGCGTGGCCGCGCCGGGCGTGACCATCGTTGACGACGGCACCCTGGACGGACGCCGCGGCTCGCTGAACATCGATGATGAGGGCCACCCGACCCAGTGCACCACGCTGATCGAAGACGGGATCCTGGTCGGCTACATGCAGGATTCGCTCAATGCGCGCCTGATGGGCGTGGCCCCCACGGGTAACGGCCGCCGTGAATCGTTCGCGCACATGACCATGCCGCGCATGACCAACACCTACATGCGCGCCGGCCAGCACGATCCGGAAGAGATGATCCGCTCGGTCAAGCGTGGCCTGTACGCCGTCAACTTCGGTGGCGGCCAGGTCGACATCACCAGCGGCAAGTACGTGTTCTCGGCCACCGAGGCCTATCTGATCGAAGACGGAAAAATCACCGCGCCGGTGAAGGGCGCCACCCTGATCGGCAACGGGCCGGAAACCATGCAGAAAGTGCGCATGATCGGCAACGATCTGGCCCTGGACGAGGGCGTGGGCATCTGCGGCAAGGATGGCCAGAGCGTGCCGGTCGGCGTGGGCCAGCCGTCCCTGCTGATCGATGGCATCACCGTGGGCGGCACCCAGGCCTGAGCCGGGATGCATTCGCCTGCGCTGCCTGATGACGCGGCCGCCAGCGGGGTGCTGGCGCCGCCGCGTGAGCGCCGGGACTCAGTCCTCGGCGTTCTCGTCGCTGTCGCCGTCGATGTCGTCCGCGTAGATCGCATCGTCCAGTTCGTCCTCGGACGCGGCGTTCACGCCTTCCAGGCCGAGCGCGGCCGGCAGCAGCAGCGCACGCAGCAGCTGGAAGATCTCGCGGTAGGCGCGCGGCGGCTTGTTCTTGGCCTTTTCGGCCTGGGCGTTGCGGACCAGCGTACGCAGTTGCTGGCGGTCGGCATGCGGGTACTCGTCCAGCAGCGCGCCCAGCGCCTTGTCGCCGTCCTTGAGCAGGCGTTCGCGCCAGTCTTCCACGCGGTGCATGGTCGCCACTTCACGGCGCGAGGTCTCGCTGTTGGCATCCAGCGCGTCGCGGATCGCATCCAGCACGGCGTCGTCTTCGCGGCGCATGTGCTTGGCCAGGAACGCCAGCTGGCGCTTGTGGGCGATATGCGCGGTGATGCGCTTGGCCTCAGCGATGTGCGGCAGCAGATCTTCGGGCACCGGCAGGCGCGCCAGCTGGGCCGGGGTCAGCGAGACCAGCTTCTCGCCCAGGGCCAGCACGTCCAGCGCAGCCCGGCGGTTCTGGCTGCGGCTGATATCAAGGAATTCACCGGTTTCTTCGTCGCGTCCGCGCATCGTCTTATTTCCACATCCGTAAACTGTGCCGGCGTCGCGCCGGGCACTCACCTGTACAGGATAAAGCATTGAACGTGATCTCCCCTGAAGTCTCCCCGGCCGACGACAGCCTGCAGCGCCTGGAGCAGCTGGCCGACATCTCCCAGCGCCTGCTGGAGCGGGCCAAGGCCCTGGGCGCCACCCAGGCCGAGGTCAGCTGCAGCGATGAGCGCGGCCTGGATGTGAACGTGCGCCTGGGCGAGGTCGAAACGGTCGAGTCCACCCGTGACCGGGGCATCGCCGTGACCGTCTACTTCGGCCAGCGCAAGGGCAGCGCCAGCACCGCCGACCTGCGCGAGAGCAGCCTGGAGTCGACCGTGGCCCAGGCCTGCGCGATCGCCCGCCACACCGAGGACGACGAGGCCGCCGGGCTGGCCGAGGCGGCGCTGATGGCCCGTGAGTTCCCGGATCTGGACGGCTGGCACCCCTGGGAACTCAGCGCCGATGCGGCGCTGGATCTGGCGCTGGCCTGCGAAGCGGCCGGTCGTGAGGCCGACACGCGCATCAGCAATTCCGACGGTGCCTCGGCCGCGACCGCGCAGAGCCTGTCGGTGTATGCCAACTCGCATGGCTTCATCGGCCGCGAGCGCAGCAGCCACCACTCGATCGGCTGTGCGCTGATCGCCGGGCAGGGCGATGGCATGCAGCGCGACGGCTGGTACAGCAGCGCGCTGGCCCGCGAAGATCTGGACGATGCCGCGTCGATCGGCCGCCGTGCCGCCGAGCGCACCGTCGCCCGGCTGGACCCGCGCTCGATGACCACGGCGCAGATGCCGGTGCTGTATTCGCCGGAGGTGGCCCGCTCGCTGATCGGCCATCTGCTCGGTGCCGTGTCTGGCGGCGCGTTGTACCGCCGCGCCAGCTTCCTGCTCGACAGCGTCGGCACGCGCCTGTTCCCGGACTGGTTCGGCATCGAAGAGCTGCCACTGCTGCGCCGTGGGCTGCGCTCGGCCGCCTTTGATGGCGATGGCGTGGCCACCCGCAATTCGGCGTTGATCCGCGATGGCCTGCTGGAGCGCTACATCCTGGGCAGCTACTCGGCACGCAAGCTCGGCCTGCCGACCACCGCCAACGCCGGTGGCGTGCACAACCTCAAGGTCACCGCCAACGCAGGTGATCTGGTCTCCATTGCCCGGCAGATGGGCAATGGGCTGCTGGTCACCGAACTGATGGGGCAGGGCGTCAACAGCGTCACCGGTGACTACTCGCGTGGTGCCGGCGGCTTCCGCGTGGAGAACGGCGAGATCAGCTACCCGGTGGACGGCATCACCATCGCCGGCAACCTCAAAGAGATGTTCACCAGCATCGAAGCGGTCGGTGCCGACATCGACACCCGCTCGCACGTGCACACCGGTTCGATCCTTGTAGGACGAATGACCGTTGCCGGTAACGATTGACGTATTCTATTGGGGCTGCCCTGGCAGGCGGGGAGCCTGCCGCGTGCAATACCCATTACCTCGAACAAGGAGTTTCACGTGAGCGATTTCGACAACGTCACCACCCCGCCGCCGCCGGTGAGCGCCCCGGCACCGGCCGATCAGCGCACCATGGCGCTGGTGGCCCACCTGCTGGGCATCTTCACCTGGTTCCTCGGCCCGCTGATCATCTGGCTGATCAACAAGGACGACAGCAGCAAGCGCTTCGTCACCGACCAGGCCAAGGAAGCGCTGAACTTCCAGATCACCATCACCATCGCGATGCTGATCTGCATCGTGCTGACCATCGTCATCATCGGTGGCCTGCTGGCGCCGATCGTCGGCCTGCTCAACGTGATCTTCTGCATCATCGCAGCGGTCAAGGCCAACAACGGCGAAGCCTACCGTTATCCGTTCGCCCTGCGCCTGATCAAGTAATCGATCCGCAGCGCTGGAACGAAAAACGCCCGGGATTCCCGGGCGTTTTTCTGTGTCCTGGCGTTGTGCAACCACGCCATGCGTGGCTGCCGGCACGGTCGCTCAATGATCCCGCTCGACCGCCAGTTTCGCCAGCGCACGCAGTGCATCTGCCGGCTCGCCATACCCGGCCAGGCCATCGAACATCTGCTCGCTCAGCGTGCGCAGATGCGCCTTCGCCCCGTCCATGCCGAGCAGTGCCGGGAAGGTCGACTTGGCCTGTGCCTCGTCCTTGCCGGCGGTCTTGCCGAGCTGTTCGGAACTGGCTTCGACATCGAGGATGTCATCGCGCACCTGGAACGCCAGGCCGAGCGCCGAGGCGACCGTATCCAGCGTTGCCAGATCGGCGGCGGGTGCCTGGCCACACAGCGCGCCCATGCGCACCGCCGCGCGGATCAGTGCGCCGGTCTTGAGCGCGTGCATGCGCTCAAGAGCCTGCAGCGGCTGTTGATGACCGGTGGCGTCGATATCCAGCGCCTGGCCGCCACACATGCCGGCGGCACCGGAGGCGTGGGCCAGCGTCTGCAGGCAGGCCACGCGCAGTGACGCGGGCAGCGGCGCATCGGCGATCAGGCCGAACGCGCGCGTCTGCAGTGCATCACCGGCGAGGATCGCGGTGGCTTCATCAAAGGCGATGTGCGTGGTCGGGCGGCCGCGACGCAGGGCGTCATCGTCCATTGCCGGCAGATCGTCATGCACCAGCGAATACGCGTGGATCAGCTCCACCGCCATCGCCGGGGCGTCCAGCGCGTTCTCGTCGGCGCCGAAAATCCGGCCGCCGGCATACACCAGCAGCGGGCGCATGCGCTTGCCGCCCCCGAGCACCGCATAGCGCATCGCCTGGTGCAGTCCACGCGGGGCATCGGACGGGGAGGGCAGGCTGGCGTCGAGCTGGCTTTCGATCCGGTCGCGCCAACGCGCGAACGTGGCCTCAACCGTCATGGCTGGGCGGGTCGAATGGCACCGCGGTGTCGGGCTGGGCCGGATCGCTGAGCAGGCGCACGCGCAGTTCGGCCTGTTCCAGCGCCTGCTGGCACTGGCGGTACAGGCCGACGCCACGTTCGTAGGCGCTGAGCGATTGCTCCAGGCTCATTTCGCCGGTTTCCATCTTCTCCACCAGCTGCTCCAGCTCTTCCAGCGACTGCTCGAAGTGGGCGACCGGGGAGGTTTCATTGGGGGACTTCTTTGCCATGTGCCAAGTGTGGGCTGCTGGCCGGGCGGGGTCAATTCAGGCCGCGCCGGGTGTCCACTGCAACTGCGCGTGATGGGCCAGCAGCCATGGTTGCAGGGCGGCACCGATGACCCGGTCACCGGCGGCCAGCAATGTGTCCTCGTCGAACAGCAGCGGCAACTGGCGGCGCTGCCACGGCGGCAGGCCCTGCTGCTGCAGCAGGTCTTTGAGCGCATGGGAATGCGTGCGCCCGGGCAGCTGGATGCGCTCGCCGCCGCGGCGTGCGCGGATCTGCACCGGGCTATCGAAACCGGCGTCCGTGCCAAGCAGGCGCAGCTCGCCACCGTCTGGCAATGCCAGCGGCGCGCGGCCATCCCAGTGCACGCTCCAGTCGGCCGGCAAGGCCAGGCTGGCCGAGAGCAGGTGCAGTTGCCCGCGCCAGCGGCGGATGCGTGCCCCCTGCCAGGCGAACTGCGCATCGGCGTGGTGGGCAGCCGGGAGCAGCTCGCGTTCGACCGCCTCCACGCCCGCTGCCGGCAGCGGCGGCAGGCCACTGCCGCGCACCCAGTGCCGCAGCAACCGGGCGCGGCGCTCGAGCGGCTGGCGCAGCAGCCGCGCGCAGTCGATCACACCGGGGCCGACGCTGCAGCGTTCCAATGCGTCGCGGTCGGCACTGTCGAGCAGGTGCTGGGACTGCGCGCACAAGGCGGCACTCCGGGCGAATGCCGCATCGGCCTGCGGCCAGCGCTGGCGCAGTTGCGGCAGCACGTGCAGCCGCAGGAAGTTGCGATCGGCGTCATCGCTGGCATTGCTGGGATCTTCGATCCACTCCAGCCCCTCGGCCTGCGCATGTGCGCGCAACGCACTGCGCGGAACCTCCAGCAAGGGCCGCCACACGGTGCCGGCGCCAAACGCGCTGGTGACCTGCATGGAGGCCAACCCATCCACGCCGGAGCCGCGCAGCGCACGCATCAGGAAGGTCTCGGCCTGGTCATCGCGGTGATGGGCCAGGGCCAGGTGTTCACCAGGCAGCAGCTGCGAAGCGAACGCCTCACGGCGCGCATGCCGCGCGGCGGCTTCCAGGCCTTGTCCCTGGTGACGCGGCACCTGCACGCGGATCACCCGCAGCGGGATGTTCCAGCGCGCACAGAGCTGCGTGCAGTGCACGGTCCAGGCGTCAGCCTGTTCCTGCAGGCCGTGATGGATATGCACGGCGCGCAGGCCGGCCGTCCGCTGTGCCGGCGAGGTGGCCAGCCAGTGCAGCAGGACGGTGGAATCGAGCCCACCGCTGAAGCCGACCAGCACAGGGTGGACGACAGAGGGCGGTGGCGGCAGCAGGGAGGTCATGGGAAGTGCGATCTCAGGCAGACCGGCAGTATCGGTGCTGCGTGGCGACGTTGCCACGCGGGAATCACGGTGTGCCGGCATCCATCGCCGGGCGCCCCTGCCGATCGATGCGATACCAGGTGCCGCCAACCATCGCGATGTGGCCGTGGTCGTCCGGCGTGCCCGGACGGCAGCCTTCGCAGACGCGGGCCACCCCGTCATCGAAGGCCCAGCCAAAATCGAACGTGCCCGGAAAGGCTTGGCGCAGCTGGGTATCGAAGTAACCGATGCGCTGCCCGACACGCCCACGGACCAACCCCTCCACAACGTAGTCCGGGCCGTTGTCGAAGGTGATCACCGGCAACTGACGACCATCGGCACGGACGTAGTGGAATCCACCGCCGGCGTAGACCGCTGCCAGCCCGTCCTGATCGTAGGACAGCGACGCCAGGGACGCCGCGTCGAGTTCCAGATGCCCATCGAGCCACTGGCAACCGGGCAGCGGCTGCAGCCCATCTTCCTGGGTCAGGGCGGTGCAGCCGGTGCCGGTGTCGGTGCCGGCGGCCAAGGCCAGCGGCGATGCGAACAGACCGGCCACCAGCAGCAGGGGCCGCGCGAGGCGGCCCCTGTTTGCTGCATTGCGAAGCAGTCGATGCATTACTTGCTGTCGCCCGCTTGGCGCTCGAACGCGGTCGGCTTGGGCAGCTCGACCGGCACGCCCTTGGCATCGCAGGTGCCGGCTTCGCACAGGCGCTGGCGCAGGCGCGGGGTGGCCTGCACGATCATGTGGTAGATCGCGTTCTGCTCCATCGTGCCGCGGACCGCCTTGCTGCCCGGGCCACGTGCCCAGATGCCGACGTCTTCGCCGCCATGCGATTCGCTCTTGGCCGGGACCAGCGCTTCCTGCATGTAATCGGGATGCTCGGTATCCACCGCGGTCAGGTCCGGCCGACCCGTGGTCGGATCGAAGCTGCTCGGGTTGTGCGGGTAGCGCTTCGGGCCGACCGGCTGCTGGTTGGTGGCACCGGTGTAGCCCGGGCCGTTGGCGTAGGTCAGCGTGGTGTAGGGCAGGCCGAGGCCATCGCGGGCCAGGTCCAGCTTGCCGGCACCGTCTTCGCCCCCCTTGTCCTTGACTTTGCCCAGGATCGGGTTGCCACGGGCCGGGTAACCAACGAAGTTCAGCGTGTGGGAGTGATCGGCGGTGACGATGATCAACGTGTCCTGGTCGGAGGTGGCCTCGACCGCGGCGCGCACCGCATCGGACAGCGCCACCGTATCGGTCAGCGCCCGGTAAGCGTTGCCGCTGTGGTTGGCGTGATCGATGCGCGCGCCCTCGATCATCAGCACATAGCCTTCCTGATGGCGCGACAGATTGGCGATCGCCGCCTTGGTCAGCTCGGCCAGGCTCGGCTCACCGGCCGGGTCGTCCTTGCGCTCGGCTTCGTAGCGCATGTGGTCCGGCTCGAACAGGCCCAGGATGGCCGGCGCATTGGCCGCCGCCTGCAGCTGCCTGGCGTTCCATACGTACGCGCCCTGCGGGTGCGCCTGCTGCCATTCGGTCACCAGGCTGCGCCCGTCCAGGCGCTGGCCGACCTTGTCGTCGTACTCGGGATCGCGCTCTTCCACCGTGGTGAACTCACCGCGGCCGCCGCCGAGGGCGACCAGCGGGCCGCGCCCGAAGCGCGAGGTCGACAACAGCTGCTGGGCGATATCGCGGCAGCCGGCGGCCTTGGCCTCGTCCGGCACGTCGGTGTCGTTTTCCCAGTTGCGCTCCGGCGAGTGTGCATAGGTCGCCGCCGGGGTGGCATGCGTCAGGCGCGCGGTGGAGACCACGCCGGTCGCCATGCCGGCACTGTCGGCCAGCTGCAGCCAGGTCAGCAGGCCCTTGTCGAGGCTGTCGGCGCAGTCATTGCGGGTGCCCGCGCTGACGCCGATCGCGCCCATGTGGGTCTTCACGCCGGTGGTGATCGCGGTCATGGTGCCCGCCGAATCCGGCGTCTGCGAATCGGTGTTGTAGGTCTTGCTGAACGCCGTCGCCGGGAAGCGCTCCCAGGACAGCAGGTTCTCCTCGCCCGGGTGCCCGTTGCGCTGCCCCTCGAAGATGCGGGCCGCCGCCACCGTGGTCAGGCTCATGCCGTCGCCCAGGAACAGGATGACGTTCTTGGCCTTGCCGTCCATCGCACCGGTGCTGGCCGCCCGTGCCGCGCCGCTGCGGTACCACCACTGCGGCGTCTCCCCGGCGGGGTGGGCAATGGCCGGCACATCGACCTGGACCGCGCCGGCAGAGGCGCTGGAGGAGGGAGCGGTACTGGCGCAGGCGCCGAGCAGCAGGGTGGTGACGGCAGCCACCAAGGGCGTGAAACGGGACATGGATGAATGAATCTCACATGTGAAACGGGCGTTCATTATGCAGAACGCCGCAAGGCACGCCGATGACACGCTGATTTTCCGTCCACGCCTCGTTCCGCGGCCCGGCTTGGGCTAAGGTGCCTAGCTGTCAAATCATCTCTGGAACGCACATGAAGCTGGTCTCTGCCTGGCTGCGGATCCCCTTCTGGCAACGGGTCCTCGGCGGCTTCGTGCTGGGCGCACTGGCCGGCTGGCTGCTCGGCCCGGCGGCCGAAACCTGGTTCGGCCCGCTCGGCGATCTCTACGTCACCCTGATCAAGATGATCGCGGTGCCGCTGGTGTTCTTCGCCGTGATCAACGCCATTTCCTCGCTGCACGGGCAGAAGTCCGTGGCAGCCTTGGGCGGGCGCACCTTCCTGTGGTTCATCATCACCGCTGCCCTGGCCGTGTGCGTGGGCCTGGGCGTTGGCACCCTCATGCAGCCGGGCAGCGGCGCGCTCAGCCTGAGCATGGACCACGGCTACACCCCGCGCGAAGTACCCAGCGTGATCAAGGTGCTGATGGATGTCGTGCCCTCCAACGTCTTCTACGCGTTGACCGGCATCGGCACCCGCATCAATGGCGCCGGTGAAACCGTGCTGGCCGCGGGCCGCGGCTCGATCCTCCCGGTGATCTTCTTCGCCGGCCTGCTCGGCTTTGCCATGGTCAAGCTCGGCGACAAGGTCAGCGAGGCACGCAAGCTGACCGGGCAGATGAGCGAGATCATGATCCAGGTGACCCGCTTCGTGCTGGAGATCACCCCGCTGGGCACCTTCGGCCTGATCGCCGGCCTGGTCGGCAGCTACGGCTTTGAGAAACTGCTGCCGCTCGGCAACTTCGTGCTCGCCCTGTACATCGCCTGCGCCCTGCACATCGTCGTGGTCTACGGCAGCCTGCTGCTCATGCACGGCCTGAACCCGCTCAAGTTCTTCCGCGGCGCCGCCCCCGGCATGCAGGTCGCCTTCGTCAGCTCTTCCAGCTTCGCCGCCATGCCGGCCGCGATGCGCTCGATCACCCACAACCTCGGCGTCAACAAGGACTACGCCTCCTTCGCCGTCCCCCTCGGCGCCAGCATCAAGATGGACGGCTGCGGGGCGATCTATCCGGCCCTGTGCGCCGTCTTCATCGCCCAGTACACCGGCGTGCCGCTCACCCCCGAGCAGTACATCGTGGTCCTGATCGCCTCGGTCCTGGGCAGCTTCGGCACCGCCGGCGTCCCCGGCACCGCCGTCGTGATGGCCACCGTCGTCCTCAGCGCCGCCAATCTCCCGCTGGAAACCATCGGCTACCTCTACGCCATCGACCGCATCCTCGACATGATGCGCACCATGACCAACGTCACCGGCCAGATGCTGGTCCCGGTCATCGTCGCCAAGGAAACCGGCCTGCTCGACCGCGAGATCTACGACAACCCATCCACCAACCTCGGCGTGGATGAAGGCGAAGAACGAACGTCCTGATGCAGGCACGGACGCAGCACCCAAAGACCGGCGAGAGCCGGTCTTTTTTTGCTTGTGTGCAACTGCTTTCGCATCGTCGCTTCTTCCTGCCAAACAGGCAGATGTCTGGCGGGCTGGCGAGGCTTGGCATCGCCGGCCCTCACGACAAAGCGACTGGCTGAGGCTTTACAAGCAAACCCGGGGCGAGCCTGAATCCGCACCGTAACCCCCTGTATCACCCGGTGTAACACCCGTGATACACCCGCACCCCGCTTGACTCTCAGCGCAACGCCGTCCATCGCCAAACCTATTCATACGCACAAACGCTAACGCCGCTGTAACAGCAATGTTGCGTGCGATTAACCCGCGCCGCAGGAAAACCCCGGAAACACGGCCATTGGGAACTTGGCACGAATGCTGCTCCACCCCTCCGCATGTCATCGGAGGTCGCCATGGACAGCGTTGCCGCACACCGCACACGACACATCACCCTGTGGCTGCTCGCCGCCGCACTCGCCGTGCCGGCCGCCGCCAACGCCTCCGGCGCACGCCAGGGCGTCAAGGCCCAGCCCGGCGAAATCGTCCTCCTGCGTGACGTCTCCGCACGACCGGCCTATCGCCCCGCACCTCCGGGCATGGCCCTCATCGCAGACCCCTCGCCGCGCCGCGAAATCGGCCACGCCCTCGGCACCTCCACCGGCATGGATGAACTCAGCGACGACGATTACGCCTCGCTCGGCTCCAACACCGGTGCCGGCATTCCGCGCAACGCCACCACCATCGAGCGCGTCACCGGGCATACCGTCAACGGCACGCTCGGCAAGGTCACCGACAGCGGCATGCTGTCCAGCGGCCAGTTCAGCAACACCATCGGCGGCCCCATGGGCGCGGTCGGCAACGCGACCCGCGGCATAGGCGACCAGGTGCGCGGCGCGCTCGCCCAGTTCCCGCTCGGCCAGCCTGCGGGCGGGCCCGGCAAATGAACACCGTCCTGCGCACCGCACTGCTCACGGGCCTGATGCTCGCGCCGTTGGCCGCGCATGCCCAGCAGGGCAACGACTACGCCGCGATGCTGTCCTATCTCAACCAGAGCCGCATCGACGGCCGCACCCTGGCCGGCGCCGATGGCGCCATGACCGTCAACATAGCCGCCGGTGATCTCAATCAGCAGGCCAACCTGATGGGCATCGCCAACGGCCGCAACGCCCACATCAACGTCGATGCGCGCCAGCAGCAGTCCAACAACCTCAGCATCAGCGACACCGCCATGGACGCCAGCGCCACGATCGGCGGCCAGGCACTGAACGGCGCCAGCGGCGTCGCATCGATCAACCAGGCCAGCGGTAATGGCAACGCGACGCTCAACGTCGTCACCGCCACGCTGGCGCAACAGGGCATACGCGAAACGAACGACGAGGCCTTGGCCGCGTCGGGCGCGCTCGCGTCAGCAGGGGGGCAGGGGGCCGTCAACAGCGGTCGGTCGGCCGGAACTCGCAGGGTGGCGGTCGAAGCCTCCGCACTGCAGGGATTCGACGGCGTCCTGCAACTCAATCAGATCGCGGGATCCGGCAACGCCACCGCAAACCAACTGAGCATTTCGGTGCAGTCCACCCCGTGAGTAGTCACATCCACCCGATTGTCTGTGATGAGAGAGAGGGCACCATGAACACCAACATGAAACGGACCGTACTGGCCATCGCCGTCGCCGCTGCATCCGCCTCCGCCGGCGCCAATGGCTGGGGCAATGACCGCGACAACCAGAACCAGAGCGCCAACATCAACCACCTGCACAACGTGGCTGAAACGCGCACCAATACCAATACCGATACCAACACCGAAACCAATACCACCACCAACACCGATACCGATTCGCGCACCTGGAACCGGACCTGGAACAACACCCGCAACAACAACAGCACCACCAACACCACCATCAACGACAACGTGACGAGCAACACCAACGTCACCAGCAACCGCGACGTGACCAGCAACCGCAACGTCACCGAGAACGTCAACAAGACCAGCAACATCCAGGCCGACGAACGCCAGGAAAAGAACAATCACGGCGTCGACGTCAACATCGAAAAGGACCTGCGCCTGAGCTCGGACATCAGCTTCTCGGGTGATCCGGAAATCACCGGTTCGATCGACATCGATTCGGCCGCCATCGCCGTCATCGACAACCGCCAGTCGGTCACCAACAATCTGGCCGGCAACACCCTGGTGACCAACAGCGCCTCGATCGCCGACGACGTCGGTGCCGATGCCTCGGGCAACCTGGGCTTCAACGTCGCCGCCGGTGACAACAACGCCCAGGACAATGCGGCGTCGCTGTCCGCGGCCGATGCGTCCTTCAGCTTCGGCATGGCCGATGCGGAAGTCTTCGTCAACCAGTTCGGCGGTGGCAACACCACCCTCAACTCCGGCGTGACCAACGCCGCGGGCCTGGGTGGCAATGCCTTCAGCGGCGCGTCCGGCAACATCGGCGCCAACGTCGCTTCCGGCAACAACAACGAGCAGAAGAACGCGCTCGCCGCATCGGTCGCCACCAGCGCCTATGCGACCTCGAGCATCAGCTCCAACCAGGTGTCCTCCGGCAACACCGTCAGCAACGCCGGCTACCTGCAGTCGATGACCGACACCGTGGACGTGAACCTGAGCGGTCGCGTCGCCGGCGCCACGTTGGCAGTGGGTGCGGGTCGTTACAGCGGCACGGGTAGTGCCTACCAGAAAGACAACTACTACCTGGACAGCTGGAGCGGCGCGCTGGATCACCCGAGCGGCAGCGCGAACGGCCACATCGATCTGGATAGCGATATCCAGAATGCCACCGCCAACCCGAATCGTCCGGGCGTGGGCGGCATTGCCTTCGATACCGATGAGCGCGGCACCAGCCAGTTCGTCGAACTGGGCGTGGCCGATCTCTACGCGAGCCTGAGCGGCACCGTCTCCACCACCCGCTGGGTGAACGTGGATGCGACCAACACCGCGGCGTTGTCCGGCAGTGCGTTCTCCGGCGCCTCCGGCAACATCGGGGTGAACGTGGCCTCCGGTACCGGCAACCTGCAGGCCAACAGCCTGGCTCTGGCGGTTGCGCAGCCCTCCACCCGCGGCGGTGGCGGCGGCGGTCCGGAACAGTAAGAAGGTTGTCCGTTTTCGCAGGCAGTACGCGTTGAGCGCAACAAACCCGGTCATCCGCCAATGACCGGGCTCCCCGGGAGCCCCTGTCCCTTCTCCCCCTTGGGGCAGGGGCTCCTTCCTGAGCCGGAGTAGACGATGTCCACACGTATGCGCACCTGGATGCTGGCCTGGGCACTGTCGATGCTGATGATGCCCATCGGGCTGGTGCGGGCCGGCGACATCGGCTTCAGCGGGGTGCTGCCCAACGGGGCGGTGCTCACCCAGCGCGTGGAGAGCATGCAGGAACGGCGCTTCCGCAACGTGGTAAGGCAACACACCGATTACAGCTGTGGCGCGGCAGCCCTTGCCACGATCCTGCGCTACGCCTACCACCTGGAGGCGGATGAGGGCACGGTGATCGAAGGGATGATGGGGGTCTCGGATCCACAACTGGTCCACCAGCGCGGTTTCTCGCTGCTGGACATCAAGCGTTACGTCGAATCGATGGGCATGCGTGGGCGCGGCTACCGCGTCAATGAAGAGCGCCTGCGCTCACTGCGCGTGCCCGGGCTGGTGCTGATGGATGTGCGGGGCTTCCGCCACTTCGTGGTCCTCAAACAGGTCCGTGGCGATCTGGTGGATGTGGCCGACCCGATTCTGGGCAACCGCAGCATTCCCGTCAGCGAATTTCTCCAGGCGTGGCCGTCGCGCGCCGTGTTTGTCGTGATCGGCAGTGACTTCGATCGCAACACGGTGCTGCTGCAGCCCGGTGAACGGCCGAGTGCCCGTTCGCTGTACGCCAGGCAGGGACCGATCACCGACGCGGAGCTGGTCGATTTCGGATTCACCCATGCCGATCTGTTTTAAGGAGGCAACATGAACATCGCAACCTGGACGCCCGGCATCGTGCTGCTTGCCCTGCTGGGCATCGCACCGGCACATGCCGATGACAGCCGGCCCGGCAAGGGATTGAGCGAAATCCCCGATCCGGAGTTGAACCTCATGCGTGGCCGCTACACCGTTGGTGGCAACACCGTGGCGTGGTTCGGGGTCACCATGGTCTCGCAATGGCAGACCGCCGGTGGGCAGTCGGCACAGAGCGCGCTGAAGCTGGGCATGGACTTCAGCCACGGCGGCAACGCGCCGAAGATCAGCTTCGCGCCCAGCGTGAGTGTCACCGCCGCGGATGCGCCACTGCCCGTGACACCCGGGCGCAGCGTGGACGCCAGCGGCCTGCAGAACGTGGCCGGCCTGAGCCAGAGCATCCAGGTCGCCGGTGACGGCAACCTGGCCAGCAACGCCACCCAGCTGACCGTGCGCGATGGCACCGCGCCAACGCCCACCGGCGAAGGCGTGAACCTGGCCAGCGTGCACCAGGGCGGGGTCAGTGCGCTGGCTCAACTGGAAGGCAACACGGCCAAGGTGCAGTTGCAGATCGAGGGTGTCGGCGCGGTCCAGCAATGGATCCGCAACGGCAGCGTCGGGCAGAGCATCGCGCTGGGCAGTGATGGGCAATCGGTCACCAACCGGCTGCAGATCGACCTTGTCAGGCAGTCAATGGCCAACAACGTGCCGCTCAACCAGAACGTGGCGCAGGCGATGACGCTGGTACGCGGGGTAGGCATGGGGCCGGGCCAGTGATCCATCGGCACGGCAGGGGGAGCGTCAACACAACAGTGGGCCAAGGCAATGCACACGATGATCCGCGCAACACCGCTGGCGCTGGCGGCGCTGGCACTGATGGCGGCTGCGTCCGCCCAGGCACAGGCGCAACAGCCTGCGCCGGTTGACGAGGCAGACGTCAAGGCACTGATGGCGCAGCTGGAAAGCCTCAAGGCCAACTACGCGCAGGAAGTACGTCGCCTGCGCGAGCTGGACATGCAGGTGCAGGCCATGCAGGCACGGCTGACCGGCAAGACCGCGCCGGTGGCCTCCAGCGCGCCTCCCCCGCAGCAGGCCCTGCCGGCGGGCACCCCGGCCGCACCGGCCAGTGCCGATGGCTATGCCAGCTCGGCGGCCGAAGCGCAGCAGGCCAAGCAGGAGTCGCGGCGCAGCGTAGATGATGTCAAACAGCAGCAGGCCGCACTCTTCAGCCGCCGCTTCACGATTGAGAACAGCCTTTCCTACGCCCGCTACGACCGCAAGCAGCTCAGCCTCAACGGCTTCCTGGCGCTGGATGCGATCTTCCTCGGCAACATCGCCATCGAGAACGTGGAGTCGGACACGCTGACCTACAACCTGGCCGCGCGCTGGGGCATCAGCCCGCGCCTGACCTTGAACCTGGACGTGCCGTACCTGGCGCGCAAGACGGTGTTCCAGAAGGGCGGTGCCGGTGGCTCGGCCGCGGCCATCGCGCAGGAAGAGACGACGGGCAACGGCATCGGCGACGTTGGCCTGAGCGCCAACTACCGGCTGTTCGCCGAACGCGGGCGGCTGCCCGAAACCGTGCTCACCGTGGGCGCGACCGCGCCGACCGGGCGGGCGCCGTACGGGCTGGACTGGAAGGTGCTCGAGCGCGATGACGATGACTTCATCCGCTTTGCCGTGCCCGAGCAGCAACCGACCGGCAACGGCGTGTGGCAGGCCAACGTCGGCCTGTCGGCCGTGAAGACCGCCGACCCGGCGATCCTGTTCGCCAATATCGGTTACATCCATTCCTTCCCGCGCAGCTTCGATGACATTGATGCCAACCCGGACACCACCAACCCGGGCGACGTAAAGCTTGGAGGCTCCTATTACTTCGGCGCCGGCGTGGCGTTCGCGTTCAATGAGCGCACCAGCCTGAGCATCTCCTTCAGTGACAAGCTGAGCGCGCGTGCCTCCACGCGCTACAAGAACGGGCAGTGGTTGAAGGTGATCGGCAGCGACGCCAATGCAGGCACGCTCAACCTGGGCATCACCTATGCGCTCAACCAGAAAACGACCCTGGTCAGCCTGCTGGGTATCGGCCTGACCCCGGATGCACCGGACTTCACCCTGGCCTTCAAAGTGCCGTACAGCCTGTGAGCGCGCCCGCTCACACGCTGCGCCCTGCGGCTCAGCGCAGTTCGGGCAGCGCGAGCTGGTGCTTGCGGCACAACCGGTAGACCGTCACCCGCGAGACCTGCATGTGACGGGCGCAGGCGGTGACGTTGAAATCGTGCTGGCGCAGTGCATGCAGCAGCGTTTCGCGTTCGGCGATCTGCTTTGCGCCGTGCAGGCCGCGTTCGGTGCTGGCCAGAAGCGGCTGACTCAACTCCAGGTCCGCCGCCGTGATCAGCTCGGCATCGCTGACGATCGCCGCACGCTGGACCCGATTGAGCAGCTCGCGCACGTTGCCCGGCCAGCCGAAGCGTTCGAGCGCCTGCACCGCCTCGGCCGTGAAGCCGCGCGCGCGGGTGACATGGCGATGCCGGAAGCTGCTGAGGAAATGGTGGGCGAGCAGTGCGATATCACTGCCGCGCTCACGAAGCGGCGGCAACGGCAGGCGCAGCACATTGAGCCGATAGAACAGGTCGCGACGGAAATGGCCTTGTTCGACCGCCTTCTCCAGATCCACGTGCGTGGCCGCGAGCACGCGTACATCGACCTCCAGCGGCCGGTTGCTGCCGACGCGTTCGACCGTGCCTTCCTGCAGCACCCGCAGCAGGTTGGTCTGCGCATCCAGCGGCAGGTCGCCGATCTCGTCCAGGAACACGGTGCCGCCACTGGCCGATTCGAACAGGCCCAGGCGCCGCGTCGCCGCGCCGGTGAAGGCGCCGCGTTCATGGCCGAACAGTTCGGACTGGACCAGCGCAGCCGGAATGGCCCCGCAGTTCACTGCCAGGAACGGGCGCGCATGCCGTGCCGACAGCGCATGCAGCGCCTGGGCGGCAAGTTCCTTGCCGGTCCCGGTCTCGCCGGTGATGAGCACCGGCAGGTCCACCGGCGCGTACTTGCGGATGGCCGCACGGGTGACCTGCAGCACCGCGCTGTCGCCGATCAGGGACTGAGGGCCATGGGCGGCGGGCAGGGATTCGGCGCCGGCCAGCTGCTGCAGCCGCTGCACGACGCGCGGCAGGTCGATCGGGGCGACATAGGTATCCACGCACGCCGCCAGCAGCGCATCGAGCACCGGCGAGGAGCGCAGCGGCGCAGCAGGCAACAGCGCCAGCAGGCTCATGTGGCGGTGATCGACCAGCAATTGCTGCAGGTGGGCCAGGTTGGCCGGCACCACCGTGCGCAGGTCAAGCAGGCCGACCACCTGGTCGCTGCCGCGCATGCCGATCCCGGCGCATTGTTCGGGGGCCACGCTGCGGACCTGCCAGCCGGCCGCAGCCAGCGTCGCCCGTTCAAGCGCGAGGGGTTGCCCAAACCAGATCACACACCGGGCAGGAAAATCGGGGACAGCCGCCATGCGTCACCTTGTCGACAGGAATCGCGGGCGGTGTCTGCTGCCTGATCGGTTGCCACGGACGTGCCGCCCCACGTCCGGGTCCGTCCCCCGCCGCAGCACGTGTGCGCCGGGCGCGTCGCCGGTCGGGAAAAAGACCGTGACAGAGAAGGGAACGCGGGTTGGGGCGATCAGCGGCCACTGCCGCGGCCCAACGAAAAAGGCCGCTGCAGGGCAGCGGCCTTCGATCCGGTGGTCCCGCAGGGCGGGTCAGAGGTCGACGCGGCGGGCCTGCATGAACTTGCCACCCCAGTAGCCGCTGACCAGGCTGTCCACACGGACGTCCTTGCCAGTGCTCGGGGCGTGCAGGAAGCGGCCTTCACCCACATAGATGCCGACATGGTCCACACGGCCCTTGCGGCCGAAGAACACCAGGTCGCCAGCGGCCAGGGCGTTGCGATCGTTGATCAGCTGGGCAGCGCCGTCATGGGCCATTTCGCGCGAGACACGCGGCAGCTCGACACCCAGCGCGGTACGGAACACATAGCCGACCAGGCCACTGCAGTCGAAACCGCTGTCCGGCGAGGTGCCGCCCCAACGGTACGGGGTGCCCAGCAGGGTCATCGCACGGCGCAGCAGGGACTGGACCTTGCCGTTTTCGGCGGCGTCGCCGGCCACGGTAATCGCGCCGGTGCTGGCATCGTAATTGGCGAGCAGGCGGCTCAGATCGCCGGCGAACATCGCCGAACGGTCCATGAGGGGGATGGTGTCGTTGGCCGCCAGGTGCGGAAGCAGGGCGGCGAGGGTGGCGCTGGCAGCGGCATCGGCCTTGCTGCGGGCCGGCGCATCAGCCTTGGGCTTGGCCGGCGCGGAGGAATCGGGGGCAACAGTGACAGGGGTTGCAGAAGCTTCGGGGGCGATCGTCGGTGCGGACTGCGCCCAGGCCGGAAGGCTGGCCAGGCAGAGCGCTGCAGCGAGGAAAGCGGGTCGGGCACGTCGCCGGGTTGCGGCGGTCTGGCCTTTGCAAGTCAGGTCGTCTGTCGTCACGCGGCGGTCACTGAATAAAAACGATGGGTGATGATGCCGTGTAAGCGCAGTGATTAGGTACAAATTCCGTTAATTTTTCGTTTACAACTATGTGATTCGCGTCACAAATTTGTACCTTACCCCTGTTCAGCTTAGTTAAGGACGCGTTTCGCGCCGGTGTAGTGGTCCTTCCAATAGGGGCCACCGAGCGAATCCAGCCGGACCGTGCCCCCGGTGCTCGGGGCATGCACGAAGCGCCCTTCACCCACATAGATCCCGACATGGAAGACGTTGCCCCTGTCGCCGAAAAACACCAGGTCGCCCGGTGCCAGTCGTTTGGGGTCGATCTTCGGCCCCTGCACCGCGGCCAGATCGCGCGAGGTTCGCGGCAGGCGCAGGTCGAGCATTTCCCGGTACACATACGCGACCAGGCCGCTGCAGTCGAAACCGGATTCGGGGGTGTTGCCGCCATAGCGGTAGGGCGTGCCGACCAGTCCGATCGCGCGCATCAGCACCGAGTTGGCGGCCTGCGGATCGTTGGGGGTGACGTTGGGCCAGACCTGGGCCGAGGCGGGCGGCGGGGCCGGGCGGGTGGTCTTGCCGCCGCCGCAGGCGCTCAGCAGGGCGATGATCGCCAGCAGGGCCACGTGGCCGGGCAGGCGGGTCAGGCGCGAAACTGGCGTCATGTGCATGTTGTCCGGATAATGCGCGACCTTAGAAGGCCGTCATGATGGCGGCGTATCCGGCAGGCCACAACCCGCCTCACCCGTCTGCCCTCGGCAGTCTCCAGACCAGAGTTGCGCATGAAGATCGAAAAAGACCGCGTCGTCCGTTTCCATTACACCGTCGCCGAGCAGGGCCAGGAGCCGATCGAGAGCTCCAGGGACCGTGATCCGCTGGCGATCCTGATCGGCCACGGCAACATCATCCCCGGCCTGGAAAACGCCATGATGGACAAGGAAGCCGGCGCCACCTTCGAGGTGGACGTCAAGGCGACCGACGCCTACGGCGAGCGCCGCGAAGGCCTGACCCAGCGCGTGCCCAAGAAGCACTTCGGTACCAGCAAGCTGGTCCCGGGCCAGCAGGTCGTGCTGCAGACCAACTTCGGCCCGCGCGCGGTGACCGTGGAGAAGGTCGGCATGAGCGTGGTCGACGTCGACCTGAACCACCCGATGGCCGGCAAGGACCTGCACTTCAACGTCGAGATCGTCGACGTGCGCGAAGCCAGCAAGGAAGAAATCGAGCACGGCCACGTGCACGGCGACGGCGGCCACCAGCACTGAGTGCTGCGCCCCCTCGTTGATCCAACGGCCCGCTTCGGCGGGCCGTTTTCGTTTCCGCGGCAGGCCGCCGTGCGCACGGCATAATGACGGACCTGGTCAGCGGATTGCCTGTGAACGCAGCTTCTTCTCCTTTGCAGCCGGTGGGCGCGCATGAGCGCATCGCCGTCATCGATATCCTGCGCGGGTTCGCGTTGCTGGGCATCCTGCTGATGAACATGGAGGCGTTCAGCGGTCCGCTGGACCTGTCCTTCACCGGCATCGATCCGCACTGGCAGGGCGCGGACTACTGGGCCGACGCGGCGATCTACGTTCTGGTCCAGGGCAAGTTCTTCACCCTGTTCTCGCTGCTGTTCGGCGCCGGCTTTTCCGTCATGGCGCAGCGCGCCGAAACGGCTGGCCGCGCGTTCGCACCGTTCTATCTGCGCCGCAGCGCCGCCCTGCTGCTGATCGGCCTGTGCCATGCGCTGCTGGTGTGGTCCGGCGACATCCTGGTGATCTACGCGTTGATCTCGCTGCTGTTGCTCGCCTGCCGCGAAGCGCCGCGCAGTTGGCTGCCGGCGATGGGCGCGATCAGCTACCTGGGCGCGGCCGGGCTGGTGCTGGTGCTGGGTGCACTGATGAGTTGGATGGCCAGCATGGAGCACGCGCAGGACCCGCTGCGCGAGGCCCTCGCCCAGGCCCAGCGCACGATCGAACTGCAACGGCAGGCGTACGCGCACGGCACGTGGGGCGAGGCCGTCGGCCAACGCCTGCGCGACCTCGGCGCGATGCTCTCGGGCATCTTCGTGATCGGTCCGGAAGTGCTGGGCATGTTCCTGATCGGCAGTTGGTTCGCCCGTAGCGGCGCGCTGGCCGAGCCGGAACGGTTCGCGCGGCTGTATGCGCGGCTGCGCTGGATCGCCCTGCCGGTCGGCCTGGTGTTGATGCTGGGCAGTGCAATCTGGCATCCGTACCAGGCCCCTGGCACGCTGGATCTTGCCGGTGGCGTGGCCTACGCCGTGAGTGCATTGGCCGGGCTGCTGATGTGCCTGGGGTACCTGGCCTGGATCGTGCACTGGCGCGCGCGGCTGCAGTTGCTGGCGCCGATGGGGCGGATGGCGTTGACCCACTACATCGGGCAGTCGCTGGTCTGCACCTGGGTGTTCTATGGATACGGACTGGGCGCGTTCGAGGCGATGCCCCGGCTGTGGCAGATCCCCTTTGCGCTGGCGCTGTTCGCGCTGCAGGTCGGCATCAGCCATGTGTGGCTGCGCTGCTTCCGCTTCGGGCCGCTGGAGTGGATCTGGCGCGCGATGACCTATCTGCAGTGGCCGCCGCTGCGCCGGACCTGACCCCGTCGCGCCGAGCCCCTCACGTCTGGATCGCGGCCGGTCATGGCATGCTGGGAATGCGCATGAGCGTCGGCACCGGCGGTTGATGGCAGAGCTGATCAACTGCCCGCGCGCCGGCGATCGATCCTGCCCCTTACCGAGTTGAGCGATGCCAATGACGACGCAATACGACTATGACCTGATCGTGCTGGGCGGTGGTTCCGGCGGCCTGGCCGCGGCTTTCCGCGCTGCGCAGCATGGGCAGCGGGTGGCGATGCTGGAGCCGGGCGAACTCGGTGGCACCTGTGTCAACGTCGGCTGTGTCCCCAAGAAGGCGATGTGGCTGGCCGCCGATCTGTCTGCACGCATCGGCCTTGCCGCGGCGATGGGATTCGATGTCCCGGTACGCCCCTCGCTGGATTGGAAAGAACTGGTGGTACACCGCCAGGCCTATATCGCCAACATCCATGCCAGCTATCTCAAGCGCCTGGATGAGAACAAGGTGGTGCGCGTGCCGCGCCGTGGTCGGCTGGTCGATGCGCACACCGTGGAATGCAGCGATGGTGTACGCATCAGCGCCGGGCACATCCTGATCGCCACCGGTGCGCATCCGCAGCGCCCGGACATTCCCGGCGCCGAGCTTGGCCTGGTTTCCGATGATTTCTTCAACCTGTGCAGCGCGCCCGAACGCGTCGCGATCGTCGGCGGCGGCTACATCGCCGTCGAGCTGGCCGGGCTGCTGCAGGCCCTTGGCAGCCGCGTGACCCTGCTGGTCCGTGGCGAGCGCCTGCTGGAGCGCTTCGATGCGGAACTCACCGGGCAACTTGCCGAGAATCTGCGCCATCAAGGCGTGCAGGTCCACTTCGGCTACCGCCTGCGCGAGCTGCGCCGTGACGGCGATGCCGTTGTGGCGTTCGGGCACGACGGCCCCGCGGATGGCCAATTCGATGCCGTGTTCTTTGCCACCGGCCGGCGCGGCAACAGTGCCGATCTCGGGCTGGAGGCGATCGGCGTGGTGGTGGGCGACAAGGGCGAGGTCGAGGTCGATGCGTGGCAGACCACCGCGGTACCCAGCGTGCACGCGGTGGGTGACATCGCCGGCAAGGTCGGCCTGACCCCGGTGGCAATCGCCGCGGCGCGCAAGCTGATGGACCGCCTGTTCGGTGGCCAGCCCCAGGCGAAGATGGACTATGAGAACGTGGCCAGCGTGGTGTTCTCGCATCCGGCGCTCGGCGCCGTGGGGCTGAGTGAAGAGGAGGCGTGTGCGAAGTACGGCGACGTGCGCGTGTACCGCAGCAACTTCCGCCCGATGCTGCAGGCGCTGGCCGACGGCACCCAGCGCAGCGTGTTCAAGCTGGTCTGCGTGGGCGAGGAGGAGCGCGTGGTCGGTGTGCACCTGCTGGGCGAGTCTGCCGATGAAATCCTGCAGGGGTTTGCCCTGGCGGTGAAGATGGGCGTGACCAAGGCCCAGTTCGACGACACCGTGGCGATCCATCCGACCTCGGCAGAAGAAGTCGTACTGATGCGCTGAAAGCGCGCCAGCGGCGTGTCGCCGCCGAAGCCGCGCCCGGGATCCAGGTAGTGCCACGCCATGCGTGGCAACCGCGCACGAAGCGGCACAGCCTTCCGCAGGCGCCGGGTCTTTCGGTCGGCCGAGCCCTTTTCGCCGTTGAAACAGGATCGGAGCGCCGTTCCCGCAGCGTCTGCAGGCGCAGAACACCCGCCGCCACGCATGCGACAATGGCCGCCCCACCTGCTGCCCAGCCGCCTCCGTGCGGCTGTTCGCCGTCCTGATGTCGTCACCCGCTTCCTCGCTCCCCACGTCCTCCAGTCGCATCGCCGCCGGCGGCATCGCCTTGGCCGCGATCGGGGCCATTGCCGCCTCGGGCAAGGCGGTCATCGTCAAACTTGCGTACCGGCACGGGGTGGATGCCACCACGCTGCTGGCACTGCGGATGCTGATGGCCTTTCCGTTGTTCGCGGTGCTGGCGGTATGGTCGGCGCGGCGCGCGCCGGCATTGTCCTGGGGCGACCGCGGGCGCGTGGTGTGGCTGGGCTTCACCGGCTACTACCTGTCCAGCCTGCTAGACTTCCAGGGCCTGCAGTACATCAGTGTCACCCTGGAGCGGCTGATCCTGTATTTGAACCCCACGCTGGTGCTGCTGATCAGCCTGGTCCTGCTGAAGAAGCGCCCTGGTCGCTGGCAGGTGGCGGCACTGGTGCTCAGCTATCTCGGCGTGCTGCTGGCCTTTGGCCATGACCTGCAGCTGGAAGGCGGGCGCATCGTGCTGGGCAGTGCACTGGTGTTCGCCAGTGCGCTGAGCTATGCGCTGTATCTGTTCGGCAGCGGCCAGGTGGTGGCGCGGATCGGCGCGATCCGCCTGACCGCCTACGCCAGCTGCGTAGCCTGCGTGCTGTGCGTGCTGCACTTCGCGGTGCTGCACCCGATGTCCGCCCTGGGCCAGGCACCCCCGCCGGTGTACTGGCTGTCGCTGATCAATGCGACGGTCTGCACGGTGCTGCCCGTGATGGCGATCATGCTGGCGGTGAAGCGGATCGGCTCGTCGCTGGCCGCGCAGGTCGGTATGCTCGGTCCGGTCTCCACCATCGTGATGAGTCTATGGCTGCTCGACGAACCCATGGGAACGTGGCAGATCCTCGGCACGGCCCTGGTCCTGCTCGGCGTGCTGCTGGTCAGCCGGGTCCGCGCGTGAACGCCGCTGCCATGGGCGATGACGCGGCCGCGCAGGCACGGGCGCGGATCCTGGCGGTGATCCATGCGATTCCGCGCGGGCAGGTGATGGGCTACGGCCAGGTCGCCGCCAAGGCCGGGCTGCCGGGCAGGGCGCGGCTGACCGCACGCGTGCTCGGCATGAATGACGACCCCGACCTGCCGTGGCACCGCGTGCTGCGCTCGGACGGGCGCATTGCGATGCCGGAAGGCTCGGCCGGCTGGAAGGAGCAGAGCCAGCGGTTGCGTGCCGAGGGCGTGGTGGTGGAGCGCGGCCGGGTCAAGGGAATGCCGGTGGCCGGTGGCAACGATCTGGATGCCGCCCTGTGGGGGCCGGGCTGACGCTGCCTGCGGGTTGAACGCGGGCGCTGGCGCGCAGATCGCAGCGGGGTGCTGCGGCTATGATGGAGGCAGTTCCAAAGGATGCCCCCATGTTTCCGCGACTGCCTACTGTCACCAAAGCGTTGTTGATCGCCAACGCCGTGCTGTTCCTGCTGCAGCAGCCATTCCTGCTCGGCAACGGCACCTTCGAGCCTTTCATGCTGCAGCCCCTGGGCGGCGGCTTCGATCCGTTCTCGCCGGGCGGCAACTTCCAGCCCTGGCAGCTGCTGACCTATGGCTTCCTGCATGGCAGCTTCGGCCATCTGTTCTTCAACATGCTCGCGCTCTTCATGTTCGGCGCGCCGCTGGAACAGACCTGGGGTGAGAAGCGCTTCCTGATCTATTACCTGGTGTGCGTCGCCGGTGCCGGGCTGTGCCAGCTGCTGGTCGGCATGATGCTGGCCGATCCGGCCACGGTGCTGGGTGCGTCCGGTGGTGTGTTCGGCCTGCTGCTGGCCTACGGCATGCTGTTCCCCAACCAGCGGGTGATGCTGCTGTTCCCGCCCATCCCGATGAAGGCGCGCACGTTCGTGATCGTGTTCGGTGCAATGGAGCTGATGCTGGGCGCCACCGGCTGGCAGCCGGGCGTGGCCCATTTCGCCCATCTGGGCGGCATGCTGTTCGGCTGGCTGCTGATCCGCTATTGGCGCGGCCAACCGCCGTTCAACAACCGGCGACCGCCGGGCCCGCCGAAGCGGCCCAACCATCTGCGAAGTATCAAGTAACGCAAATAACAGGGACGGAGGTAGTTAATAACCACCTCCGTCCCCGTTAAATGAAAAGGGCGCCCAATGGGCGCCCTTTTCGTTGCTGCCTTGCTGGGCTCAGCGCCAGACCTTGATCTGGTCGTTGTCCACGCGCTGCATCGGCTGGCCCGGCTTGCAGGTGAACGTGGCACCGAAGGCCGGCAGGTTGGACAGCGGGCCGTTGGTGCGCCAGCGGCCCGGGGCCAGGATGTCCGAGCTCAGGCGCTGGGCGGCGACGTTCGGCGAGAGCTGCTGCGGCCACAGGCTCGCCCAGGCACGGAAGAAGCCCTGCTGTGCGGCCGGCTTGGCGGCCGGCTCAACGGCCTTGTAGGCCTCCCACGCCAGTTCGAGGCCGGCCAGGTCGGCCAGGTTCTCTTCACGGGTGAGTTCACCGTTGACCTTGGCGCCCTTCACGCCCGGGTAGTCATAGCCGCTGTACTGCGCGGCCACGCGGTTGCCGAACAGGGTCCAGGCGGTCTTGTCGGCCGGGGTCCACCAGCTGCGTAGTTCGCCCTTGGCATCCACCAGCGCGCCCTTGGCGTCGATCGCGCGGGTCAGCTCGTGCGCGACCAGCGCGCCGTAGCTGCCGAACAGGTCGGCGGTATCGCCCTTGGCATTGAACACCGGGCCCTGCAGCACGGCGGCGGTGACGATCAGGCGGTTCTGCGCGATGTCGTAGGCCAGGGCCGGCTGCTGCGGCAGCACGTCCCAGCGACGGTCGGCGTTGCCCTTGCCGATGCGCTTCATCTCTTCGCGGTGGCGCCAGGTCGAGGCGATCAGCATGTTGCCGCCAAAGCTGCCACGGCCCATCGGCTGCACGGTGTAGTCCAGATCGCGCAGCGGGGTGCCGATCTCGATCTTCAGCGCGGCCAGCTTGGCCTGCGCTTCGGTCTTGGCCTCATCGCTCATCCAGGTGCTGCGCTTGACCGCATCGATCTGCACTTCGCGGATCTTGTCCACCACCAGCGCCGCCTTGCGACGGTCGTCGGCCGAGAGGTGCTTGGCGGCGTACTCGCGGCCGACCATCGGGCCGGCGGCGACGTTGATCGCATCCAGCACCTGCTCCCAGCGTGCCGGCGGCAGGGTCTGGCCACGCATCACGCGGCCGCGGAACTCGAACTCGGCATCGCGGTAGGCCTTGGACAGGTACGGGGCCATCGCATCACCCACGCGCCAGCGCAGGTAAACCTTCCACTGCTCCGGCTTGAGCCGGGTGACCATGCCGTCGAGCTGCTTGAACAGCGCCGGATCGGACAGCGAGACCAGGTCGTCATTGACGCCCTGTGCCTTCAGGAAGGCCTCCAGCTGCAGGTTGCGGTAACGGCTGTTGAGCTCTTTGGTGGAGATCGGCGCGTAGTTGTTGAACGGGTTGTTGATGCCAGCCAGCGACTGCGCATTGCGCGCCAGTTCGGTTTCCAGTGCGATCACCGACTGCGATTCGGCATCGAGCTTGTCCGCCGGGGTGCCGGTCAGCGCCAGCACCTGCTTGACGTAGGTGCGGTAGCGCGCCATCAGCGCGACGGTGTCGGCATCGGTACGGGTGTAGAACGCCGGGTCCGGCAAGCCCATGCCGCCCTGCATGAAGTAGCCGATGTGGCGGTCCAGTGCCTTCAGGTCCACGTCCGGGGCGAAGTTGAAGGCCACCGGGATGCCCACCTGGTGCAGCGCGGCGATCGAGGCCGGCACGTCCTTGGCCTTCTTGATCGCGTTGATGCGGGTCAGCAGCGGGGCGATCGGGTTGGAGCCGTCGGCTTCCACCGCGGCCTCGTCCAGGCCGCTGGCCCAGAAGTCGCCGAGCAGCTTCTGCACGTTGCCCTGCGGCGCGGTCATCGCGCCATCCAGCAGTTCACGCTGCTGCTGGCGTGCGCGGTCGGCCAGCTGGCCCAGTGCGGTGGTGGCACCGGTCTGCGGCACCGGATTGGCTTTCAGCCAGGTCGCATTGGTGGCCTCGTAGAAGTCGCTGCACTGGGCGCTGACGGCCGGCGCACGGGCGGCGGCCTTCTTCTTCTGCGCGGCGTGCGCATCGTGTGCGATGACCAGGGAGGCCAGGCTCAGGCCCAGGGCAATGGCGAGCGGACGGAGGTTGGACATGTAAAGCGAATCCAGCAGGATTGGGATCGCGCGAGTGTACCAAGCAAAGCGAAAAGAGCGTGATGGGTGCCCCCCGCACCAAAAGCAAAGGCCCGGGTTTCCCCGGGCCTTTGCGTGCGCAACGCTCAACAAAGGGCGCTTGTTACCAGATCACGACCTGCTGGTCGCCAGCGCGCACCATCGGCGAGCCGGCCTTGCACTGGAAGGCCGCGGCGAAGGTGGGCAGGTTCGACGGGGCACCCATCGCGCGGAACTGCGCCGGGGCATGCGGGTCGGTCGCCAGACGGACCTTCATGTTCTCCGGGGTGTACTTGGTGCGCCACACGGTGGCCCAGTTGAAGAAGAAGCGCTGGTCACGGGTGAAGCCGTCGACCTTCGGATCTTCCTTGCCGGCCGAGGCCTTCTGCAGGGCGTCGTAGGCGGTGGCCAGGCCACCCAGGTCGGCGATGTTCTCGCCCAGGGTCAGCTTGCCGTTGACCGGCTGGCCGTCCACCTTGTAACCGTCGAACTGCTTGATCAGCTTGCCGGTCAGGCCGCTGAAGTTCTTGGTGTCCGCCTCGGTCCACCAGTTCTCGAAGTTGCCGGTCGGCCCGAAGCGGCTGCCCTGGTCGTCGTAACCGTGGGTCATTTCGTGGCCGATCACCGCACCGATGCCGCCGTAGTTCAGCGCGTCATCGGCCTTTGGGTCGAAGAACGGCGGCTGCAGGATGGCGGCCGGGAAGACGATCTCGTTCTGCAGCGGGTTGTAGTAGGCATTGACCGTCTGCGGGGTCATGCCCCACTCGGTCTTGTCCACCGGCTGGCCGATCTTGGACAGCGCGAACTTGTAGTTGAACGCATTGGCGGCGCGGACGTTGCCCAGGTAGCTGTCGCGGCCGGTGGTCAGGCCGCTCCAGTCACGCCACTTGTCCGGGTAGCCGATCTTCGGGGTGAAGGTTTCCCACTTGGCGATGGCCTTGGCCTTGGTCTCATCGCTCATCCAGGTCAGCCCCTGGATGCGCTCCTTGAGGGCGGCGGCCAGGTTCTTCACCAGCTCTTCCATCTTGGCCTTGGCTTCGGGGGAGAAGGCGACCTTCACGTACAGCTGGCCGAACGCATCACCGGCATCGTTTTCGATGGTGCCCAGCACGCGCTTCCAGCGCGGCTTCTGCTCCTTCTGACCGTTCAGGGTCTTGCCGTAGAAATTGTAGTTCTCATTGACGAAGGCATCGGCCAGGTACGGCGAGGCGCTGTCCACGGTATGGAAGCGCAGGTAGGCACGCCACACCGACGGATCGGTGTCACCCAGTGCCTTGCTCACTTCCTGGTGGAAGCTGGGCATGGCCAGCGAGAACTTCTCCGGGGCGGCGATGCCCTGGGCCTTGAAGAATTCGGTCCAGCTGAAGTTCGGGGTCAGCTTGTCCGCGTCGGCCACGGTGACCGGGTTGTAGAACAGCGAGACATCGCGCGAGAGCTCGACGCTGGACTTGGACGCCTTGGCCAGGCGCGTTTCGAACTTGACCACATCGGCGGCCTGCTTCTCAGCGTCGGCCGTGGCCACGCCGGCCAGTTCCAGCACCTTGGCCACGTGGGCCTGGTAAGCCTTGAGCTTGTCGGCGTTCTTGGCGTCGGTGTAATAGGTGGTGTCCGGCAGGCCCAGGCCGCCCTGGCTGGCGTAGGCCAGGTTCATGCTGGAATTCTTGAAGTCCGCTTCCGGACCGAAGCCGAACAGCACGTTCTCGCCCTTGGCGGCGCTGGTGCGCAGGTAGTTGGCGATCGCGTCCTTGTCCTGCAGGCCGTCAATGGCGGCCAGGTCGGCCTTGATCGGCTCGATGCCCTGGGCGTTGATCTTGGCTTCGTCCATGCCGGTGGCCCAGAAATCGCCGACGATCTTCTCGATGCCGGCCGGATTCTTGACCGCCGCGACCTGCTCGGCGAGCTGGTGCTGCACGGCGACCGAGCGCTCGTCCAGGATGGTGAAGGCGCCCCAGCTGGTGCGGTCGGCCGGGATCTCATTGGCGGCCAGCCACTTGCTGTTGACGTAGTCACCGAACGCGCCACAGGCGTCCATGCTGGTGTCCAGGTCGGACGGGTGGAAGGCGTTGTAGGCCGGCAGCTTGCTCTCGTCGAGCTTGTACTCGGTAGCGGCCGGGGCCGCCGGCGCGGCAGTGGAGGCTGCGCTGTCCGTGGCCGGGGTTTCGTTCTTGCCGCAGCCGACCAGCGCGGCCGAAACGGCCAGGGTCAGCAGTACCAGTTTGGGTGTACGTGCGATCACGTGATTGGCCTCCAGGCCGGAAAAGTCGTGCAGGAATGGCCCCGAAGAGCCTGTGGGCCAGACGATACGCCGCCGGCCCGGCCTGCAAGGGTGTCGAAGGTCATGGCCGATGGCAAGAGGCCTGATCCGGTCAACTGCGGACGTGGCCCCGGCCGGCAGCGGGCAAGGAAAAGCCCCGCCTTGCGGCGGGGCCTGGGGGTGTCATCCCGGGTTCGGCTCAGTTGGTCTTGGTGCCGAAATCGTACTTGGCCTGCACATACACCGCCCGACCGTACGGGTTGTAGATGCTGCTGTTGTACGGCGAGGCGATGTTGCCTGCGTAGCTGTGGGCCTGGCCGTCGGGCATCTTGTTGAAGACGTTGTTGACCATCAGCGACAGGGTCAGGTTGTCCAGCGCCCGGTAGTTCACACTGAGGTTGTAGGTGGTGTACGAGCCCCACTTGCCGGCTTTGTAACCGGACGGGTGGACGTAGTCGAAGCTCTCGCCCAGGTAGGACATGTAGTTCGGCGTCTTGCCGATGTAGTTGAAGTACAGCGTGGTGGTCCAGCGGTCCTTGGCCCAGCCCACCGAACCATCGGTACGGACCTTGGCATAGGCGTCGTAGTACCACATCGCATACGGGTCGCGCAGCAGATCCAGATAGTCGTCGCCCGGCTGCGGCTGCAGCTCGCGCTTGAGGATGTTGGTGTAGTTGCTGGCGAACTGCAGCGAGCCGAAGCGGCCGATGTCCTGCACGTACTTGAAGCTGGCCGTCAGGGCCTGCAGGTTCTGGCGCGCGACGTTGAGCTTGGGCGTGAAGATCTGCTCGATGTTGCCGGCCGCATCGCGGGTGATCCAGTCGGCGACGTTCTCGCAGCTTGCCGAGGTCGGGTTGCCCTGGCCATTGCGGCAGTAGTACTCCGCGCGCAGCAGCTGGTCCGAGCTCAGGGTGTCGACTTCGTTGTCGATCTTCCAGTTGTAGTAGTCGACCGAGACCGAGAGGTTGTTCATCGGCGCCCAGACCACGCCGGCGTTCCAGACATCGGCGGTGATCGGTTCCAGCTCCGTGTTGCCCGCCTGCACGCCGAACACCGACTCATTGCCGTACGGGCAGGCGAGGGTGTCGGCCGGGGCGTAGCCGAGCTGGCCGCAACGGTAGTAGTCGACCGCGCCGTTGGCGTAATACCCGCTCTCGCCCTGGAAGGCGTCGGGCAGGGTCGGCGCACGGAACGCGGTGCCGTACTTGCCACGGAACAGCAGGCTTTCGATCGGACGGAACTCCACGCCGACGCTGTAGGTGGCCTTGTCGACGGTGTTGTCGGCGATCTTGTAGGCGTCGTAGCGACCCGAGCCGGTCACGGTGAGCGAGTCGATCAGCGGCAGGCGCAGTTCGGAGGTCACCGCGTAGTTGCTGCGATGGCCATTACCGGCCACCGAGGTGGTGCCCCACACGCTGCCGTCCATCAAGCGCTCATCCGGACGGTAGTCCCAGCCTTCGCTGCCGGCTTCGGCGACCACGGCAAAGCCTGCATCGCCACCGGGCAGGGTGAACAGCGAGCCGTTGGTGAGCTGGAAGCGGCCCAGGTTCTGCCAGGTCTTGCTCTGGTTGTAGGTGTAGCCGGTGAAGGTCTGGAAATCGCCGGCTGGCAGCTGCGAATAGAACGCGCCCCAGTTCGGGCTGTAGATGTTGTAGCCGTCATCGGTGGTGCCCAGCACCGGGCCGAGCACGCGGTTCTCGAAGTAGCTGTCGATGTCATCGGCCCAGCGTACGAAGCCGCGCTCGGTCAGCTTGTATTCGCCGCGGCTGAAGCTGGCGCTGTAATCCCAGTTGCCGAACGTGCCACGCCCGCCCAGGGTGACCTGGTAGGCCTTGTTGCGGTCGGTGTTGAGGATGTCCTTGTAGCCGTTCGGCCCGATGTCCTCAGGCGCGAACGCGCGCTGCAGGTTCATGTACTGATCGGTGTCCTGGTCATAGAACGCGCCGAAGCTCAGGTCGCTGCCCCAGAACGTATACCCCGAACCCGGCGTGTACTTGACCTCTTCCAGGCTGTACAGCGCATCGGCGAACAGGGTGAAGTTGTCGTTCACATCGAACGTCATCGAGCTGTAGAACTGGCTGCTCTCCTTGTCGTTCTTCAGCGTGCGGTAGCCGGCGCCGTAGGCCGAGCCGCAGGACTCGCCGGCCGCGCGCGTGCCCAGCACGGTGGTGCCGCCGAACTGACCGGCGACGCTGGCGCAACGGGTCGGGTCCATCATCACGAACGCGTTGTTGTCGGCGGGCAGATAGACCAGGAAATCGTTGGCGGGCACCTGCGCGCTGTAGCCGACGCGGTTGTTGGTGCGGGTCAGGTCGCGCTGGTAGCCCCAGATCGGGTTGCTCTTTTCGTACTGCACGTTGACCAGTGCATTGAAGCGGTCATCGGCGCTGTTGAAGCCCCTGGCGCCGCTGACGCGGATGTTGTTGCCGCCGCCTTCGGTGGTGGCGCCGCCGCGGACATTGAGCACGCCGCCATCCATGCGCTCCTTGAGGATGATGTTGACCACGCCGGCGATGGCGTCAGAGCCGTACAGCGAGGACTGGCCGCCGGGCAGGATCTCGATGCGCTCGACGATGTCGATCGGAATGCCGCTGAGGTTGTTGAACGCGTCGCTGCCGTTGTACAGCGCCGGGTACTGCAGCATCGGCCGGCCGTTGATCAGGTATTTGGTGTAGCCCGGGTCCAGGCCGAACATGCCGGCCGCTTCGGCACCCTGGGTGAAGGAGGCGGCGGTCTGGCCGCCCTGCAGGCCGCCGGTGGTCAGCGAAGATTGCTGCAGCACCTCGGAGATACTGGTGAAGCCGCGGGTCTGGATGTCCTCGGCGGTGACGGTCAGCACCGGTGTGTGGTTCTCGATCTCGGTCTGCGGGATCAAGGACCCGGTGACGGTGACGCGGTCGAGATTGGTGGCGGCGTTGTCCTGTGCGAAGACGGTGGCGCTGGTGAGCAGCAGGCCGGTGAGGACGGCGGCGGCAAGCGGATGACGCGAGATCGAATTACCTTGGCGAGACATGTGCAACCCCATGTAGTGGTGATGTCGTGGCTTTCCCTTCCATGGGACCTCTTGATTGCGTGCAACAACGATCCGGTATCAGGCCTGCATGGCCGTCCTTGGGTGTTTCATTCTGCGTTCAGTCGGTACCGGCGTGCCGCGAACGTAACACGCGCTTAACGTGAAATACGCTGAATGGCCGCGGGCTGTCTGCGGCGAAGGCGAGGCGTTATGGAAATATCTTCAAAAACAATGCGCTGGATGAACATTAAACTTTATTCATATTGCGCCGCGGGCTGACTGCTGAACAGGGCCGTGATTAACAAGTGGGATGAAACCGGTAATCCCATTCCGAATGTACGATGCCGCATGAAAAAAGCCCCGCCTTTCGGCGGGGCTTTCTGGTGTCAGTGCTGAGTGGCTATCGTGTTACTTCCCGCCAAATTCATACTTGGCCTGCACATACACGGCCCGGCCGTAGATGTTGTAGAAGTAATTGTTGTAAGGCGTACCGGAGGTGCCCGGGTAGTTGCTCGCCTGGTTGTCGGGCATCTTGTTGAACACATTGTTGACCATGACCGAGAAGGTCATGTTCTCCGCTGCCCGGTAGTTCACGCTCAGGTTGTAGGTGGTGTACGAACCCCACTTGCCAGCCTTGGCGCCCGAGGGGTGCACGTAGTCATAGCCGTTGCCGGCGTAAGCCAGGTAGTTCGGGGTCTTGCCGACATAGTTGAAGTACAGCGTGGTGGTCCACTTGTCCAAGGCCCAGGCCAGCGAGCCATCGGCGCGCACCTTGGCGTAGGAGTCGTAGATCCACATGTTGTACGGATCGCGCAGCAGGTCCAGGTATTCATCGCCCGGCTGCGGCTGCAGCTCGCGCTTGATCATGTTGGTGTAGTTGGTGGAGAACTGCAGTGCACCGAAACGACCCAGTTCCTGCACGTACTTGGCACTGGCGGTGATGGCCTGCAGGTTCTGGCTGGCCACGTTCATCTTCGGGGTGTAGATCTCGTCCAGAACGCCGGACGCATCACGGGTGATCCACTCGTTGACATTGTCGCAGCTGGCCGAGGTGTTGTTGACCAGGCCGTTGCGGCAGTAGTACTCGGCCAGCAGCAGCTGGTCCGAGCTCAGCGTGTCGACTTCGTTCTTGATCTTCCAGTTGTAGTAATCGACCGAGAAGGACAGGTTGCTCAACGGTGCCCAGACCACGCCGGCATTCCACACATCGGCGGTGATCGGTTCCAGGTCCGGGTTGCCGGCACGCTGGCCGAACACCGAGACGCTGTCATAGGCGCAGCCGGTGGTATCGGTCGGCGCATAGCCGAGCTGGCCGCAGCGGTAGTAGTCGGTGGAGCCGTTGGCGTAGTAGCCGCTCAGGCCCTGGAACGCATCGGACAGGCTGGGCGCGCGGAACGCGGTGCCGTACTTGCCGCGGAACAGCAGGCTCTCGATCGGACGGAACTCGACGCCGACACTGTAGGTTGCCTTGTCGACGGTGCTGTCACCGATCTTGAAGGCGTCATAGCGGCCCGAACCGGTGACGGTCAGCGAGTCGAGCAGCGGCAGGCGCAGCTCGGAGGTCAGCGAGTAGTTGCTGCGATGGCCTGCACCGGCGACCGCGGTGGTGCCCCATACGCTGCCGTCCATCAGGCGCTCGTCCGGGGTGTAATCCCAGCCTTCGCTGCCGGCTTCGGCAACGACGGCGAAACCGGCATCACCGCCGGGCAGCGAGAACAGCGTGCCGTTGGTGAGCTGGAAACGGCCCAGGTTCTGCCACGTGCGGCTCTGGCTCTCCGTGTAACCGGTGAAGGTGGCGAAGTCGCCGGCCGGGATCGGCGCATAGAAGGCGTCCCAGTTCGGCGCGAACACTGCGTAGCCGCTGCGGGTGCCCAACTGCGGGCCCAGTACGTGCTCTTCGAAGTAGTTGTTGATCGGATCGGCCCAGCGCACGAAATTGCGCTCGGTCAGCTTGTACTCGCCGCGGGTGAAGCTGGCGCTGTAATCCCAGTTGCCCAGCGTGCCGCGGCCCCCCAGGGTCACCTGGTAAGCCTTGTTGCGGTCGGTGTTGAGGATGTCCTTGTAGCCGTTGGCGCTGATGTCTTCCGGGGCGAACGCGCGCTGCAGGTTCATCCACTGGCCGCTGGTCTGGTCCCAGAAGCGACCGTAACCGGAGGCCGTGCCCCACCAGGTGTAGTTGGAGCCGGTGGCGTACTTCACGTCCTCATAGCTGTACAGCACGTCGCCGAACAGCTGCAGGCTGTCACTGGCATCGAAGGTGAACGAGCTGTAGACCTGCGCGCTGTCCTTGCCGTTCTTGACGGTCTTGTAGCCCGGGCTGTAGATCGAGCCGCAGGACTGGCCGGCCGCACGCGTGCCGAGCACGGTGGTACCACCGAACTGGCCGGCGACGTTGGCGCACAGGTTCGGATCCATCATCAGGTAGGCGTTGCCGGCCGCCGGATTGACGACCAGGAAGTCATTGGTCGGCACCTGGGCGGTGTAGCCTTTGCCATTGGTCGTCTTGGTGACGTCGCGCTGGTAGCCCCAGATCGGATTGCTCGACTCGAACTGGGCATTGACCAGCACGTTGAGGCGATCGTCGGCGCTGTTGAAGCCGGTCGCGCCGCTGACGCGGAAGGTGCTGCCGCCGCCTTCGGTGTAGGTGCCGCCGCGCACGTTGAGCACGCTGCCGTCCATCCGCTCTTTCAGGATGATGTTGACCACGCCGGCGATCGCATCCGAGCCGTACAGGGAGGACTGGCCACCGGGCAGGATCTCGATGCGCTCGACGATGTCGATCGGGATGCCGCTGATGTTGTTGAACGTATCGCCGCCGTTGTACAGGGCGGGGTAGGACAGCATGGGCCGGCCGTTGATCAGGTACTTGGTGTAGCTCGGGCTCAGGCCGAACATGCCGGCCGCTTCAGCGCCCTGGGTGAACGAGGCGGAGGTCTGGCCGCCCTGCAGGCCGCCGGTGGTCAGCGAGGACTGCTGCAGCACATCGGCCACGCTGGTGAAGCCGCGGGTCTGGATGTCTTCGGCGGTGATGGTCACCACCGGGGTATGGGTTTCAATCTCGGTCTGCGGGATCAGCGAACCGGTGACGGTGACCTTGTCCAGGTTGGTGGTACCGGTGTCCTGGGCAAAGGCGGTGACGGCGCTGGTCAGCAGCATGCCGGTCAGTACGGCGGCGGTCAGCGGGTGGCGAGACAGAGTGGAGCTGTGGCGAGACATGGGCATCCCCGAGTGCGGTGTCGACGTGGGTAGGGCCGTCCATGGAAGCGATTACATCTGCGTGTGAAGCTTTCCGTGCTTCGTCATCGAACGTAACACGGGCTTAACGAGGCTTACACAGCTCAGTCACATAGCCATCAGCCATAAGGCCGGAGGTTCGATAAAAAGTACTTGAAAATCAGCCATGTATGAAAATGTAACAATTTGTAACAACGGAGTGGATGACGCAGTGCTGAATGGTGGCGGTTGAAGGCGATTACTGTTTCGGCGGTCGTCGTCTCGGTTTCGCTTCCTCTTTCGCGCCGGTGGCGGCGCGGGTGACGTGGCAGCCCCACAAACGCGAAACGCCCCTTTCGGGGCGTTCCGGATGGCGAACCGGCAGGGCAGGGCCCTGCACGGTCGCCGGTGTGGCCTGCGGCGGTTACTTGCCGAAGTCGTACTTGGCCTGGACGTACACGGCACGGCCGTACGCGTTGTACAGGCCGGTGTTGTACGGCGCACCCGAGGTGCCCAGGTAGCTGTAAGCCTGGCCGTCGGGCATCTTGTTGAACACGTTGTTGACCATCACCGACAGCGTCAGGTCATCCTGGGCGCGATAGTTCACGCTCAGGTTGTACGTGGTGTACGAGCCCCACTTGCCTGCCGCCTTGCCCGATGCCGGGTGGACATAGTCATAGCCGTTGATGCCGGCCAGATAGTTCGGGGTCTTGCCGATGTAGTTCGCGTACAGCGTGGTGGTGAACTTGTCGACCGACCAGCCCACGGAGGCATCGCTGCGGACCTTGGCGAAGTTGTCGTAGTTCCACATCGCGATCGGGTTGCCCAGCAGATCCTGGAACTCCTCACCCGGCTGCGACTGCACTTCACGCTTGAGCATGTTGGTGTAGTTGGCCGAGAACTGCAGCGAGCCGAAGCGGCCGATGTCCTGCAGATACTTGAAGCCGACCGTCACGGCCTGCAGGTTCTGGCGAGCCACGTTCATCTTCGGGGTGTACAGGCTGCTCAGGTTGCCGGCGGCGTCGCGCACGACCCAGTCGGCCACGTTCTGGCAGCTGGCCGAAGAGCCGTTGGGCAGGCCGTTGCGGCAGTAGTACTCGGCCAGCAGAAGCTGGTCGGTGCTGGCCGTATCGACTTCGTTCTCGATCTTCCAGTTGTAGTAGTCGGCCGAGATGGAGAGGTTCGCCATCGGTGCCCAGACCACGCCTGCATTCCAGACATCGGCCGTGATCGGCTCCAGGTCCGGGTTGCCGGCGCGCTCGGAGTACACCGAGACGTTGTCGTGGTAACGGCAGTCGGCGGTGTTGCCCGGTGCATAGCCCAGGGTGCCGCAACGGTAGTAGTCGGTCGAGTTGGCCGCGTAGTACCCGCTCTTGCCCTGGAAGGCATCGGACAGGGTCGGTGCGCGGAACGCAGTGCCGTACTTGCCGCGGAACAGCAGGCTGTCGATCGGGCGGTATTCCAGGCCCAGGCTGTAGGTAGCCTTGTCGACGGTGTTGTCGGCGATCTTGAACGCGTCATAGCGACCCGAAGCGGTCACCGTGACCTGCTCCAGCACCGGCATGCGCAGTTCGGAGGTCACCGCATAATTGCTGCGGTGGCCATTGCCAGCCACGGCCGAGGAGCCCCACACCTGGCCGTCCAGCAGGCGCTGGTCGGGGGAGTAGTCCCAGCCTTCGCTGCCACCTTCAACCACCACGGCGAAGCCGGCATCGCCGCCCGGCAGCGAGAACAGCGAGCCGTTGGTGATCTGCACGCGGCCCAGGTTCTGCCAGGTACGGCTGCGGTTGGTCGCGTAGCCGGTGAAGCTGGCGAAATCTTCCGGCGAGATCGGCGAGTAGAACGCGTCGTAGTTCGGGTTGTAGATGCCCCAGCCGTCGGCCGTGGTGCCCAGCTGCGGGCCCAGCACGTGTTCGGCGAAGTAGTTGTTGATCGGGTCCTTCCAACGCATGAACTTGTTTTCGGTGAGCTTGTACTCACCGCGGGTGAAGCTGGCGCTGTAGTCCCAGTTGCCGGCCAGGCCCTTCGCGCCCAGGGTCAGCTGGTAGGAGCGGCTCTCGTCACTGTTGAGGACGTCGTTGTAACCCTGGCCACCGATGTCTTCCGGGGCGAACGCGCGCTGCAGGTTCACCACCTTGCCCGAGGACTGGTCGTAGAAGCCGCCCATGCCGCTCTTGGTGCCCCACCACAGGTAGCTCGAACCGGAGGTGTACTCGGTCTTTTCCTTGCTGTACAGCACGTCGGCGAACAGCTGCAGGTTGTCGTTGACGTCGAAGGTCATCGCCGAATAGAACTGGCCGCTGTCCTTGCCGTTCTTGAGCGTCTTGTAGCCGGCGCCGAAGTAGGTGCCGCACGACTGGCCGGTCGGACGGGTGCCCAGCACGGTGGTGCCACCGAACTGGCTGGCCACGTTGGCGCAGTTGTTCGGGTCCATCATGTACAGGCGGTTGGTATCGGCGTCGATGACGGCGAAATCGTTGCTCGGCAGCTGCGCGGTGTAGCCGTTGGCATTGGTGGTGCGGGTCAGGTCGCGCTGGTAGCCCCAGATCGGGTTGCTCGACTCGATCTGCACGTTGACCAGTGCGTTGAAGCGGTCATCGAACGCGCTGAAACCGTGCGCGCCGCTGAAGCGAACGCTGTTGCCGCCACCTTCGGTGTAGGTGCCGCCGCGCACGGAGATGCTGCCACCGTCCATGCGTTCCTTGAGGATGATGTTGACCACGCCGGCGATGGCGTCCGAACCGTACAGCGACGACTGGCCGCCCGGCAGGACTTCAATGCGCTCGACGATGTCGATCGGAATGCCGCTGATGTTGTTGAACGTATCGCCGCCGTTGTACAGCGCCGGATACGACATCATCGGACGGCCGTTGATCAGGTACTTGGTGTAACCCGGGTTCAGGCCGAACATGCCCGAGGCTTCCGCGCCCTGGGTGAAGGACGCCGAGGTCTGGCCGCCCTGGAGGCCGCCGGTGGTCAGCGAGGACTGCTGGAGGACTTCGGCCACGCTGGTGAAGCCGCGGGTCTGGATGTCCTGCGCGGTGATGGACATCACCGGCGTCTGGGTTTCGATATCGGTCTGCGGAATCAGCGAGCCGGTGACGGTGACTTTGTCCAGCGTCGTGGCTTTATCCTGTGCCATGGCCGGAGCGGCTGCGGTGGCGATCAGGGCGGAGAACAGTGCAGCGGCAAGCGTGTTGCGACGTGCGGTGGTGCTGTAATTCATTGATAGTCCATAGAACAAAACAGAAAGCACTGACGCCAATGATTCCCTCCCGGAACGCGCGGAAAACGCTCAACGTAGTGCGTTTCGACCGTAACATGAACTTAACGAAAATTGCATGGTTTCGTAGCAATCGGGATTTTCAGTCAGGTGCAGTCAAGGTTGTATAGTGTTGCGTCCAATTGTTGTGTTCCCGGAGTGCCCGCAGTGAGTGCCAGCCAAGTGCGTCGTCCCCACGCCAGCCAAGTGCAGAAGGGGTTGTCGCCGCATCCGCGCGTGCGCAACGTGATCGCAGTCGGGTCGGGCAAGGGCGGGGTCGGCAAGTCCACCACCGCGGTCAACCTGGCTGTCGCACTTGCCGCGCTCGGCGCGCGCGTGGGCCTGCTGGATGCCGATATCTACGGCCCCAGCGTGCCCGCCATGCTCGGTCTGAGTGGCCGTCCGGAAAGCCCGGACAACAAGTCGATCGAGCCGATGCGCGCGTTCGGGGTGGAGACCATGTCGATCGGTTACCTGATCGAGGACGAGACGCCGATGATCTGGCGCGGGCCGATGGCCACCTCGGCGATGACGCAGTTCTTCAATGACACGCTGTGGGACGACCTGGATTACCTGCTGATCGATCTGCCGCCGGGCACCGGCGACATCCAGCTCACCCTGACCCAGAAGATTCCGCTGGCCGGCGCGGTGATCGTCACCACGCCGCAGGACATCGCCACGCTGGACGCGAAAAAGGCGCTGAAGATGTTCGAGAAGGTGGAGGTGCCGGTGCTGGGCATCGTCGAGAACATGGCCGTGCATACCTGCAGCAACTGCGGTCAGGTCGAGCACCTGTTCGGCGAGGGCGGTGGCGAGCGCATGGCCGCCCAGTACGGGGTGCCGCTGCTGGGGTCGCTGCCGCTGGAGATCGGCATCCGCGAGCAGGGCGATGCCGGTACGCCGATCACTGCTGCCGCGCCGGCGTCTTCTGCGGCCCAGGCCTACCTGCGCGCGGCCGAGCGGTTGATCGAGGAAGTGGCCAAGCGGCCGCGGGCAGCCATCCCGATCCTGTCCTCGTTGCTGTAAGGCTTTTGTTCCCTGCAGAAAAAACCGCCGGCACGAGGCCGGCGGTCAAGAGAGAAAGCAACGCGGGTTTTCGACTTACCAGTCGTACTGCACCTGGAACCGGACATAGCGCGGATCGTTGAAGTACTTCGGCGTGTTGTAGTTGTAGTAGGTCCGGATGGTCGGTGCCGAGCTCGGGCGGCCGTACTTGGTTTCGTACACCTGGACCGGCTTGATGTTGTTGAAGGCGTTGATCACCGACACCTGCATGCTCAGCCCTTCCAGCCAGTTGGGCGTGTAGGTGATGTTCGGGCTGACGGTGAACTGCCACGGCGTGCGGCCAGCGCTGCCCACCTTGGAGATCTCGTCGGTACCCTGTTCGCAGGTGTGGAACACGCCGGTATAACCGTACTCGGTGTCGAAGCTGCCCCAGCCGCCACCGAGGCAGCTTTTCGGTGCGCCGGACTGGGCCAGCACGTTGACGCCGACCGACCACTCGTCGGTGAACTTGAAGCCGCCGAAGAGCTTGAAGCTGTGGCGGTGGTCGTTGAACAGGTAGCCGTCGGCGCCGTACATGATCTCGGCAAAGTCGAAGTCCGAGGTCGTGCCGGTGTCATCCTGGCCGTTGGTGCTCTTGACCAGACCTTCGTAGTTGCCCTCCAGCTTGGACCAGGTGTAGGAGAGGCTGGCGTACCAGCGCTCGGTCTGCTTGTCCGCGCTCAGGGTGACGGCCTTGTAGGTGCGCTTGGCCTTCGGGCCCAGCGTATCGCCCGGCACATTGATCTCTTCCACCGTGCCATCGCCGTCGACATCCAGGGTGACGTTCAGGTCGCTGCCCGGGTTGTAGATCCAGCAGCCCGGCAGGCCTTCCGGCACGGTCCACGGGTCGGACCAGTTGGACAGGTCATAGCCGGCGGCAACCGCTGCGTTGTAGAGCGAACGCGAATCGCAGGTGTCATCGATCGCATTGTTGATGCGACGGTAGGTGGCCTTGATGCCCACGGTCCAGTCGTTGAAGAAATCGACCGACGAATTGATCTGCTGCTGGTAGCCCAGGATGACTTCGTCCTGGGTGTACGGCTTCAGGCCCCGCGACGCGACCGCGCGCGGATCAGGCGTAGCACCGCTTTCGCCGTTGATCACTGCGTCATACGCACCGTCCTCGAAGCTGCCGGTGACGATCGGCGAGCCGTTCGGATTGATGCCGCTGTAGGTGAAATACTCGTCCAGATAGTACGAGGCACTGGCCGCGCGCAGCGCGACGTTGGCTGCGATCGGCAGCGAGTACCGGCCAACCGAGGCGAACAGCTTGCTGCGACCGTCGCCCAGGATATCCCAGGAGAAGCCTGCACGCGGCTGCCAGATGTCATCCTGCTTGACGAAGGAGATGCCGTCCGAGTTCTTGTTGTCGAACGAGTCATTGCGGATGCCCGCATACAGCATCAAGTTCGGTGTGATCTGCCAGTTGTCCTGCAGGTACCACGACTGCTGCTTGATCTCGATGGAGCCACCGTTGCGGAAGTTCACCCGCTCGGCATAGTCATCTTCCAGATACCACAAGGCCCCGCCGGAGTAGGACGTGCCCTGCACGGAGGTCCATTTCTCGTCGCTGTAGCCGAAGCCGATCTTGTGGTCGCCCAGCTGCCAGTCGAGATCCAGGCGGGTGCCTTTGCGCTCGTTGCGGCCGCCGAAGATGCCGACGGTGCTGGCCACGGCGCAGCCGATCTGGCGGCCGGTCCCGCCGGTCTCGGACCGGTAGTCCAGAACGTAGGGGCAGCTGCCCTGCGGGCTGTTGATGTCGCCGTCGTAGGTGCTCATCACACCGTCGGGGCTGATCGTGTGCTCCGAGCTGCGGTTGCGCATCTGGCCGTACTGCAGCGATGCAGTCAGGTTGTCGGTCAGGTAGCTGGTCCACTTGAAGACGTCGGTCTGGCCGCCGGACTTGCCGATCAGCGCGCCGAGGGCGCTGGTCTTGGCCGGTTCGCCACCACTGCTGGGATCATCATAGGCAGCGTTGTAGTAGTCGTAATTGTAGCGGCGGCTGTTGTCGAAACCGGTGTACTCGAGGTGGTTGCTGTCGTTGAGGTACCAGTCCAGCTTCAACAGCCAGTACGGGGTCTTGGACTCATAGTCGTAGGCCGACGTGGACAATGCGGTAGCGGAGGGCGGACGGCCATTGGTGGTGTACTGCGAGCCGCGGTTGCCGTAATTGCCGGTCTTGGAGTTGCTGAACTGGCCCATCGCAAACACGAACAGCTTGTCTTCGATCAGCGGGCCGCCGGCCCAGACGCTGTAGACGTTGGAGCTGCTGCTGTTGCGATCATAGGAACGGAAGAGCGAGCCATCGTCGTAGTACGTATCGGGCGCGCTCTCGCGAAGCGAATCCGGGGCGCCGGTCCAGCTGAAGCCACCCTTCCATTCGTTGGTGCCGCGCTTGATGTTGACGCTGGTCACGCCGCCGGTGGAGAAGCCGTACTGCGCGCCGTAACCGCCGGTCTGCACGTCCAGCTGGTCGATGGCCTGGTAGGGGATCTCGGAGAACGACAGGCTGTCGTACAGATTGGTGACGTTGAAGCCGTTGACGTAGTAGCTGTTCTCTGCGGCCGAGGCGCCGCCGAACGATGCCGGGCCGAAATATCCACTTGATGCAACGGTCCCGGGGGTGAGCAGCGAAACGCTCGTGATATCGCGTCCCACGGGGAGGGAATTGAGCTGGTCGGCGGTAAAGGTGGTGCGCGATTCCACGCTGCCGAGATCGATGGAATTGGCCGCGCCGAGCGCGCGCACATTGACCGTGTCGAGGGAGGTGGCGCCGCTGGATGCCGAGGCGAAGCTGGCAGTGGTCGACTGGCCGGCGACGACATTGACGCGCGTGGTGTTCACCGCACTGCCGCCACTGAAGGTGGTGACCTCATAAGTGCCGATGGGCAACTGCGAGAAGCTGAAGCGGCCGTCGGTTCCGACGGTGACTTCGCGGGTGGCACCGGAGGCCAGGCTCTTGACCTGAACCTTCTCCGCCGTAGCGCTGCCGTTGATGTTGCCGGAGGTGCTTTGTGCGAAAGAGGTGCCGATGCATGCGCTCAACATCAAGGCGAGTGCGGTACGGGCGAACTTGCGTCCATGGATGGTGTGTTTCATCAGATTCCTTTGCGTGATGCTTTACGGTGGCTGAATATTCCTACCTGAATCGAGTGTTCAGGCTTAATGGAACCATAATGAACAGTTCTTCGCGGCGCAACCATTCTGTAAAAATGAGATAATTAGAGGTTGTATGTCTCACTTTAGAGTGAGAGTGGTTAGGCTGATTCGAGCCTTTCCCGGTCACGCTGAAGCGCGTAGGCGAGCATCACAGGTCGCTGTAGAATCGCTGGCCCGGGCGTCTGTCCAATTGTTCCCAGCCAGGATCGAACATGAGCATCAAGAGTGACCGCTGGATCCGTCAGATGGCCGAGCAGCACGGCATGATCGAGCCGTTCGAAGCTGGCCAGGTCAAGCAGGCCAACGGCCAGCGCATCGTCAGCTACGGCACCTCCAGCTACGGCTACGACGTCCGTTGCTCGCGCGAGTTCAAGGTGTTCACCAACATCAACTCCACCATCGTGGACCCGAAGCACTTCGATCCGGGCAGCTTCGTGGACATCGTGGGTGATGAGTGCATCATCCCGCCCAACAGCTTCGCGCTGGCGCGCACCGTGGAGTACTTCCGCATCCCGCGCGACACGCTCGTGGTGTGCCTGGGCAAAAGCACCTACGCGCGCTGCGGCATCATCGTCAACGTGACCCCGCTGGAGCCGGAGTGGGAAGGGCATGTGACCCTGGAATTCAGCAATACCACGCCGCTGCCGGCGCGCATCTATGCCAATGAAGGCGTGGCCCAGATGCTGTTCTTCCAGGCCGACAAGGACGATATCTGCGAGACGTCCTACAAGGACCGCGGCGGCAAGTACCAGGGCCAGACCGGCGTGACCCTGCCGCGGACCTGATGATCATGCGGGTGGCGCTGCGCACCTGATCGATCCCCGGGCGTGCTGCCGCGTCCGCGCCTGGTGGAGCCGACCGTTGGTCGGCTGCTTCTGCGGTTACCGTGACCCATCAAGGGGCGACCACAAAAAAAGCGCGGAGTACTCCGCGCTTTTTTTGTGGCTTGGTCCGACGTGCGGCGTGGTGACCAAAAGCAGCGGACCCAAAAGCAGCGGGCCGAAAAGCAGCGGACCAACGGTCCGCTCTACTTGCGGCCGAACAGCAGGCCGATGCCAACCGCCACCAGCACGACCGGCCACCAGGTGAGGATCAGCTTTCCCATGTTCATGTTGGTCCAGCCCAGATTGCTGGCCAGCAGGAACAGGCCGACAAGGATCAGGACGATGGCGGCGACAAGGTTGGAACGCATCAGGGGCAGGGTCCGCTAGGGCTGGGGCGAATATCCTAGCCGTTCCTTCCAGAGTGCGACACGCTCGGCCAGCACCTCCGGGTCAAAACGGTGTGCCTGCCCCTGGCCCCAGACCGGACCCGGCCATGCCGGATCGCCGACATGGCGCCCGATCACATGGAAATGCAGCTGGCGCACGATGTTGCCCAGCGAGCCGATGTTGATCTTCTCGACCCCATCGGTGCCCTTGAGCGCCTTGCACGCCCGGTTCAACTCGGTCCGCAGCTTGTCCTGCTGCTCGCCATCCAAGTCGATCCATTCGGTCACGCCACTCAGGCGTGGGACCAGGATCAGCCAGGGATACCTTTCATCGTTCATCAATCGCACTTGCGATAACGGCCCTTCTGCTACCAGTACGCTGTCGGTGGCCAGGCGTGAATCCAGTTCGAACTCGCTCATCCAAGATGCTCCGCAAAGAAGTCCAGGGTGCGTTCCAGCGCCAGGTGGGCGCTGTCTGGATCATACGCATGTCCGACGCTGCGGTTGAAGGCATGATCGGCCGGGTAGACGAACGTGGCCATCTGCGGCAGCTTCTCGCGGTGGGCCTTGATCGCTTCAGGCGGGATGCTCTTGTCCTGGGCGCCGAAGTGGAACATGACCGGCGCCTTGGGCGCTTCGTCCAGGTACTTCACATTGCGGGCGCCGTAATAGCTGACCGAGGGCAGGCCCAGGCGCAGCGCGGAGAGCAGGGCGATGCTGCCGCCCCAGCAGTAGCCCACCGTGCCGACCTTGCCAGCCGGTGCCAGCCGCGACGCGGCGGCCCGGACGATCTCCAGCGCTTTTTCCACCCCGAGTTCGTCCACCATCTGCAGGCCGGCGGCCACGCCTTCACTGTCGTAAGGCAGTGAAGGCGGTTCGGTCCCGTCCGGGGCCGAGTCGGCCAGGTCGAAGAACGAGGGGGCCAGCACCGCATAGCCCTTGGCGGCATAGTCGTCGGCCACCGCGCGGATGTGCGGGTTGGCACCGAAAATCTCCTGGATCACCACCAGGCCCCCGCGAGGTTTGCCTGCCGGCGTTGCCTGCCAGGCGCGGACCGGTCCGTAATGCGTATCGAGCGTGATCCACTCACCCATGGTGCGAGACTCCGTTGGTTCAGGCATTCATTATCGGCCCCGCGCGGGTTAGCGTGATGTCAGCGGGCATGCGGTATCTGGCGGGATCGACCCGATCCGGTTCAGGGGCGCGGGCTGAACGCCGGTATACTTGCCGCCGTTTCCGGCCCCAGGTCCCCACGCCATTCCGGCATGGGCCCAGGCCCCCAGAGTCCTTGCGATCCATGTCCCAGCTGAACCCCAAAGTCGGCTTCGTCAGCCTTGGCTGCCCGAAGGCCCTTGTCGATTCCGAGCGCATCCTGACCCAGCTGCGGTCCGAGGGCTACGACATCGTTCCCTCTTATGACTCGGCCGACGTGGTGGTGGTCAACACCTGCGGCTTCATCGATTCGGCCGTGACCGAGTCGCTGGATGCGATCGGCGAGGCGATGAACGCCAATGGCAAGGTGATCGTCACCGGTTGCCTGGGCAAGCGCCCGGAGCAGATCCGCGAGGCCTACCCGAACGTGCTGGCGGTGTCCGGTCCGCAGGACTACATGAGCGTGATGGAGGCCGTGCACGCCGCGCTGCCGCCCAAGCACGATCCCTTCGTGGATCTGGTGCCCGATTACGGCATCAAGCTGACCCCGCGCCATTACGCGTACCTGAAGATTTCCGAAGGCTGCAACCACAAGTGCAGCTTCTGCATCATCCCCTCGATGCGCGGCAAGCTGGTCTCGCGCCCGGTGGATGAGGTGCTGCGCGAAGCCGAGCGGCTGGTGCGTGGTGGCGTCAAGGAACTACTGGTGGTGTCCCAGGACACCTCGGCCTATGGCGTGGACGTGAAGTACGCCGAGCGCATGTGGCGCGACAAGGCCTACCAGACCCGCCTGAAAGCGCTGTGCGAAGGCCTCTCCGAGCTGGATGCGTGGACCCGCATGCATTACGTCTACCCGTACCCGCACGTGGACGAGATCGTGCCGCTGATGGCCGAGAACCGGATCCTGCCGTACCTGGATATCCCGTTCCAGCATGCCAGCCCGCGCATCCTCAAGCTGATGAAGCGCCCGGGCGCGGTCGACAAGACGCTCGAGCGCGTGCAGCGCTGGCGCCAGCTGTGCCCGGACATCACGGTGCGCTCGACCTTCATCGTCGGCTTCCCCGGCGAGACCGATGCCGAGTTCGAGGAGCTGCTGAGCTTCCTGGACGAGGCGCAGCTGGACCGCGTCGGTGCGTTCGCTTACTCGCCGGTCACCGGCGCGACCGCCAACGATCTGCCCGGTGCGGTGCCCGAAGAAGTGAAGCAGGAGCGCCTGGCCCGCTTCATGGAGCGCCAGGCGGAGATTTCCGCCGCGCGCCTGGAAGCCAAGATCGGCACCGTGCAGCAGTGCCTGGTCGATGCCATCGAAGACGGCATCGCGGTGGCCCGTTCCAAGGCCGATGCGCCGGAGATCGACGGTCTGGTGCATATCCAGAACGCGGAAGAAGCCAAGCTGCGCGTGGGTCAGTTCGTCGATGTGGAGATCACCGAGAGCGACGACCACGATCTGTTCGGTGACGCGATCCTCGCCGCCGAAGCGCGCAAGCCGTTCGATCTGCACGTGCTGTGATCGTATCGGCGTCGGCTGCCGATACTGGCGGTCGACGCCGCTTCATCGCACCACCGCGCAACGCGGTGGATGCGGCCTGCTTCGCACAGCCGATCTATGCCGGGCTGCGCGACTTCCAGGATCTGATGGGCGCGCCCGACTGGCCCACCATCGCTGCGCTCGACGCGCGCCTCGCGTTGCCGGACAAGCATCTGGCCGAGCAGGACGAGGCGTTGCTGGCCGACGGCCTGCATTATGAAGCGCGCATCGCCGGGCGCGGCCGGATCGCCACGCGTGCGGACAACTGGCATGACTTGTTCAACGCCCTGATCTGGGCGCGTTACCCTGCCATCAAGCGCGCGCTCAACCAGCAGCAATGCCGGCACATCGCGGCGATGGCGCCGGGGCAACGCAACCGTGCGCAGGCGGCACTGACCCAGTTCGACGAGACAGGCGTGATCGTGCGGGTGCGCGACCCTGCGCTGCTGGGCGCATGGGACCGGCACGACTGGCCGGCGCTGTTCGTGGACGGAGCAGGGCACTGGCGCAACGGTGATATCGCCGTCGCGGCGGTGATCGGGCATGCGCTGCTGGAGCAGGCCCTGCTGCCGGACCGCCTGCTGGTCGGCAAGTGCGTGCTGGTACAGGGCGATGACGATGCCAGTGCGGTCGCGGCGGTGGCGCAGGCCATCGCGGACGGAGAGCGGCTTGGTGATCCGTTGGAGCTGCGTCCGTTGCCGTTGGCGGGGATTCCCGGGTGGCACGCGCGGCAGGCGGCGACCTTCTATGCGCGGGCCGACTACTTCCGCCCGTTGCGCCCGGGGCGCGTGTATCCCGCTGCGCTGGGGTGATTCGGCGGCTGCAGTGATGACATGCATCTGGTAGCACGCCGGTGGCAATGCCGTGCGCAATTCGCGCATGGCGTGGCGCTACTGCCGCTGGTTTCCAACATCCCCGGTAGATCCACGCCACGCGTCGATGCACTTGCCGTCAGCCGGGATACGCCACCGACAGGATCGCAAACCCATGGCGGCCACTGGGCAGTTCCACTTCGAACTCATCGTCCACGCGCTTCTTCAGCAATGCGCGGGCCAGGGGCGAATCGATGCTGATCCAGCCGGCACCGGCGTCGGTCTCGTCCGGGCCGACGATGCGATACACATGGATGTCGCCCGAATCGACGTTCTCCAGCTCGACCGTCGCGCCGAAGAACACGGCGTTCGGATCGGTCGGCGCCGTATCGACGATGCGCAGCGCCTCCAGTCGCTTGGTCAGGTAACGCACGCGCCGGTCGATCTCGCCCAGCTGCTTCTTGCGGTAGGTGTACTCGGCATTCTCGGAGCGGTCGCCTTCCGCGGCGGCTGCGGCCAGGGCCTTCACTACCTCCGGGCGCTTGTGCCGCCACAGTTCATCCAGTTCGGTCTTCAGCCGCTGGTGGCCCTGTGCGGTGATCAGGGCCGTGCTTTTTTCCGCGGGGGGACGCCAACGCGACATCAGGTCTGCTTGTGCTCGTCAAAAGGTGCCGCGCCATGCGGCGCGACACGGAGTATCAGCGCTTTCCGCCGAAAATACCGCCCAGCAGGCCGCGCACGATCTGGTTGCCCAGCTTGGTGCCGACGGTGCGCGTGGTCTGCTTGGCCATGGTCTCGATCATGCCCTGGCGGCGCTTGGTGCCGAAGATCGCATCCTTGATACTCTGGCCGAAGCCGCCTTCCTGCGCCTCATCCTGCTGACGGGTGCGGGCCTTGGGCGCATCCGACTGCTCGACCGTCTTCTGCGCGCGCTGCGCCAGCCGTTCCGCAGCCGATTCGCGGTTGATCGCGGTGTCATAGCGCGTGCCGACCGGACTGCCGGCACGCACCTGCGCACGTTCGGCCTCGCCGATCGCACCCATCCGGCAGCGCGGCGGCGCGATCTGGGTCTGCTGCACGGGCGAGGGGATGCCCTTGTCCTGCAGGGTGGAGACCAGCGCCTCGCCGGTACCCAGCTTGGCCAGCGTGGCAGCCACATCCAGTTTCGGATTGGGCACGAAGGTTTCGGCGGCCACCTTCACCGCCTTCTGGTCGCGCGGGGTGAACGCACGCAGCGCGTGCTGCACGCGGTTGCCGAGCTGGCCAAGAATGTTGGCCGGCACGTCATCGGGGAACTGCGAGCAGAAATACACGCCCACGCCCTTGGAGCGGATCAGCCGGACGACCTGTTCGATGCGTTGCGCCAACGCCGGCGGTGCGTCATCGAAGAGCAGATGCGCTTCATCGAAGATGAAGACCAGCTTGGGCTTCTCCAGATCGCCCACTTCCGGCAGTGTTTCGAACAGCTCGGAGAGCAGCCACAGCAGGAAGGTCGAGTACAGCCGGGGTTTCAGTACCAGCTGGTCGGCGGCGAGGATGCCGATCACGCCGCGGCCGTCGTGGTTGACGCGCATGATGTCGGCCAGCTCCAGCGCAGGCTCGCCGAAGAAGGCCTCGCCGCCGTCCTGCGACAGGCGCAGCAGCGAACGCTGGATGGCCGCCACCGTCTGCGCGCTGACCAGCCCGTATTCGGTGGAGATGTCCTTGCGCTCTTCGGCGACTAGGCCGAGCAGGGCGCGCAGGTCATCCAGATCAAGCAGCAGCAGGCCGCGGTCGTCGGCAAGCTTGAACACGATGTCCAGCACGCCGGCCTGGGTGTCGTTGAGCTCCAGGATGCGGGCGAGCAGGGTCGGGCCCATCTCGCTCACCGTGGTGCGCACCGGGTGGCCGAGCTTGCCGTACAGGTCCCAGAAAATGGTCGGGCTGGCGGCGGGCGCGTAGTCGGCCACGCCCAGGTCCTTCGCGCGCTGCAGCAGCGCCTCGGTCCCGGCGCCGGCCACGGCCAGGCCGGACACGTCACCCTTCACATCCGCCAGGAACACCGGCACGCCGATCCGCGAGAAGCCTTCGGCCAGCGTCATCAGGGTGACGGTCTTGCCGGTACCGGTCGCGCCGGCCACCAGGCCGTGCCGGTTGCCCAGCCGCGGCAACAGGGTGACGGGGATATCGTCGGTGATGCCTTTGCCGAGCAGAATCGGATCCATGGTCAACTCGCAGTGTGAATAGGCGGGATTCTAAACGTCGGCACTGACCGGCCGGCAGACGGGTTGCCCCGATGCAAGCGGCACGGCTACTCTGCCCCATCGTTCGCACACAGTGCCAAAAATGCCCGTTCCTGTCTTGCTTGTCCGTGGTTGGCCGTTGCTGGCGGTCGCCGCGATGCTGTCGTTCGTCCCCGAGGCCCATGCCCAGCGCGTCTCCGCCCGCGACAAGGCCAAGGTGGAGGCGCTCGATCAGCGCATGACTGCCGCCGAGAAGCGCTACAACGCGGCGCTGGTGCTGGTGAACAATGCCGACCCGAAAGGCACCAACGAGGCCGATGCCGCGCTGGAGGACATGGAGGATGTGATCAGCGCCTGCGTGGCCCAGAAGGGCTGCCAGGTCAGCAACCTGCTGCCGACCTACAAGCGCCTGCTCAAGAGCAACGCCGACAGCCAGCAGGACAGCGAGGACGGCACCGTCATCGCCGACGGCACCCTGCTGGAGGCCGACCCGGACCATGTCGGCCCGCTGGCTGCCGACGTGCCCGAAGCTGCCCGCGCCGCAGCGCTGCTCAATGACAAGCGCCACGCCTTCGACACCATGGTCGAGTACAACCCGGCCGTGCAGGCGGGCATCCGCCGCTGGCTGACCGACATGCGCCCGGCGCTGCTCACCAGCTACGAGAACTACCAGAACCTGCGGGCGGTGATGTGGCCGGAGTGGGAAAAGCGTGGCCTGCCCGAAGCGTTGCTGTTCGGCATCATGGCCAAGGAATCCAACGGGCGGGTGCATGCGTCCTCGCGTGCGGGCGCGGCGGGGTTGATGCAGTTCATGCCGGCCACCGGCCGTCGTTTCGGCCTGGGCCCGGATGGCACCGGCTTCGACACCCGCTTCGATGCGCGCAGCGCGGCCGAGGCCAGCGCCACCTACCTCAACGAGCGCATGCGCGAGCTCAACAACAGCGTGGAGCTGTCGCTGGCCGGTTACAACGGCGGTGAGGGCCGTGCCATCCGGGTGTTCCGCCAGTATCCGGGCCAGAGCTTCTGGACCGACAGCGTCTACAACCAGTTCCCGGGCGAGACCAAGGACTACGTGCCGATGGTGATCGCCGCGGCCTGGATCTATCTGCACCCGCAGCAGTACGGCGTGGAGTTCCCGAAGATCAGCGCACAGCCGGCCACCATCCGCCTGGCCAAGTCGACCACGATCTATGAACTGACCATCTGCCTGGGCAGCACCGGCACCCGCGACGGCTACATGCGCGCGCTGCGCAACCTCAACCCGCGCTATGAGGCCGATGGCTGGATTCCGGCCGGCACCACGATCAACGCGACCACCCGCATCGCCGGGCTGTACAACCGCTTCTGTGTCAGCGGCCCGCGTGCCGATCTGGCCCGCACCCTGATCACCGCCGACCTCAATGCGGCGATCGTGCGTCCCACGGCCGTCAGCTACACCGGCAACGTGGCGGTGGGCAGCGTGGTCCCGGTCGCCCAGGCCCAGGCCATGCCGGCGGTGACCCCGGCTGCGCCCGTCGCCGTGCCGGTCGCCAAGCCGAAGGCCAAGCCGGCCCGCAGTTACAAGGTCGGCAAAGGCGAGACCCTTGGCAAGATCGCGGCCAGGTTCCAGTGCGACGTACCGACCCTGGCCCGGGCCAACGGCCTCAAGGCGCCGGCCTATTCGCTCAAGCAGGGCCAGAGCATCAAGCTGCAGGGCTGCGACAAGTAAGCCATAACCGGGTAGGCTCGCCGGCATCACGCCTGCGGCCGCCCGGCGCAGCACATCCATCGCAGCGTCGGCCACGGGTCGGTGCTCACCGCAACACGCAGACAGGACAGCAAGATGGATATCACCGCGATCAACGAGATGTTCGCCAACATCCGTGAAAACACCGATTGGGACCTCAACGGCCCGATGCTGTGGGGCTACTTCTTCGTCAACACCACCCCGGAGCCACTGCACGGCCTGGGCGAGAAGCTGGTCGAGATGGGGTACACCCTGGTGGAAGTGTTCGAGCCGGACCTGGAAGAGGGCGAGGCCCCGTACCACGTGCTGCACGTGGAGCGCGCCGAGGTCCACACCGAAGCCTCGCTGGATGCCCGCAACCACGAGCTGCAGGCGCTGGCCGAAGCGAACGGCGTGGAAGACTACGACGGTATGGACGTCGGCCCGGTCGAGGTCTGATCGAGCGGAACATCGCACACAAAAAAACGCCCCGGTTTCCCAGGGCGTTTTTTATGGGCGTGAGCCCGGGTAGTGCCGGCCATGTGCCGGCACTACCGTCACTTCAGGGTGGCCAGCGCCTGCCCCAACTGCACCGCATGCTCGGCGTCCAGATGCGGCGCGAACTCGGCCACGCCCGGGGGCAGCAGCACGATCACGGTCGAGCCGTAATTGAAGCGCGCCATCTCCGCAAAGCGCTCCAGGGTGATGCCCTTGCCGCGGTAATCCTTGCGCGTGATCGTATCGCCGTAGGCCGGAATTTCCTCGCCGCCCCACACCGTCTCCACGCCGGAGACCAGCAGCGCGCCGACCATCACCGAGACCATCGGGCCGAAGTCCGTATCGAAGTGACAGACCAGGCGTTCGTTGCGGGCGAACAACCCCGGCACCCTGTTCACCGCGGCCGGGCCGACGCTGAACAACCGCCCCGGCACGTGCACGGTCTCGCGCAGCGTGCCGGTCCACGGCATGTGCACGCGGTGGTAATCCTTCGGCGAGAGATACACCGTGGCGAACAGGCCGTGGTGGAAGACTTCCGCATCCTTGGCATCGCCCAGCAGTTCGGCGGCGGTGAAGGACTGCCCCTTGGCCTGGAAGATGCGCCCGTCCTCGATCGTGCCCAGCTGGCTGATCCGGCCGTCGGCCGGCATGACCAGCGTGCGCGGATCGGCATCGGCCACGCGCGCGCCCGGCTTCAACGCACGGGTGAAGAACTGATTGAAGGTGCGGTAGCTGCGCGGGTCCGGGTTGGCGGCTTCGGCCAGGTTCACGCCGAACTTGGCGGTCACGGTATCGATCAGCCAGCGCGAGATCCGCGGGTTGCTCGAGTACGCCAGTCTGCGCGCCATGGACGACAGCAGGCGGTGGGGCAGGGCGTAGCTCAGCGTGGTCATCAAACTCATGGGGCGGATTTCTCGGTCAGCAGTTGCAGGTCGCGGGCGATCGCCTGCGCTTGGAAAGGAGGGCGGATCAGGCCGGCCAGGCGGCCTTCCGGGTCCAGCACGGCCAGGCTGGCCGAGTGCTCGAGGGTGTAGTCCTCGGGGTTTTCATCGAAATGCTTGCCCGGCACCTTCTGGAACACGAAGCCCAGCGAGGTGGCGAAGCGCTCCAGCGAGGGCACATCCGCCGTGGCCGCCAGCGTGTCCTTGTGGAAGGCGTGGACGTACTCGCCCAGCCGCGCCGGGGTGTCGCGCTCGGGATCGACCGAAATGAAGACCAGCCGCGGGCGCAGTGTTTCAGGCAGGGCTTCCCACTGCTTCTGGGCCTGGGCCAGATCGGCCAGCGTGGTCGGGCAGACGTCCGGGCAGAAGGTGAAGCCGAGGAACACCAGGGTCCAATGGCCCTTCAGCTCGCCGGGGATCAGGCGGGTGCCGTCGGACTGGCCGAGGTTGAAATCGGGCAGCGGGCGCGGCTGCGGGTAGAACGTGATCGATTCCGTGGCGGGGCGGTCACCGCCCGGCTTGGGCGCGAAGACCTTCTGGGCCACGACCAGGCCCAGCCCGGCGGCCAGGGCGATCAGCAGGATGATGCCGACATTGCGATTGAACATAAGGGCCCCGTCCCGGAAGTGGCCACCATGATAGAGGGATGCGGGCGGTGGCGTCCCATGCGGCAGCCGCACCCGTTTCGACTGCAACGGATGCCCCGGCCCGCCCCAGCGCCTATAATCGAGGGCCACTTTGTCTGTTGCCCCGCCATGACTGCCGAAACGGCCGCCGAACTCCACACGATCATCGACCTGATCCGCTACGGCACCAGCCGTTTCAACGCCGCCGGGCTGACCTTCGGGCACAGCTACGACAACGCCCTGGACGAAGCCACCCAGCTGGTCCTGCACAGCCTGCACCTGCCGCACGACCTTGGCCCGGCCTATGGCCAGGCGCGCCTGCTGCAGGACGAAAAGGTCCGCGTGCTGGAGCTGTTCCAGCGCCGTATCGACGAGCGCATCCCGGCCGCCTACCTGACCGGTGAGGCCTGGTTCGCCGGCCTGAGCTTCAAGAGCGACGCGCGCGCCCTGGTGCCGCGCTCGCCGATCGCCGAACTGATCGAGTGCGGCTTCGAGCCGTGGCTGGCCGGCCGCGATGTTCATCGCGCCCTCGACCTGTGCACCGGCTCGGGCTGCATCGCCATCGCCATGGGCCACTACTACCCGAACTGGGAAGTGGACGGTGTGGACCTCAGCGACGAGGCCCTGTCGCTGGCCGAAGAGAACAAGGAACGGCTGCAGACGCCGAACGTCACCCTGCTCAAGTCCGACCTGTTCAACGGCCTGACCGGCCGTCATTACGACCTGATCGTCACCAATCCCCCGTACGTCACCAACGACGAGACCGATGCCCTGCCGCAGGAATACTCCTACGAGCCGGAAATGGGCCTGCGTGCCGGCGACGATGGCCTGGACCTGGTGCTGAAGATCCTGCGCGATGCCCCGCTGCACCTGAGCGAGGATGGCCTGCTGATCTGTGAAGTGGGCGAGTCCGAGCAGCACCTGTACAAGCTGCTGCCGGAAGTGGATTTCCGCTGGGTCGAGTTCAAGGTCGGCCAGATGGGCATCTTCGCCGTGGAGTGCCGCGAACTGATCGCGCACAGTGCCCGCATCACCGAACTGGCAGCGCAGCGGCCGTGAGTTCCAACAGCTTCGGCAAACTGCTGACCGTCACCACCTTCGGCGAATCGCACGGTCCGGCGATCGGCTGCGTGGTGGACGGCTGTCCGCCGGGGCTGGAGATCAGCGCCGACGAATTCGCCCACGACCTGCAGCGGCGGGCCACCGGCAAGAGCCGGCACACCTCCGCGCGGCGCGAAGCCGATGAGATCGAGATCCTGTCCGGGGTGTACGAAGGCCGTACCACCGGCACCCCGATCGGCCTGCTGATCCGCAATACCGACCAGCGCAGCAAGGATTACACCAACATCGCCCAGCAGTTCCGTCCGGGCCATGCCGACTACAGCTACTGGCAGAAGTACGGCATCCGCGATCCGCGCGGTGGCGGTCGTTCGTCCGCGCGCGAAACCACCATGCGCGTCGCTGCCGGCGTCATCGCCAAGAAGTGGCTGCTGCAGCGCCATGGCGTCACGGTGCGTGGCTATCTCTCGCAGCTGGGCGAGATCACCCCGACCGGCTTCGACTGGTCGGCGGTGGAAGACAACCCGTTCTTCTGGCCGGTCGCCGATCAGGTGCCGGCGCTGGAAAGCTACATGGATGCGCTGCGCAAGTCCGGTGATTCGGTCGGCGCGCGCGTCAACGTGGTGGCTGACGGCGTGCCGCCGGGCTGGGGCGAGCCGATCTACGGCAAGCTCGATGGCGATCTGGCGGCCGCGCTGATGAGCATCAACGCGGTCAAGGGCGTGGAGATCGGCGACGGCTTTGCCAGCGCCGCGCAGAAGGGCACCGAGCACCGTGACCTGCTCACCCCGCAGGGCTTTGCCAGCAACCATGCCGGCGGCATCCTCGGTGGCATTTCCACCGGCCAGCAGGTCACCGCCTCGATCGTGCTCAAGCCGACCTCCAGCCTGCGCCTGCCCGGTGCCACGGTGGACGCCAGCGGTGCCTCGGTCGAGGTGATCACCACCGGTCGCCACGACCCCTGCGTCGGCATCCGCGCCACGCCGATCGCCGAGGCGATGATGGCACTGGTGCTGATGGACCAGGCGCTGCGGCATCGCGCCCAGTGCGGCGATGTCGGCGAGATCACCCCGCGCATCCCGGGCACGATCGATGGCTGACCCGCGCCCCAAGGTCTGGGTCAGCCAGCCCCTGTTCGACGATGTCGTCGAGCAGCTCGGGCAGCATTTCGACCTGACCATGACCGGCGACGTCACCCGCTATACGCCGCAGGGGCTGGCCGAGCAGTTGGCTGAAGTCGATGGCGCGCTGATCACCCTCAACGAACGCATCGGCGCGGCGGAGATCGCCAACGCGCCCCGGCTGCGCGCGATCGCCAACGTCGGTGTAGGCTACAACAACCTGGATATCGACGCGCTCAGCGCCGCCGGCATCCTGGCCAGCAACACCCCGGACGTGCTGACCGAAACCACGGCCGACCTCGGCTTCGCGCTGCTGATGGCCACCGCGCGCCGCATCACCGAATCCGAGCGCTGGTTGCGCGATGGCCAATGGGGCCAGTGGTCGTTCCAGACCATGCTCGGTGCGGATATCCACGGCAGCACGCTGGGCATCCTCGGCATGGGCCGCATCGGCCAAGGCATCGCCCGCCGCGGCGCGCACGGCTTCGGCATGCGCGTGCTGTACCACAACCGCTCGCGGCTGCCCGAGGCCACCGAGTCCGAGGTCGGTGCGCAGTACGTGGACCTGGACACCCTGCTGGCGCAGGTGGATCGCCTTGTCCTGGTGCTGCCGTACAACGCCTCCTCGCATCACATCATCGATGCCGCCGCGCTGGCGAAGATGAAGCCGACCGCCACCCTGGTCAACATCGCCCGTGGCGGCATCGTCGACGAAGTGGCACTGGCCGACGCACTGGCCAACGGCCGCCTCGCCGCGGCCGGCCTGGACGTGTTCGAAGGCGAGCCCACGGTGCGCCCGGAACTGCTGGCCCTGCACAACATCGTGCTGACCCCGCATATCGGCAGCGCCAGCCAGGCCACGCGCCGGGCGATGGTGCAGCTGGCCGTGGACAACCTCACCGCCGCGCTGGGGCTGGGCCCGAACGCGGGCCACCCGCCGAGCGCGATCAACGCCGACGCTGTCGCTGCCGTGAAAACCGGCGGCGCGACCGTGGGCGGCAAAAAAATCGACGACGCAAAACGATAGGGAACCGCGCTGGCCAACAGGCGAGGTTCCCGAACCGGAAGGTGCCGACCGTCGGTCGGTACACATCCCCAAGGCACGGCAGGTACCGATCGTTGGTCGGCACGCACATTCAACATTCCGGCAGGTACCGACCGTGGGTCGGTACACATCCCCCAAACAAGGCAGGTACCGACCGTTGGTCGGTACACCCAACACGAGGTTCCCCCATGAGCAATCCAGATCGTCGTTTCCACGTCGCCGTCGTCGGTGCCACCGGTGCTGTCGGCGAAACCATGCTGGCCATCCTGGCCGAGCGCAACTTCCCGATCGCCATGCTGAGCCTGCTCGCGTCCTCGCGCTCGGCAGGTGGCGAGATCGAGTACCAGGGCGAGAAGATCAAGGTCCAGGACCTGAGCACCTTCGATCCGAACGGCGTGGACATCGCGCTGTTCTCCGCCGGGGGCAGCGTCTCCAAGGAATTTGGCCCGAAGTTCGCCGCCGCCGGTGCGGTGGTGATCGACAACTCCTCGGCCTTCCGTTACGACGATGACGTGCCGCTGGTCGTCTCCGAAGTGAACCCGGAGGCGCTGAAGCACCGCCCGCGCGGCATCATCGCCAACCCGAACTGCTCGACCATGCAGATGCTGGTCGCACTTGCCCCGCTGCACCGCCAGTACGGTATCGAGCGCATCAACGTGGCGACCTACCAGTCCGTCTCCGGCGGTGGTCGCTCGGCGCTGGAAGAGCTCGGCAAGCAGACCGGCCAGCTGCTCAGCTTCCAGGACATCGACCCGCAGCGCTTCCCGGTGCAGATCGCGTTCAACCTGATCCCGCATATCGATGACTTCCAGGACAACGGTTTCACCAAGGAAGAGATGAAGCTGGTCTGGGAAACGCGCAAGATCCTCGGCGATGACAGCATCCTGGTGAACCCGACCGCCGTGCGCGTGCCCGTGTTCTACGGTCACTCCGAAGCGGTCACCATCGAAACCCGCGACAAGGTCACCCCGGATGCCGCGCGCGAACTGCTGGCGCGTTCGCCGGGCGTGGATGTGGTGGACAAGCACGAGGCCGGTGGCTATCCGACCCCGGTCACCCATGCCTCGGGCACCGATGCCGTCTACGTTGGGCGCATCCGCGAGGATCTGTCGCACCCGCGTGGCCTGAATCTGTGGATCGTCTCGGACAACATCCGCAAGGGCGCGGCCCTCAATGCCGTGCAGCTGGCTGAGCTGGTCGCCGCCGAAGGCTGATCGCGTGGCTGTCGGCGGCATGGGGATGCCGCCGACAGCCCGCATTGAAACATCGCCGATCACGGGGGGAGCCGTTATATTGGCCGCCATGAAGAACCGGGCTCCGGGCGCAGTGCGTCCGCTCAAGTATGTATCGACGCTGCTGCTGGCCCTGGCCAGCAGTTCGGCCATGGCCCTGGGCCTGGGCGATATCCGGGTGCTGTCCAAGCCGGGCCAGCCGTTGCTGGCCGAAATCCCCGTCATTTCCGCCGATCCGTCCGAGCTGGAAAACCTCCGCGTCGCGCTGGCCTCGCCGGCGACGTTTGCCCGGGTCGGGCTGGAGCCGCCGTCCGGGCTGGTCAGCGAGCTGCAGTTCGAGTTGACCCGCAATGCGCAGGGCCGCGCCGTGGTGCGCGTGAGCAGCCAGGCACCGGTCGCCACGCCCTCGTTGAATTTCCTGATCGAAGCCGACTGGGGGCAGGGCCGCCTGGTCCGTGAGTATTCCGCCCTGGTGGACGCGCCCAACAGCGCCGCCACCGTGGCCGAGCCGGAGATCGTCGCCCCTGCCGGCGCGATGTCCAACGCCATCATCCGTGAGCCCGCACCGGAGGCCGCACCTGTTGCCGCCACGCCGTCGCGTGGTGCGCAACCGGCCACCACCCCGCGCCCGGCCGCGCCACGTGCTGCACCCACTGCGCCGGTCGCCGCTGATGGCAGCGTCACGGTGCAGCGTGGGCAGACCCTCTCGCAGATCGCCGGCTCGCTGGCCCGCGAGCAGGGCATCAACCGCGACCAGGCGATGATCGCGCTGCTGCGGGCCAATCCCGATGCCTTCATCCGTGGCAACGTGAACCTGCTCAAACAGGGCGCGGTGCTGCGCACGCCGGGCGCCGACGGGGTGGCGCAGATCGATGCAAAGCAGGCTGCGGCGATCGTGCGCGAGCACACCGCGCAGTGGCGGCAGTCGCGTGCGGCGATCCCGCAACCGGCCGACAGTGGCGTCGCCGCAGCGCCGGCACCCGCCACCGCGGCCCCGGCCGCCACCCAGGGCGCTCGCCTTGAAATCGCGCCGGCCGTTGCCGCCGCAGGCACCACCGCAGGCACAACCACCGGCACCGCTGCCGGCACCGAGGGCGACATGCTGGCTAACGAACAACTGCGACAGGCCAAGGAAGACGTTGCCACGCGCGATGCCGAGATCCAGGAACTGCGTGAGCGCGTGGCCGAGCTGGAAAAGCTCAAGGCGCAGCAGGCCTCGCTGATCGAGATGAGGGACACCGACCTGGCCGCCGCGCAACAGCGTCTGGAGCAGGCGCCCGGTACGCGCGACAGCGCCGGCGGTGGCTGGTACTGGCTGGGCCTGGTCGTGCTGCTGCTGGTGGTCGGGGGCTGGGCCCTGGTGCGCCGCCGCAAGCCGTCGCCGCTGCCGCCACTGGCGCGTGATGGGCTCGACGGCGCCTCGCTGGCCGCGGCCGTGCCGGCGGCCGATCAGGGGGACGAACTGGCCGCACAGCGCGATGACGCGCACCGCTTGCCCGACGAGCAAGCCGTTGCCGACGCCGACGTCTATGCCGGGCTGCGCCGTGAGCCGGTCTTCTCGCCCACGCCTTCCATGCACGACGCCGAGCCGCAGGTTCCTCTCGATGATCCTCGCTGGAGCGCCCCCGCGACGGACGAAGCGCCGGTGTTGCCGGAGGTCGAGGCCACCGCTGCATCCGCCTACGGCATCGAGGCCGACGCGCAGCATGTGACCGTGGACGATGCGCTGTTCCGTGACCCGGCACCGCTGATCGAGCCGCCGGCGCACGCGTTGGAAGCCCAAGCGCACCCCTCTTTCCGCGGCGTCTTCGAATTCCCGGACGAATCGGTGGCCGGCGAAGCGCACGGTTCAGAGGCGAGCGATCATCCTGAGGGTCTCGACGCTGCGCCGGTCATCGCCAGTGCGGACGACACGGCCCGCGCGGATGACATTGCCGAGGCTGCTGCTCCGCCGGCCGACGAGGCCCCCATCGCCCCGGTCGGCAGCCCTGGCCGCGACCGCCTGGAACTGGCCATTGCCTATCTGGACCTCGGTGACGCCGAGACCGCGCGCACGCTGCTGCACGAAGTGGCCGTCGGTGCCGACCCGCACAGCCAGGCCGAGGCGCGCGAACTGCTGGCGCGGCTGGGATGAGCCACGTCCGGCCGATGGCAATCCGCGCACGCCCGCTGGAGCACGTCGCGTTCGCTTCCAGCAAACCGGCCGTGTGGTCCGAGCGCGACGCTGCCTGATGCACCACCCGGCGCCTGCGCCGGTCCCCCAAAACACAGAGGTTCACCATGCGCTACGCACTGGGCGTGGAATACGACGGCAGCGAATTCAAAGGCTGGCAGCAGCTCGGTGAGAGCGGCTGCCCGAGCGTGCAGGCCAGCCTGCAGGAAGCGCTGTCCTCGGTGGCCAATGCGCCGATCCAGGTCGTGTGTGCCGGGCGTACCGATGCCGGCGTCCACGGCGAATGCCAGGTCGTGCATTTCGATACCGATGTCGTGCGCGATCCGCGCAGCTGGATGCTGGGCACCACCACCCGCCTGCCGCGTTCGATCGCCGTGCGCTGGTGCGTTCCGGTGGCCGATGAGTTCCATGCGCGCTTCGCCGCGCGCGCGCGCCGCTACCGCTATCGCCTGCTCAATCGCCAGGTCCGCCCGGCGCTGTATCGGCAGACCTTGAGCTGGGAGCGCCGGCCGCTGGATGCCGGGCTGATGCATGCGGCAGGGCAGGCCCTGCTGGGCGAGAACGACTTCAGTGCCTTCCGCAGCGTGCAGTGCGAGGCCCTGCACGCGCGCCGGAACATGCAGTCGCTCTCGGTGACCCGCCAGGGCGAGGTGGTGGAGGTCGCCGTTCAGGCCAATGCATTCCTTCATCACATGGTGCGCAATATCGTCGGTTCACTGATTCTGGTCGGTTGTGGTGAGCAACCGGTCTCGTGGATGGAGCAGTTGCTGGCCGGGCGCGACCGTACCGTCGCCGGCCCGACCGCTCCGCCGCAGGGATTGGTCTTCGTTGGTCCCCTGTACCCCGACAACTGGCAGCTGCCTGCCGAGGTCACCTTATGAGCCGCTCCTTCTACCGCACCCGTATCAAGTTCTGCGGCATGACCCGTGCCGGTGATGTGCGCCTGGCCGGCGAGCTCGGCGTGGACGCGGTCGGCTTCATCTTCGCCCGCGAGAGCAAGCGCCGGGTCGCCCCGGCCGAAGCGCGCGCGATGCGCCAGGCGATCGCGCCGATGGTGGATGTGGTGGCCTTGTTCCGCGACAACAGCAAGGAAGAGGTGCGCGAGGTACTGCGTACCGTCCGGCCGACTCTGCTGCAGTTCCACGGGGACGAAGACGAGTCGTTCTGCCGCAGCTTCAACATGCCCTACCTGAAGGCCGTGGCGATGGGCGGCAAGGATGAGGTCAACGCCCGTCAGCTGCAGCTGCGATACCCCAGCGCGGCCGGGTTCCTGTTCGACAGCCACGCTCCCGGCGGCGGCGGCGGAACCGGCGTGGCCTTCGACTGGACCCGCCTGCCGACCGGTCTGCACCGGCCGTTCCTGCTGGCCGGGGGAATCACCCCGGACAACGTCTTCGATGCGATCGTGGCGACCCTGCCATGGGGCGTGGATGTCTCCAGCGGCATCGAGTCCGAGCCGGGCATCAAGGACGGCTACAAGATGCGCAAGTTCGTGGAAGAAGTGCGTCGCGCCGATTGCCACGAAGCGGATTGATCCGCAGGCCCCACGCGTAGGCCACGACCGTTGGTCGTGGCGGCGTCATTCCGCCCGCTGCGCGGTAGTGCCGGCCGCTGGCCGGCAACCTGATGAATCTGCCGCCGTCCGGCTGGCCACGACCGTTGATCCTGGCGCGCTCATCCCGCCAGCTGCGCCGTGAGCCAGTCCGCCAGCGCATCCACCCGGGGGTCCGCCGCGCCCTCCGGGGTCGCCAGAACCCAGAACCCGCCGGTCGCGCCGAATCCCCACGGTGCCAGCAACCGACCTGCGGCCAGGTCATCGGCGACCAGCGGCTCCGGCGCGATCGCCACGCCAAGGCCCGCGACCGCCGCTTCCAGCAGGTAGTACAGATGCTCGAAGCCGCTGCCCAGCTGCAGCTGCGCCGGGTCCAGCCCATGCGACAGCGCCCATGCCGGCCATGCCTGCGGGCGCGAGGTGGTATGCAGCAGGGGCTCGGCCAGCAACGCTGCCGGCGGCTGATGGCGCAACCGTGCCGCCGCTGGGTGGTGGGGGCTGATCACCACGCCCACGCGCTCGGGGGCCAGTTCCCGCACCTGCCATCCACGCGGCCACGGTGGCTGGGCCAGCAGCAGGACCGCATCCAGGCCCTGCTGTTCGCTGGTGAAGCTGCCGTCCTGGGCAGACCAGTGCAACGGCAGCTGGGGCAGGGCGCTCTGCAGCGCCTGCAGGCGCGGAATCATCCAGCGCGCCAGGATGCTGCCACTGCAGCCGAGCACCAGCGCTTCGGGCCGCTGTTGGCGCTTGAGCGCCACGACCGCCTCGCGGATCTGTTCGAAGGCGCCTTCGCAGGCGGCCTGCAGGTCATTGCCGGCGCGGGTCAGGCGCAGCCCACGGCCTTCCCGCTGGAACAACGCAACGCCCAGGTACTCTTCGAGCAGACGCAACTGGCGGCTGATCGCGCCATGGGTGACATGCAAGGCGTCGGCCGCCCGGCCGACCCCGCCCAGGCGGGCGGCCGCCTCGAAGCTGCGCAGCGCATTGAGCGGGGGCAACGGTCCGTCGGTCATGTGAGTTTTCCTGACAGGTCGCGACAGATATTATCGATATTCCTGTCATGACAGGTGCGTTAAATTGGCAGCCTGTCTCCACCGGCTGTCGCGCTATGTCCGCTTCCCCCACTTCCCCCATCGTCGATTTCCACGCCTACCCCGATGCCAACGGCCATTTCGGCCGCTATGGCGGAAGTTTCGTCGCCGAGACCCTGATCGGGCCGTTGCAGGAGCTGGCCGCCGCCTATGACCAGGCACGTCGCGATCCGGCCTTCATCGCCGCCTATGACAAGGACCTGACCCACTACGTGGGCCGTCCCAGCCCGATCTACCATGCCGAGCGCCTGAGCCAGCAGGTCGGCGGTGCGCAGATCCTGCTCAAGCGCGAGGACCTCAACCACACCGGCGCGCACAAGATCAACAACACCATCGGCCAGGCGCTGCTCGCCGCGCGGATGGGCAAGAAACGCATCATCGCCGAGACCGGCGCAGGCCAGCATGGCGTGGCCAGTGCCACCGTAGCCGCACGCCTGGGCCTGGAATGCGTGGTCTACATGGGCGCCACCGACATCGAGCGGCAGAAGATCAACGTTTACCGCATGAAGCTGCTCGGCGCGACCGTCGTACCGGTCACCTCCGGCTCGGCCACCCTCAAGGATGCTCTCAACGAAGCCATGCGCGACTGGGTCACCAACGTGCGCGACACCTTCTACATCATCGGCACAGTGGCCGGCCCGGATCCGTATCCCCGCATGGTGCGCGATTTCAACGCGATCGTCGGCCGCGAAGCGCGCGCGCAGATGCTCACCGATTACGGCCGCCTGCCCGACGCGATCACCGCCTGCGTCGGTGGCGGCAGCAATGCGATCGGCCTGTTCCACGCGTTCCTCAACGATCGCGACGTGCGCATCGTCGGCGCCGAAGCGGCCGGCGATGGCATCGAGACCGGCCGTCATGCCGCCTCCATCGCGGCCGGCCGCCCGGGCGTGCTGCATGGCAACCGCACCTATGTGATCTGCGATGACGACGGCCAGATCACCGAAACCCATTCGGTCTCGGCTGGCCTCGACTACCCGGGCGTCGGCCCGGAGCACGCCTTCCTGGCCGATGCCGGGCGCGCCGAGTACGTGGGCATCACCGATGACGAAGCGCTGGCCGCGTTCCACCAGCTGGCGCACAGCGAAGGCATCCTGGCAGCGCTGGAATCCAGCCATGCGGTGGCGCAGGCGATCAAGATCGCCCGCGAGCTGCCGCGCGACAAGCTGGTGCTGTGCAACCTGTCCGGCCGCGGCGACAAGGATGTACACACCATCGCTGCGCGCGAGGGTCTGGTGCTGTGAATCCGCTGCTGCGCCAGGGAAGTGCGCTGCTGATGGTGGTCGGCCTGACCGGATGCACGCCGCCGGATCCGCCGGTGCTGCCGGCACCTGCCGCAGCGGTCGGTGCGGTCGCACCGGCGCGGCAACGGGCCAGCAATGACGATGACATCGCCAATCGCCCGATCGAGGACGAGCCGGCGCCGCCTGCCACGGCGGAGGCCACCGTGGCTGACGAGGCCGCCCCTTCGGTGGTCTCGGTCGCGCTGGATCATGCAGGCGATGTGCTGATCGGGCAGCGCTTCACCGAGCTCGCCGCCGATGGCCCCTGGCATTCGGCCGGGCTGAGCGAGGGCGAGCCGAGCGGTGCCTGCGAGTACTACGAGCGGGGCAACCTGCCCGAGGGCGTGTCGATGATGGTCGAGGACGATCACGTGCAGCGCTTTGAACTGGCCCCGATCGAGGATTCCTACGAGGCCATCACCCAGCCGGGGCCGTTCGGGCTGCGCCTGGGCATGACGCTGGATGAAGCGCTCAAGCGCTTGCCGCCGGGAAGTACGCGCGCACCGCATGCCTATGACCCGGAAACGGGCGAATACCTGACCTGGCAGGACCCCGGCTCGGATCTGGCGATCCGGCTGGAGATCTTCGACGGGGTGATATCGAAGCTGTACTGGGGCGCCAGTGGCGCCGTTGAACTGATTGAAGGATGTGCCTGAGATGTCCGTGGACCGTATCGATGCCTGTTTTGCCCGCCTGCGCGATGAAGTTCGCAAGGCGCTGATTCCCTTCATCACCGCTGGTGACCCTGGCCTGGACGCCACCGTGCCGGTGATGCACGCCCTGGCGGCTGCCGGTGCGGACGTGATCGAACTGGGGGTGCCGTTCTCCGACCCGATGGCCGACGGCCCCACCATCCAGCGCAGCTCCGAGCGCGCGCTGGGCCGCGGGGCAGGGCTGCGCTACGTGCTGGAAACGGTCGCAGCCTTCCGGCGGGACGATGCCACCACCCCGGTGGTGCTGATGGGCTATCTCAACCCGATCGAGATCCATGGCACGGCCCGCTTCGCGCAGTCGGCGATCGCCGCGGGCGTGGACGGCATCCTGCTGGTCGACCTGCCGCCGGAAGAAGCCGCCGAAACCCGTGAGATCTTCACCGCGGCCGGTCTGGCGCTGATCCTGCTGGCCTCGCCGACCACGGCCGACGCTCGTCTGGATACCTTGTCCGCGATGGCCGAAGGCTACCTCTACTACGTCAGCTTTGCCGGTGTGACCGGCGCATCCGAACGCCTGGACAGCAGCGCCGCCAGTGCCCGCCTGCGCGACCTGCGCAGCCGCTCCAGCGTGCCGGTGGTGGCCGGCTTCGGGATCAAGGATGCGGCCAGTGCGGCGGCCATGGCCGTGGAGGCCGATGGCGTGGTGGTGGGCAGTGCGCTGGTGGCCGCATTGGGCGAGGCGCCCGATGCCGCGGGCGCAGCACGGACCGCGCAGGCATTCCTCACGCCGCTGCGACGCGCTCTCGACGCCGCCTGAAGCACGCAAACGTACGTACCAGAATGGTTTACGTCAGCCCCCCGGCAACCGCCGGGGGGTGCCCGAGCATGGAAACGGTGAGCTAGACTGTCCGCCTTTGCGGCCCCCGGGCCGCCCTGAACGGAAGTAGCATCCCGCATGAGTTGGCTCAGCAAGTTGATGCCGTCTGGCATCCGCACCGACAACGTCCCCAGCAAGAAGCGCAGCGTCCCCGAGGGCCTGTGGGAGAAGTGCAGCAGCTGCGGCAGCGCGCTCTACCGTCCTGAGCTGGAAGAGAACCTGGAAGTCTGCCCCAAGTGTGGCCACCACATGGCCATCCGCGCGCGTGCGCGCCTGGCCGCGTTGTTCGATGCGGACAGCACCACCGAGATCGGTGCGCGCCTGGGGCCGACGGACCTGCTCAAGTTCAAGGACCAGAAGAAGTACAGCGAGCGCATCAAGGCCTCGCAGAAGAACACCGGTGAGTACGACGCCCTGATCGCCATGCAGGGCCTGATGAAGGGCCGCCCGCTGGTCGCCTCGGCGTTCGATTTCGCCTTCATGGGCGGCTCGATGGGCTCGGTGGTCGGTGAGCGTTTCTCGCTGGCCGCGGAAAAGGCGCTGGAGATCGGTGCGCCCTACGTGTGCTTCTCCGCCAGTGGCGGCGCGCGCATGCAGGAAGGCCTGTTCTCGCTGATGCAGATGGCCAAGACCTCGGCCGCGCTGGGTCGCCTGCGCGATGCCGGCCTGCCGTACATCTCGGTGCTGACCCATCCGACCACCGGTGGCGTGTCGGCTTCGTTCGCGATGCTGGGCGATATCAACATCGCCGAGCCGCAGGCACTGATCGGCTTCGCCGGCCCGCGCGTGATCGAGCAGACCGTGCGCGAAAAGCTGCCGGAAGGGTTCCAGCGCTCGGAGTTCCTGCTCGAGCACGGTGCGATCGATCAGATCTGCGACCGCCGCGAGATGCGCGACCGCCTGTCGGAGCTCCTGGCCATGCTGGCGCGTCAGCCCGCACCGGCACCGGATGCGGCGGCCTGATGGCGTCGCGCAAGTATTTCGGCACCGATGGCATCCGCGGCAAGGTCGGTGAGGGCGTCATCTCCGCCGATTTCGTACTGCGCCTGGGCAATGCGCTCGGGCGTGCGCTGACCGAGCGCAACGGGCACCGCCCGGTGGTGGTGATCGGCAAGGACACCCGTATCTCCGGCTACATGTTCGAAGCCGCACTGGAAGCCGGGCTGGTCGCCGCCGGCGCCGATGTGCAGCTGCTCGGCCCGATGCCGACGCCGGCGGTGGCCTTCCTCACCCGCACCCTCGGTGCGGATGCGGGCATCGTCATCAGCGCCTCGCACAATCCGCACTACGACAACGGCATCAAGTTCTTCTCCGCCGATGGCGAGAAGCTCGATGACGCCACCGAGCTGGCGCTGGAAGCCGCGCTCGATGCGCCGTTCACCACGGTCGAGTCCGAGCGGCTGGGCAAGGCCATGCGCGCGCGGGATGCGGTCGGCCGCTACATCGAATTCTGCAAGGCCAGCGTGCCGCGCGGGTTCGATCTGCGTGGGCTGAAAATCGTGCTCGACTGCGCGCACGGTGCCACCTACCACGTCGCCCCGCTGCTGTTCCGCGAGATGGGCGCGCAGGTGGTCAGCATCGGGGATGCACCCAACGGGCTGAACATCAACGATGGCGTCGGCTCGATGCACATCGACAATCTGGCCGCGAAAGTGCGCGAAGTCGGCGCTGATTTCGGCATCGCCTTCGACGGTGATGGCGATCGCGTGCTGATGGCCGATGACCAGGGCAATCCGGTCGATGGCGATGACCTGCTGTTCGTGCTGGCCCAGGCCTGGCAGCGCAGCGGTCGCCTGCATGGCCCGGTGGTCGGTACGTTGATGACCAACTTCGGCCTGGAGCAGGCGCTGGAACGGCTGAACATCCCGTTCCAGCGCAGCAATGTCGGTGACCGGTACGTGCATCAGGCGCTGGTCGAAAACAACGGTGTGCTCGGCGGCGAAGCGTCCGGCCATCTGCTGTGCCTGGACCGCGCCACCACCGGTGATGCGATCGTCAGTGCGCTGCAGGTGCTGGAAGTGCTGCGCCGTGACAGCACCTCGCTGCGCCAGGTGCTGTCGGTACTCAACAAGGTGCCGCAGAAGACCGTCAACGTCCGCCTGCAGGGTGCGGCCAAGGCCACCGTACAGGCCGAGAGCGTGCAGGCTGCGCTGCTGGCTGCACAGCAGGCAGTGAAGGGGCGCGGCCGCGCGTTCCTGCGGCCCTCGGGCACCGAGCCGGTGGTGCGTGTCACCGTCGAGGCCGACAGCGCCGAGTTGATGCAGTCCACGCTGGACAGCCTCTCGGCGGCGGTGAAGGCGGCGGCCGCGGCCTGAGCCGGGCAGCGAGGCCGGAAACTGGAAACGCCCCGGGAAACCGGGGCGTTTTCGTTGCGGCGGGGTAGCGCGTTACGGCCCCGGCACCATCTTCTTTTTCTTCGCCTTGAAGCGGTTGAACAGCGGCGCGATCAGCGGGTGGTAACTGTAGGCGATGCGCTTGCGCAGCCAGCTCGCCGGGCGGTTGCGGATCGCGAAGCGGTAGATGTGTTCTGGATCGCCACCGACCACGTTGCGGCCGAACGGATGGGTGGTATGCAGGTACTTGAAGCCGTGCGCCCGCGCGATCTGCACATAGTCCTCGTCGAAGTCGCCGTACGGCCAGCACAGGGTGTCCGAGACCTCGCCCAGCTGCTGCTGCAGGACGTCGCGCGCCACCGACAGGTCGCCGGCGATGCCCTGGCGCTTGTGCTCGCGGGAGATCGCCTGCCTGAGCCAGCGGGTGTGCGTGTGCGTGTGGCAATGTACTTCGAAGGTGCCGGCGGCGATCATCGCGCGCGCCTCGCTCCAGCGCATCATCACCTCGTCCGGGCGGTTGTCGCGCAGGATCGCCTCCTCGCAGCCGCGATGGTCCGGTGTCGCGGGCAGGGTGGCGCCGGGCTGGCCCGCATGCGGGCGGACATCGCCTTCGCCCATCCAGCCGGTCACCACGAACACGACCGCGTGCATGCCGTACTTGGCCAGGATCGGATGCGCGTACACCCAGTTGTCCAGGTAACCGTCATCGAAGGTGATCACGATCGACCTGGCCGGCGTCGGCTTGCCCGCGAGGAAATCCGCGTACTGGTCCAGCGTCAGCGAGGTCCAGCCATTGGCCGCCAGCCAGGCGATCTGGCTTTCGAAGTTTTCCGGCGAGACCGTGATCATCCCCGGGGACGGGGAGACATGGTGGTGCATCAGCACCGGGACGGATCTAGCGTTGGCCATGGCCCAGTTCCTTCAACCACTGGTGGTAATAGTGTTCGGTCGCTTCAGTGTGACCGGTCGGGGTGAATCGGTGCGCGCTGCGCATCCATTCCCAGCCCGCCAGGCCCATCTGCTGGCGGCGGTCGGGCTGTTCGATCAGGGTACGCAGTGCGTTGGTCAGCGCGGCCTGGTCGCCCAGCGGCGCGAGCAGGGCATTGCTGCCTTCCACCACCATCTCCGGCACGCCGCCCACGCGCGTGGCCACGATCGGCACGCCGACGTAGGCCGCCTCGAGGAACACCGTGCCGGCCGCTTCCTTGTGGGTGGCCAGCGCGAAGATATCGAAGCCGGCCATCAACCGGCAAGCGCCCTGGCGGTAACCCAGCAGGTGCACCTGCGCGGCGATGCCGAACTGCTCGCGCAGGGCGATCAGGCGATCCATCACCGGCTGGCCATCACCGACGATCACCAGCTGCACGCGCGGGTTGGCCTGGCAAAGTGGCGCCATCGCCTTGAGCAGCTCCAGGTGGCCCTTGGGTTCGCGCAGCACTGCGACACAACCGACCACGATCTGCTCGTCGCTGAAGCCCAGTTCGGCGCGCACGTCGGCGCGGGTGTCCTGCAGGCACTGCCACGGGTCGCGCTTGGCGATCTGCGACCACTGCGGCGGCACCGCGATCGGCGGGACGATTCCCACGCGCGCATCGTCGATGCCGCGGCTGACCATCAGTTTTTTGACGAAGCTGCTCACGGTCATCACCCGGTGGGGCAGGCCGGTGTAGGTCAGCAGCGAGTTGATCGGGCTCATCAGGTGGCGCGAACGCACCACCAGCGGCGTGCCGCCCAGGCGGGCGCCGGCGGCGGCAATCAGGCTGTCCCGGCGGCTGGTGGTGTTGACCACGTCATAGCCATGGCGACGTACCAGGCGCGAGACCGACCAGATGCCGCGCAGCATGCGCAGCAGGCCGCCCATCCTGAGCGCGTGCACGGTGAAGCCGGCTTCGCGTGCCATCTCGCCCAGCCGCGCGCCGGGCTGGCACAGCAGCGAGACGTCATGGCCGCGATCGCGCATGGCCAGCATGTGGCGGTAGATGTAGATCTCCTGCCCGCCAAATCCCTTGGCAGCCTCGGTATGGAGAATTTTGGTTCTTCTCCCATCTGAGGGGAGAAGGCGCACGGCCGACCAGCTAGATTTGTAGTTGTCGAGAAAACAAACCGAGGCCGGCCGTGGCCAAGCTGGATTGTATGCCGTTGCTGGGAGGCTGGGCGGG